>NZ_JBHVUH010000019.1:0-155083 GCF_042884245.1 Streptomyces sp. NPDC058145 | reverse complement strand
GGTCCACCCTGTCGGTCGGGGGGGGGGTGTGGCCCCCGGCCCCCGCTTCTCTGTCCTTGGTCCTCTGGTGTCAGGGCTTGGTGGCGACGAGCAGGAGCACGTCGTACGTCTCCTCGACGACGCCGTCCGGGAAGACCTTCAGCAGATGGCCGCGCTCCTCCTCGAGGAAGGCGTCCCTGCGCTCCGCCGGGGCGACCAGGAACGCCGAGTGGCTGCCGATGTTGGCGAGGTGGGTGTCCAGCGGGACGCGGCGGCTCCAGCGGATGTCACGGCGGGTGAAGCGCAGGCGCCCGGTGGGGTCGGCCTGCGCGCGGTCGCCGGCCCCGCGCTTCTCGGCGGGGATGTCGACGCCGAAGAAACGACCGGTCCGCTCGGCCGACTCGGCGATCCACTCGACGTCGACGGCGTCGGTGTTCCACCACAGCGCCAGCGTCCCGCCCGGACGCAGCACGCGCAGCGCCTCCGGCACCGCCCGGGCGGGGTCGGTCCAGTGCCAGGCCTGGGCGTAGGTGAGGAGGTCGGCGTGGGCGTCGGCGACGGGGAGGGCGTTGCCGTTGCCCCGCACGACCGGGACGTCCGGCAGGGAGCGGCGGAACTCGGCGGCCATGCCCTCCCCCGGTTCGACCGCGAGGACGTCGGCCCCTCGGGCCCGCAGCAGGGCGGTCGCGATACCGGTGCCGGCGCCGACGTCCACGACCCGGGCGCCGGACAGCGGGCGGCCGGCCAGTTCCTCCACGGTGTCCAGGAGGGCGGGCGGGTAGGAGGGGCGGTTCGCGGCGTACTGGGCGGCCGCCGCGTTGAAGGAGTGGGCACGCAGGCCGCGCGACGGCTCGGCGGTGTGGGACGTGGTCATACCGCCATGCTGTCCACGCCGGAGGGTGGGGACACAAGCGGGTTCACGGGCACGGCGGCGACGAGCCGTACCGCCGGCCCCGTGTCAGCGGCGCTTCCGCTTCGACGGGTTGCCCGTGCGCCGGGAGGACCGGAGCTCGTACTCCTCGCGGGCCTTGTCGTACTCCTCGCGGTGCAGCTTCTCGCCCGGGGCCTCGGTGAGGGCGCGGAAGAAGTGGGCCAGCAGGGAGCCGACGAAGCCGATGGCGAGCAGGCCGCGCAGCGAGGCCTGTCGCTGGGGGTCGTGCCGCTTGCCGAAGCCCTCCCAGGTGTTGCGGAAGGCCAGCGCGCTGCAGATCGCGAACATGGCGGTGATCAGCACGGTCACGAAGGCGCCGGTGCCGGCGATCCGGAGGCCGTCGTAGGCGAAGCGCAGCACCAGGCAGGAGACGACGGCCGCGGCGAGGGAGCCGGCCGCCACGCCGGCCCGGCGGGCCGCGTACCCGTGGTCGTGGTCCACCCAGGAGGTGCCGAAGAAACGGAGGGGTTCGGGGCGCGGTCCGCCGCCCGTGGCCTCGCCGCGCGCGGAGCCCGCCTGGTCCTCCGGGGTGCCGGTTTCGTCGCTCACAGGACGATTATGGCTCCGGGCGCCGGCGGGCTCCGGGCGGGGTCAGGAGCAGCGGGAGGCGACGTAGCCGTCGCTGCCGGTGTGTACGTAGGCGTCGGAGACGAACTCGCCGTTGTTGATGTTGTCCCAGATCTTCGAGGTGCCGTACGGACCCGTCACGGTGGTGCCGGGCGTCTGGCAGAAGATCGGGACGCTGGCACCCTCGGAAAGGACCCGGACGATGTCGTAGCCGGTGCCGGGACCGCTGCGGACGTTGAGGCGGACTCCGGGCGCGACCGGGTACGTGCGTACGGTCGCCTCCGTCGTCAGCGACTCGCTCTCGCCGCCGCTCGTGGACGCGTCGGTGTGGTCGACGGACATGACAGTCCTCCCCCGTTGAGCCCCATGCCTGCGATGGGGTCCCCTTCATTGCCTCGCGCGCCGCGCCCCGGGACCCGGGTGCGCGACTCGCACGCGGAGGCTAGCAAGCCGCCTCGGTCCCGTACGAGTCATCGACTAGGCTCCGTGCGTCGCGCGCACGGACGAACAGCACGGGGGTGGTCCATGGCGCCGCAGCGCAGCACCGGAACCGGCGCGGAAGCGGAACTTCCCGAGTACGCCGGTCAGTACCGCCTGGAGTCCTGTCTGGGCTCCGGTGGCATGGGCGTGGTCCATCTGGCCCGCAGTGACTCCGGGCTGAAGCTCGCGGTGAAGGTCGTGCACGCCGAGTTCGCCAGGGACCGCGAGTTCAGGGGGCGTTTCCGGCAGGAGGTGGCCGCCGCCCGCAGGGTGAGCGGGGCCTTCACCGCTCCGGTCGTGGACGCCGACCCGAACGCCGAACGGCCCTGGATGGCAACGCTGTTCATCCCCGGCCCGACCCTCTCGGACCACGTCAAGCAGAACGGGCCCATGCCGCCGGCGCAGCTTCGGCGCCTGATGGCCGGACTGGCGGAGGCCCTGCGGGACATCCACCGGGTGGGCGTCGTGCACCGGGACCTCAAGCCGAGCAACGTCCTGCTCGCCGAGGACGGGCCGAAGGTCATCGACTTCGGCATCTCCCGGCCGAAGGACAGTGAACTGCGGACCGAGACCGGCAAGTTGATCGGGACTCCGCCGTTCATGGCGCCCGAGCAGTTCCGGCGTCCCCGGGAGGTCGGCCCGGCGGCGGACATCTTCGCCCTCGGGTCGGTGCTGGTGCACGCGGCCACCGGGCGGGGGCCGTTCGACTCGGACAGTCCCTATGTCGTCGCGTACCAGGTGGTGCACGACGAGCCGGATCTGACCGGGGTGCCGGAGAGTCTGGCGCCGCTGCTGCTGCGCTGTCTGGCGAAGGAGCCGGAGGACCGGCCGACGCCGGACGAGCTGATGCGGGAACTGCGCTCGGTGGCCGCCTCGTACGACACCCAGGCGTTCATACCCGCGCAGCGGACCGGCGACGACACCCCGCCGCCCAGGTCCGCCGCGGCGGAGCCGGCGCCCGCACCCGAGGCCGAGCCCGGGCCCCGGAGCCGGTCCGGCAAGCACGTGGCCCTGGCCGCCGGGGTGCTCGCCGTCGTGCTGGGTGGCGTGCTCACCGGGCTGCTGTGGCCGCGCGACGACGGTGCTCCGGTCGCCCGGTCGACGGGTGTGCCGGCCGGTGCCGCCGCCGTCGCCTCGTGGCAGGCGAAGCCCATGGGCAAGGGCTCCGGGATGCCGCAATGCGTCTACGGGGGCGGAAAGTTGCTGTGCGTCCGGGCCGGCGTGGCGTTCGCGCTCGACCCGGCGAACGGTGCGCTGCTGTGGCGGCACCCGGTCGCCGGGGAACGGGCGAGCGGGGCGCCGGCCCTCGCGGACGGCCTGCTCCTGGTGCCGGTGGACGGTGGCCGCCGGGTGGCGGCGCTCGACCCCGCCTCCGGTGAGCCGCGGTGGCAGCGGGACCTGCCCGCGCGCGGAGCGGCGCGGTTCAGCGGCGGCACGCTGCTGGTCACCGGCACCGACGGGACGGTCACGGGGTCGTCCGCGTCGTCGGGAGCCCGGAAGTGGCACCGCCGGGTCTCCGAACGCGACACCGCTTCGCTGACCCTCCCCGGCGGTGACCCCCTGGCCTACGCGGCCGGAACCTCGGCGGACGGCGCGTACACGCTGATCACCGCCCTCGACCCGGGCTCCGGTGCCGTCCGGTGGAGCGCGCGTCTGAAGGGCTCGCTGCGGGTCGTCGGCAGTGAGGGCGGTGCGCTGTTCCTGCTGGCCGTCGATCCGGCCACGGGGGACGCGACCGGTGTCGTGCGCTACGCGCCCGCGTCGCGTTCGGTGCGCCGGGTCGCGCTGCCCGTCCGGCGGGTGGCGCCCCAAGCGGACGTGCGCGGCGGTGTGGTGCACGTGCTGGCGGCCGGCGGCTCGCTGGACGCCGTCGACCTGGGTACGGGCCGGCGGCTGTGGCACCTGGAGACGTCCGTGAGCCGTGGTTCGGCACCGGTGTCCTCCGCCGACCACGTCTACTTCAGCGCGCCCGACGGGCGGCTGATCGCCGTCGACGCGCGCGACGGAAGTCTGGTCGGGCAGACGCCGCCCCGGCTCGGCCGGAACTCGGGCACGGTCACCGCCGTACTGCCGGCTCCGCTCCTCGCCGGCCCGCGCGTCCACGCCACCGCCCCCGACGGCACCGTGTTCACCGTGCCCGCGAAGGATCCCTCGGCCTGGTGAGACGGCGCGGGGCCGCCCGGTGGGAGGCGGCCCCGCGCGGGACTCCGGGTCAGCCCAGCTTGCTCACGTCGCGCACCGCGCCCTTGTCGGCGCTGGTGGCCATGGCCGCGTAGGCGCGCAGCGCCGCGGAGACCTTGCGGTCGCGGCTCTTCGGGGCGTACACCCCGCCCAGCGCCTGGTCGCGCCGGGCCAGTTCCGCCTCGTCGACCAGCAGCTCGATCGTGCGGTTCGGGATGTCGATGCGGATGCGGTCGCCGTCCTGGACCAGGGCGATGGTGCCGCCGGAGGCCGCCTCCGGGGAGGCGTGGCCGATGGACAGGCCGGACGTGCCGCCGGAGAAGCGGCCGTCGGTGATCAGGGCACAGGTCTTGCCCAGGCCCCGGCCCTTCAGGTACGAGGTCGGGTAGAGCATCTCCTGCATGCCGGGGCCGCCCTTGGGGCCCTCGTAGCGGATGACGACGACGTCGCCGTCCTTGACCTCCTGGGTGAGGATCCGCTGGACGGCCTCCTCCTGCGACTCGCAGACCACCGCCGGGCCCTCGAAGGTCCAGATCGACTCGTCGACGCCGGCGGTCTTCACCACGCAGCCGTCGACGGCCAGGTTGCCCCTGAGGACCGCGAGGCCGCCGTCCTTGGAGTAGGCGTGCTCGACGGAGCGGATGCAGCCGTTCTCGGCGTCGTCGTCCAGGGCCTCCCAGCGCTCGGACTGGGAGAAGGCCTCGGCGGAGCGGACACAGCCGGGGGCCGCGTGCCACAGCTCGACGGCCTCCGGCGACGGGGAGCCGCCGCGGACGTCCCAGGTCTTCAGCCAGTCGGACAGGGAGGGACTGTGGACGGCGTGGACGTCCTCGTTGAGCAGGCCCCCGCGGTGCAGTTCACCGAGCAGGGCGGGGATGCCGCCGGCGCGGTGCACGTCCTCCATGTAGTACGTGCGGTTCTTCGCGACGTTGGGCGCGACCTTGGCGAGGCAGGGGACGCGGCGGGAGACGGCGTTGATCTCCTCCAGGCCGAACGGGACGCCCGCCTCCTGGGCGGCGGCCAGCAGGTGCAGGATCGTGTTGGTCGAGCCGCCCATCGCGATGTCCAGGGCCATGGCGTTCTCGAAGGCCTGGAAGGTGGCGATGTTGAGCGGCAGGACGGTGTCGTCGTCCTGCTCGTAGTAGCGGCGGGTGAGGTCCATGACCGTGCGGGCCGCGTTCTCGTACAGGGCGCGGCGGGCGGTGTGGGTGGCGAGGACCGAGCCGTTGCCGGGCAGGGAGAGGCCGATGGCCTCGGTCAGGCAGTTCATCGAGTTGGCGGTGAACATGCCGGAACAGCTGCCGCAGGTCGGGCAGGCGTTCTCCTCGATGCGGAGGATGTCCTCGTCGGAGATCTTGTCGTTGACGGCGTCGGAGATCGCGTCGACGAGGTCCAGGGTGCGCACCGTGCCGTCGACCAGCGTGGCCCGGCCGGACTCCATCGGGCCGCCGGAGACGAAGACCGTCGGGATGTTCAGGCGCAGGGCCGCCATGAGCATGCCCGGGGTGATCTTGTCGCAGTTGGAGATGCAGACCAGGGCGTCGGCGCAGTGGGCCTCGACCATGTACTCCACCGAGTCCGCGATCAGGTCGCGGGAGGGCAGGGAGTAGAGCATGCCGCCGTGGCCCATGGCGATGCCGTCGTCCACGGCGATCGTGTTGAACTCGCGCGGGATGCCGCCCGCCTCCTTGATCGCCTCGCTGACGATCCGGCCGACCGGCTGCAGGTGGGTGTGGCCCGGCACGAACTCGGTGAAGGAGTTGGCGACGGCGATGACCGGCTTCCGGCCGATGTCCGCACCGGGTACACCGGAGGCGCGCATAAGGGCGCGGGCGCCCGCCATGTTGCGGCCGTGGGTGACTGTGCGGGACCTCAGCTCGGGCATCGTCGCTCGCTCCTTCGAAGACCTTCTGCCAGGGAGTTCTGACAAGAGTTCTGACTCCCTCCGAGCCTACGCCGCCGCTCCAAGGGATGGACAAGCATGTCCGGAATGCGGGACGCGTGTTCCACGGCCACGGGTGCCGGGGCCGGGCCGCGGGTGTCAGGGCTGCGTCAGATGACCCTGCACCACGGGCGCGACCCGGGCGATGATCTGCTCCAGGTCCGCCGACGCCAGCGGCTCCAGTTTGATCACGTAGCGCATCATCGCCGCGCCGACCAATTGCGCGGCGGCCAGTTCGGCGCGCAGCTCCGGGTCCGGCAGGTCCACCTGGGCGGCCACGCGGCGCAGCAGCTGGTTGGCGACCAGACGGCGGAAGACGGCCGCCGCGGTCTCGTTGTTCACGGCGGAGCGGAGGATCGCGAGCAGGGGCGTCCGGGTCGTGGGGTTCTCCCAGACGCCGAGGACGAAGCGGGTCAGCCGCTCGCCGACCTCGGCCAGCGGGACCTCGGCGATCGCGTCGGGCGCTTCGAGCGCGGGCGCGAAGGCGACAGCGACGGATGCCTCGAAGATCTGTTCCTTGGTGCCGAAGTAGTGGTGGACGAGCGCCGAGTCGACCCCGGCGGCCTTGGCGATGCCGCGCACGGACGTCTTCTCGTAGCCTCGCTCGGAGAACTCCTCGCGGGCGGCGGCGAGGATGCGGTCGCGGGTGCCGGCGGACTCGGTGCGCGGGGGCCGGCCCCTTCGGCGCGAGGTGGTGCCGGTCATCGCCGGGGCACCCGCACGGCGGAGGCGAGATGCTGCCGGGTGAAGGCCAGGGCCTCGGCGAGGTCGGCCTCGCGCTCGGCGCTGGACATCGCCCGCCGGGTGTTGACCTCGATCACGACGTGGCCGTCGAAGCCGGTGTGCGTGAGCCGCTCCAGCAGCTCGGCGCAGGGCTGGGTGCCGCGTCCGGGGACCAGGTGCTCGTCCTTGGCGGAACCGCGGCCGTCGGCGAGGTGGACGTGGCCGAGCCGGTCGCCCATGCGGTCGATCATGGCGAGTGCGTCGGTGCGGGCCGTCGCGGTGTGGCTGAGGTCGATCGTGAAGTGCCGGTAGTCGTCCTTGGTGACGTCCCAGTCGGGGGCGTAGGCCAGCATCTCGCGGTCGCGGTAGCGCCACGGGTACATGTTCTCGACGGCGAACCGTACGTCCGTCTCGTTCGCCATCCGCCACACCCCGGTGACGAAGTCGCGGGCGTACTGCCGCTGCCAGCGGAAGGGCGGGTGGACGACGACGGTGTCGGCGCCCAGCTTTTCGGCGGCCGCGCGGGCCCGCTGGAGCTTGACCCAGGGGTCGGTGGACCAGACGCGCTGGGTGATCAGCAGGCAGGGGGCGTGCACGGCGAGGATCGGGACGCCGTGGTGGTCGGACAGCCGGCGCAGCGCCTCGATGTCCTGGCTCACCGGGTCGGTCCACACCATGACCTCGACGCCGTCGTAGCCGACGCGCGCGGCGGTCTCGAAGGCCGTCGCCGTCGACTCCGGGTACACCGAGGCCGTCGACAGGGCGACCTTTACGTCCCTTGGTTCAGCCACGTCCGTCACCTTACGGGGTCGGGCGGCCCGGACGCGGGGTGCCGGTTCGCCATTGTGAGCTTTGCCATCCGCGTAGTTGCACGGCATGCCGGGGCCGCTCGCACGCGCGGCGGCGGCATGCGCAGATACGGTTCCGCGCCCCTTGGGCACTCAGTCCGAGCCCATGTGGTCGAGACGGCGGAGGATGACGCCCTCACGCAGTGCCCAGGGGCATATCTCCAGGCTCTCCACGCCGAACAGGTCCATCGCGCCCTCGGCCACCAGGGCGCCGGCGAGGAGCTGGCCGGCCCTGCCCTCCGAGACGCCGGGAAGTTCCCCGCGCTGGTCGGCGGTCATCCCGGACAGCCGGGGCACCCAGGCCTCCAGGGACTCCCGCTTGAGTTCGCGCTGGACGTACAGGCCCTCCGCGCTGCGGGCGGCACCGGCGATACGGGCCAACTGCTTGAAGGTCTTGGAGGTGGCGACCACGTGGTCCGGAGCGCCGAAGCGGCTGAACTCACCGACGGTACGGGCGATCTCCGTGCGGACGTGGCGGCGCAGGGCGCGCACGTCGTCGGGTCCGGGCGGATCGCCGGGCAGCCAGCCGGCGGTGAGGCGGCCGGCGCCGAGCGGCAGGGAGACGGCGGCGTCCGGCTCCTCGTCCATGCCGTAGGCGATCTCCAGGGAGCCGCCGCCGATGTCCAGGACCAGCAGCTTGCCGGCGGACCAGCCGAACCAGCGGCGGACGGCGAGGAAGGTGAGCCGGGCCTCCTCCGCGCCGGTGAGCACCTGGAGCCGTACGCCGGTCTCGTCCGCCACGCGCGCGAGGACGTCGTCGGCGTTGGTGGCTTCCCGGACGGCGGAGGTCGCGAACGGCAGCAGGTCCTCGACGCCCTTGTCCTCGGCGGCCTGGAGTGCGTCCCGGACCACGTCGGCCAGTTGGTGGATGCCGTCGTCGCCGATGGCACCGCTGTCGTCGAGGAGTTGGGCGAGCCGCAGGTCGGCCTTGTGCGAGTGCGCGGGCAGCGGCCGTGCGCCGGGGTGGGCGTCCACCACCAGCAGATGCACCGTGTTCGAACCCACGTCCAGGACACCGAGTCTCATGTACGGAACGCTACTGCCAGAACCGCCGTCCTCGGTCCCCGTAACGGCCCGGGGCCACTTACCCTGGACGCGTGCCAAAGACGAAAAAGGCGAAGGACGACAAGTCGTCCAAGTCCGGCAAGACCCCCAGAAAGGCCCCGAAGGTGAGTGACGAGAAGGGGCTCGACTTCGCGCGCGCGTGGGTGGAGTTTCCTGATCCGGCGGACGAGGAGCAGGTCTTCCGCTGCGATCTGACATGGCTGACCTCTCGCTGGAACTGCATCTTCGGCAGCGGCTGCCAGGGCATCCAGGCGGGCCGCGCGGACGACGGGTGCTGCTCGCTGGGCGCCCACTTCTCCGACGAGGACGACGAGAAGCGGGTCGCCGGCCACGTGGCGAGGCTCACGCCGGAGATCTGGCAGCACCACGACGAGGGCGTCCGCAACGGCTGGACCTCCGAGGACGACGAGGGGTCCCGGCAGACCCGGCCCTTCCAGGGGTCGTGCATCTTCCAGAACCGTCCGGGCTTCGCGGGCGGCGCGGGCTGCTCGCTGCACATCCTCGCCCTGAAGGAGGGGCGGGAGCCGCTGGAGACCAAGCCGGACGTCTGCTGGCAGCTGCCGATCCGGCGGACGTACGACTGGATCGATCGGCCCGACGACACCCGCGTACTGCAGGTGTCGATCGGCGAGTACGACCGCCGGGGCTGGGGCCCGGGCGGCCATGACCTGCACTGGTGGTGCACCTCGGCGACGTCGGCGCACGGCGCGGGCGAGCCGGTGTACGTCTCCTACCGGGCGGAGCTGACCGAGCTGATGGGCAAGGCCGGCTACGACCGCCTGGCCGAGCTGTGCGAGCAGCGGCTGGCCTCGCAGCTGCCACTGGTGGCACCCCATCCGGCGGATCCGGAGCGTTCCTAGGGCCTGTCGCGAAAGTCCCGTGGTTCGCCCAAAGGGCGGGCCGGGCGGCGTCAGGCGCGTGCTCTGGGGGTCCCCCCGGCCGGAGGCTGGGGAAGTGCCGGGCCATGACCCTCGTACTGGGCGTACTCGGGTCGGGTCCCGGTACGGCGAGAGTGCGGACATGGCGTCGCACGGCTGGGGGCGCCCCCCGGCCGAAGGCTGGGGGAGGGACGTTCGCAACAGTCCTAGCCGTCCGACGGGCTCGGGGCGCCGTCGTCGGTGGGCGGCGGCGACGAGCTCGGCGGATCGGACGGTGTCGGGTCGGCCGGGGTGGACGGCTGGTCCGAGGGCGAGGGAGGCGGACTGGACGGCGGGTCGGTGTGGGCCGGGGTCGAGGGACTCGGGTGGGGGGCGGGCGTAGAGGGCGGGGCCGAGGGGCCGCTGGGGGCGGTGCCGTAGCCGTCGATCGTGACCACGGCGCCGGCCGGTGAGACCGCGACCTGCGCGTGCCAGTGGCCGGACGGCTCGCGCAGCCGGTCGACGTACACCTTGATCGTGAACGACTCGCCGGGGCGGAGGGTTCCCGCCGACCGGCTGAAGTAGAGCCAGGACGCCGAGGTGGACGCGGACCAGCGCACCGGTCCCGAGCCGGACGCGGTGAGCGTGATCAGCGTGGTGTCACCGTCGGTGCGCGCGCCGACGGCCAGCTCCCCGGCGCCCTTCTTACCGGTTCCGCCGACGCTGACGACCTTCACGGAGACGTCCGCCGTGCCCTCCTCGGCCGGGGCGCCGGACGGCTTCACCCGGGCGTTCCCCGCGTTCTCGTAGCCGGCACCGGCGTCGCCGCCGAACGCGTCGGGGCCCTGTGCCTCGCGCGCGGAGCCCGGGCGGCCGTCCTCGCCGGGGGCCGGAGCGCCCCGGTAGGCGGCCCACAGGGCGAGCACGGGGGCGGCGACCACGGTGGCGACGACGGTCGTGGTGACGGCACGCGCGCGGAGGCGGTCGCGGCGGGCCGCGCGGTCCTTGGGATCCATCGGGAAGCCGCGCCGGTCGAAGCGGGGCACGGCCGCGCCTCGCGCGCGCGGGTGGTGCGCCAGGGCGACGTGCAGGGCCGCGCGGGGCGCCTGCAGAACCGGCAGCTCGGCCGGGGTGACCGTGGCGCCGGGCCAGCGGCCGGGTACGGCGCGCTCGGCGGTGCGGCGGCAGCGGGGGCAGTCGTCGACGTGCCGGACCAGCTCGCGGCGCAGGGTGGTGCTGAGGACCAGCCGGCTGTCTCCGGTGAGGTGGGCCACGCTCGGGCAGCCGCCGGTCTCGACCACGGCGAGCGCGGCGCGGGTGCGCTCGACCTCGCAGGCCGCGGAGGCCAGCAGCTCGCGCGCGGCGGCGGGCGCCATGCCGAGGACGGCGGCGACCTCGCGCGCGGCGAGGTGGTGGCGGACGGCGAGCTCCAGGGCCTCGCGCTGCTCGGGGGAGGTACCGGCCGCCTCCGGCCAGGCGAGCAGGCCGAGTTCACCGCGCCGCTGCTCCAGGACCTCCGGCGCCACGGGCGGATCGGCCTCCCGTTTCGCGGCGGCCGGGCGGCCCGACGCGTGGGTGGCCTGACGTCTCTGCCGGGCCTCGGCGAGCCCTCGCAGGCACGCCCAGCGGGCCAGTGCGTACAGCCAGGCCCGCTGGTCGACGGCCTCCGGAACGCGTTGTCCGCGCCGCTCGGCCAGCGCCAGGACGTCCCCGAGGGCGGCGGTGGCCGCGTCGTGGTCGCACAGCACCGACAGGCAGTAGGTGAACAGACCGTCCAAATACGGCTCGTAGCGCGCCGGCGGCCGCTGCGCGAGGGTGCGCGCGGCGGCTCGGTCGCGCGCCTCCCGGTGCGTCCGATGTGCGCCGGTGGTGCGGGTCGTCGTCTCCGGACTGCTGCTCATCACCCGTGCGACCGTAGGCGGCGGCGCAGTGCTCCTTACGGCGCCTTGAGCTCTTTTAATTCGTACGGGTGAAACGATCCCTCATAAGGGGACAGGAACCTTTCGTTCCATGGCCCGGACCCGGCGGGCCGTGACCGGTACCGGGCCGCCCGCGAGCGGCCCGGGGGGGCGTTGTCAGCGCCGCGGGCTACGGTTTCCGCATGGCTGCCCGTACCAAGACCACCAAGGACCGCCCGTCCTACCGCTGCACCGAGTGCGGTTGGCAGACCGCCAAATGGCTCGGCCGATGCCCGGAGTGCCAGGCCTGGGGCACGGTCGAGGAGTACGGCGCGCCCGCGGTCCGTACGACGGCGCCGGGCCGCGTCACCAGCTCGGCGCTGCCCATCGGCCAGGTCGACGGCCGTCAGGCCACCGCCCGCACGACCGGCGTGCCCGAGCTGGACCGGGTGCTCGGCGGCGGTCTGGTGCCCGGCTCGGTGGCCCTGCTCGCGGGCGAGCCCGGCGTCGGCAAGTCCACCCTGCTGCTGGACGTGGCCGCCAAGTCGGCCAGTGAGGAGCACCGCACCCTCTATGTGACGGGTGAGGAGTCGGCGAGCCAGGTGCGGCTGCGCGCCGACCGCATCGGCGCCCTGGACGACCACCTGTACCTGGCCGCCGAGACCGATCTGGCGGCCGTCCTCGGCCACTTGGACGCGGTGAAGCCGTCCCTGCTGATCCTGGACTCGGTGCAGACGGTCGCCTCGCCCGAGATCGACGGCGCGCCCGGCGGCATGGCCCAGGTGCGGGAGGTGGCCGGCGCCCTGATCCGCGCCTCCAAGGAGCGCGGCATGTCCACGCTGCTGGTGGGCCACGTCACCAAGGACGGCGCGATCGCGGGTCCCCGGCTGCTGGAGCACCTGGTGGACGTCGTCCTGCACTTCGAGGGCGACCGGCACGCCCGCCTGCGCCTGGTGCGGGGCGTGAAGAACCGCTACGGCGCCACGGACGAGGTCGGCTGCTTCGAACTGCACGACGAGGGGATCACGGGCCTCGCCGACCCGAGCGGACTCTTCCTGACCCGTCGTGCCGAACCCGTCCCGGGCACCTGCCTGACGGTCACCCTCGAGGGCCGCCGCCCGCTGGTGGCGGAGGTGCAGGCGCTGACCGTGGACTCCCAGATCCCCTCGCCGCGCCGGACCACCTCGGGTCTGGAGACCTCCCGGGTGTCGATGATGCTCGCGGTGCTGGAGCAGCGCGGGCGGATCAGCGCGCTCGGCAAGCGGGACATCTACTCCGCGACGGTGGGCGGAGTGAAGCTCTCGGAGCCCGCCGCCGACCTGGCGATCGCCCTCGCGCTCGCCTCGGCCGCCAGCGACACCCCCCTGCCCAAGAACCTCGTCGCCATCGGCGAGGTGGGCCTCGCGGGCGAGGTCAGACGGGTCACGGGCGTGCAGCGCAGGCTCGCCGAGGCGCACCGGCTGGGCTTCACGCACGCGCTCGTACCGGGCGATCCGGGGAAGGTCCCGGCCGGGATGAAGGTCCTGGAAGTCGCCGACATGGGGGACGCGCTCCGGGTGCTGCCGCGCTCCCGTCGCCGAGAGGCCCCACGGGAGGCGGAGGACCGCCGGTAGACTTTGCCCAGGTCTCGCCCGTCCGTACGAACCGAGTGCGTACGACGGCGGCGCCCCAGAACCTGCGACCGGAGGAGTGCAGTGGCAGCCAACGACCGGGCAGCAGCTCCCGGAAAGTCCGGTGGGAGTGCCGGCTCCGATCGCCTGATGCGCGCCTCGCTGAGCGCCGTGGCTCCCGGCACGCCCCTGCGTGACGGCCTGGAGCGGGTCCTGCGCGGCAACACCGGCGGGCTCATCGTCCTGGGCTCAGACAAGACCGTCGAGGCGATGTGCACCGGCGGTTTCGTCCTGGACGTGGAGTTCGCCGCGACGCGGCTGCGGGAGCTGTGCAAGCTGGACGGCGGCATCGTGCTGTCCTCCGACCTGTCGAAGATCCTGCGGGCCGGCGTGCAGCTGGTCCCGGACCCGATGATCCCGACGGAGGAGACCGGCACCCGGCACCGCACGGCGGACCGGGTCTCGAAGCAGGTCGGCTTCCCGGTGGTCTCCGTCTCCCAGTCCATGCGGCTGATCGCTCTCTACGTCGACGGCCAGCGCCGCGTCCTGGAGGACTCCGCCGCGATCCTCTCCCGCGCCAACCAGGCCCTGGCCACCCTGGAGCGGTACAAGCTCCGCCTGGACGAGGTCGCGGGCACGCTGTCGGCGCTGGAGATCGAGGACCTGGTGACGGTCCGGGACGTGTCGGCGGTCGCCCAGCGTCTGGAGATGGTCCGGCGCATCGCCACCGAGATCGCCGAGTACGTGGTCGAACTGGGCACCGACGGCCGTCTTCTCGCCCTCCAGCTGGAGGAGTTGATCGCCGGTGTGGAGCCCGACCGCGAACTGGTCGTCCGGGACTACGTCCCCGAGCCCACGGCGAAGCGGTCCCGCACGGTGGACGAGGCGCTCGCGGAGCTGGACGCCCTGACCCACGCGGAACTCCTCGAAATGGGCACGGTGGCGCGGGCGCTGGGCTACACGGGCTCCCCCGAGACCCTCGACTCCGCGGTGTCCCCGCGCGGCTTCCGGCTCCTGGCGAAGGTGCCGAGGCTGCCGGGCGCGATCATCGACCGCCTGGTGGAGCACTTCGGCGGGCTCCAGAAGCTGCTCGCCGCGAGCGTGGACGACCTCCAGACGGTGGACGGCGTCGGCGAGGCCCGAGCGCGGAGCGTCCGCGAGGGCCTGTCCCGCCTGGCCGAGTCGTCGATCCTGGAGCGCTACGTCTGACCGGTGCGCAGCGCTGCTGGCCATGTGCCCCGTGCCGGTGCCGGCCGGGGTGGATTTCGCTTGCCCGCGCCAGCGGGGTGCCTCCCCGCTCTCGGCTCCGCTCGAGCGGGCGGACCCCCCACCGCCCACCCGTGCCGCCCTCGGGGCCCTCAGGCCCTTGAGCAGCGGGGGACGCACGCATGCCCGCAGGTACGTGCGCCGGCGCTAATCAGCCGACAGCACGAACGAGGCCCGCGCCTTGGCGAACCCCGGCGCCCTGGCCTCCAGCAGATACGTCCCCGTCTTCGCCGCCCCCGCCGGAGGCGTGGCGCACTCCGGCGCGCTCGGCTTCCGGTCCCACTTCACGGTGTACGTGATGCTCTGGCCCGCGCCCACCCGGAAGAGCAGGCTCGCCGCGCCCTTCGGGCAGTCGGCCGACGACCAGTACGCGTCGTCGCCCTCCGCCGGCGTGATGGTCAACACCGCCTTCTTCGGCCCGAGATCGACCTTGCAGTCACCGGACGAGGAGTTCTTCGCGACGAGTTCGAACTCCGGCGTCTCGTCCGGCGAGTAGGAGTTGTGCACGCTGCGCAGAGTCAATGTGACCGCGCCGGGCGTGCAGTTGGGCAGCGAGGAGGACGCGGGCAGCGCGTTGCCGGTACCGACCCCGCCGCCACCTGCGGCGGAGCCGCCGCCCGAGCCACCGCCGGAGCCGGGGTCGGACCCCGCCGAACCGGAGCCGCTCTTGTCGTCCGAGCCGGAGTCGCCCGAGCCGGAACCGCTCCCGCCGGCGTCACCGCCGCCCGGCTCGTCACGCCCGCCCGGATGTTGGCTGTAGGCCGGCCCGGACGAGGTGGGCCCCGGCGTGATGGTGGACGCGGGATTCTTGCCGTTCGGTCCGTCGGCGCCGTTCCTGCCGCCCCCGCCGCCCGAGGTCACGATCCAGGTGATCAGCAGCGCCAACAGGGCGAGAACGGACAGCAGTAGGACCCTCCGTCGCCAGTAGATGGAGGAGGGAAGCGGCCCGACCGGATTGCGCAGAGATCCCACGGCGCAAACTGTACGAGAGATCACCGCTCCCGCTCGCGCCACCCGCCGCCCGGACGGCAACTTTTCCGGATCATCATCCCGGTAACTGCCGCGGATGAAAGGCTTCTTCACTCACCGCTACGCGACGCGACGCTCCGCGACCGCGCCATGGTCGGACACACCCACGCCGAGCCGTGGCAGGATCGGAAGGCCATGACTGAGAAGCTTCACGCCCCCGTGATCGCCTGGTTCGACTCCCACGCCCGCGACCTCCCCTGGCGCCGCCCGGATGCGGGTCCCTGGGGCGTGATGGTCAGCGAGTTCATGCTGCAGCAGACCCCGGTGAGCCGGGTGCTCCCCGTGTACGAGCAGTGGATCGAACGCTGGCCCCGCCCCGCCGACCTCGCCAAGGATGCGCCAGGAGAGGCGGTGCGCGCCTGGGGCCGGCTCGGCTACCCGCGCCGCGCCCTGCGCCTGCACGGAGCGGCCGCCGCCATAACGGAACGGCACGGCGGTGACGTACCGACGGATCACGCGCAACTGCTGGCGCTCCCCGGGATCGGCGAGTACACGGCCGCCGCGGTCGCCTCCTTCGCGTACGGGCAGCGCCACCCGGTGCTGGACACGAACGTACGCCGGGTCTTCGCGCGGGCGGTGACGGGTGTGCAGTACCCGCCGAACGCCACCACGGCCGCCGAGCGGCGGCTGGCCCGGGAGCTGCTGCCGGAGGAGGAGGGGACGGCCGCGCGCTGGGCCGCCGCCTCCATGGAGCTGGGCGCGCTGGTGTGCACCGCGAAGAACGAGGGCTGCCCGCGCTGCCCGATCGCCGCGCAGTGCGCGTGGCGGCTCGCGGGCAAGCCGGAGCACGAGGGCCCGCCGCGCCGCGGCCAGACGTACGCGGGCACGGACCGCCAGGTGCGCGGCAAGCTCCTCGCCGTACTGCGGGAGGCGCACGCGCCGGTGCCGCAGGCCGCGCTGGACCGGGTCTGGCACGAGCCGGTGCAGCGCGCCCGCGCGCTCGACGGGCTCGTCACGGACGGTCTGGTGGAGCCGCTGCCGGGCGGCCTGTACCGGCTGCCGCTGACCTGACGCCCGGCCAAGTCACGGCCGGCCGGCGTTCGTTACGACACGCTCCGACCGACGAAGCGTCGCACAGCAGGACATAAGCGCCACGTTCCCTACCCCGTACCTGCTTCCGTTACACAACCGACGGACAGCCGATTGCCGGCCGCAGGCTGCTGCGCACAGCCTCGTGACAACCGGTCCGTAGCTTTCTTCCCGTGCCCGGCGACCAACGGGCAGGCAGCACAGCGGGACTTCAGGCACGGGGCCGGAGTACACGGGGAACGGAGGCGGTCGATCATGGCGCAGGGTGAGGTGCTCGAGTTCGAGGAGTACGTCCGCACCCGGCAGGAGGCGCTGCTGCGCAGCGCCCGCCGGCTGGTACCGGACCCGGTCGACGCCCAGGACCTGTTGCAGACCGCCCTGGTGCGGACGTACGGCCGCTGGGACGGCATCGCCGACAAGCGGCTCGCGGACGCCTATCTGCGCCGGGTGATGATCAACACCCGTACCGAGTGGTGGCGGGCGCGCAAGCTGGAGGAGGTCCCCACCGAGCAGCTCCCGGAGTCCTCCGTGGAGGACGCCACCGAGCAGCATGCCGACCGGGCCCTGCTGATGGACATCATGAAGGTGCTCGCCCCGAAGCAGCGCAGTGTCGTGGTGCTGCGACACTGGGAGCAGATGTCCACGGAGGAGACGGCCGCCGCCCTCGGCATGTCGGCGGGTACGGTCAAGAGCACGCTGCACCGGGCGCTCGCCCGGCTCCGCGAGGAGCTGGAGGCCCGCGATCTGGACGCACGCGCGCTGGAGCGTGAGGAGCGGGAGCGTTGCGCGGCCTGACCGGGGCCGGGCCCGAGCGGGCCCCAGGCAGTTCAATGGCGGTGATCGCGGCGGCGGCCTCGGTCACCGCCCTCGGCCTTTTCGCCGCCGCCTGCGGCACCGGGGGGACGGGCGCCCGGGACGAGGGCCCGGCGCACGCCTCCGCGGTGGCGGGCGCCGTCGCCTCCCCGCCGCCCAGTCCGTCCGACTCCTACCGGCGGGTGGACGCGGTGGCGCTGCTGCGGCACGACCCCGCGGTGTCGGCCTCGGTGAAGCGCGATCTCAAGCCGTGCAACGGCGACGACTACCCGGTCGACGTCTCCTACGGGGACCTGACCGGCGGCGCCGTGAGCGATGTCGTCGTCAACGTGCTGACCTGTGCGGACGCGGTGGGTGTCGGCTCGTACGTGTACCGGGACGAGAACGGCGCGTACAAGAATGTCTTCCGGTCCGAGGAGTCCCCGGTCTACGCGGAGATCGTCCAGGGCGTCCTGACCGTGACCAAGCAGGTGTACCGCAGGGGCGACCCGATCTCGCGCCCGTCCGGCGAGGACGTCATCCCCTACAAGTGGAAGGCGGGGCGCTTCGCCCGGGGGAAGCCCGTCCACAACGACTACAGCAAGTCCGTCGGCGGGGACGCGACACCCGCGCCGGACAACTGACCGACCACGAGCACACGAGGACTGAGAGCACCGGGATGGCAGACCAGACCCACGTCCTGTTCGTCGAGGACGACGACGTCATCCGCGAGGCCACCCAGCTCGCCCTGGAGCGGGACGGCTTCGCGGTGACCGCCATGCCCGACGGGCTCTCCGGGCTGGAGTCGTTCCGGGCGAACCGGCCCGACATCGCGCTGCTCGACGTCATGGTCCCGGGCCTGGACGGCGTCAGCCTGTGCCGTCGCATCCGGGACGAGTCGACGGTGCCGGTGATCATGCTTTCGGCGCGCGCCGACTCCATCGACGTCGTCCTCGGCCTGGAGGCGGGCGCCGACGACTACGTGACCAAGCCGTTCGACGGTGCCGTGCTGGTCGCCCGGATCCGCGCGGTGCTGCGCCGCTTCGGGCACGCCGGCGGGGCCGCGCCCGGCTCCGGGACCACGGCGGACCTGAACGACGGGCCGCTGGTCTTCGGTGAGCTGGAGATCGACACCGAGGGCATGGAGGTGCGCCGGGCCGGACGCCCGGTGGCGCTCACCCCGACCGAGATGCGGCTGCTGCTGGAGTTCTCCGGCGCGCCCGGCACCGTGCTCTCCCGCGACAAGCTGCTGGAGCGGGTCTGGGACTACGGCTGGGGCGGGGACACCCGGGTCGTGGACGTCCATGTGCAGCGGCTGCGCCAGAAGATCGGCCAGGACCGGATCGAGACGGTCCGCGGGTTCGGCTACAAGTTGAGGGCCTGAGCGGAGCGGGACATGCGGGGGATCATTCGGCGCCCGATGCGGCGCGTGGAACGGGCGGGACTGCGGACCGGGCTGAGATGGAAGCTCAGCGCGGCGATCGCGCTGGTCGCCGGTCTGGTGGCGATCGCGCTCAGCCTCGTGGTGCACAACGCGGCCCGGGTCTCCATGCTGGACAACGCCCGCGACCTGGCCAACGCGCGGGTCCAGATTGCGCAGCGCAACTACGAGCTGGGCGGGCGCCCGAACTTCCCGAGCATCAAGATCGACGACCCGGAGCTGCCGCCCCCGCTGCGCGACAAGGTGCTGGAGGGCCGCCGGGCCAGCTATGTCGGCGACCGCGGCGGCGGGCCGGACATCTGGGCGGCCGTGCCGGTCAAGGACGGGCATGTGCTCTCCCTGCACAGCAACTTCCCGGACCGCTCCACGGACGTGATGAAGGACCTCGACCAGGCGCTGGTCATCGGCTCCATCGCGGTCGTGCTCGGCGGCAGCGCGCTCGGCGTGCTGATCGGCGGGCAGCTCTCGCGGCGGCTGCGCAAGGCGGCGGCCGCGGCGGGCCAGGTCGCCAAGGGGGAGACGGACGTACGGGTGCGGGAGGCCATCGGCGGGGTCGTACGGGACGAGACCGACGACCTCGCGCGCGCGGTGGACGCCATGGCGGACGCGCTGCGGCAGCGCCTGGAGGCCGAGCGGCGGGTGACCGCCGACATCGCGCACGAGCTGCGCACCCCGGTGACGGGCCTGCTGACGGCCGCCGAGCTGCTGCCGCCGGGACGCCCCACGGAGCTGGTCCTGGACCGGGCGAAGGCGATGCGGACCCTGGTGGAGGACGTGCTGGAGGTGGCCCGGCTGGACGGGGCCTCCGAGCGGGCCGAGTTGCAGGACATCATGCTGGGCGAGTTCGTCGCCCGGCGGGTCGCGGCCAAGGACCCGGACATCACCGTACGGGTGGTGCACGAGTCGGCGGTCACGACCGACCCGCGCCGTCTGGAGCGGGTGCTGTTCAACCTGCTGGCCAACGCCGCCCGGCACGGCAGGCCGCCGGTGGAGGTCACCGTCGAGGGCCGGGTCATCCGGGTCCGCGACCATGGTCCCGGCTTCCCCCAGGGCCTGCTCGCCGAGGGGCCGAGCCGCTTCCGCACCGGCAGCAAGGACCGTGCGGGCCAGGGCCACGGCCTGGGCCTGACCATCGCGGCCGGCCAGGCCCGGGTGCTGGGCGCCCGGCTGACCTTCCGCAACGTACGTCCGGCCGGTGCCCCCGAGCACATCCCCGCGGAGGGCGCGGTGGCCGTCCTCTGGCTTCCGGAGCACGCCCCCACCAACACCGGCAGCCATCCCATGCTGCCGCTGTCCGGCGGGCGTTAGGGCCTGTCCGGCGGATCGGGCCGGCTCCGGCCAACGGTTCCCTGTCAGTGCGGGTGAGCGGGGCCTGGTGCGTCCAGCCGCAAGGCGGCGTAGGACGTCGACGCGATGGGGTCCCCCGCGCGAGCGAACCCGGGCGTGGGGGAGTCGGCAACCGACGACCACGCCGGTGGGGGCACCTCCCGCCCGAGCGAAGCCGAGCGTGGGCAACGGCGTGCCGGGCCCCGCGATTCCGGCGTGATCCGCCGGACAGTCCCTGAGGCGCCCTCAGCCGCGGGCCCGGCACGGCGCGCCCGGTCACCGGCGCCCGCCCGGCACGGCGAAGGCCCCCGGGGCGGACACCCGCCGGGGGCCTTCGGACCGGGAGCGGCTCAGAGGGCCTCGGTCACCTCGGGCTTCTGGGGACCGCCCTTGAGCGGCACCTCCTTCACGAACAGCGCCGCGATCAGCACGACGACCGCGATCACCGCGCCCAGCAGGAACGCCGAGTGCGTACCGGCGGACACCGCGTGCTGGTACGCCTCCCGCGCCTGCACCGGCAGCTTCGCCAGGCTCGCCGCGTCGAGCTGCGCCGACTTCTCGGTGAGCTTGGAGCCCAGCACGCCGGCCTTCTCCGACATGACGTCCTGCACCTTGTGGTTGAACAGCGCGCCCATGACGGCCACTCCGAAGGAGGAGCCGAGCGTACGGAACAGAGTGGTGGAGGAGGACGCCACGCCCATGTCCTTCATCTGCACGCTGTTCTGCGCCACCAGCATGGTGATCTGCATCAGGCAGCCCATGCCCGCGCCGAGCACGGCCATGTAGATGCCGGAGGTCAGCCGCGTGGTGTCGGTGTCCATCAGTGACAGCAGGTACAGCCCGACGATCATCAGCACGCCGCCGACGATCGGGAACACCTTGTAGCGGCCGCTGTTGGTGGTGACCCGGCCGGCCACCATCGAGGTCACCAGCATCGAGCCGAGCATCGGCAGGAGCAGCAGACCGGAGTTGGTCGCGGAGGCGCCCTGGACCGCCTGCTGGTACAGCGGCAGGAAGAGGGTGGCGCCGAACATCACGAAGCCGGTGATGAAGCCGATGACCGACATCAGGGTGAAGTTGCCGTTGCGGAAGATGTGCAGCGGCAGCACCGGTTCGGCGGCCCTGGTCTGCCAGAACACGAACCCGACCAGCGCGGCCACGCCGATGCCGATCAGCTCCATGATCCGCGCGGAGGTCCAGGCGTACTCGGTGCCGCCCCAGGTGGTGACGAGCACGATCGAGGTGATGCCCACGGTCAGCAGGACGACGCCGAGGTAGTCGATGCCCGCCTTGGACCGCTTCTTGGGCAGGTGCAGCACCGCGCTGACCAGCGCGAGCGCGACGACGCCGAGCGGCAGGTTGATGTAGAAGGACCAGCGCCAGCCCCAGTTGTCGGTGATGGTGCCGCCGACCAGCGGGCCGCCGATCATCGCCAGCGCCATGACGCCGGCCATCATGCCCTGGTACTTGCCGCGCTCCCGCGGCGGGATCAGGTCACCGATGATCGCCATGACGCCGACCATCAGACCGCCGGCGCCGAGGCCCTGCACGGCGCGGAAGCCGATCAGCTGACCCATGTCCTGGGCCGTGCCGCTGAGCGCGGAGCCGATCAGGAAGATCACGATCGAGCTGAGGAAGGTGGCCTTGCGGCCGAACATGTCACCGAGCTTGCCCCAGATCGGGGTCGCCGCCGCGGTCGCCAGGGTGTAGCCGGTCACCACCCAGGACAGGTGCTCGAGGCCGCCGAGCTCGCCGACGATCGTCGGCATCGCGGTGCCCACGATCATGTTGTCGAGCATCGCGAGCATCATCGCGATCATGAGCGCGAGCAGCACCACCCGCACGCTCTTGGGCTGCTTCTCCTGCGACTTCTCCGGCTGTCCGGGCTTTTCCCGGTCCGTCGCGACCGCTTGTGTGTCCGCCATCTCTCCCACTCCCCCCGACGGCCCCTTACTTGCCGCCCGGCTAGTTCACTACAGTGGGGGAAGGTAGACCCGACACTAGCCGGTCGTCAAGTAAGTTTTTCGGGAGCGCGAGGAGTACGAGGATGGGCGTCACCATGGACGGCACCAAACACCAGCGCCGCGGCAACACCCGCCAGCGCATCCAGGACGTGGCACTCGAACTCTTCGCCGAGCAGGGCTACGAGAAGACCTCCCTGCGCGAGATCGCCGAGCGTCTCGACGTCACGAAGGCGGCCCTGTACTACCACTTCAAGACGAAGGAAGAGATCATCGTCAGCCTCTTCGAGGATCTGACGCAGCCGATCGAGGACCTGATCGAGTGGGGCCGCAGCCAGCCGCACACGCTGGAGACCAAGCAGGAGATCGTGCGGCGCTACAGCCAGGCGCTGGCCGGCGCGGAACCGCTCTTCCGGTTCATGCAGGAGAACCAGGCGACGGTGCGGGAACTGCGCATCGGCGAGTCCTTCAAGGACCGGATGCGCGGCCTCAGGGACATCGTCATCGACCCCGAGGCCCCACTCGTCGACCAGGTCCGCTGCGTGAGCGCGCTGTTCACGCTGCACGCGGGGATGTTCGTGATGCAGGACCTGGAAGGCGACTTCGAGAAGAAGCGCGCGGCCGTCCTCGAAGTCGCCGTGGATCTCGTCACGCAGGCGCATCGAGGCGCCCACGGGGAGCGGTAGGGCCTGCCCGGCAGGCCCTGGCTCAGACCTTCAGGCCGTGGGCCTTCAGGAAGGACACCGGGTTGACCGCGGAACCGTAGTTCGGCGTGGTCCGGATCTCGAAGTGCAGGTGCGGGCCGGTGGAGTTGCCGGTGCTGCCCGAAAGGGCTATGTGCTGACCGGTCTTGACGACCTGGCCGACCTTGACGTCGATCCGGGAAAGGTGCGCGTACTGCGAGTACGTGCCGTTGCCGTGCTTGATGACGACGGCGTTGCCGTAGGCGGGGCCGTCACCGGCGCCGTTGGGGCCGGCCTTGACGACGGTGCCGCCGTGCGCGGCGAGAACCTCGGTGCCGGTCGGGACGGCGAAGTCCTGACCGCTGTGCTTGTGCGCCCAGTGGCTGCCGTCCTGCATGAAGCTGGCGGACAGCGTGTACTTCTTCACCGGGTCGACCCAGGAGGCGGCCGACGGGGTGGCCGCGCTCGCGACCCCGGTTCCCACCACGGCCGTGGCGCCGATGCCGGCAGCCAGGACGGCCACGCGGGTGCGGACCGAGGACGTACGCGAAGAGCGGGACGTGAAGCGCTGGAACATCGAAACCTCGTGGGCTAGGGAACGGAGGGGCCATGCGACGTACAGGCGTTCGCCGCGCTGGCCACTCATTGGTAACCCACCACCTCATCCCCCCACAAAGCCCTGTTACTACGGCGGGACGTAGTAGACAACCGCAAAAGCACCCACTTCTTGACAGACACCGACTCTTCGGACATCACCGCCGCTGACGTGCGGTTTCCTCGCTACATGAGGGCAAGAATGTTCCGTTTTGCCCCAATAGGGAATGTCACTAACTCGGGTAGTAAAGGGCATTTCCCGTGTGCGGCTTGTCACCGCGCAGGGGGCTTTGGGGGCGCCTGAATGTGACGCGGGCTACTCGCTCACCCCGTACGGAAGTTGGCGATTCGGGGGAGATCCGGGACCTGGCACTCCGTCAGCCGGCCCGCCCGGCCCGCGAAATGTGACGCAGACCCCTGTACGACTACCGTTCAGTAACCCTACGGTTCCTCTCGCGCCATCCTCAGCACTGATCATGCCCCTGACAGTCCACCGTTCTGGCCGTTCAGTACGGACGTGAGAGGACCCCCACCGATGACCAGACGCCCCTGGGCGCGCCGTATATCCGTCACCGCCGTCTCCATGACCGCGCTCGCCGCGCTGGCCGCCCCCGCCGAGGCTGCCGGTACGGCCACGAGCACGGGCGGCACCACCACCGCCACCGCCGCGGTCGCCAAGGTCGACTACGCCACCTGGCAGAAGGACTGCCAGGCGGTCATGGACCAGGCACTGCCGTATCTGAAGCAGCGCATCGCCGCGGCCGGGCCGGGCGAGAAGCAGGCGATCGTCTTCGACATCGACAACACGACGCTGGAGACCGACTTCGGCTTCAGCTTCCCGCAACCCGCCAACAAGCCGGCGCTGAACGTCGCCGAGTACGCCCAGGAGCACGGCGTCTCGCTCTTCTTCGTCACCGCCCGCCCGGGCATCATCGAGGCGCCCACCGAGTGGAATCTCGAGCACGACGGCTACGAGGTCTCCGGCCTCCGCGTCCGCGGCTTCCTCGACCTCTTCAAGGACGTCGCCGCCTACAAGACCGCCCAGCGCGCCGGCATCGAGAAGCAGGGCTACACGATCATCGCGAACATCGGCAACAGCGCCACCGACCTGTCCGGCGGGCACGCCGAGAAGACGTACAAACTGCCGGACTACGACGGCCAGTTGTCGTAGGCGTCCGGGCATGCGAAAGGGGGCCGGTGCTCGATGAGCACCGGCCCCCTTTCGTCGGACCTCGGGTGAGCCCGTTGAGGGCTTACGCGTCCTTGCTCAGGTTCGGCCCGGCACCGCCGGCCGCCTGCTCGATCGGCGGGACGTCGGGCAGCGCCGACTTCTCCTCGCCGCGGAAGGTGAAGGTCTGGGACTCGCCCTCGCCCTCCGTGTCCACGACCACGATGTGACCGGGGCGCAGCTCGCCGAAGAGGATCTTCTCCGAGAGCGTGTCCTCGATCTCGCGCTGGATGGTGCGACGCAGCGGACGCGCACCCAGCACCGGGTCGTAACCCTTCTTCGCCAGCAGCTCCTTCGCGGACTGGGAGAGCTCGATGCCCATGTCCCGGTCCTTGAGGCGCTCGTCGACCTTGCCGATCATCAGGTCGACGATCCGCAGGATGTCCTCCTGCGTCAGCTGCGGGAAGACGACGACGTCGTCGACCCGGTTGAGGAACTCGGGGCGGAAGTGCTGCTTGAGCTCGTCCGAGACCTTGTTCTTCATGCGCTCGTAGTTGGACTTCTTGTCGCCCGAGGCCGCGAAGCCCAGGTTGAAGCCCTTGGAGATGTCCCGGGTGCCGAGGTTGGTCGTCATGATGATGACCGTGTTCTTGAAGTCCACGACCCGGCCCTGGGAGTCGGTCAGACGACCGTCCTCCAGGATCTGCAGCAGCGAGTTGAAGATGTCCGGGTGGGCCTTCTCGACCTCGTCGAAGAGGACGACGGAGAACGGCTTGCGGCGGACCTTCTCGGTCAGCTGGCCGCCCTCTTCGTAGCCCACGTATCCGGGGGGCGAACCGAAGAGGCGCGACACCGTGTGCTTCTCGCTGAACTCCGACATGTCGAGGGAGATCAGCGCGTCCTCGTCACCGAAGAGGAACTCGGCGAGCGCCTTGGACAGTTCGGTCTTACCGACACCGGACGGGCCGGCGAAGATGAACGAACCACCCGGGCGCTTCGGGTCCTTCAGACCGGCACGCGTACGGCGGATCGCCTTCGACAGCGCCTTGACGGCGTCGACCTGGCCGATGACCCGCTTGTGGAGCTCGTCCTCCATGCGGAGCAGACGCGAGGACTCCTCCTCGGTCAGCTTGAAGACCGGGATGCCGGTGGCGGTCGCGAGGACCTCGGCGATCAGCTCGCCGTCGACCTCGGCGACGACGTCCATGTCGCCGGCCTTCCACTCCTTCTCCCGCTTGGCCTTGGCGGCCAGGAGCTGCTTCTCCTTGTCGCGCAGGGAGGCGGCCTTCTCGAAGTCCTGCGAGTCGATCGCGGACTCCTTGTCCCGGCGGACGCCGGCGATCTTCTCGTCGAACTCGCGCAGGTCCGGCGGAGCGGTCATCCGGCGGATGCGCATCCGGGAGCCGGCCTCGTCGATCAGGTCGATCGCCTTGTCCGGCAGGAAGCGGTCCGAGATGTAGCGGTCGGCCAGGGTGGCCGCCTGCACCAGCGCCTCGTCCGTGATGGAGACACGGTGGTGGGCCTCGTACCGGTCACGCAGACCCTTGAGGATCTCGATCGTGTGCGGCAGGGACGGCTCGGCGACCTGGATGGGCTGGAAGCGGCGCTCGAGGGCCGCGTCCTTCTCCAGGTGCTTGCGGTACTCGTCCAGGGTGGTGGCACCGATGGTCTGCAGCTCACCGCGGGCCAGCATCGGCTTCAGGATGGAGGCCGCGTCGATGGCGCCCTCGGCGGCACCCGCACCGACCAGCGTGTGCAGCTCGTCGATGAACAGGATGATGTCGCCGCGGGTGCGGATCTCCTTGAGCACCTTCTTCAGGCGCTCCTCGAAGTCACCGCGGTAGCGGGAGCCGGCGACCAGCGCGCCGAGGTCCAGGGTGTAGAGGTGCTTGTCCTTGAGGGTCTCGGGCACCTCGCCCTTGACGATGGCCTGGGCGAGGCCCTCGACGACGGCGGTCTTGCCGACGCCGGGCTCACCGATCAGCACCGGGTTGTTCTTGGTACGGCGGGACAGCACCTGCATGACCCGCTCGATCTCCTTCTCGCGCCCGATGACCGGGTCGAGCTTGGACTCACGAGCGGCCTGGGTGAGGTTCCGGCCGAACTGGTCGAGGACCAGGGACGTCGAGGGGGTGCCCTCGGCAGGCCCGCCGGCGGTGGCGGTCTCCTTGCCCTGGTAACCGGAGAGCAGCTGGATCACCTGCTGCCGCACCCGGTTGAGGTCTGCGCCCAGCTTGACCAGGACCTGGGCGGCGACGCCCTCGCCCTCACGGATCAGGCCGAGCAGGATGTGCTCCGTGCCGATGTAGTTGTGGCCCAGCTGAAGGGCCTCGCGGAGCGAGAGCTCCAGGACCTTCTTGGCACGGGGAGTGAAGGGGATGTGGCCGGACGGGGCCTGCTGGCCCTGGCCGATGATCTCCTCCACCTGCTGGCGGACCGCCTCAAGCGAAATGCCGAGGCTCTCCAGGGCCTTAGCGGCGACACCTTCGCCCTCGTGGATGAGACCCAGGAGGATGTGCTCGGTGCCGATGTAGTTGTGGTTGAGCATCCGGGCTTCTTCCTGAGCCAGGACGACAACCCGCCGCGCGCGGTCGGTGAACCTCTCGAACATCGTTAATCGCTCCTCAGAGCGGTCAGGCAGTGGGGGGAACTTCCCCTCCCTGTCCTTCCGCAGCTTAGTCCCGCAAGCGGGGACCGCTCATTCCAACTGCCGACACCGTCGATGGCCTCCTGACCCCGAACGCCGACATCTGTCCCAACCCGATGGTGCGAGACGATGTTCCCGCAGGCCAGGCAGTTACCCCAGTCGCCAGTACGCCGATGGCGAACGTGAGACCGCCCGTCCTGCGTGTCGCCCCCTCCCACTAGGCATGTCTTACCCGCCGGGACTGACACTCCATGCCGCGCCGACCGGTTCCCTCCGCTATGGGCGAACAACCTTGCGGCTGCCCGTGCCCCGGGCGTCCCCTTTTCCCGCACCCTGCGCGACGGGAGGGGTGCCCAGCGTAACCACGGGCTCGGTTCGGGGGTTGCACCTGGTATGGCTGGCTCGGTTCCCGTGAGCTCATCGGTTCCCCTTCCCCGTCGTCCGCTCGATCCGGTGCCGCCCGGCCCGCGGGCCGGCGGCGTGCCGGACGGCCCGGAGGCCGGGGCCCGGCACTGGTACGAGAACGAGCTGGGCTGGCCGACCGTGCCCGGACGGCCGCCGTTGCTGGTCACGGGGGTCCGCTTCGACGTCCTGGACGTGCCGGCCGAGGCGGGCGCCCATGCGCTCCGCCGCCTCGGGCCGGGCTCCCCGGTGGCCCTGTGGGGCGAACGAATGCGGCTGCTGGTGGCCGCGGGCAGCGCGGAGGAACTGCCGGGGGTGCTGGAGTGGCTGGAGTGGCGCGGACTCGGGCTCGATCTGCGGGCACTGGGCGCGGGTGGCCTCATGGAGGCGCCTGCGCCGCCCGGAGAGGCCCGCTCAGGGGCGCTGCCGCCGGAGCGGGGTTCCGCCACCGGGCCCGGCTCCGTTTCCGTGCAGGGGGCCGCCGTATGGCTGCGGCCCCCCGGGCCGGGGGGTGAGGCCGGGGCCTCGCTGCCGGCGTTGCCGGCCGTGGGGGGCCCGACAGGCGCCCCCGATCTCGTACGACTGGTGGACACGCTGGCGACGCACTGCCACCGTGTCCGGCTGAGGCGCGCGAACGCCCGGCCGCCCGCCTGCCGGGGAAATCAGCCGTTGGCCTTCTCGTAGGCCTCGCGAATGGACGCGGGAACACGGCCGCGGTCGTTGACCTCGTAGCCGTTCTCCTTCGCCCAGGCGCGGATCGCCGCCGTGTCCTGGTTGCCACCGGAAGCGGCACGCGCCTTTCCACGTCCGCCCGCGGCACGGCCTCCGGTACGACGACCGCCCTTCACATAGGGCTCGAGAAGGCCACGCAGCTTGTCCGCATTGGTGGTCGTGAGATCGATCTCGTACGTCTTGCCGTCCACTGCGAACGTAACCGTCTCGTCCGCCTCGCCGCCGTCGAGGTCGTCGACAAGAAGGACCTGAACCTTCTGTGCCACCGGATTTCCTTTCATCGATAACGCTGAGGGCCAGGGTGTGTGCGGCGCCCGCCGTTTCGCCGCCCCTGTTATATGCAGTACTGCAGTACGTCGGAAAGCAAACCGCTTTTGCCGGAAAAACACAAACCCCCGGGAGAGACCCAGGGGCCCGCCACGGTCCGGAAACATGCGCGTTTCGGACATAGGGCACCGAGGCAATGACGATCACAGATGCAGAAGCATCCGGCTGTTGCCCAAAGTGTTCGGTTTCACTCGTTCGAGACCGAGGAACTCCGCGACGCCCTCGTCATAGGAACGCAACAGCTCCGCGTAGACATCGGTGTCGACCGGCGTCTCGCCGATCTCCACGAAGCCGTGCTTCTGGAAGAAGTCGACTTCGAAGGTCAGACAGAAAACGCGGCGAACGCCGAGCCAGCGCGCGGTCTGCAGCAACTTCTCCAGCAACTGATGACCGACACCGGCACCCTTGAGGCCCGGCTTCACCGCGAGAGTGCGGACTTCGGCCAGGTCTTCCCACATGACGTGCAGCGCACCACAGCCGACCACCTCGGCGTTGTCGTCGCGTTCCGCGACCCAGAACTCCTGGATGTCCTCGTAAAGGGTCACCATGGCTTTGTCGAGCAGGATGCGGTCGCGGACGTAGGCGTCGAGGAGGTGACGCACGACCGGGACATCGCTGGTCCGGGCCCGCCGGACGGTGATGGCTTTCGCGGGGACTTCGGGACGTTCTGCTGACATGGGCGGACGCTATCGCCCGGAGGTGTCCCCCGCCGCGCCGGGGTTCTGCACTTCCGGTGCTTCGCCGGGTTCCGCGGCTTCCCGCGCTTGTGCGGGTTCTGGCCCTTGTGCGGGTGCCGGCGCTTGTGCGGGTGCCGGTCCCTGGACGATGCGTACGGCGTCGCTGAGGGCCTGGCGCTGTTCCTCGCTCATCATCCCGAAGAAGGCGACGAGAGCGGCGGCCGGGTTGTCGCTCTGCGACCAGGCGTCGTTCATCAGCGCGGCGGCGTAGGCGGCGCGGGTGGAGACCGCCTCATATCGATAGGCACGTCCTTCCGCCTCGCGGCGCACCCAGCCCTTCTGATGGAGATTGTCCAAAACGGTCATCACGGTGGTGTACGCGATGGACCGTTCCTGCTGGAGATCTTCCAGGACTTCTCGAACGGTCACCGGGCGGTTCCACTTCCACACCCGCGTCATGACCGCGTCTTCGAGTTCTCCCAATGGGCGAGGCACAGCCAGAACAATAGTGGGAGATTCGGCCGAAGGCCCGCCGGACGTGCACTTAGGTCGCCAAAGCGAACAAAAAGGGCGTACGGCTCGGAAAGCACCGGGGTGCGCGGAGTCGTACGCCCTGACGGGGGCGGGTGGGTGAGGCGGCTCAGGCGTCGCCGGCGGCGGGGGTCTCGCGACCGCCCTCCACGCGCGCGAGGGCGGCGTCGACGGCCGCGTCCTCCTTGGCCTTGGCGGCCCCGCCCTGGGTCTTCACGATCACCCTGACCACACCGATGAAGAACACGGCCATGACGACCGGGGGCACGAGCGCGGCGACGTAGTCCATGGCACCAGGGTAGCCACGCGGGCCGGGACGAAAGGGGCGGGGTGGGCGGCGCGGGGTCAGCCGGCGGCGAGCTGCCGCGACTGCGCCTGGTCGGCGGGCGGTGTGGGCGGCTTGCGCTTCGGGAAGACCTCGCCCGGCGTCGGGATGGGGCGCTTCGGGGCGGGTTCTCCCGCCGGGCGCTCGGCGGGCCGCCCGGGAGGGGCCTGGCCGGGCTTCGGAGCGGGCTTCTGAGCCGGTTTCTCCTGCCCCTCGGCGGTCTGGGCCGCGTCGCCCCCCGCGCCGCCCCTGAGGGCCAGCAGGCGCGTCCTGGAGGGCGGTACGGCGGGCGCCGGGACCTTGCGTGCGCCCTGCGCGAAGCGGGCCCGTACATCCTGCTCGGCGAGCGACCGGCAGCGCTCCAGCAGGGCGGCGCCCTTCGGGTTCCCGCGCAGTGCCCGCAGGGCGGCCAGATCGTCCGGCACCGGCCGGTACCCGGCGCCCAGCACCTCCTCCAACAGGGCGAGGTAGCCGGCCGCGGTCCCCGGCAGGGCGGCGCGGTACCGGTCGAGGTCGGCCACCAGGAAGGCGCGCAGCCGGGCCGCCTCGCACATCGCCTCGTCCAGGGACGCGGCGAGACGGAAGCAGTCCTTGACGTCCTCGGCGGACGCTCGGCCGGGGTGAAGGGCGAGGGCGAGGGCGCGGCGGAGCACACGCAGCTCCTGCGCACCGAACACCATGCCGCCGCGGGATCCATATGGCGTGGGCATGCGGCGACGCTACCGCTAATCGGACAAAAGTGACGGATCGGGGCGTTGTGTCGCCGCGTGTCGCCGCCCGGTTCCCCCGCCCGGTGTCACCCGCGCGTGTGGACGGCGAGAACCGGCGCCCCACCGGGCGCCGGTCGCCTCACAGCCGCGACACGTTCCGCTCGTAGACCAGGCGCAGGCCGATCAGGGTCAGCCAGGGCTGGTGCTCGTCGATCACCGAGGACTCGCCCAGCACCACCGGCGCGAGACCGCCGGTGGCGATCACCGTGACCTCGTCGGGGTCGTCGGCCAGCTCCCGGGCCATCCGGCTCACCACGCCGTCGACCTGTCCGGCGAAGCCGTACACGACGCCCGACTGCATGGCCTCGACGGTGTTCTTGCCGATCACGTTCCGGGGCCTGGCCACCTCGATCTTCCGGAGCTGCGCGGCCCTGATGCCCAGGGCCTCCACCGAGATCTCGATGCCGGGCGCGATGACCCCGCCGACGTACTCCCCGCGCGCGGAGACCGCGTCGAAGGTGGTCGCCGTACCGAAGTCGACGACGATCGCCGGGCCGCCGTACAGCTCGTTCGCCGCGACCGCGTTGATGATCCGGTCGGCGCCGACCTCCTTGGGGTTGTCGAACTGGATCGGCACCCCGGTCTTCACGCCCGGCTCGACCAGCACCGCCGGCACGTCGCCGTAGTAGCGGCGGGTGACCTCGCGCAGCTCGTGCAGCACGGACGGGACGGTCGCGCAGATGGCGATGCCGTCGATGCCGTCGCCCAGGCCGTCGCCGAGCAGCGGGTGCATGCCCATCAGGCCCTGCAGCAGGACCGCCAGCTCGTCCGCGGTGCGGCGCGCGTCCGTGGAGATGCGCCAGTGCTCGACGATGTCCTCGCCGTCGAACAGGCCGAGCACGGTGTGCGTGTTTCCGACGTCGATCGTGAGCAGCATGGGCGTTACTCCGCCTCGCGCAGGTCCAGGCCGATGTCCAGGATCGGCGAGGAGTGGGTGAGGGCGCCGACGGCCAGGAAGTCCACCCCGGTCTCGGCGTACGCGCGCGCGGTGTCGAGGGTGAGCCGGCCCGAGGCCTCCAGCAGCGCCCGCCCGCCGGCGATCCCGACGGCCTCCGCGCACTCGCCCGGCGTGAAGTTGTCCAGCAGGACCAGGTCGGCGCCCGCCTCGACGACCTCGCGCAGCTGGTGCAGGGTGTCGACCTCGACCTCGATCGGCACCTCCGGGAAGGCCTCCCGCACGGCCTTGAACGCCGGCGCGACGCCCCCGGCGGCGACCACGTGGTTGTCCTTCACCAGGGCCGCGTCCGAGAGGGACATGCGGTGGTTGACCCCGCCGCCGCAGCGCACGGCGAACTTCTCCAGGGAGCGCAGCCCCGGAGTGGTCTTGCGGGTGTCGCGCACGCGGGCCTTGGTGCCCTCCAGGACGTCCGCCCACGCGCGCGTGGCGGTCGCGATGCCGGACAGGCGGCACAGCAGGTTCAGGGCGCTGCGCTCGGCGGTGAGCAGGTCGCGCGTGCGCGTGGTGACCGACAGCAGGCGCTGCCCGGCCTCGACGCGGTCACCGTCCTCGACGTGCCGCTCGACCTCGAACTCGTCGGTGCAGACCACCGAGAGCACGGCCTCGGCGACCCGCAGGCCCGCCACCACTCCGGCCTCGCGCGCGGTGAAGTCGCCGGTGGCGACGGCGTCCTCGGGGATGGTCGAGTCGGTCGTCACGTCCACCCCGCCGTCCAGGTCCTCCTGGATGGCGACGTTCGCGATGTCCTCGACCTCGACGGGGTCGAGTCCGGCGGCGGCCAGCAGTTCGGCGAGCGCGGGGTCGAGCCCGCACTCCAGGTACTCCTCGTCGCCCTCGGCGCCACAGGCGCAGCCGTCGCCGCAGCCGCCGGTCGGGGCGAGGGGAAGGTCGTCGGTGCTCACTTTGTCACTGCTCCTGGGAACGCTGGTGGGGCCGGGTAGGGGGGAAGTCTGCGGTGTCCGTGGTGTGTACGGCCAGTGACCGGTCCGGACCGAGCCGTACGACGATGTGGCGCCGCCAGTGGGCGTCGTCGCGCTCGGCGCGGTCCTCGCGCCAGTGGCAGCCGCGGGTCTCCTCGCGCCGCAGGGCGGCGGCGACCAGGACCCGGGCCACGCACAGGAGGTTGGTGGCCTCCCAGGTGTCGACACCGGGCTCGGCGGTCTTGCCGTTCTCGCGCAGGGCGTCACGGGCCTCGCCGTGCAACCGCTGGAGCTGGTCCGCGGCTTGCTGGAGCGACCGTGCCGAACGGAGCACGCCCGCGCCGTCGGTCATGATCCGCTGGATGGCGAACCGGGACTCCGGGGCCAGCAGCGGGTGGCTGGGCGTCTCGGGGTGCGCGAGCTGTGCGGGCTCGCGCGCGGGGAGGCCGCCCTGCGCTCGGGCCCCGGCGATGTCGGCGGCGATGCGCTCGGCGTAGACGAGGCCTTCGAGCAGGGAGTTGGAGGCGAGGCGGTTGGCGCCGTGCACGCCGGTGCAGGCGACCTCGCCGCACGCGTACAGGCCGGGCACGGTCGTACGGCCCCGGGCGTCGGTGCGGACGCCGCCGGAGGCGTAGTGGGCGGCCGGGGCGACCGGGACGCGCTCCGTCACCGGGTCGATGCCGTTGGCGCGGCAGGCGGCCAGGATGGTCGGGAAGCGGTGCTCCCACATCTCGGCGCCGAAGTGCCGGGCGTCGAGGAACATGTGCTCGGCGTCCTGCTCCTGCATGCGGCGCATGATGCCCTTGGCGACGATGTCCCGGGGCGCCAGCTCGGCCAGCTCGTGCTGCCCCACCATGAAGCGCGCGCCGTCCCCGTCGACCAGGTGGGCGCCCTCGCCGCGCACCGCCTCGGAGACCAGCGGCTGCTGGCCCTCGGCGTCCGCGCCGAGGAACAGCACGGTCGGGTGGAACTGCACGAACTCCAGATCGCTGACCTCCGCGCCCGCGCGCAGCGCCAGCGCCACACCGTCGCCGGTCGACACCGAGGGGTTGGTGGTCGCGGAGAACACCTGGCCCATGCCGCCGGTCGCCAGGACCACCGCGGGGGCGTGCACGGCGCCCACGCCGTCGTGCTGGCCCTCGCCCATCACATGCAGGGTGACGCCGGCCGTACGGCCCTCGGCGTCGGTCAGCAGGTCGAGCACGAGCGCGTTCTCGACGGTGCGCAGTCCACGCGCGCGTACCGCGTCCACGAGGGCCCGGGAGATCTCCGCGCCGGTGGCGTCCCCGCCCGCGTGCGCGATACGGCGCCGGTGGTGGCCGCCCTCGCGGGTGAGCTGGATGCCGCCCTCGTCGTCGGTGTCGAAGTGGGCGCCGGTGGAGATCAGCCGCCGTACGGCGTCGGGGCCCTCGGTGACGAGGATGCGCACGGCATCCTCGTCGCACAGGCCCGCGCCCGCCACCAGGGTGTCCTCAAGGTGCTGCTCGGGGGTGTCGCCCTCACCGAGGGCGGCGGCGATGCCGCCCTGCGCCCAGCGCGTGGAGCCGTCGTCGAGGCGGGCCTTGGTGACGACGACGGTCGTCAGGCCCGCGGCCTCGCAGCGCAGCGCCGCGGTCAGGCCGGCCACGCCGGAGCCGACGACGACCACGTCCGCTGAGATGCTCCACCCGGGTGCGGGCGCGTGCAGTCGTATGCCTGTGCTGGTCACGAGGCGGCTCCGAGGGATCCGAAGGTGAGGGGCAGGTTGTCGATCAGCCGGGTGGTGCCGACGCGGGCGGCCATGGCGAGGACGGCCTCGCCGATGAAGCCGTCGCCGATCTCGGTGAAGTCGGACGGGTCGACCAGGGCGAGGTAGTCCAGCTTCAGCGGCGGGTCGAAGCGCGCGGCCTCGTCCAGGACCTGGTGCACGGCGGCGCGGACGGCCGCCGGGCCGCCGGGCGCGGCGGTGGCGACCGCGTGCGCGTCGGCCGCCGCGCGGGACTCGCCTATGGCGCTCAGCGCCTCCGCACGCGCGTGCGTGGAGGGCACTTCGCGGGCTCGCGCGCGCAGCGCCTCCTGCGCGGCGTGCCGGTCCCGGCCGGCGAACAGGGCGCGGGACAGCGCGAGGGCGGTGCGGCGTTCGCCGGGCGAGAGGTAGCGGTTGCGGCTGGACAGGGCGAGCCCGTCCTCCTCGCGCACGGTCGGGACTCCGACGATCTCCACGCCGAAGTTCAGGTCGCGCACCATGCGGCGGATCAGGGCCAGTTGCTGGGCGTCCTTCTGGCCGTACAGGGCGGCGTCGGGGCGGGTGAGGTGCAGCAGCTTGGCGACGACGGTGAGCATCCCGTCGAAGTGCCCGGGCCGCGAGGCACCCTCCAGGCGCTCGCCCATGGGGCCCGCGGTGATGCGCACCTGGGGTTCGCCGCCCGGGTAGACCTCGTCCACGGCGGGCGCGAAGACGGCGTCGGCGCCCGCCTGTTCGGCGAGCTTCAGGTCGGCGTCCAGGGTGCGCGGGTAGCGGTCGAGGTCCTCGCCGGCGCCGAACTGCAGCGGGTTGACGAAGACGGTGACGACGACCTCGCCCTCCGGCCCGGCGATCTCGCGCGCGGCGCGGATCAGCGTGGCGTGGCCCTCGTGCAGCGCTCCCATGGTCATCACGACGGCACGGCGGCCGTGGCGCACGCGCGCTTGCAGCTCTTCGGCGGTGCTCAGCAGGGCGGTGGTCATCAGGCGTTCCCCTCGGTGCCGTTGGTCCCGTTCGTGCCGTCGGCCAGCACACCGAGCAGGTCCTCGGCGAGCTCCGGCTTCAGCAGGCCGTGGGCGAGCGCCCGGTCGGCGGTCGCGCGGGCCATCGCCAGATAGCCGGCGACGGCCTGCGGGGAGTGCTTGCGCAACTCGGCGACATGCGCCGCGACCGTTCCGGCGTCCCCGCGCGCGACGGGGCCGGTGAGCGCGGCGTCGCCGGAGCGCAGCGCGTTGTCCAGGGCGGCGCCGAGCAGCGGGCCGAGCATCCGGTCGGGGGCGGAGACGCCGGCCGTGCGCAGCAGCTCCATGGACTGGGCGACCAGGGTCACCAGGTGGTTGGCGCCGAGGGCGAGGGCCGCGTGGTACAGCGGGCGGTTCTCCTCGCTGATCCACTCGGGCTCGCCGCCCATCTCGATGACCAGGGCCTCGGCGGCCAGCCGCAGCTCCTCGGGCGCGGTGACCCCGAAGGAGCAGCCCGCCAGCCGCTGGACGTCGACGGGGGTGCCGGTGAAGGTCATCGCCGGATGCAGCGCGAGCGGCAGCGCGCCCGCGCGCAGGGCGGGGTCGAGGACCTTCGCGCCGTACCGGCCGGAGGTGTGCACGAGCAGTTGTCCGGGCCGTACGGCGCCGGTCTCGGCGAGGCCGGTGACCAGGCCGGGCAGGGCGTCGTCAGGGACGGTGAGCAGCACCAGGTCGGCGCGCTGGAGGACCTCGGCGGGAGGCACCAGGGGCACGTCCGGGAGCATCGCCTCGGCGCGCCTGCGGGAGGCGTCGGAGACTCCGGACACGGCCACCGGGCGGTGCCCGGCGAGCTGGAGGGACGCGGCCAGGGCGGGGCCCACGCGTCCGGCGCCGACGACGCCTACGGTGAGCCGCGCGGGGCGGTCCTTGAGGTCTGGCTGGTGGACTGTACTCACGCGACGGTGGCCTTCCCGTTCCAGTCCGCTCTGGGTACCGGACGATTTCTCGTCATGTTAACGCTATCCGGCGGGGGGCGGCCGGTTGTCCACAGGCTGTGGGTTTCGCCACGGTTCCGGCGCGGGGAAATCCGGCTGCCGCGCCGGGGCCGCGCAGGGCATGATCCCCCGCATGAGCGATACGGCTGAGCAGGGCGAGGAGCGGTCGGCGGCACAGCGGCTTCGCGAGCGGCGCGGGGTCGCCCAGCGGCAGGCGCGGCGGGTGCTGTCGCGCGCGGGCTGGCGGGGCTCGATCCGCGAGCGGCTGGCGCTGCTGCAGGAGGCCGCCCCGGCGGTGTACGACCTGGACGAACCGGCGGACATCTACGGCGACGGGGTCGTGGCCGCCCTGGAGGAGCGGGTCGCCGCGCTGCTCGGCACGGAGGCCGCCGCGTTCTTCCCGACCGGCACGATGGCCCAGCAGGTCGCTCTGCGCTGCTGGGCGGCCCGCACCGGCGACACCACCGTGGCCCTGCACGGTCTGGCCCACCCCGAGGTGCACGAACGGCACGCGCTGAGCCAGGTCGCCGGCCTGCGTCCGGTCCGGGTGACCAGCGAGCCCCGGCTGCCCACGGCCGGGGAGATACGCGACTTCCCCGAGCCCTTCGGGGCGCTGATGCTGGAGCTGCCCCTCAGGGACGCCGGTTTCCTGCTGCCCTCCTGGGAGGAGCTGACCGAGGTCGTGGCGGCGGCCCGGGAACGTGACGCGGTGGTGCACTTCGACGGCGCGCGCCTGTGGGAGTCGACCGTCCACTTCGGCCGGCCCCTGGACGAGATAGCCGGCCTGGCGGACAGCGTGTACGTGTCGTTCTACAAGTCCCTCGACGGTTTCGGCGGCGCCGCGCTGGCCGGCCCGAAGTCCCTGGTCGAGCAGGCGAGGACCTGGCGGCACCGGTACGGCGGGATGGTCTTCCAGCAGTTCCCGACCGCGCTGTCGGCGCTCGTCGGACTGGACCGGGAACTGCCCCGGCTGCCGGAGTACGTGCGCCACGCGCGCGTGGTCGCGGCCGCGCTGCGCGAGGGGTTCGCCGCGGCCGGCCTGCCGTGGGCGCGCGTGCACCCCGAGGTGCCGCACACCCATGAGTTCCAGGTCTGGCTGCCGTACCGGCCCGAGGTGGTGGCCGAGGCGGCGGTGCGGCAGGGCGAGGAGACCTCGGTACTGCTCTTCGCGAACGGCTGGGAGGAGGCCGGGTCCGGCGTCGCGTGCACCGAGGTCACCCTCCGCTCGGCGGGCCTGGAGTGGACGGCGGACGACGTGCGGGCGGCGGTCGCGGACTTCGCGGCCCGGCTGCCGACGGCGCCGTAGCCGCGGACGGCGGGCGGCGGGCGGCGGGCGGCGGGCGGCGCCTCAGTCGAACCGGATGTGCCGCAGGCCCAGGCCGGCCTGCCGCAGCCGGGTCCGTACCGGGCCCTCGTGACGGGGGCGGAGGGTGAGGCCCGCCAGGACGGCGATGCGGTCCGCCGTCTTCGGCACGGTGGTGTGGTCCGTCCACAGGTGCTCGGCGAACTCCGGCTCGCGCAGCCGCCGCAGGCAGTGGTCGAGCCGGCCGACCGCCCAGGTCTCCCCGCCCGCCCCGGTTCCCTTCCCACCGGCGAGCCGCAGGAGGTGCCCGAAGCGGCGCTCGCGCAACCTCCTGAGCACCGTCTCGCGTTCCGCGAGCAGCGTGAAGTGCCGTACGTCGTGGCCGAGTCCGCGCAGTCGGCCGACCGTCTCGGCGAAGTGGCCCGGGTCGGTCACCGTCATGGGGGCGACGACCACGCCCTCGTGCCCGGCGAGGGCCAGGTCGAGGACCTCGACGACGCCCTGCCGCCAGGACGTCAGGTCCTGGAAGTCGCCGCGCAGTCCGGGCGGAAGCATGCGGTGGAGGCCGGATCCGACGTGCTCGGGGTCACAGACGACGCTGCCGGGCAGGCGGCGCTGGATCTCGTACGCGGTCTGTGTCTTGCCGCCCCCGAAGGGGCCGTTGATCCACAGGAGCATGACGGCGACCCTACCGACGCGGGCCCGCCCGCCGGGGCCGGTCGGCCATGGCGGCCGGTCAGCCGTGGCCGCGGTCAGCCGTGGCCGCCGGCCCGCACCAGTCCGGTCTCGTAGGCCAGCACCACCACCTGCACCCGGTCGCGCAGGCCGAGCTTGGTCAGGATGCGGCCCACATGGGTCTTCACGGTCGCCTCGGACAGCACCAGCCGGGCCGCGATCTCCCCGTTGGACAGGCCCTGCGCGACCAGCATCATGACCTCGCGCTCGCGGTCCGTGAGCCGCTCCAGCTCCTTGTGCCGGGGCTCCTTGACGCCGGACGGCAGCATCGGCGCGAACCGGTCCAGCAGACGCCGGGTGGTGGAGGGCGCCACCACCGCGTCCCCGCTGTGCACGGCGCGGATGGCCGTCAGCAGCTCGCCGGGCGGCACGTCCTTGAGCATGAAGCCGGAGGCGCCCGCCTTCAGCCCGGAGAAGGCGTACTCGTCCAGGTCGAACGTGGTCAGGATCAGCACCTTCGGCGGGTTGGGCTCGGCGCAGATCCGCCGGGTGGCCTCCACGCCGTCCAGCTTCGGCATGCGGACGTCCATCAGGACCACGTCGACGCCGGTGGAGCGGACCGTCTGGAGGGCCTCGACGCCGTCGCCCGCCTCGGCGACGACCTCCATGTCCGGCTGGGCGGCGAGCACCATCCGGAACCCGGTGCGCAGCAGCACCTGGTCGTCCACGAGCATCACGCGGATCGTCATCGGGGTCCTCTTCCGTTCGTCATCGGGGGTCGTGCGGGGTCGTCGTCAAGGGGTCGCGCCGGGGGCATGACAGGTGTCAACAGGGGGCGTGCGGCGGCGTCAGTGCGCTGGTTTGAGCGGCAGCAGCACGCTGATGCGGAAGCCTCCACCAGGACGTGGGCCGGCGTCCAGGGTGCCGCCGACCATCCCGACCCGCTCCCGCATGCCGATCAGGCCGTGCCCCCGTCCGTCGGCACCGCCCTCCTCGTACAGCTCGTGCGGGGCGCCCTTGCCGTCGTCCTCGACGAGCAGGCCGAGCCCGTCGTCGAAGTAGACGAGACGCACGCTCGCGCCCGCATTGGGCCCGCCGTGCTTGCGGGTGTTGGTGAGCGCCTCCTGCACGATGCGGTACGCGGTCAGCTCCACCCCGCTGGGCAGCGGGCGCGGGGTGCCCTCGACCCTGAAGTCGACGGGCAGGCCCGAGGTGCGGCACTGCTCGACGAGGTCGTCGATCTGCTCGACGTCCGGCTGCGGGACGTACTTCCCCGTCTCCTGGTGCTCGCCGGTGCGCAGCACGCCCAGCAGGCGGCGCATCTCGGCGAGGGCCTGCCGGCCGGTGGAGGAGATGGTCTCCAGGGCCTTCTTCGCCTGGTCGGGGGCGGCGTCCAGGACGTAGGCGGCGCCGTCGGCCTGCACCACCATCACCGACACGTTGTGCGCGACGACGTCGTGCAGCTCGCGCGCGATCCGGGCGCGCTCGGCGGCGACCGCGACCTTGGACTGCGCCTCGCGCTCCCGCTCCAGCCGGGCGGCGCGCTCCTCGAGCTGGGCGAAGTAGGCGCGACGGGTGCGCATGGAGTCACCGAGCACCCAGGCCAGGGCGAACGGCACCGTCTGGAACACCGCTATCGCAAGCTGGCCCAGCACGCTGGTGTGGTCGGCGGGCCAGCGGATCTGGGCCAGGGCGGCCGCGAACAGGCTGACGGTGAGCGCGAGCCGGGAGGCCCAGCGCGCGCCCATCGTCGCGACCGTGTAGGTGATCACCAGCATGGCGAAGTCGGCGGCGGTCGGCTCGACGTCCAGGATCAGCTGGGCGAGCCCGGTCGCGAGGGCCAGCAGCAGCATCGGCTCGGGGAAGCGGCGGCGCAGCGCCACGACGACGCACAGCACGGCGGACACCGCCAGCCCCCCGACGACCGGCATGTGGTGTCCGGGCGCCCTGCTGAGACTCACCACGCTCACACCGGAGAGCCCGAACAGGACGACGGCCCAGAAGGTGTCGACCCATGTCGGGTGCCTGCGGAGAAAGTCATAGAGGCGCTGCACGTAACCCAGAGTAGGGAAATGAAATGAGTGCAGGGGTCAACCGGAGGGCCGATCCCCACGGGGCACGCGTACTCCGCAAGGTGGAGGAAGTGATCACCTGTGCGCCTAGTCTGTCTCGGTGACGGACGAGGCGACGGCGCGAAGCGGGCGCGAGGGACGCGGGTGGCGGCAGGCGGCCCAGGAGGCGCTGTACGGGCCGGGCGGCTTCTACCGGCGGCCCGAGGGCCCGGCCGGGCACTTCCGTACGTCGGTGCACGCCTCCCCGCTGTTCGCACGCGCCGTGGCCCGGCTGCTGTGCCGGGTCGACGAGGCGCTCGGCCGGCCGGGCACCCTGGACTTCGTCGACATGGGCGCCGGGCGGGGTGAGCTGGTCACCGCCGTGCTCGCGGCGCTGCCGGCCGGCGTGGCAGCCCGCGCGCGCGGGTACGCCGTCGAGCTCGCCGCGCGTCCGGCGGCGCTGGACGAGCGGATCACCTGGCTGAGCGAGCCCCCGGGCACGGTCACCGGGCTGCTGTTCGCCAACGAGTGGCTGGACAACGTGCCGGTGGACGTCGCCGAGGTGGACCCGGCGGGAGTGCCCAGGCTGGTGCTCGTCACGGCGGACGGCACGGAGCGGCTCGGGGAGCCGGTGTCGGGGGCGGACGCCGACTGGCTGGCCCGGTGGTGGCCGCTGCCCGCCGAGCAGGGGCTGCGCGCGGAGATCGGACGGCCCAGGGACCTGGCCTGGGCGGCCGCGGTGGAGCGGGTGGAACGCGGGCTCGCGGTGGCCGTGGACTACGCGCACACCGCCGGCACGCGCCCGCTGTTCGGGACCCTCACCGGGTTCCGGGAGGGGCGCGAGACGGCGCCCGTACCGGACGGCTCCTGCGACATCACGGCGCATGTCGCGCTGGACGCGTGCGCGGCGGCACGCGCGGAGGCTTCCCCGCCCGCGCGCCTGCTCACGCAACGCGACGCCCTGCACGCCCTGGACCTCACCGGCGCGCGCCCCCCGCTCGCACTGGCCTCCACGGACCCGACGGCCTACGTGCGCGCCCTCGCGAGCGCCGGGGAGGCCGCCGAACTCACCGCCCCGGACGGGCTCGGCGGCTTCGGCTGGCTGCTCCAGCCGGTCGGCGTCCCGGACCCGCTCGCCTGAGCCCCGCCGGCTCCCCGGGCGCTACTTGTCGATGTCCCCCACCACGAAGAACAGCGACCCCAGGATCGCCACCATGTCCGCCACCAGCGTCCCCGGCAGCAGCTCGGTCAGCGCCTGGATGTTGTTGTACGACGCCGAGCGCAGCTTCAGCCGGTACGGGGTCTTCTCACCCTTGCTGACCAGGTAGTAGCCGTTGATGCCGAGCGGGTTCTCGGTCCACGCGTACGTGTGCCCCTCGGGCGCCTTCAGCACCTTGGGCAGCCGCTGGTTGACCGGCCCCGGCGGCAGCTCGGCCAGCCGGTCCAGGCAGGCGTCGGCGAGGTCCAGGGCGTTGTGGGTCTGCTCCAGGAGACACTCGAAGCGGGCCAGGCAGTCGCCCTCGTCCCGGGTGACGACCCTCAGGGTGTCCTGGAGGTCGCCGTACGCCAGATAGGGCTCGTCGCGGCGCAGGTCGAAGTCGACGCCGGAGGCGCGCGCGATGGGCCCGCTCACGCCGTAGGCGTGCACGGCCTCCGGCGCGAGTGCCCCCACGCCCCTCGTGCGCCCCCGGAAGATCTCGTTGCCGAGCACCAGGTCGTCGAAGACGTCCATGCGGGAACGCACGGCGGCGACGGCGGCACGCGCGCGTGCCGTCCACCCGGCCGGCAGGTCCTCCTTGAGGCCGCCGACGCGGTTGAACATGTAGTGCATACGCCCGCCGGAGACCTCCTCCATGACGTTCTGGAGCACCTCGCGCTCCCGGAACGCGTAGAACACCGGCGTGATCCCGCCCAGCTCCAGCGGGTACGACCCGAGGAACATCAGATGGTTCAGCACCCGGTTCAGCTCGGCGAGCAGCGTGCGCGTCCACACCGCGCGCTCGGGGACCTCCATGCCGAGCATCCGCTCCACGGCGAGGACCACGCCCAGCTCGTTGGAGAACGCCGACAGCCAGTCGTGGCGGTTGGCGAGCATGATGATCTGCCGGTAGTCGCGCGCCTCGAAGAGCTTCTCCGCGCCCCGGTGCATGTAGCCGATCACCGGCTCCGCGCGCTGGATGCGCTCGCCGTCCAGCACCAGCTTGAGCCGCAGCACGCCGTGCGTGGACGGATGCTGGGGGCCGATGTTGAGCACCATGTCGGTGCTCTCGGCGGCGCCGCCGACGCCGACCGTGGTCTCCGTCGCAGTCATGGACCCAGTCTCCCCTACGTACGCTGGCCCCATGGAGACGGGGAGCCCGGCGGAGACCGGGGTGACGGGGGACGAACCGGTGTGGCGGGGGCTGCCGCCCGGGCTGCTGCGCATGCGCCGGCTGTTGCTGGTGGTGTGGACGGGCGTGCTCGCCCTGGCGGCGGGGCTGCTGCCCGGACTGCTCGCGGGACCGGCCTGGGGCGCCTTCGCGCTGGTCCCCCTGGCCCTGGCCGCGTGGTTCTGGCGGCTGCTGGGCCGCAACTGGCGCTCCTGGCGATACACCGAGCGCGCCGACGACCTGCTGATCCGCCGCGGCGTGCTGTGGCGCGAGGAGACCGTGGTGCCGTACGGGCGCATGCAGCTCGTGGAGGTCACCTCGGGCCCCCTGGAGCGGTACTTCGGGCTGGCCAGCGTCCAGCTGCACACCGCGGCCGCGGCGACCGACGCGGTCGTCCCGGGCCTGGACCCGGCCGAGGCGGAACGGCTGCGCGACCGGCTCACCGAGCTGGGCGAGGCCCGGTCGGCGGGGCTGTGACGGCCCCGGTCCCCGGCGGCGTGCCGGACCGTCCGCCGGTCGCCGAGCGGCGGCTGCACCCCGTCACGCCGTTCCGCCGGGCCTGGGCGCCGGTCGCCGTACTCGCCGGCTGGGCCGTGCACGACCCGAACGCGGCGCAGGAGCAGTTGACGAGGCTGACCGGCACCATGCTGCTCATAGGGCTCAGCGTGCTGGTCCCGGCGGCCGGCCTGTACGGCTTCCTGTCCTGGTGGTTCACGCACTTCGCGGTCACCGGCGGCGAACTGCGCATCCGTACCGGGCTGCTGTTCCGGCGCACCGCGCACATCCGCCTGGAGCGCATCCAGGCGGTCGACGTCACCCGGCCGCTCCTCGCGCGCGTGGCGGGGGTGGCCAAGCTCCGCATCGACGTCGTCGGCGCCGCCAAGAAGGACGAACTCGCCTTCCTGGGCGAGCGGGAGGCGCGTGCCCTGCGCGCGGAACTGCTCGCGCGCGCGGCGGGCTTCGCGCCCGAGACGGCGCGCGAGGTCGGCGAGGCACCGGCGCGGGAACTGCTGCACGTGCCGCCGCGCGCGCTGGTGCTCTCCCTGCTGCTGACGGGCGCCACCTGGGGCTCGCTGGCCGCGGCCCTGGTCGTACCGCCCCTGCTGTGGTTCGCCACGCACAGCGTGTGGACGGTCCTCGCCACCGCCCTGCCGCTGCTGGGCGCCGCGGGCGCGAGCAGCGCGGGCCGGTTCGTCACCGAGTACGACTGGTCGGTGGGCGAGTCCCCGGACGGGCTGCGCATCGACCACGGGCTGCTCGACCGAGCGCACGAGACGGTCCCGCCGGGCCGGGTCCAGACGGTGCGGATCGTGGAGCCGCTGCTGTGGCGGCGGCTGGGCTGGGTGCGGGTGGAACTGGACGTGGCCGGATCCGACAACTCGGTGCTGGTGCCGGTCGCCCCGCGCGCGGTCGCCGAGTCGGTCATAGCGCGCGTGCTGCCCGGCGTGACCGTACCGGCGTCGCCGGCCCGGCCGCCGCGACGGGCCCGCTGGTGCGTACCGGTGTGGTGGCGCGGGCACGGCCTCGCGGTGACGGACGCGGTGTTCGCCGCCCGGCACGGCCGGCTGCGCCGCCGGCTGTCCCTGGTCCCGCACGCCAAGGTGCAGAGCGTACGGCTCACCCAGGGGCCCTGGGGCCGGCTGTGGCGGCTCGCCGACGTGCATGTGGACACCGGGGCCGGCAGGACCGTCACGGCGCGGCTGCGCGACGCGGACGAGGCCGCCCGGCTGCTGCTCGCCCAGGCGGAGCGCTCCCGCACCGGCCGCCGGGACGCCCGCCCGGACCGCTGGATGGCCTGAGCGGGTCGGCCGCCGGGTACGACGGAGCCCGGCTCCCCTCATGGGGCGCCGGGCTCCGTTTCCCGTGGGTTCGCCGTGCCGGCTCAGGAGGCCGCGCTGCGCAGCCCCTGGACGTCGATCTGTTCCGTCTCGTCGTGCGCGGTCAGGTCGATGACCTGGCCGACGCCGCGCGCCCGGTCGTCGGCGGTCTTGAACTCGGCCTCGGCCTCGGCCTTGTGCAGCGCGAGGGCCTCCTGTCCGACGACGTCCGCCAGGTCCTCGTTCTGCACGGACTCCAGCGCCTCGGACGAGGCGTCCTTGTGAGTGCCGAAGAAGTCGAACCCACCCTCGATCACGGGGCGCCGGGCGGGCGCGGCCGGTACGACGGCCACCGCGGTCGGCACCGTGAAGTGCCCCGCGGGCTGCTGCCCGGCGGACTTGGCGGCCTCGGCCGTTCCCGTCGGGGTGGCGGCCGGGCGGGTGTGCTCCCCGGCCGCCCCGGGCTTCCCCTGCGCCTCGTCCTCCTGGACGGCGCCCTCGCTCCGGGGAGCGTCGGCCGCTTCGGTCACGCCGTCCGCGGCGCCCTCTCCTTTGGCGGCCGCCCCGGGCGGCACGGACCCGGCGGCCCGGGATTCGGCCGACGGCTCGGCGGCGGGCTTCACGGAGCCGACGCCGGCGGCAGGCCTGCCGGGAGCGCCGGTGCCGGGCTTCGCGGGAGCCTCGGTGCCGGGCTCGGCGGGAGCCTCGGCGTCGGGCTTCGCGGGGGCCTCGGCGTCGAACCGGGCCAGTGCCGTCGCGGCCCGCAGGTAGAGCCGCGAGCCCTCGGGCGAGAACACCACGCCGGGCTCCGGCTTCTCCTCGTCGGCCGTCTCCGCCGCATCGAGGGCGTCAGGGGCCTCGGGCTCGGCGCCGCGGGCGGGCGGCAGCGCGAGCGCGCCGGACGGCTCGCCCGCCTCGATCTCCAGCAGCCGGCGCCCCTCCAGGGCGCTCGCCCGCTCGGTCTCGGCGGTCGCGTAGCGGCGCAGCAGGGCCGCGTGCTCGTTGCGCAGCCCGGCCAGCTCCGCGCGCTTGGCGCGCAGCCGCCGCTCGAGCTTGGTGCGCAGCTCCCGCGACTCCTCCAGGTCGGTCTCCAGTTCGGCGAGCCGCTCCTCGAAGCGCCACTCGTCGCTGGCACGCGCGCGTGTGAGGTCGGCGACCCGCTTGCCCGCATGGGTGTCCCAGCGGCGCATCACGACGGCGCCGGCGACGGCGGTCGCCGCGGCGACCGCGGCCAGCACGCGCAACACCGTGGCCTCGGAGAACACCCAGGGACCCAGCGCGCAGACGACGGAGATTCCGGCGATCGCCGACGGTGGCAACAGCCGGTGCAGAGGCGGGGAATGGCGGTGGCGTCCACGTGGCATGGCCAGAAACTTACCGCGCGTAGGCGAATCATGGGTCCCCGCCCCGTAAAAACACGGCCACACCGACAGCTCGCCTGCCCCGGCGGTACCAGGGGTCAGCGGTCGCTCAGCCTTCCGCTGATCCACTGCAGCGTCGGCGGGATCTCCCGTCGCCAGGTGTTGAAGTTGTGGCCGCCGCTGTCCAGGATGATCGACGAGATCCGGGTCGTCTTCGTGGCCTTCACCCGCTCTATGAACCTGAGCGTGTCCCGGTAGTTGTGCTCGCCGACCCGGCTGCTGGTGACGAGCAGTGAGGTGTCGGGCGCGGGGGCGTGCTTGAGGACCCACCACAGGTTGGCGCCGTCGCGCAGGTTCCGGTCGCCGCGGAAGAGGTCACCGGTCGTGGGGTCGATCGGCGCCTTGTAGTACGGCGACAGGCCCGCTCCGGCCGCGTACACGTCCGGGTGGTGCATGGCCAGCTTCAGCGCGCAGTAACCGCCGGTGGAGTCGCCGATGACGCCCCAGCTCCCGGGCCGCTTGCCCACCCGGTAATGGGCCAGCACGGCCTCGGGGAGGTCTTTGGCGAAAAACGTCTCCGTCCGCGGCCCGCCCGGGACGTCCACGCACTCGGTGTCCCGCGGCGGCGCCACGGTCGGCCGCAGCATCACCAGGATCATCGGCTGCATCCGCCCGTCCTTGGCCAGCTCCTGCGCCGTACGCGGATAGTTGAGCTTGTTCACCAGCGCCTGCGCCGTACCGGGGTAACCGGTCAGCACGACCGCCGCCGGGAACGTACGCGTGCGGTACCGCGCCTGGAAGTACTCAGGGGGCAGGTAGACGTACGCCGGTGAGGCGATGCGGGATCCGCGGCCCACGATGTCGACCTTCTGTATCTGCCCGGCCGTCCGCGGCCGGGAACCCGTCACGCCCGGCACCGGGGAGGTGGAGAGCACCTGCAGCGGGCCGCCCGAGCCGCCGCCCGAGGTGTGGTCGACGACGATCCCCTGTTCGGTCTCCCGGCCGAACAGGTCCGCCCAGCCGGCGTAGAAGCCGAAGGCCTGGTTGGCGCCGATCCCGAGGGAGGCGAAGAGGGCGAGCTGCGTGGCGAGGAGCAGACCGACGCGTCCGCTGACGGACCGCCAGCTCCGCCGGGCCAGCCGTGGCCACAGCCACACCGTGGCGACGAACAGAGCCGCGGCGAGCACGATCGCCAGCAGCAGCACCTTGTTGCTCGTGAGACCCATGGGCTGTTTCCGCCTGCGCTTTCCGCCCGTGCGCCGCCCACACATCGTCGCGAGGGCTTGCCCGGGGCTTTCCTTGGCCTTTGACCCGGCTTTCCGGAGGGGAGTGAACCTCTCTCCCCGAGACACCGTCCTAGAGGGCGCAATGTCGCCGGATGCCCCGATCGGCACCGGGTTCAAGGTCTCTCGCAGAACTACGGGATGCGATGTCTGTCAGGATAGATGGGGAAATGTCGGGCGAGGTTCCGAGCCGATCAAGCCGGGCGCGGCGCATCCTGCGCGGCCCGCGCCCCGAGGCCGTTCCCACCCTGGTCGCCAGGGCGTGCGCCGTCGTGGGCGTTCTGGACATCGCCGCGGGTGTCTTCCCGCGCTTTCGCCACAGCCGTATGCACGCCATGGCCGAGGTGCTGCCCGGCTCCTTCGGACCCTTCGCCGCGGCCCTGTCGCTGAGCTCCGGCGTGCTGTTGCTGCTGCTCGCGCACGGGCTGAGGCGGCGCAAGCGCCGGGCATGGCGTGCCGCGGTCGCCCTCCTCCCGGCAGGCGCGGTGGCCCAGTTCGTCTACCGGCACTCCCTCATCGGCATGCTCATATCGGTGGCGCTGCTGGTGCCGCTGCTGCGCCACCGCGACGAGTTCGCCGCCCTGCCCGACCCCCGCAGCCGCTGGCGCGCGCTCGCCAACTTCGTCCTGATGAGCGCCGGTTCGCTCGCCCTCGGCCTGGTCATCGTCAGCGTCCACCCGGGCCGGACGATCGGCGACCCGAGTCTCGCCGACCGCCTGACCCACGTCCTGTACGGCCTGTTCGGCTTCGAGGGCCCGGTGGACTACGCCGGCAACACCTCGTGGACCGTCGCCTTCTCCCTGGGCGCGCTCGGCTGGCTCACCACGGCCACCACCGTCTACCTGGCCTTCCGCCCCGAGCACCCGGCCGCCCGCCTCACCGAGGAGGACGAGGCCAGGCTCCGCGCGCTGCTGGACCGGCACGGCCGGCGTGACTCCCTCGGCCACTTCGCGCTGCGCCGCGACAAGGCGGTCGTCTTCTCCCCCAGCGGCAAGGCGGCCGTCACCTACCGCGTCGTCTCCGGCGTGATGCTCGCCAGCGGTGACCCGATCGGCGACGTCGAGGCCTGGCCCGGCGCCATCGAACGCTTCATGGACGAGGCAAGGGCGCACTCCTGGACGCCCGCCGTCATGGGCTGCTCCGAGACCGGCGGCGAGGTGTGGACCCGCGAGACCGGACTCGACGCCCTGGAGCTGGGCGACGAGGCGGTGGTCGACGTGGCGGATTTCTCACTGGCCGGACGCGCGATGCGCAATGTGCGCCAGATGGTCAAGCGCATCGAGCGGGCCGGCTACGAGACCCGGGTACGGCGCATCCGTGACCTCGGCGACGCCGAACTGGAGCGTATCCGCCGGGCGGCGGAGGACTGGCGTGGCACCGACACCGAACGCGGCTTCTCCATGGCGCTCGGCCGCATCGGGGACGCCGCCGACGGCGACTGCCTGATCGCCACCGCCCACAAGGCCGAGGAGGAGCCCGGCGAGTACGGGGACCTGAAGGCGATCCTGCACTTCGTGCCCTGGGGCGAGGACGGCGTCTCGCTGGACCTCATGCGCCGCGACCGGGCCGCCGACCCCGGCATGAACGAACTGCTGATCGTCGCCGCCCTGCAGGCCGCCCCGAAGTTCGGCGTCACGCGGGTCTCACTGAACTTCGCGATGTTCCGCTCCGCCCTCGCGCGCGGGGAGAAGATCGGCGCGGGCCCGGTGCTGCGCGCCTGGCGCGGGCTGCTGGTCTTCCTCTCCCGCTGGTTCCAGATCGAGTCGCTGTACAAGTTCAACGCCAAGTTCCAGCCCCGCTGGGAGCCCCGCTTCGTCGTCTACCGCGCCTCGGCCGACCTGCCCCGCATCGGCTTCGCCACCATGCAGGCCGAGGGCTTCCTCGACCTCGCCCTGCCGCTGCCGCGCTTCCTGCGCCGGCGCGGGGCGGCCGTCGAGCGCCCCTGCGCGCACGCGGTCGTGGAACGCGACATCCGGGCGGCCTGAGCCGCGCGACGGGCGCCCCGGCCTTCCGCGGCGCCCCCACCCGGCACGGGCGGGGGCGCCGCCGCGCGTTCACGGCACCCCCCTGGGCCTACGCTGAAGGTATGAACAACCTCAGCGGGCGCGGCCGAGTGGCAGGGCTTCCGGCATGGGACCGCTGCGCGGTCATGGGAGTCGTGAACGTGACCCCCGATTCCTTCTCCGACGGCGGCCGCTGGTTCGACACGACCGCCGCCGTCAAGCACGGCCTGGAGCTGGTCGCCCAGGGCGCGGACCTGGTCGACGTCGGCGGCGAGTCCACCCGCCCGGGCGCCACCCGCGTCGACGAGGCCGAGGAACTCAGGCGCGTCATCCCCGTCGTCCGCGGCCTCGCCTCCGAGGGCGTCGTCGTCTCCGTCGACACCATGCGCGCGCGTGTCGCCGAACAGTCCCTCACCGCCGGCGCCGCCCTCGTCAACGACGTCAGCGGCGGCCTGGCCGACCCCGCGATGATCCCCGTGGTCGCCGCCACCGGCGCGCCCTTCGTCGTCATGCACTGGCGCGGCTTCCTCGAGGGCGGCAACGTCCAGGGCGCCTACGAGGACGTCGTCGCCGAGGTCGTCGACGAACTGCGCGCGCGCGTGGAGGCCGTGCTGGCGGGCGGCATCGCCCCCGACCGCATCGTGGTCGACCCCGGCCTCGGCTTCTCCAAGGAGGCCGAGCACGACCTCGCCCTCCTCGCCCACCTCGACCGTCTGCGCGCCCTCGGCCACCCGCTGCTCGTCGCCGCCTCCCGCAAGCGGTTCCTCGGCCGCGTCCTCGCCGGCCCGCAGGGCGCTCCGCCGCCGGCCCGGGAACGCGACGCCGCCACGGCCGCCGTCTCCGCGCTCGCCGCACAGGCCGGCGCCTGGGCGGTACGCGTGCACGAGGTACACGCCAGCGCGGACGCGGTACGGGTCGCGCGCGCCGTGGAGGGAGCGCGCACAAAACGGTCCGCGCGGGGCGCGGGCGGCGAGCTCGGGGCGGAAGGAGCCCGGTGAGCGCCCCCCACACCGACGTCGAACAGGTGGAGGCCGCCAACACCGCCTTCTACGAGGCGATGGAGCGCGGAGATTTCGAGGAACTGTCCTCCCTCTGGCTCGTGCCCACCGACCTGGGCGTCGACGAGGAGTACCACGACCCGGCCGACACCGGCGTGGTCTCCTGCGTCCACCCCGGCTGGCCGGTGCTCACCGGTCGCGCCGAGGTCCTCAGGTCGTACGCGCTGATCATGGCGAACACCGACTACATCCAGTTCTTCCTCACCGACGTACATGTCTCGGTCACCGGTGACACCGCCCTGGTGACCTGCACCGAGAACATCCTCAGCGGCGGCCCGGCCCCCGAGGACGGCGCCGAGCTCGGCCCCCTGCTCGGCCAGCTCGTCGTCGCCACGAACGTCTTCCGCCGCACGCCCACCGGCTGGAAGCTCTGGTCGCACCACGCATCACCCGTGCTGACCGAAAGCGACGAGGATGACGAGAACGGGCAGGACGGGATCAACGGCGTGAATCCGGACGACGATCCCCTGCTCTGAACGGCCGCGCGCCCCACGGGAGCCGAGAAGTGGTTGGAATCACGAACCGGGGGTAGGAGCGGCTACCAGCCCATGACACGGCCGGGTTCCCGGGGAGAACACGCGATGAAACCTCCGGGTCCCGGCCCGGCCCGCGCCCCGCTGCCCCGGCTCTGTCAGCGCCCGCAGGTAGATTCGTCCAAGGCCGGTGTGCCGTCCGCACGTGGCACCGCCCGGCCGTTCCCGACGATTGCAGGAGTGATTCGCGTGGATCGTGTCGCGCTGCGCGGCCTGAAGGCCCGCGGGCACCACGGCGTGTTTCCCAAGGAACGCGAGGAGGGCCAGACCTTCCTCGTCGATCTCGTCCTCGGCCTGGACACCCGGCCGGCCGCCGCCGACGACGACCTGACGAGGACCGTGCACTACGGCATCGTCGCCGAGGAGGTCGTGGCCGTGGTCGAGGGCGAGCCGGTGAACCTCATCGAGACCCTCGCCGAGCGGATCGCCCAGACCTGCCTGAAGCACGAAGCGGTCCAGGAGGTCGAGGTCTGCGTCCACAAGCCGGACGCCCCGATCACCGTGCCCTTCGACGACGTGACCGTCACCATCACCCGGAGCCGAGTATGACCCGACCTTTCACCCAGGGTCACAGCGACCCGACCGTCCAGCCGGTGCCCGCCGCGGTCGTCGAGCAGGTCGACGCCGCCGACACCACGCTGAGCAACCCCAAACGGGCCGTGATCTCCATCGGCTCCAACCTCGGCAACCGCCTGGAGACCCTTCAGGGGGCCGTCGACGCCCTCGAGGACACCCCCGGCGTCCGGGTGAAGGCGGTCTCCCCCGTCTACGAGACCGAACCGTGGGGCGTCGAACCGGGTTCGCAGCCCTCCTACTTCAACGCGGTAGTGGTCCTCAAGACCACGCTGCCCCCGTCCTCCCTGCTGGAGCGGGCCCACGCCGTCGAGGAGGCCTTCCACCGGGTCCGCGACGAGCACTGGGGACCGCGCACCCTGGACGTCGACATCGTCGCCTACGCCGACGTCACCTCCGACGACCCGCGGCTCACCCTCCCCCACCCGCGCGCCCACGAACGCGCCTTCGTGCTCGCGCCCTGGCACGACGTCGACCCGGAGGCACAGCTCCCCGGCCTGGGCCCGGTGGCCGATCTGCTGTCGGGCGTCACCCGCCACGGCGTAGAAGCACGCACGGACCTGGAACTCCGACTGCCCGAGTAGTCGTTAAGGTCAAGACGACCACAGTCCGGGACGGTCCGGGGGAGCTGAAGGGACACCGTGAAACAGCTGCGCATCAGGGTGCTGGCCGGCGTGTTCGTCGTGGCCGGAGTCCTGTCCTGGGCGGGCGCCCGCCTCTGGAACTCGATCGGGACCCTGCCCGGCGTCCCCCTGGCCGCCCCCGTCGTGCTCGCCCTGATCGCGGTGGTCCTGCTCGCCACGGCACTCTCGCTGCGCGCCCGCTTCAAGGCCCAGCGCGAGCGGCGCCCCGGCGCGAAGGGGGTCGACCCCCTGATGGCAGCCCGAGCAGTCGTCTTCGGCCAGGCCAGCGCCCTGGTGGCCGCCCTCGTCGCCGGTATGTACGGCGGCACGGGCGTCTTCCTCCTGGAACTCCTCGACATCCCCGCCCGCCGCGACCAGGCCCTCTACGCCGGCTTCTCGGTCCTGGCCGGCATCGCCGTCATAGCGTCGGCCCTGTTCCTCGAACGGGTCTGCAAACTCCCCGAGGAAGACGACCAGAACCACACCGGCGCGGAGCCGGTGGCTTGAGGGTTCACCAGGGCTGACGGGCCAGGTGACCGTCGACCAGGAAGCCAGGGAGCGCCGGGTCCAGGCGGTGGCTGAAGGTGAGGTGGCCGGTCACCACCTCGGCGACCTCGCGGGCCTGCAGACTTCCACCCACGGCGTACACCGTCCGCTTGCTCGGTAAGCCGTACTGCACTCGATCCCCCTTGATCAGTGATCACATCACTGATCAAGGGACGGTGTCGGGCACCGCTGCCGATCGGGTCAGTGCGCCAGTATCAGGCTCATCGCCTCGGCACGGGTCGTAGCGTCCCGAAGCTGGCCACGGACCGCCGATGTGGTGGTCTTGGCGCCGGGCTTCCGGATGCCCCGTACCGACATGCACATGTGCTCGGCCTCGATGACGACGATCGCGCCACGGGCTTCGAGGATCCGGACGAGGGAATCCGCGATCTGGGTGGTGAGTCGCTCCTGCACCTGCGGGCGGCGCGCGAACACCTCGACCAGGCGGGCCAGCTTCGACAGACCGGTGATCTTGCCTGTTTCGGCCGGGATGTAGCCGACATGCGCCACGCCATGAAATGGCAAAAGATGATGTTCGCACAAGCTTACGATTTCGATGTCCTTGACCAGGACCATCTCGTCGTGCCCCAGGTCGAACGTCGTCGTCAGTACGTCCTCGGGCTTCTGCCAGAGCCCCGCCAAGAGCTCCCGGTACGCTCGCGCCACCCGCGCCGGCGTCTCCCTCAATCCCTCGCGGTCCGGGTCCTCGCCGACCGCGATCAGGAGTTCCCGAACGGCGTTCTCGGCGCGCTTCTCATCGAACTCGCCGATGAAGCCTTCGCCGGCCAGCGTCACGGGGTCGGTCATCTGGTGCCTCGTTCCTGTACGTCTTGCCCGCGGGCATACGAAAATGCCGCACCCCCCAGGCTAGAACCTGGGGGGTGCGGCATTCATTCCGGGCCCGTTGGCCGGAGCGGGTCAGCTCTCGGGGCGGTCCTCCGGTGTCTGCTCGGTCACCGGGACGGTGTCCGAGACCGTGGACTTGGCCGTGCTGATGGCCGCCGTCGCGCCGTTCGCACCGTTGGTCAGTGCCAGCTCCTTGGGAGAGAGCACCGGCGGGCGGGTGGAGGGGGTGCGGCGGGAGGAGCCGGTCCACGCGGGCCGCGGCGGGCGCTTGTGGATCGTGGCGAAGACCTCGGCGATCTCCTCCTTGCCCAGGGTCTCCTTCTCGAGGAGAGCCAGGACGAGGTTGTCCAACACGTCGCGGTTCTCGACCAGGATTTCCCAGGCCTCGTTGTGAGCGGTCTCGATGAGCTTCTTGACCTCTTCGTCCACCAGCGCGGCGACCTCTTCGGAGTAGTCGCGCTGGTGAGTCATGTCACGTCCGAGGAAGGGCTCGCTGTTGTCCCCGCCGAACTTGATCGCGCCGAGCCGCTCGGTCATGCCGTACTGCGTGACCATCGCGCGGGCCAGGTTGGTGGCCTTCTCGATGTCGTTGGCGGCGCCGGTGGTCGGGTCGTGGAAGACCAGTTCCTCCGCCGCCCGGCCGCCCAGCATGTAGGCGAGCTGGTCGAGCATCTCGTTGCGGGTGGTCGAGTACTTGTCCTCGTCCGGGAGCACCATCGTGTAGCCGAGGGCGCGGCCCCGGGACAGGATGGTGATCTTGTGGACCGGGTCGGAGTTCGGTGAGGCCGCGGCGACCAGGGCGTGACCGCCCTCATGGTACGCGGTGATCTTCTTCTCCTTGTCCGACATGATCCGGGTCCGCTTCTGCGGGCCCGCGACCACGCGGTCGATCGCCTCGTCCAACGCCTTGTTGTCGACCAGCTTCTGGTCACCGCGGGCGGTGAGCAGGGCTGCCTCGTTCAGCACGTTGGCGAGGTCGGCGCCCGTCATGCCGGGCGTGCGGCGGGCGACGGCGGCCAGGTCGACGTCGGGCGCGACCGGCTTGCCCTTCTGGTGGACCTTGAGGATCTCCATGCGGCCCTGCAGGTCCGGCGGGTCGACCGCGATCTGCCGGTCGAAACGGCCGGGGCGCAGGAGGGCCGGGTCGAGGATGTCGGGCCGGTTGGTGGCCGCGATGAGGATGACGCCACCCTTGACGTCGAAGCCGTCCATCTCGACGAGCAGCTGGTTCAGCGTCTGCTCGCGCTCGTCGTGTCCACCGCCGAGGCCGGCGCCGCGGTGGCGGCCGACCGCGTCGATCTCGTCGACGAAGACGATCGCCGGGGCGTTGGCCTTCGCCTGCTCGAACAGGTCGCGGACCCGGGAGGCACCGACACCGACGAACATCTCGACGAAGTCGGAACCGGAGATCGAGTAGAAGGGGACTCCGGCCTCGCCGGCCACGGCGCGGGCGAGCAGGGTCTTGCCGGTACCCGGACGGCCGTACAGCAGCACGCCCTTGGGGATCTTGGCGCCGACGGCCTGGAACTTGGCCGGTTCCTGCAGGAACTCCTTGATCTCGTGGAGTTCCTCGACGGCCTCGTCACAGCCGGCGACGTCGCTGAACGTCGTCTTCGGGGTGTCCTTGGTGATGAGCTTGGCCTTGGACTTGCCGAAGTTCATGACCCGGGAGCCGCCGCCCTGCATCTGATTCATCAGGAACAGGAAGACGACCACGATGAGGACGAAGGGCAGCAGGGAGAGCAGGACGCCGAGGAACGGGTTCTGCTTGGACGGCGACACCGTGTAGCCGTCCGGAATCTGCTTTTCCTGGTACTTGCTCTGCAGCGTGCTGGCGATGGTCACGCCTTGGTCGCCGATGTAGCTCGCCTGGATCTTGGAGCTGCCGTCGACCTTCTGACCATCCTTGAGCTCGACCTTGACGGTCTGCTCGTCACCGGTGGTGAGCTTGGCCGACTGAACCCTGTTGTCGTTGATCGCCGCCACGACTTGGCCGGTGTCAACCGTCTTGTAGCCGCCGGACGAGCCGACGACCTGCATCAACACGACCACGGCAAGGACGGCCAGCACGATCCACATGACCGGCCCACGGAAGTATCGCTTCACGTCCATCCATACGGAGCGGTGTCGCCCCGTCCCTCCTGCCATAGTGAGTTTGATAAGACAGTTCTTCTGACGGTACCCCAGCATTGTTGCCCGAAGCCGCACGGAGCGGCATCGACGGCCGGCAATCCCGTCTCTGCATGCTCCAACGCGGAGAAACCCGCTGGGGTTCCCGATCGTCCTACAGGGAATGGCCCGGTTGGCTCAGCCGCCGTAGACGTGGGGCGCGAGCGTACCGACGAACGGCAGGTTGCGGTACTTCTCGGCGTAGTCGAGGCCGTAGCCGACGACGAACTCGTTCGGGATGTCGAAGCCGACCCACTCGACGTCGATGGCGACCTTGGCGGCGTCCGGCTTGCGCAGCAGCGTGCACACCTTGAGGGCGGCGGGCTCGCGCGAGCCGAGGTTGTTGATCAGCCAGGACAGGGTCAGGCCGGAGTCGATGATGTCCTCGACGATCAGGACGTGCTTGCCCTTGATGTCGGTGTCGAGGTCCTTGAGGATGCGGACGACACCGGAGGACTGGGTGCCCGCGCCGTAGGAGGACACGGCCATCCAGTCCATGGTGACGGGGGTGGACAGCGCCCGGGCCAGATCCGCCATGACCATCACCGCGCCCTTGAGGACGCCGACGATGAGCAGGTCCTTGCCCGCGTACTCCGCGTCGATCTTCGCGGCCAGCTCGGCCAGCTTCGCGTCGATCTCTTCTTTGGTGATGAGTACCCGCTGAAGGTCGGCACCCATGTCGTTCGCGTCCACCCGCATCACTTTCGGTCGTCCCGCACTTACGGCCGCACTCGCGTGCCTCCGGCTGCCCGGCCTGCCGGAGGGGTTCCTCCGGAGCCGCGATGTCAGCCCTGCCGAATCACCAGTCTGCCACCCTGGCGCCGGGCGACGACTTTGCCCGGGAGATTGATGACTCCCTGGCCGCGCCATCCGGTGATGAGCCGGTCGACTTCCTCGATGTGGCGGGCGAAGAGCGATCCGGCCGGGGCACCGGCCTCGATGGCGGCGCGGCGCAGGATGCGGCGGCGTACAGCGGGCGGGAGGGCGTAGAGCTTGGCGCACTCCAGGAGACCGGTGGCGTCGCGTACGGAGGCTTCGGCCTGACTGGCCCAGGTGTCGAGGGCGTCGGCGTCGTCGCGGGAGAGCTTGGCGGTGCGGGCGAGCGCTTCCACGACGCCCTTGCCGAGGGCCTTCTCCAGGGCGGGCAGGCCTTCGTGCCGGAGCCGGGAGCGGGTGTAGGCGGGGTCGGCGTTGTGCGGGTCGTCCCAGACCGACAGGGACTGGGCCATGCAGGCCTTGCGGGCGGTCTGCCGGTCCAGGGAAAGGAAGGGGCGCCGGTAACGGCCGCCGGCCCCCGAGACCGCGGCCATTCCGGACAAGGAGCGGATGCCGGAGCCGCGCGCGAGGCCGAGCAGGACGGTTTCGGCCTGGTCGTCGCGGGTGTGGCCGAGCAGGACGGCGGTGGCGCCGTGGCGTTCGGCCGCCGCGTCCAGGGCAGCGTAGCGGGCGTCGCGGGCGGCGGCCTCGGGTCCGCCTTCGCGGCCGACGGTCACGGCGATGGACTCGACGGGGTCGAGGCCGAGTCCGCGCAGCTTGAGCACGACCTCGTCGGCGCGTAGTCCGGAGCCTGGCTGGAGGCCGTGGTCGACGGTGATGCCGCCGGCGCGGACGCCGAGTTTGGGGGCTTCGAAGGCGAGGGCGGAGGCGAGCGCCATGGAGTCGGCGCCGCCGGAGCACGCGACGAGCACGAGCGGGGAGGGGGGCCGCTCGGCCGGACCCCGCCCGGCGGCGGTCCGGATGTGCCCGGTGCTTAGTCCGATGGTGCTGCTGTGGTCGGTCAGGATGTCGTGGAGGACGCGGCGGACCGCCAGGCGTATCGCCGCGACCGATGGATGGGGACCCATGTCCGGTTCCCTTCATGAAGTTTTCGGGGGGTGAGCCCGAGGATCGGTCACTCAGAGTGTGTCGATGGTGACAGAAGCGGGCCGTTCCCCGAGCATTGCACGCCTACCCATGGCTCACGGTCCCTCGGACGGGTGATTGAAGGGGCGTTCGCCTGCCGTCGGCCGGATTCGTGTCACGGCCTCGCGGCGTGGTTCACGACTCGGCCTTGCGGTGCACCCGTGCGACCCAGTCCGCCGGTTTGGCGATCTCCGCCTTGGTGGGCAGGGTGTTGGGCGAGGTCCAGACGCGGTTGAAGCCATCCATGCCGACCTGGTCGACGGCGGCGCGCACGAAGCGTTCGCCGTCCCGGTACTGCTTGAGTTTGGCGTCCAGGCCGAGCAGTTTGCGCAGGGCGAGGTCGAGCCGGGAGGCGCCCTTGGCGCGGCGCTGTTGGAACTTCTCGCGGATCTCGGCGACGCTCGGCACGACCTGGGGGCCGACTCCGTCCATGACGAAGTCGGCGTGGCCCTCGAGCAGGGACATGACGGCGGTGAGGCGGCCGAGGATCTCGCGCTGGGCCGGGGTCTGCACCAGTTCGACGAAGGAGCGCCCGCCGTCGTCCTCCTCGCCCTCGGGACGGCCGCCGGCGAGGGACTGGGCGGCTTGCCGGACGCGTTCCAGGACGGTCATCGGGTCGACGTCGGTCTCCGCCAAGAACGACTGGATCTCGCCCTCGAGGTGGTCGCGGAGCCAGGGCACGGCGGTGAACTGGGTGCGGTGCGTCTCCTCGTGCAGGCACACCCAGAGCCGGAAGTCGTGCGGCTCGACGTCGAGTTCGCGTTCCACGTGGACGATGTTGGGCGCGACGAGGAGCAGCCGGCCGCCGCCGTTCTCCCCGGCGGGCAGGTCGCGGGAGGCCGGGGCGAAGGTCTCGTACTGGCCGAGGACGCGGGAGGCGAGGAAGGACAGCAGCATGCCGAGTTCGACGCCGGTGACCTTGCCGCCGACGGCGCCGAGGACGGCGTTGCCCGGGTTGCCGCCGCGCCGTTCCTGCATCTTGTCCAGGAGGGGCTTGAGGAGTTCCCGGAAGCCGGCGACGTTGGCCCGGACCCAGCCGGGGCGGTCGACGACCAGGACGGGGGTGTCGTGTGTCTCCTCGGTGCCCAGCCGGGTGAAGCCCCGGACGTGTTCCTCCGAGGCCTTGGCGTGCCGGCGCAGTTCCGCGACGACGTCCCTCGCCTCGTCGCGGCTGACTTCGGGGCCCGGTCGTACGAGCCGTGTCGCGGTCGCCACCGCGAGGTTCCAGTCGACCATCCCGGGAGATGCGGTGCCACCGAAGCTCGTCATGCGTCAACGGTACGTGAGCGGTCCCATTTCGGGCAGGCCGTACGGGGGCGTTCCGGGTCGCCCGCGGAAGGCAGCGACCCGTTCCGGCGGGGGCTATCCGCAGCCGCAGCCCGCCAGCACCGTGGCCGTCTCGTCCAGGGCCGACTGGGCCTCCTGGGCGCTGGTCGTGCCGGAGGCCATGAAGGCGAAGGCGAGCAGGTGTCCGTCGCGGTCGACCGCCGTGCCGGCCAGGGTGTTGACGCCGGTGAGCGTGCCGGTCTTCGCCCGTACGACGCCGGCCGCGCCGTGGGTGTAGCGGTCGGTCAGGGTGCCGGTGAAGCCGGCGACGGGGAGGCCGGTGAGGACGGGCCTCAGGCCGGGGCGGGCGGGGTCGCCGGCCTTGACCAGGAGGGCGGTGAGGAGGTTCGCCGTCAGTCTGTCGTCGCGGTCGAGGCCGCTGCCGTCGTGGAAGGAGGTGCCGGACAGCGGCAGTCCGAGCTTGCGCAGTTGGGTGGCGATGGCCTTGGCGCCGCCGGTGAAGCTGCCCGCCTCGCCGCTCGCGAGGGCGGTCTGGCGGGCCAGGGTCTCGGCGATGTCGTTGTCGCTGTTGGTCAGCATGCGCTCGACGAGGGTGGCCAGTGTGGGTGAGGAGACGGTGGCGAGGGTCTCGGCGCGGCTGGTGGCCTTGGAGGGGCCGGGGGGCGTGGTCTCGATGCCGGCGTCGTGGAGGAAGCCGGCGAACTTGCGGGCGGCGTCCGCGGCCGGGTCGGTGACGCGGGCCGCGGGGCCGCTGGTGGAGTCGTCGGTGCGGCCCTCGTCGGCGGTCAGGGCGCTCACCGGGGCGAGGTTGTCGTTGACGCCGATGGGGTGAAGGGCGGGGCCGGAGAAGAGCGTGGTGTCATAGGACAGCGTGATCTTGTGGGTGCCGCGCTTCGCGAGGGTGGCGGCGGTGTCGGCGGCGAGGGTGCGCAGGCTCGCCCAGTCCCCGGCGTCGCGGCGCGCGGTGAGGGTGGGGTCGCCGCCGCCGGTCAGGATCAGTTCCCCGGTGTCGGGTTCGAGCGCGGCGCGGGTGGTGAAGCGGTGGTCGGAGCCGAGGGCGGACAGCGCGGCGACCGCGGTGGCGATCTTGGTGGTGGAGGCGGGGGTGAGGGCCTGGTCGGCCCCGGCGGCATACAGCCGCGTGCCGGTGGTGACGTCGACGACGGCCGCGCCGCGGCCGGAGCCGAGCGCCGGGACGTCCAGGAGGGGTCCGAGGACGTCCGTGAGGGCCTGCCGGCCGGGCGGGGCCTTCTTGGTGGTGACGGTGCCGGTGGTGCCGCCCAGGCCCGCGAGGACGGCCGCGGCGCTCGGCGCGGCCTGGGGGGTCTGTGCGCTCGTGCCGGAGTCGCCGTGATCTGCGCCACCTGATCGCTCCAGGGCGGTCGCCCGGTCCCGCTCGGCCGTACGCTGACCGTTGGCGTCCCAGGGACCGGTGGCGGTCACCACCGCTGCGGCCAGTGCCAGCCCGGCGGTGGCGGCGCCCGCGGTGTACTGCCAGGTCCTGACGGTCCGCCGGCGGGGGAGGTGCGCGAGTTCGGGGCGCACGGCCTTCGTCAGCCGAGCGATCCGCGGTTTCGCGGCCGTCGCGGCACGCGCCAGGCGCGGTCGTACGGCGTTCGCGATCCGCCGCACATGCGGTCCCGCGACTCGCCAAGGCCTCTGCTCAGGCACGACCACCAGCCCCTTTCGCGATCACACACCTGCGTGAGGGACACTTAATCACCAGAACTATGTGTTGATCATGGAGGAGCCACCGGTGGAGTTCGACGTCACGATCGAGATCCCGAAGGGTTCGCGCAACAAGTACGAGGTGGACCACGAGACCGGTCGGATCCGCCTGGACCGTCGTCTCTTCACCTCGACCGCCTACCCGGCCGACTACGGCTTCGTCGAGAACACCCTCGGCGAGGACGGCGACCCGCTGGACGCGCTCGTCATTCTTGACGAGCCGACCTTCCCGGGCTGTCTGATCAAGTGCCGCGCGATCGGAATGTTCCGGATGACGGACGAGGCGGGCGGCGACGACAAGCTGCTGTGCGTTCCGGCCACCGACCCGCGCGTGGAGCACCTGCGCGACATCCACCACGTGTCGGAGTTCGACCGTCTGGAGATCCAGCACTTCTTCGAGGTGTACAAGGACCTGGAGCCCGGCAAGTCGGTCGAGGGCGCCAACTGGGTGGGCCGCACGGACGCCGAGACGGAGATCGAGCGGTCGTACAAGCGCTTCAAGGAGCAGGGCGGCCACTGACCGGCCGGTTTGCCCGAGGCGGGCCGCGGCACCCTGGTGGGGTGGCGCGGCCCGTTTGCGTACGCGTGCGCATACTGAGGCCTACGGAAGGTGTCGTTCAGGGAGCGGTGTGAGGTGACGGAGGCGGAGGACCGCAAGCCCCGGTCGGACGAGGCGCGGACCACATACGACCCGGAGATCACGTCCGAGTTCGCCCTTCCCGAGGGACTGGCGGTTCCCAGGGGCGGGGTGGAGTCGGAAACCACGTCCGAGTTCGCGGTGCCCGAGGGGCTGCAGGCGCCGCCGCCGTCGAGCGCCGAGCCGGAGGGGTCGGCGTTCAGTCTGCCGCGCACCTACGGCGCCAAGGACTCGCTGGTGGCGTTCACCCCGGCGACGGGTGTGCCCGTGGTCAGCCTGATCAAGGACGCGCCGTGGCAGGACCGGATGCGCACGATGCTGCGCATGCCGGTGACCGAGCGGCCGGCGCCCGAGTCCGTGCAGCGGGCCGAGGACGAGGGCCCGGCGGTTCCGCGTGTGCTCGACCTGACCCTGCGTATCGGCGAGCTGCTGCTGGCCGGCGGTGAGGGCGCGGAGGACGTGGAGGCCGCGATGTTCGCGGTGTGCCGGTCCTACGGCCTGGACCGCTGCGAGCCGACCGTCACCTTCACCCTGCTGTCGATCTCCTATCAGCCCTCGCTGGTGGACGACCCGGTGACGGCCTCGCGCACGGTACGGCGGCGGGGCACCGACTACACCCGGCTCGCGGCCGTGTTCCATCTGGTGGACGACCTGACCGACCCGGAGACCCATGTCTCCCTGGAGGAGGCCTACCGGCGGCTGGCCGAGATCCGCCGCAACCGGCACCCGTACCCCGGCTGGGCGCTGACGCTGGCCGGCGGGCTGCTGGCCGGTGCGGCCTCGGTACTGGTCGGCGGTGATCTGATCGTGTTCATCGCCGCAGCGCTCGGCGCGATGCTCGGCGACCGGCTGGCCTGGCTGTGCGCGGGGCGCGGGCTTCCGGAGTTCTACCAGTTCACGGTGGCCGCGATGCCGCCGGCGGCGATCGGGGTGGCGTTCTCGCTGACGCATGTCGGCGTCAACGCGTCCGCGGTGGTCACCGGTGGGCTGTTCGCGCTGCTGCCCGGGCGGGCGCTGGTGGCGGGGGTGCAGGACGGCCTGACGGGCTTCTACATCACAGCGTCGGCGCGTCTGCTGGAGGTCATGTACTTCTTCGTCGGCATCGTCGTCGGCGTGCTGGTCGTCCTGTACTTCGGGGTGAAGGTGGGCGGCAAGCTGGATCCCGACGCGGCGCTGGGCGGCATCTCCGAGCGGCCACTGGTGCAGATCGCCGCGTCCATGCTGCTGTCGCTGACGTTCGCCGTGCTGCTGCAGCAGGAGCGGTCCACCGTGCTGGCGGTCACGCTCAACGGGGGCGTGGCGTGGTCGGTGTACGGCGCGATGCACTACGCGGGCGGGATCTCGCCGGTGGCCTCCACGGCGGTGGCGGCGGGGCTGGTGGGGCTGTTCGGGCAGTTGCTGTCCCGGTACCGGTTCGCGTCGGCGCTGCCGTACACGACCGCGGCCATCGGGCCGCTGCTGCCGGGTTCGGCCACGTACTTCGGGCTGCTGAACATGGCGCAGAACGAGGTCGACAAGGGGCTGGTGTCGCTGGCCAAGGCGGCGTCCCTGGCCATGGCGATCGCGATCGGGGTCAACCTCGGGTCGGAGATCTCCCGGCTGACCCTGCGGGTCGGCTCCGCCGGCAAGCGGCGGGCGGCGAAGCGGACCCGCGGTTTCTGACGGCCTCAGCGGCCGCGGTAGTCGCCCTGGTTGCCGTAGGGGTACTGGTTCGGGTCGTACTGGTTCGGGTCGTACCCGTTCTGGTCGTACTGGCGTCCGTTCTGGGCGTACCCCTGCCCGCTCTGGTCGTACCGCGGCTGCTGGTGCTGACCCTGGTCGTAGTACTGGTCGCTGTCGTAGCCGCCCTGGTTCCAGTGCTGCTGCTCCTGCTGGGGCTGCTGCCGGTAGGGCTGCTGGTAGGGCTCCTCCGGCTCGATGCGGCGCAGCCGGGTCGTCGCGTCGTCCATGACCGGCTGCTGCTGGAACCGGGGAACCGGGTGCTGCTGTGCGGGCTGCGCCTCGGCCGCCTCCCGCTGCCCGGCCTTCTTGTTCTTGCTCCGCGCGCGCAGGTACTCGATCGCGATCGGGATCACCGACACGAGGACGATCAGGATGAGGATCGCCTCGATGTTGTTCCTGACGAGCGCGTGCCGCCCCAGCCAGGAGCCCAGCAGGGTGACGCCCGCGCCCCACAGGACACCACCGATGACGTTGAAGGTCAGGAACGAGCGGTACCGCATACCGCTGACGCCGGCGACGATCGGCGTGAAGGTGCGCACGACGGGCACGAAGCGGGCCAGGATCAGGGACTTCGGGCCGTACTTCTCGAAGAACTCGTGCGCCTTGGCGACGTTCTCCTGCTTGAACAGCCGGGAGTCCGGACGGTTGAACAGGGAGGGCCCGACCTTCTTGCCGAACATGTAGCCCGCCTGGTCGCCGAGGATCGCGGCGAGGCAGATCAGGGCGATCGCGCCCCACAGCGGGAAGTCCAGCTGGTTCGTGGCGATCAGCAGACCGCAGGTGAACAGCAGCGAGTCACCCGGCAGGAAGAAGCCGATGAGCAGGCCGGACTCGGCGAAGACGATGAGCAGCAGACCCCAGATGCTGTAGGTGTCCAGCAGGTACTGGGGGTCCAGCCAGCTCGGGCCGAGGGCGAGTGTCGTCACGGGTCCGGGCTCCTGAGGGGGTGAGGCGGCTACGGCGTCCATGGGGGGGCCGCACAAAGCTACCAACGTGACGTGACCGCCCCAGGTTCCACCGGTGTCTCCAGGATGCACTGTGGTGCGACCGGGAGAAAGCTGTGACTCATGGGACTCGATGACTACGGCGGCGGCCAGGGGCCCCAGCCGGACGTGCTGGTCGTGACCACGAACGACGTGCCCGGTTACCGGGTGCAGCAGGTGCTCGGCGAGGTCTTCGGGCTGACCGTGCGCTCGCGGCACATCGGCAGCCAGATCGGTGCCGGGCTGAAGTCGATGATCGGCGGCGAGCTGAGAGGGCTCACGAAGACGCTCGTGCAGACCCGCAACCAGGCCATGGAGCGGCTGGTGGAGCAGGCACGCGCGCGTGGGGCCAACGCGGTGCTGATGTTCCGCTTCGACGTCACCGAGGCGGCCGACGTGGGCACGGAGGTGTGCGCCTACGGCACGGCCGTCGTGCTGGCCCGGGAGTAGCCCTCCCGGGCCCCGGGATCACGCCGTGTGGCGGTCGGCGTTGGCGGCGATCGCCTCGCTGAGGTGTTCGGCGAGGCCGGGCCGCGTGGAGTCGTAGAACGCCTTGAAGCGCTCGTCGGCGACGTACATCGCGCCCAGGCAGCGGTGCATGGGGTGCGGGCACTCGTAGAACCACTTGCCGATGTGCCGGCGGTGCTCCTCGGCCAGGTCCATGGCCGCCTCGTCGGTCGGCTGCCCGCCGGCGGCCATCAGGGCGACGTAGCGTCCGGTCCAGTCGTCGGTCTCGGCCTGCATGCGCCGCCAGTCGTCCTTGGTGTAGCGGGCGGCGCGGCGCTGCGACTCGGCGTAGGCCTCGGTGCCGCCCCAGCGCCGCTCGGTCTCCTCGGCGTACCTCTCGGGGTCGTTGTCCCCGAAGACCTCGAACCGCTCCTCGGGGGTGAGGTTGATGCCCATCGTGCGTGCCTCCATGGCGTGCTCCACGGCCGCGGCCATCTTCTGCAGCTTCTCGATCCGGGCGGTCAGCAGCTCGTGCTGGCGGCGCAGGTGCGCGCGCGGGTCCGCGTCCGGGTCGTCGAGCAGGGCCGCGACCTCGTCGAGCGGAAAGCCGAGTTCGCGGTGGAACAGGATCTGCTGGAGCCGGTCGAGGTCGGCGTCGTTGTAGCGCCGGTGGCCGGCGTGGGTGCGCTCGCTGGGTACGAGCAGGCCGATCTCGTCGTAGTGGTGCAGGGTGCGCACCGTGATTCCGGCGAACCCCGCGACCTGTCCCACGGAGTAGCTCACTTTCCGCTCCTTGTCGTCGGTACGGCCACCACGCTGCGGCCTCACGCCACGTGAGGTGCAAGCCGGACGCGCTCCGGATGTTCGCGGCGTTGGGTCCGCTTATCGTGACGACGTGACCCAGGACACCGGGCAGCAGGCTCGCTCGACCCGGCCGGCGAGCCCGGCGCGGGCCCTGCTGCCGTTGATCCTGCCCGCCGTCGCCGTCGGCGTGGCCGCGAGCCTCGTCTACGTCGGCCTGAGCGTGGCGGCGGAGCAACTGCAGCACGTGCTGTGGGGGCCGCTGCCGGACGCGCTCGGCGTGGGCCGCTACTCGGTGCTGTGGATGTTCGTCATGCTGGTGGCCACCGGCCTCGCCGTCGGGCTGGTCGTCTGGAAGGTGCCGGGCCATGCCGGGCCGGATCCGGCGACCACCGGTCTGGACGCCCCGGTGCTGCCGCCCCTGGTACTGCCGGGTCTGGTGCTGGCGACCGGGCTGATGCTGGCGGGCGGGCCGAGCCTGGGCCCGGAGAACCCGATCATCGCCGTGAACGTCGGCCTGGCGGCCTGGCTCGGCGGGCGATTCCTGTCCCGGATGCCGGGCGCCCTGTGGCCGATGCTGGCGGAGGCGGCGACGATCGGCGCGCTGTTCGGCACCCCGGTGGCGGCGGCCCTCGTCATCTCCGAGGCGCTGGCCGGACGGCCGGTCCGGGGGCTGCTGTGGGACAACCTGTTCGCGCCGCTGACCGCGGCGGCGGTCGGGGCGCTGACCACCTCGTTGCTGTACCGCCCGGGCTTCGACCTGGGCCTGCCGCCCCTGGGCCGCCCGCGCTGGACGGACCTGCTGGCGGCCCTGGTGCTCGCCTCGGTGGCCGCCGTGCTCGGTATGTGCGCCGTACGCGCCTTCCCCTACGTCCACGCGGCCTTCCAGCGGTTACGGCACCCGATGCTGATGCTTCCGGCGGGCGGTGTCGTGCTCGGCGCCCTGGCCGCCCTCGGCGGTCATCTGACCCTCTTCAAGGGGCTGTCGGAGGTGGGGGAGCTGGCGCGTGACCCGGCGGGCTGGTCGGCCGGGCAGTTCGCCACCATGGCCGTGGTGAAGCTGGCTGCGCTGCTGGTCGCGGCCTCCTGCGGCTTCCGGGGCGGCCGGATCTTCCCCGCCGTCTTCATCGGCTCCGCGCTCGGTCTGTGCGCCCACGCGCTCGTCCCGGCCGTACCCGCCGCACTGGGCGTCTCCGCGAGCGTGCTGGGCATGCTCCTGGCGATCACCCGGCAGGGCTGGGTGAGCCTGTTCACGGCCGCCGTCCTGGTGGCCTCCCCCGCCGTCATCGCCCTGCTCTGCATCGCCTCACTGCCGGCCTGGCTGCTGGTGACCGGGCGGCCGCAGATGCAGCTGCGCGACGACGGCACCCCCGTCCGCTGACCTCGTTCCCCCCCCGTCTGGAGGCATGTCATGGCCCTGCACAAAGGTCCGGAGAAGCACGAAGAGCGCCTGATGTCGGTCAACCCGTTCTTCGGAGAGGCCAATCCGGTCGGCGGGATGACCGAGGCACCTCCCACGCACCGGCTCCCCGACACCCCGCTGCCACCGTCCACGGCGTACCAGCTGGTGCACGACGAGCTGATGCTGGACGGCAACGCGCGGCTGAACCTGGCCACCTTCGTCACCACCTGGATGGAGCCGCAGGCCGGGGTGCTGATGGGTGAGTGCCGGGACAAGAACATGATCGACAAGGACGAGTACCCGCGCACGGCCGAGCTGGAGCGGCGGTGTGTGGCGATGCTCGCCGACCTGTGGAACGCCCCGGACCCGTCGGCCGCCGTGGGCTGTTCGACCACGGGCTCGAGCGAGGCCTGCATGCTGGCCGGGATGGCGCTCAAGCGCCGCTGGGCGCAGCGCAACGCCGACCGCTACCCGGGAGCACGCCCGAACCTGGTCATGGGCGTCAACGTCCAGGTCTGCTGGGAGAAGTTCTGCAACTTCTGGGAGGTGGAGGCCCGTCTGGTGCCCATGGACGGCGACCGGTACCACCTGGACCCGCGGGCGGCGGCCGAGCTGTGCGACGAGAACACCATCGGTGTCGTCGGCATCCTCGGCTCCACCTTCGACGGGTCGTACGAGCCGATCGCGGAGCTGTGCGCCGCACTGGACGCCCTCCAGGAGCGCACCGGGCTGGACATTCCGGTGCACGTGGACGGGGCCTCCGGAGCGATGATCGCACCGTTCCTCGACGAGGACCTGGTGTGGGACTTCCGGCTGCCGCGCGTGGCGTCGATCAACACCTCCGGGCACAAGTACGGCCTGGTCTACCCGGGCGTCGGCTGGGCCCTGTGGCGGGACAAGGAGGCGCTGCCCGAGGAGCTGGTCTTCCGGGTGAACTACCTGGGCGGTGACATGCCGACGTTCGCGCTGAACTTCTCCCGCCCCGGCGCCCAGGTCGTCGCGCAGTACTACACGTTCCTGCGGCTGGGCCGTGAGGGCTACCGGGCGGTGCAGCAGACCACGCGGGACGTGGCGCGCGCGCTCGCCGGGAAGATCGAGGCGCTCGGCGACTTCCGGCTGCTGACGCGCGGGGACGAGCTGCCGGTGTTCGCCTTCACCACCCAGGGCGGCCTGCCCTACGACGTCTTCGACGTCTCCCGGCGGATGCGCGAGCACGGCTGGCTGCTGCCCGCCTACACCTTCCCGCCGAACCGCGAGGACCTGGCGGTGCTGCGGATCGTGTGCCGCAACGGCTTCTCCCACGACCTGGCCGACCTGTTCGTGGACGACCTGGGCCGCCTGCTGCCGGAGCTGCGCCGGCAGCCGCATCCCCTCACCAAGGACCGGGAGGGGGCCACCAGCTTCCATCACTAGGTCGTGTCCGTGAAGTCGCGTCGTTCGCCCGCGGGGCGGGCCTCGCGGCGTCCGGTGCGTGCTCTGGGGGTCCCCCCGGCCGGAGGACGGGGGAGTGACGGCCGGATGCCCTCGTACCGGGCGTACTCGGGCTTTCGGCCGGTGCGGCGAGTGGGGGTGCCCCCTCCGGGGGAGCGTGCCGGGCGTCGCGGCGCGGGCGTGACTTCGCGGACCCGCCCCGGGGCCGCACGGGGGCATGCCGGATCAGCGGTCGTCCCCCGGGTGCCGCTCCCCCGTCGCGTACGGGTTGTCCTGGCCCTCGGAGAGGACGCCCACGAACGGCTCGCCCTCCCCCGCGAAGGTGTACGCGCCGCCTTCCAGGCGGGCGATGAGCCCCTGGGTCCAGGCGGCGTCGGAGTCGGCCGTGTGCACCCAGAGGTTCATGATCTCGCCGATGTGCCCGAGCTGTCCGGGGCCGTCCTCGGGGATGTAGTGCCCGGTGACGGCGGACCGCCACTGACCGATGCGCCGGATCCGCTCCCGGAGCAGGTCCAGCGCCTCGGCACGCTCCAGCTCGACCAGGAAGCCGATGGCGGCGGACTGGATGTCCATCTTCTGGTCGTAGGAGACCAGGGACTCGCGCAGCAGCCGGAAGAACTCCGTCTCGCCCGGGTCGGTGATCTCGTACTCGGTGCGCGGTGGGCCGCCCGCGGTGGACGGCGCGATCTCGTGCGCGCGCAGCAGCCCCTGTTTCGCCATCTGCTTCAGGGCGTGGTAGATCGAGCCCGGCTTGGCGTTGGACCACTCGTGCGCGCCCCAGTACTCCAGGTCGCCCCGCACCTGGTAGCCGTGGGCCCGCCCGTGCTGGCGGACCGCGCCCAGCACGAGAAGTCGGATCGCTGACATGCCGTCCAGGTTATGGCCGCGGCTCAGGCCCGCTGTTCCAGGGCCACCAGCTCGAAGGCGGTCTTCCCGTCCAGGGACTCCCGGATGATGTCGGCGTGGCCGGCGTGCCGGGCGGTCTCGCGGATCAGGTGCAGACACAGCCAGCGCAGGGAGACACGTCCCTCCGGCGGGAACCAGGGGTCGGGCGGCAGCGGGAAGGTGTCGTCCAGGCTGGGCGCGGAACGGATGAACTTCTCCGTCTCGCCGGCGACCTGCTCCCAGTACGCGAGCTGCCCGGCCACCGTCTCGTCATCGGTGAGCAGGAAGCACTCGTGCCAGTTCGACTGGTCGCGGTGGACCGTCGGCGGCTCCTGCCGGGCCCGGGCCAGCCAGCTCTGCTCGACCTCGGCGACATGCTTGAGCAGACCGCCGAGCGACAGCTCGCTGGCACTCGGACGGGAGCGGGCCTGCTCCTCCGTCAGCCCCAGCAGCGCCCTGCGGATGCCGCCTCGCTGCTCCCCCAGGAACGCGAGCAGCGCCCCGCGCTCGTCGCCCTGCGTCTCCGCCGCCACGTGTGTGACCATGACCGGCCGCCTTTCATCGGGTCCTCTTGCCTGACACCGACGAAGCTACGGGCCCTTGCGGTCAGCTTCTGTCCGCAAGGGCCCGGCACGCGCGGGGCGATTCAGGCGCCCCTAGAAGGGGAAGCCGCTGCGGCCGTGCTGCACCGAGATCCACTTGATGGTGGTGAAGGCCTCGACGGTCGTCTCTCCGTTCAGCCGGCCGAGGCCGGAGTGCTTCTCCCCGCCGAACGGCACCAGCGGCTCGTCGTGCACGGTGCCGTCGTTCACGTGGAACATGCCGGTGTCGATCCGCTTGGCGAACGCGACCCCGCGCTCGATGTCGCCCGTGTGGACGGCGCCGCTGAGGCCGTAGGGGGTGTCGTTGACGATCCGGACCGCCTCCTCCTCGCCGTCGAAGGGGACGAGGAAGACGACCGGGCCGAAGATCTCCTGCTGGAGCAGGGCGGAGCCGGCGGGGACGTCGGTGAGCACGCTGGGCTCGACCAGGTTGCCGGTGGTGGTGCCGTGCACGAGGGCGGTGGCACCCTCGGCGAGCGCCTGGTCCACGACGCCCGAGACGGCGCTCGCCTGCTGGGAGTTGATCACCGGGCCGATGACGGTCTGCGGGTCGCGCGGGTCGCCGACCTTCAGCGTCCGGACCTTGGCGACGAACTTCTCGGTGAACTCCTCGGCCACCGAGCGGTCCACGAGGACCCGGTTCGCCGCCATGCAGACCTGGCCCTGGTGCACGTAGCGGCTGAAGACGGCCGCGTCCACCGCGTAGTCGATGTCGGCGTCGTCCAGGACCACCAGCGCGCTGTTGCCGCCCAGTTCGAGCACCGCGCGCTTGAAGTGGGAGGCGCAGACGGTGGCGACGTGCCGGCCGACCTTGTCGGAGCCGGTGAAGGAGATGACCTTGGGGACCGGGTGCTCGATGAAGGCGTCGCCGATCTCCGCTATGTCGGTGACGACGACGTTGAGCAGGCCGCCCGGCAGCCCCGCGTCCTCGAAGATCTTCGCCACCAGGGTGCCGCCCGCGATCGGGGTGTTCTGGTGCGGCTTGAGCACCACGCCGTTGCCGAGCGCGAGGGCCGGGGCGACGGACTTGATCGACAGCAGGAACGGGAAGTTGAACGGGCTGATCACGCCCACCACGCCCACCGGCACCCGGTAGACGCGGTTCTCCTTGCCGTCGGTCGGGGAGGGCAGGATCCTGCCCTCCGGGCGCAGCGCCAGGTTGACCGCCTCGCGCAGGAACTCCTTGGCGAGGTGCAGCTCGAAGCCGGCCTTCACGCGCGTGCCGCCCAGCTCCGCGACGATCAGGTCGGCGATCTCCTGCTCCCGGTCCTCGATCAGCCGCAGCGCCCGCTCGAACACCGTGCGGCGGGTGTAGGGGTTGGTCGCGGCCCACTGCTTCTGCGCGCGAGCGGCACTGCGGTAGGCCTGGTCGATCTCGTCGACCGTCGCCACGGTGATCGAGGCCAGCTTCTCGTCGTCGTACGGGTTGAAGTCGATGACGTCCCAGGAACCGGTGCCCGGGCGCCACTCACCGTCGATGTACTGCTGGGCCAGGTCGCTGAAGTAGGACGGCATGTGATCCCTCAATCGGTAGCAGACACAGGAGCCACGTCGCGGTCTGATCACACGTCATCGTACTTGTGTTTCAAGAGAGTTGACGGAGACCCCGGAGAAGATCCCGGCTCTCGTCGGGCCCCGGACTGTCCTGCTGCAACTCCTTGAGCGCCTGCTCGTACTGGGCGACGTCCTCGCGCTTGTCCAGGTACAGGGCGCTGGTCAGCTGCTCCAGGTAGACCACGTCGGACAGGTCCGCGTCGGGGAAGCTGAGGATGGTGAAGGCGCCGCTCTCGCCGGAGTGCCCGCCGAAGCTGAACGGCATCACCTGCAGCCGGACGTTGGGGCGCTCGGAGATGTCGATCAGATGCTGGAGCTGGCCGCGCATCACGTCACGGTCGCCGTACGGACGGCGCAGGGCGGCCTCGTCCAGGACGATGTGGAGCTCGGGGGCGTTGTCGGCGAGCAGGTGCTTCTGCCGCTCCAGGCGCAGCGCGACCCGCCGCTCCACGTCGGCCGGGCTCGCGCCCTTCATGCCGCGCCGGACCACCGCGCGGGCGTACTCCTCGGTCTGCAGCAGGCCGTGCACGAACTGCACCTCGTACACCCGGATCAGCGAGGCGGCGCCCTCCAGGCCCACGTAGGTGGGGAACCAGCTCGGCAGTACGTCGGTGTAGCTGTGCCACCAGCCCGCCACGTTGGCCTCCCGGGCGAGGGAGAGCAGCGACTCGCGCTCCGCCTCGTCGCTGATGCCGTACAGCGTCAGCAGATCCTCGACGTCCCTGGTCTTGAAGCTCACCCGGCCCAGCTCCATCCGGCTGATCTTCGACTCGGACGCGCGGATCGAGTAGCCCGCCGCCTCGCGCGTGATCCCCCGTGCTTCACGCAGCCGCCTGAGTTGCGAGCCGAGCAGCATGCGCCGCACCACCGATCCGGGCTCTCCCGCGCTCACCTTCGCCAGCCTCCCCAACCGTCTTCAGGGGCCGCAGTCTGCCACTAAAACACTTCGAGCAGTACTCGTCCGGTTACGGAAACGGAAAGAGGTCAGCCGTTTTCCGCAGGCAGAGGTACGGACCTCTGACAGTCGCATGGTCCAATGTGGCAGAAAAAATGGCCAAGAAGCGGTACGGGCAGGATCATTTCGGTCACGTGCACGTGCATCTGCCCTTGCATCTGCCAGTCCCATCCGAAACCATGGTGCCGCGCCACCGCTGCATCGCTACGACCGCGAATTACCGGGAGTGCCTCGCATGGGGACGAATGGATCGACCATGCTCAAGCCGTTACGGCAGGGCCTTCCGCCGTTGGACCCCGCAGCCGTCTCCGATGCCGCCTCCTGCGCCCTGCCGGCCCGTTACGAGGCGGTGGGCGAGGCCCGGCGCTTCACCCGCCGCACCCTGGACCAGTGGGACGTGGGCGACCGTTTCGACGACATATGTCTCGTCGTCTCCGAACTCGTCACCAACGCCCTGCGGCATGGACTGCCCATTCCTCACCAGCGCCCGTCCGGCGAGACCCGGCGGTCCGCGCCATCCGGCCCGGCCGACGCCGGCCGCTCCCCGCAGCCGCCCGCCGTGCGGCTGCATCTACTGCGCTGGACCGAGCGGCTGGTGTGCGCGGTGCGCGACCCCAGCGACGAGACGCCGGCGCCACGCGATTCGGACGACTTCTCGGCCGAGTCCGGCCGGGGGCTGTTCCTGGTCGACTCCTTCGCCGACGGCTGGGGCTGGCATCCGCTCGCGGGCACGCTCAGCGGCAAGGTCGTCTGGGCGCTGTTCCGGCTCCGGCCGACCGACTGATGCGGCACGGGGCCCAGTCACGCCCGGTGTCTACGCGCGTACACCGGGTCGTCGCCGGCCCGTGAGCCGCTGAGACGTTTCAGCCGACTACGAGGTGGTCGAACTCGCCGTCCTTGATTCCGAGGAGCATCGCCTCGATCTCCGCGCGCGTGTAGACGAGCGCGGGGCCGTCCGGGAAACGCGAGTTGCGCACCGCCACATCGCCGCCGGGCAGGCGTGCGAACTCCACGCAGGAGCCCTGCGAGTTGCTGTGCCTGCTCTTCTGCCAGGCCACTCCGACCAGCTGCGTGGCAGCCATGCCGTTGTACACGTCGTACCCCCCGTACACGCCGTCAACGTCGCGGTCCACAGGTCGCTCCCCGGTGGTGCACTTGGCTGATGTGGCCATGGATGTCTTGGTCAACTGATCCGGATCATAGCTGCGTCCCTGTGCAGATGCATGAGCAGATGCACGTGCACGGGCTGTGTTGCCGCGATTACAGCTTTGACGTCCGCTTTACCGAAGCCGTTCCAGCGTCTGTCCGAGAGACGGCAGCACATGCCCTCTCCAGCCCCCGTTCATGATCTTCCGCGCCATCATCTGCGCCGGGTCGTCCGGATCGAATCCCTCGTGCACTAGGAACAGACGCGTACCGCGCCCTTCCTGTTCCAGGGTCCAGGTGATGGTCCAGTCCGTGGGACCGGCGGGATCCGCGTCGGCCCAGCGGAGGGACAGCATCCGCTCGGGGACGTAGGCGAGGACCCGCACTTCGACGACGCCGGAGAAGCGGGTGCCGGGACGCGGGACCGAGGTCATCCGGTACCGGTGACCGATCTCGAGCCGGAAGTCCTCGGCGCCGGGCATCTGCCAGCGGGCCAGCAGGGCGGGTTCGGTCAGGGCACGCCAGACCTTGGCGGGCGGATGCGGGAAGAACTGGTCGACGCGGACGGTGGTGAGGTCGTCGGCGTCACCGGACGGTGCGGTGCTCATGGACGTTCATCGTCGGGCATGCGGTCGAGCAGATCGCCGAGGCCCTTCAGGCGGTCGCGCCAGAACCGCTCGTACGGATGGAGCCAGTCCTGCACCTCGGCGAGCGGGGCCGCCTCGAGGCGGTAGATGCGCTGCCGGCCGGAGCGCTGCTCGGAGACCAGGCCGGCGTCCCGGAGCACCTTGAGGTGCTCGGACAGGCTCGGACGGCGCATGTCGAAGTGATCGGCCAAGGCCTGCACGGCCTGCGGACCGCGCTCGCGCAGCAGTCGCAGCACCTCGCGGCGGGTGGCGTTGGCGAGCGCGGCGAAGACACGGTCCTCGGCGGCGGTACCCGTCCCGGTCATGGAGCGGCCGGTTTCACAGGGCGGTCCGGTTCATGGGGCGTCAGAAGCCTTCCTTCTCCGTCAGCAGCATCAGACCGTTGCCGTCGGGGTCCGCGAAGGAGGCCATGCGCCCCCAGGGGAGTTCGTCCGGCCCCTGCACGGGGGTTCCGGCAGCGGTGAGCCTGGCGCAGTCCGCGTCGACGTCGGTCGTGACCAACATGATCCCGCGCGCGGAGCCGGGCGTGAAACCGCCCATCCCCGGCCCGGAGAGTGTGAAGGCGGTCTGCGCGCCCTCGGGGGCCACCTGGAGCCAGCGGCCCTGGGGCAGCTGCCGGTCGGCGGTGACCTCCATGCCGAGGACGTCGCGATAGAAGCGCAGGGCGCGGTCCTGGTCGGAGACGGGGAGGGTGACGAAGGAGGCGTGCGTGATGGTCATGCCACCAGGATAGGTAGGTGTTTTCCTACGCGTCAACCGTAGGGGATCTCCTACCTGTGCCGGGTGAGCAGGCGCGTAGAGATTTCCGCACGACGTCCGGAAGTGTTCGGGGTAACGGCTGGTAACTTGCTGCGGTCCCTCCGGTTCGGGGGTGCCGTCCCGAGCGGGACGACGGCCCCGGGGCGGCCGGTTCGCTACAGCTTGGGAGCTTGACGTGACTACGGCGACTGCAAGGGTGCGGACGGCGGCCGCGGCGGCGGGGCTGGTGGGCGCGCTCGCGCTGACCGCGTGCAGCGGGGGCGGCGCCAAGGACGACTCCTCACCGGCCCCGGCACCGACGGCCGGCTCGGAGTCCGGCAGCGGCCCCGCGGGGACCGTCACGGGCGCTTCCGGCACACTCCAGGGCAGTTGGGTCACCACCGCCAAGGGGTCGATCGTGGCCCTGGTGATCACCGGCAAGCAGGCCGGGCTCTTCGCGACGGGCGGATCCGTGTGCAACGGCACCGCCGGCACCGAGTCGGGCATGCGGATGATCCATCTGAACTGCACCGACGGCAGCAAGGACCGGGTCAACGGCATGGTCGACTCGGCGAGCAAGGACGCCCTGAAGGTGACCTGGTCCGGCAAGCTCGGCCAGGAGACGTACACCAAGGCCGAGGGCGGCAAGCTGCCCTCGGGGATGCCGACGAACCTGAAGCGGTGAATTCGGCGGGGTGCGTGAGCGAGTCCCCGGCGCAGGCGCCATGATGCGAGGAGACCGTCACGACCTCGATGGGACCTGCTCATGCGCGCCATTCCGCTCACCGTCACCGCCCTCGCCGCCGCCCTCCTGCTGACCGCCTGCGACGACGGCGGCGGAGGCAAGAACGGCAAGAGCGGCTCCGCCTGCGAGATCGGCGGGGTCTCGGTGCAGATCGGGTCGGCGAGCGTGGCCCCGTCCGCCGGTGACACCGGCGAGGTGCCCGTCAGCATCACCAACCAGAGCACGCCCTGCACCCTGGACCACTTCCCCGGTGCCGCGCTGAGCACGGGCGGCGGCGAGGTGAAGCTGCCCACGCAGGAGGGGGCGAAGGCACAGAAGCTGAAGCTCGCCAAGGGCGACTCGGCGACCTTCACCATCACCTACGTGCGCGGCGGGGCGGGCGGCAAGGCCGGTCTGGCGGCGAAGTCGGTGAAGATCAGCCTGCCCGGCACGGACACCGCCCGGAGCTTCCCGTGGTCCTACGGGCCCGTCGCGACCAAGGGCTCCGCCGACACCCCGGACGCCTCCGTCAGCGCCTTCCAGCAGGTCGGGGACTGACGTTCGCGTAGTGCGGCGGGCCGGGTCCGAGGGGTCAGCCGAGCCGGGGGCGGGCCCTGACCTGGGCCTGGTCCGCCGCCCGCGCGCCCTCCGTCCAGCCCGCCGCGTCGCTCACCCCGCGCAGCCGTGTCGTGGTGGTCTCGGGGAACATGCGCTCGAGACGGTCGGTGACGGCTGTCTCCCGGGTGGCGAGGACCGGCAGCAGGTCCTGGGTCACCTGGGTTCCGGCCACGGCCGCGAGGCGGTCGCCGACACGGTGCGCGTAGGCCGCGAGGAACGACTGCCGGAACGTCCTGGTGCGCTTGCGGCCGCCGGCTCGCTGCGCGGCCTCGGCCTTGGTCATCGCATGGGTGGCCTGCACGAGCAGCGAGGTGTGGAGCAGTTCGACCGCCTCCAGGTCCGCCTCGAAGCCGACGACCGTGGAAAAGCCGAGCGCCTCGTTCCACACCGCGCGGCAGTGGTTGGCGGTGGCCACCGCGTCCAGCAGCACCGCCTTGGCCTGCTCGTACGGCGGCTCCACACCGATGCGGCAGGCGCCGGGCGCGTCCGGCGCGGGGGCCTCGGCGGCCAGCAGCGCCTCGTCGACGCTGTGCCGCGCCATCAGCTCCTGTGCCTTGGCCGAGAGCGCCTCGGCCTCCTCGGGGTAGCCGGTGGCCTCGGCCTTGGCGAGCAGCGCGCGGATGCGGGTGAGCATGCGGGAGGCGCCGGGTCCTGGATCACGGCGGGGCTCCACCATGACCTCCAGGGCGGGCAGGCGCAGCAGCAGGCGGTACAGCTCCAGCACCGCGGTGGCGTGCGAGAAGCGGTCGCCCGCTCGCGCGGTGGACTCCGGGAGGGCCTCCAACTGGGCGGCCCAGCGGCGCCCGCGGGGGCGGTCCTGCCCGGACTGCGCCCGGATCAGCCCCGAGACGAGCGCCAGGTGGACCTCGTCCAGCTCGCGCCGCACGAGTCGTACGACATCGGCGGGCTGCCAGCCGCGCCGCCAGGCAGCCGCCACGAACTCCTCGCCGCGGAGCGCGAGTTCGGTGTCCGCCGCGGGGTCGGCGGCGAGCAGGGAGGCACCCGTGTCGAGTCCGGCGTCGCCGTCTTCGTACAGGGCGGCGCGGAAGGCCCGTTCGACGGTGCCGGCAGTGCTGTTCACCCGTCGATCGTGCCACGCGCCACCGACAGCGGGCAGAAGTCGTCCACAGCCTGTGGACAACGGCGGGACCCGGCGACCATCGAGTGTCAACTAGTGGTTGACACTACCTGGGGCGCAACCTACGGTTGACACATGGCGACCAACCCGAACATCACGGCATCCGTACGCCTCGACGACCTCATCGCGGCGATCAAGAAGGTTCATCCCGAACCCCTCGACCAGCTCCAGGACGCGGTGATCGCCGCCGATCACCTCGATGACGTGGCCGACCATCTGATCGGTCACTTCGTCGACCAGGCCCGCCGTTCGGGCGCTTCCTGGACCGACATCGGCAAGAGCATGGGCGTGACCCGGCAGGCGGCACAGAAGCGGTTCGTGCCCAAGGAGTCGGCCGACCTCGACCTCAGCCAGGGCTTCAGCCGCTACACCCCGCGCGCGCGGAACGTGGTCATGTCCGCGCACAACGAGGCCGTGGCCGCCCACCACTCCGAGGGCCGCCCCGAGCACCTGGTCCTCGGCCTGCTGGCCGAACCGGAGGGCCTGGCCGCGAAGGCCATCACCACGCAGGGCGTCCCGCTGGACACGGTGCGCCAGGCCGCGACCGCGGCGCTCCCGCCGGCCGCCGAGAACGCTCCCGAGCTCGTCCCCTACGGCCCCGAGGCCAAGAAGGTCCTGGAACTCACCTTCCGCGAGGCCCTCAGGCTCGGCCACAACTACATCGGCACCGAGCACCTCCTGCTGGCCCTGCTGGAGCACGAGAACGGCACGGGCGTCCTCAGCGGCCTCGGCATCACCAAGGCGGCGACCGAGGAGTTCGTCGGCAAGGTGCTGGCGACGCTGCTGGAGCACAAGAAGGCGGCAGCGGACGCGGAGGAGGCGGCGGCGGACTGACCCCCGGCGCAACACACGGCTCCGCCGGATGAACCCGCAGGTCACGGCCATTGTCAGTGCCGCCTGCCAGACTCCTGTCCATGGCCGGCCGGTGGGCTCTCGCGGCGGCCGAGGACGGTGGCGTGGACGTCGCCCCCCTCGGCCCCGACGGGCTGCCCGCCGGGCCGGTGCGGCGGGAGAGCGATCTCGCCGCGGCGGTGCGGAGCCGTCCGGAGGTGACGCGCTGGGTGTGGCGGTCGACCGCCGACGTCTACCCGCGTCTGCTCGCCACGGGGGTGCGAGTGGAGCGGTGCTACGACATCGAGGACGCCGAGACACTCCTGCTGGGCCACGAGGGCCGGTACGGCGAGCCACGCTCGGCCGCCGCCGCCCTGGCCCGCCTCCGCGGCGGCCCCGTACCGCCCGACCCACCGCAGCGGCAGGCCGAACCGGGCGCCCAGTCCCCGCTGTTCGAGCCGGCCGGCAGCCGCCTGCCCCTCACCGACCTGCTCGCCGTCTACGCGGAGCAGCAGCGGCGGCACGAGCGGACCGCCCACCCCGACCGTATGCGGCTGCTGACCGCCGCCGAGTCGGCGGGGATGCTGGTGGCCGCCGAACTGAACCGCTCCGGCCTGCCGTGGAGCGCCGAGGTCCACCGCGAGCTGCTGCGCGACCTGCTCGGCGAGCGGTACGCGGGCGGTGGCGAGCCGCGGCGCCTGGCCGAGCTGGCGGACGAGGTGTCGGCCGCCTTCGGCCGCCGGGTGCGGCCCGACCTGCCCGCCGACGTGGTCAAGGCCTTCGCCGGGGCCGGGATCAAGGTGCGGTCCACCCGCCGCCGGGAGATCGCCTCCGTCGACCACCCGGCGGTGAAGCCGCTGCTGGAGTACAAGAAGCTGTACCGCATCTGGGTGGCGCACGGCTGGTCCTGGCTGCAGGACTGGGTGCGCGACGGACGCTTCCGGCCCGAGTTCCTGGCCGGCGGCACGGTCACCGGGCGCTGGGTGACCAACGGCGGGGGCGCGCTGCAGATCCCGAAGGTGATCCGGCGGGCCGTGGTCGCCGACCCCGGCTGGCGGCTCGTCGTGGCCGACGCCGACCAGATGGAGCCGCGCGTCCTGGCGGCCATCTCCCGCGATCCCGGCCTGATGGAGGTGGCCGGGCGCGAGAGCGACCTGTACCAGTCCGTCTCGGACCGCGCCTTCTCCGGCGACCGTAACCAGGCCAAGCTCGCCGTGCTCGGCGCGATCTACGGCCAGACCTCCGGTGACGGCCTGAAGAACCTCGCCGCCCTCAGACGCCGCTTCCCCAAGGCCGTGGCCTACGTCGACGAGGCCGCACGGGCCGGTGAGGAGGGCCGGCTCGTCCGCACCTGGCTGGGCCGGACCTGCCCGCCCGCCGCCGGCCTGGGCGAGGACGCGGCCGAGGAGGCGGGCATCCCGGTCGGCGACGACGACACCGAGCACCAGACGGACGGCCCGGGCTGGGGCCCTGGTCACGCCTCGGGCAACTCCCGCGCGCGCGGCCGCTTCGCCCGGAACTTCGTCGTGCAGGGCAGCGCCGCCGACTGGGCGCTGCTGCTGCTCGCCGGGCTGCGCCGGGCCTGCGCGGATCTCGAGGCCGAGCTGGTCTTCTTCCAGCACGACGAGGTGATCGTGCACTGTCCCGCCGACGAGGCCGGCACGGTCGTCGAGGCGATCCAGGAGGCCTCGCGCCTCGCCGGGCGGCTGACCTTCGGCGAGACACCGGTGCGCTTCCCGTTCACGACCGCGGTGGTGGAGTGCTACGCCGACGCCAAATGAGGGCCGGTCAGCACACCGGGGTGCCTGCCACCAGCTCCCGCAGCTCCTCGAGGACCGCCTGCTCGTCGGTGCCGTCCAGCGCCGCGAGGGCCGCGTGCCAGACGTCGCGCGCCTCCGTTCGCCGCCCCTGCTCGCGCAGCAGCAGCCCGTGCTGGTGGCGGGCCAGGCCGCCCATGTAGCGGTCGGCGCGGGCGTCGGCCCGGCGCAGCAGCTCCGTGCATTCGCGGGCGGCCCGCTCGGTCTCGCCCAGCCGCCGCAGCGCACGGACCAGACCGAGCCGGGTCTGCGACTCGCCGTGCCAGTCGCCGTGACCGCCGAGGATGCGCAGGCTCTCCTCGAAGTGCCGTGCGGCCGCCGCCGGTTCCCCGAGGGTGAGGTGGGCGTATCCGATGTTGCAGTGGGCCGAGTGCCGCACGATGACCGCGCCGATCGCGTCCCCGATCGCCAGCGAGCGCCGGTGCCGCTCGATCGCCGCGCGCGGGTCGGTGTGCTCGTAGAGGTTGCCGAGATGGCTGTGGGTGACGGCCTCCCCGTAGGGGTCGTTCAGTTGCCGGGAGTACGCGAGGCTCTTCCGCAGCGCGTCCCCGGACTCCGCGAACCGGCCGAGCCCCTCCAGCAGCAGTCCGCGGTTGTTCAGGCTGCGCCGGATCCAGGAGACCCTGCCGAGCCGACGCCAGATCGCGAGGGCCTGGTCGGTGAGGGCGAGGGCGTCGTTCTGCCGGCCGGTCAGGAAGTGCAGTCCGGCGAGGTCGCCCAGCGCGTGCGCCTCCGCCGCCGCGTCCCCGAGCCCGCGCGCCGCGCCGAGCGCGGCCCGCCCCAGCACCTCCATCTCGGCCACCCGGCCGCGCAGCCGCACATAGGGGAAGAACAGCCGCACCAGCACGGAGAGACCGGCGGCCCGTTGCTCGTCGGCCGTGCCGGCGTTGCGCTCCACCAGCGCGACGACGTTCTCCAGTTCCATGTCGCCCCAGGCGAAGGCCTGATCGGCGGACTCGAAGACCGGCAGGGCCGCCACGTCCGCCGCGTGTCCCGGCGGCTGCGCCGAGGTGGGCCGGCGGCGGTCGTCCTGGTCGAGACCGGGCTCCACGACGGCGGTCAGCACCCGCTCGGCGGCCGCCGCGTACCAGCGCAGGGCGGTGAGGTCCGGATCGGCGCCGGTGGCCGGCCAGGCACTCGCACCGGCCAGTTCGCGGGCGAAGTCGCGGACCAGGTCGTGCGGGGCGTAGCGGCCGTACTCCGTCTCCTCCAGCAGGGCCACGTCGACCAGCCGGTCCAGGGCGGCCTCGGCGCGGCGCTCGTCGGTACCGGTGAGGCGGGCGACCAGAAGGGCGCCGTAGGTCGGCAGGTCGAGTTTTCCGATGCGGCGCAGCACGAGGGCCGCGTCCCGGTCGGCCTCGCGTTCGGCGGCGGCGAGTGCGTCGTGGGCGACGGCGAGGGACCGGCGGACACTCAGGTCGTCGTACTCGAGATGGGGCAACCTGCTGCCCGAGGCGGCCAGTTGACCGGCCAGTACGTCCGGGGTGAGGGCGCTGCGGGCGGCCAGCCGGGCGGCGACCACCCGCAGCGCGAGCGGGAGCCTCCCGGTCAGCTCGATCAGGGCGTGGCCGGCGTCGAGGTCCTCGCGTCCGCTCACGGCCCGCAGCAGCGCGGCGCTGTCCTCCCCGGTCAGCGTGGTGAGCGGGAAGCGCCGGGCGCCGTCGAGGGCGGTCAGCGGCGACCGGCTGGTGACGATCACCGCGCAGCCGGACCCGGCCGGCAGCAGGGGCCGCACCTGGGCCGCGCTCGCCGCGTCGTCCAGCATCAGCAGGACGCGGGACGGGGCGAGCAGGGAGCGGAGCAACGCGGTTGCGGCGTCCGGGTGTTCGGGGATGCTCCGGGGCTCGGCACCGAGGTCGCGCAGCAGGGCGGCGAGCGCCTGTGCCGGGGTGAGCGGGGTCATGCCGGGTGTGGCGCCGTGCAGGTTGACGTACAGCTGGCCATCGGGGAAACGATCCCGCAGCGTGTGGGCCACATGGAGCGCGAGGGCGCTCTTGCCGACGCCTGCCATACCGCTGATCACGGCCAGGCGGCCGCGCCGGGCGGTGAGGACCTGCCGCAGGTCATGGCACTCGGCGGTCCGGCCGGTGAAGTGCGGTGGTGAGGGTGGCAGTTGGGCCGGGACGGGGGCCTGGGGCGAGGGGGACGCCGGGTCCTCGGACGGATGCGGGGCCGTGTCGGCACCACCCGTGTCCCGCACGTCAGCGGTGGCGCTGTCGCCCCCGCCGTCGAGCACCTGTGACCCCTGCGGGGCGCAGGCGCCGCTGGCGAGTGCCGGTGTGCCGCGGAGGACACGGACGACCGGCCCTCCTTCGACCGGTACCCGAGCGCCACGAGCGGCCGGCCCGCTGTCGGGCGGGGCGTAGGCGTGACCGTGCGGAGGGGCGCTTCCAGGGTCACCCGCCTCCCCCCGCGCCGGTGCCGAGAACTCCCGCAGAACCTCCAGATGGGCCTCGCGGACCGCCGGACCGGGCTCGACGCCGAGCTCCTCGATCAGGCGGGCGCGCAGATCGCGATGGACGGCGAGGGCCTCGGCCTGCCGGCCGGTGCGATGCAGGGCGAGCATGAGCCGGCGGTGGTAGGCCTCACGCAGCGGATGCTCGGCGACAAGGGCCGCCAGCTCCGGCACGATGTCGATCAACCGTGCTCCGCCGAGCGCGAGTTCGGCGTCGTACCGCCACTCCAGCAGAAGCAGCCGGGCCTCCTCCAGGCGCTGCACGAGGGCGTGGCCGCCGAGGTCGGCGGAGAGTCCGCCGAGCGGAGCGCCGCGCCAGAGCGCGAGTGCGGACGTGGCGGCACGTACGACATTCCGCCAGTCCCCCCGGGCGTGGGCGGCACGCGCCGCGAGGACCTCGGCGTCGAACACGTGCACGTCCAGCTCGCCCTCGTCGACGCGCAGCAGATAGCCGGGCGCCACGGTTCTGAGCCGCTCGGGGTCGTCCAGAAGCCGGCGCAGCCGGGTGACGTGGTTGTGCAGCGAGGCCCGAGCGGAGACGGGGGGCGCCCCGCCCCACAGGGCGTCCTTCAGCGACTCGGTCGAGACGACTCGGCCGGCCTCCAGCAGCAGCGCGGCGAGCAGCGCGCGCATCTTGGGGCTGCCGATCCCGTGCGGATGGGTGTCAGCGGTGCCATCGGGGGCAGTGTCGTAGGTGCCGGGATCACCATGGGGCTCGCCCTGCGGATCGGCGTAGGGGCCGTACGAAATCCCGTACGGCGGTCGGTCGTACAGGGCGGGTGGCCCCAGCAGTCCGAACCGCAGCTCGTACCGCCGCTTCACGCTGCCCACTGCCTTCCCGCGGTTCTGCTTCCGGCCGGCCGATCGGCGGCTTGCGGACGAACCGTTGGCCACATGTTAGCGATCTGTTGGCGAGCCCTGATCTGATCATTCCATCGGATCCGGCCCGACGGCGCGCGCGTCGCACGCGTAACTCGGGGGAGTGTCGCCGCAGGCCTGGTCCGGGGACACAGAAGGACCCCGGTCGGCGGAGGTGAACGACCGGGGTCCTGTCCCGCCCTCTTCGCGGCGGGGACCGCTCAGCCGCAGTGCACGTTGTTGACGTCCCGGCCGACCCACAGACCGCCGTTGTCCTCGGCGAACTTGAGGTTGAGGCAGTGGCCGTCGGTGCCCGTCACGGTGACCGGCCCCGCGTAGGAGCTGAACGCTCCGTCGTCACCCTTCCACGTGCTGCTGCCGGACTTGTTGATGGCCACCGTCATGTAGTGGGACACGCCGGCGTACTTCTTGGCCACCAGGACGGCACAGTTGGTGCCGCCGTTCGCCGACGAGTAGTAGAGGTAGGCGGTGGCCCACACCTCGCCGTTCGCGGTCGTGTTGTACGAGTCGATCTGCGACCCCGAACAGCCGTAGCCCGCGGCGGAGGCGGTGGTGGCCGTGGCCAGGCTCAGGCCTGCGACCGTGAGTCCGAGTGTGGCCAGGGTCGCGATGGTCCTACGCATGTGTGTGGTTTCCCCTCAGTGCAGCCGGCATCGAATGGTCAGAACCTTGGGTGAGCGACACTGCCGTCACGGCCTCCCCGAGTCCGGCAGGGTCCCGTTCAGGACGTCAGACGCGCTCCATCCACAGCGGACCGCTCTTCACGATCGACTCCCCCGCTCCCCCAAGTCGCAACCGCTTGCGGTTACTTGAAGGGACCTTAGAGAAGATCCACTCATACCGACAGCCTTGCAATCTTGGCCATTCGGCATCCATGCGGGCATTGGGGTCGAACATGTACCCCAGTCACGCGGGCGACCCGGTGGGTCACGACCTCGTCCGTGAACATGCCAGATCAGCCGGAGCCGGACCGCCGACACGGCACGCCCCGCCCCGTGCTGTGCCGGGACAACGGAAAACCCCGGATCAGTCGACAACTGACCCGGGGTCCCAGAAGAGCCGCTTTCGGGATTCGAACCCGAGACCTACGCATTACGAGTGCGTTGCTCTGGCCATCTGAGCTAAAGCGGCGCGCTGCGCACACTATGGTGCGATCAGCAACGTCGGTAAGTCTACACAGTTTCGCGGGCTGCTTCGTACCCGCCCCGGAGCGGGGGCTCCGGGGCGGCTGCGAGGGCTATGAGCAGCGTTTTCCGGGGGGCGGCGGGGTGCCGTCGAGGAGGTAGGCGTTGATCGCCGAGTCGATGCAGGAGCTGCCGCGGCCGTAGGCGGTGTGGCCGTCGCCGACGTAGGTGAGGAGGCGGGCCGAGGAGAGCTGGCCGGCCAGGGACCGGGCCCAGCGGTAGGGGGTCGCCGGGTCACGGGTGGTGCCGACGACCACGATGGGAGCGGCGCCCTTCGCCTCGATCCGGTGCGGCTCGCCGGTGGCCTTCACCGGCCAGTACGCGCAGTTCAGCGAGGCCCAGGCCAGGCCGGCGCCGAAGACCGGGGACGTCTTCTCGAATGTGGGCAGCGCCTTCTCCACCTGCTCGGGGCCGGTGAAGGCGGCCGGCAGGTCGAGGCAGTTCACGGCGGCGTTGGCCATCATCAGGTTGGTGTACTGGCCCTTCGGGTCGCGTTCGTAGTAGCTGTCGGAGAGAGCGAGCAGGCCGGCGCCGTCGTTCTCCCGCATCGCCGAGGTCAGCGCCTGACGGAGTTGCTCCCATGCCGCCTGGTCGTACATCGCCGCGATCACCCCCGTGGTGGCCAGCGACTCGCCGAGCTTGCGGCCGCCCGCGTCGCCCGCCGGGACGGGATGGGCGTCCAGCTTGCGGAAGAAGGCCTTGAGATGGTCGCCGACCTGCGCGGGAGTCGTGCCCTTGCCGCCGAGCGGGCAGTCGGACCGGTGCACGCAGTCCTTCGCGAACGCCTGGAACGCCGTCTCGAAGCCGGCCGTCTGGTCCAGATTCACCCTGCGGGAGTCGAGGGAGGGGTCGATCGCGCCGTCCAGGACCAGCCGGCCCACCCGGTCCGGGAACAGGCCGGCGTACGTCGCGCCGAGGAAGGTGCCGTACGACGCCCCCACGTAGTTCAGCTTCGGATCGCCGAGCACCGCCCGCAGGATGTCCATGTCCCGTGCCGCCTCGACGGTGGACACGTGCCGCAGCAGCCGCGCCGAGCGCGCCCCGCAGCTCTCCGCGAACTTGCGGTACTGCCCGACCAGCGTGCTCACCTCCTGCTGGTCGTCGGGGGTCATGTCGGTCTGGGTGAAGGTGTCCATCCGGCGGCCGTCGAGGCACTCGACCGGCTCGCTGCGCGCGACGCCCCGCGGATCCATCGCGACCATGTCGTAGGCCGCGCGGACCTCGGCGGGGTAGCCGATCCCCGCGTACTGCTCCAGGTAGCCGATGGCCGAGCCGCCCGGGCCACCCGGGTTGACCAGCAGCGAGCCGAGCTTGTCCTTGCCGGTGGCGTTCTTGCGCGCGACGGCCAGCTTGATGTCGCCCGCGCCCGGGTCGGCGTAGTCCAGCGGCGCCTTCATCGTGGCGCACTGGAAGCCGGGGACACCACAGGCCCGCCAACGCAGGTGCTGGCTGTAGTACGGGGCCAGCGCCGAGGGCGTGGCCGGCGGCAGCGCGGCCAGCGCCGCCTCCGCCGCACCGGTGGACGTCGTGGTCGAGCTCCCGGCGGAGCAGGCGGACACGAGCAGTGCGGCGGCCGCGATCAGGACACCCGTGACACGGGCCGGGGCCCGGGATCGGGTTCGGGTGCGCGTTCCGCTGCGGGTCCGGCCGGTCCGGTGGGGCCGGCGGAGGGAGGGCCAGGTGTGCATCAGGCGATCGTAACGCTGAGCGACGTGCTGAGTACGCGGCGTACGGAGTGTGGCCTCGTACGGGGGACGGAGTCCGTCAACCACCGTACGCCCGGCTCACCCCGCCCGCAGTGCCATCGTCATCGCCTCCACGGCGAGCAGCGGGGCCACATTGCGGTCCAGGGCCTCACGGCAGGCGGCGATCGCCTCCATGCGGCGCAGCGTGGACTCCGGGCTGCTGCCCCGGGCCAGCCGGTCCAGGGCGTCCTCGGTGTCGCCGTTGGCGATCGCGACCCGGGAGCCGAGCTGGAGGGCGAGGACGTCGCGGTAGAAGCCGGTGAGGTCGCCGAGGGCGACATCGAGGCTGTCGCGCTGGGTGCGGGTTCTACGGCGCTTCTGCATCTCCTCGAGGTCCTTCACCGCCCCCGCCGTGCCGCGCGGCAGCCGGCCGCCCTGGGCCGCGCCCAGAGCCGCCTTCAGCTCCTCGGTCTCCTTGCCGTCGATCTCCTCGGCCAGCTGCTTGGCGTCCTCGGCGGCCGCGTCGACCAGTTCCTGAGCCGCTCTGAGGCAGGCCCCGACCTCGTCCAGCCGCAGCGGGAGCCTGAGCACGGCGGCCCGGCGCTCACGGGCGGCGGGGTCGGTGGCCAGGCGGCGGGCCCGGTCGACGTGGCCCTGGGTGGCGCGCGCCGCGGCCATGGCGGCCTCGGGTTCGATGCCGTCGCGGCGCATGAGCATGTCGGCGACGGCTTCCACCGAGGGCGTGCGCAGGTTCAGGTGGCGGCAGCGGGAGCGGATCGTGGGCAGGACGTCCTCGACCGAGGGGGCGCACAGCAGCCACACCGTGCGGGGCGCGGGCTCCTCCACGGCCTTGAGGACGGCGTTCGCCGACTTCTCGTTGAGCCGCTCGGCATCCTCGACCAGGATGATCTGCCAGCGGCCGTTGGCCGGGGCGGTGTACGACTTGCGGACCGTGTCCCGCATGTCCCTCACCAGGATCTCGGCGCCCACCGCGGCGACCGTGCTGACATCGGCGTGGGTGCCGAGCAGCGCGGTGTGGCAGCCGTCGCAGAAACCGCAGCCCGGGACGCCACCGAGGGCCCGGTCGGGGCTCACGCACTGCAGGGCCGCGGCGAAGGCCCGTGCCGCCTGGTTCCGGCCGGCTCCGGGCGGGCCGGTGAACAGCCACGCGTGCGTCATCCTCGACGCCTCCGGCGGCGGCCGGTCCGCGGCGGCGGCCGTGACGAGGGCGTCGGCGTCCCGCGCGGCGGCGTCGAGCGCCGCGCTCACCTTGTCCTGTCCGACGAGGTCGTCCCACACGGTCATGGGTCACGCCGTCCTTCCGTCACACTCCGCGTTCCGCCCTCCATTGTGCGGGCGGGCACTGACAACTACGGCGGCGCCCGCCGGTACCCCGTGGGGTCCGGCGGGCGCCGCCCGGTGTTCCTCGCTCGGCGTGCCCGTTCGGCAGGCCCGTTCGGTGCGGCCCTCGGCCTCCGCGGTCAGCCGCGCCGGCCGCGGCCACGCCGCCGGTGGGGCTCGTCGTCGCCGGACTCGTCCCGCTCCGGCTCCCGGCCGTCGTACGACCCGAGCAGTTCGTCCGCCAGAGAGGGCAGGTCGTCCAGCGGGGTCTCCTCGGCCCAGTCGGGCCGGGGGCGGCGGCGAGGTGTGCCGTCGGCGTCGATCTGGGGCATCTCCCGCGTGCGGTCCTCGGTGCCGTCGGGACGGGCGGCGCTCCGCTCGTCCCGGAAGTAGCCGGGCGGCACCCGGTGCGCGGGGTCGTCGCCCCGGACCGGCGGCAGCACGGCGGTCTCGTCGGCGGCACCGGACGACACGGGCGGCAGTACGGCCGTCTCGTCGGCGGACACGGGCGGCAGGACCTCGGTCTCGTCCGCCGCGCGCGGGCCCACCGGCGGCAGCACTGCCGTCTCGTCCGCGGCACCGGAGGCGACCGGCGGTCGCGGCATCTCGGCCGTCACGTCGGAGTCGTGGGTACGGCCGGCCGTGCGCGCGTCCTCGGCGCGCTCCTCGCGCACCGGCCGCAGCACCGCCGTCTCGTCGGTGCCCGGCGAGACCACCGGCGTCGCCACGGTCGCCGCGTCGGGCGTCATGCCCGGAACCTTCGGCTGCGGCGAGCCGGGCCGGCGGGCCGCGGTGTCTGCCGCCGTGGCCGCCTCGGCCGCCTGCCGACGGGCCTCCTCGGCGCGCAGCAGCGCCTCCTCGGCCTTCCGCTGCTTCTCCAGGCGCCGTGCGTCTTCCTCGGCACGCAGCCGGGCCTGCCGCGCTTCCTCGTCGGCGCGCAGCCGGGCCTCCTCCTCGGCCTGCCGACGCCGACGCTCCTCCTCGGCCCGTCGGCGGGCCTCCTCCTCGGCGCGGGCCCTCTCCTCGGCGAGCAGCCGCTGCCGCTCCTCCTCGGCCCGTCGGGCGGCGTCCTCGGCCCGCTGCCGGGCCTCCTCAGCCTGCCGTTCGGCCTCGCGGCGCTGCGCCTCCTCCAGCTCGCGCCGCTTGCGCTCCTCCTCCTCGGCGCGCAGCTTGGCGAGCTGCTCCTGGCGCTCACGCTCCAGGCGCTCCTCCTCGGCCTTGCGCGCCGCCTCCTCCTCGGCCTTGCGGCGCGCTTCCTCCTCGGCCTTCTTCCGCGCCTCCTCCTGGGCCTTGATCTCGGCCTCGGACAGCGGCAGCACGGTGTCGAGCCGGTGCCGGATCACGGTGGTGACGGCCTCGGGCTCCTGCCCGGCGTCCACCACCAGGTAGCGGCCGGGGTCGGAGGCGGCGAGGGTCAGGAATCCGGCCCGTACGCGCGCGTGGAACTCGGCCGGCTCCGACTCGAGCCGGTCGGGGGCCTCGGTGAACCGCTCGCGGGCGGCCTCCGGCGAGACGTCCAGCAGGACGGTGAGGTGCGGGACGAGTCCGTTGGTGGCCCACCGGTTGATGCGGGCGACCTCGGTCGGGGACAGGTCGCGGCCCGCGCCCTGGTAGGCGACGGACGAGTCGATGTAGCGGTCCGAGATGACGACCGCGCCGCGCTCCAGGGCGGGCCGTACGACGGTGTCCACGTGCTCGGCGCGGTCGGCCGCGTACAGCAGCGCCTCCGCGCGGTGCGACAGACCGGCCGAGGACACGTCCAGCAGGATCGAGCGCAGCCGCTTGCCGACGGGGGTGGCGCCCGGCTCGCGGGTCAGCACGACCTCGTGGCCCTTGGCCCGGATCCACTCAGCGAGGGCCTCGGCCTGGGTGGACTTGCCGGCGCCGTCGCCGCCCTCCAGGGCGATGAAGAAACCGCCCGCCGCCTGAGCGGTGGCCGGGTCGTCGCCGCCGAGCAGCGCGTCCTTGAGGTCGTGCCGCAGCGGGACGCCGGAGCGGTCGTCGGCCTTGGCCAGGACGATCACGGCCACCGGCAGCAGCAGCGCGCCGACCAGCATCAGCGTGAACGAGGCCCCGCCGTGTGCGAAGACGAACTTGCCGTTCTCCAGCCGGTGCGGGCCGATCAGCCCCGCGACGACGGGCGCGATCAGGGCGCCGAGCGCTATGAAGACCCGTACGACCGCGTGCAGGTGCTCGGTGGTGCGCGCCCTGCGGTACTCCTCGGTCTCCTGGTCGAGCAGGGCGTGCCCGGTGTTGGCGGCGATGCCCGCGCCGACGCCCGCCAGCGTGACGATCAACAGCACGGTGGTGACGTCCGGGACCAGCCCGGCGGCCAGCAGGGCGATGCCGGTGAAGGCGATGGCGAGCGCGAGGAGCCGGCGGCGCGAGAGCGACGGCAGCACCGAGGACGCGGTGCGGATGCCGACGGCGACTCCGCCGGTCAGGCCGAGGACCAGCAGGCCGTAGAGGACCGGGCCGCCGCCCAGGTCCCTGGCGTGCAGCACGCACACCGCGACGGCGGCGGCGATGGCTCCGGCGACGGCGGCGCAGGCCGGGACGAGCAGCGGGATGGCGCCGGTGCGGCCCTTGTCGACACCGGTGCCGGTGCGCGGGCGGCGCAGCCCCTCCAGCGGGGACCGCGCGCGCGGGGTGCGCGTGTCGGGCAGCTCCAGGGAGGTCAGCACGGACAGGGACGCGGCGAACAGGCCGGCCGCGACATAGGAGCCGAGGGCCGCCTGGTGCTGGTCGAACCAGGCCACGCCGGTACCGAGCAGGTTGTTCAGCAGGGCGGCGGCGACCAGGGCGGCGGCGGCCAGCGGAACGGCCAGGAAGGCGGTGCGCAGTGCGAGCCGGCGCAGGGCGTCCAGGTGGTCCGGCAGCGGCCGTACCGTCGCTCCCTCCGGGGGCGGGGCGGGCAGCAGGGCGGGGGCCGCGCTTTCCCGGCACACCGTCCACAGCCGCTCGGCGACGCCGGTGACGAAGACGGTCACCAGCAGGACGGCGAGGGCGTTGTCCGGGATCCAGTCGATCCACAGGGGCGCGACGATCAGCAGCGCGACCCGCAGGCCGTCGGCGCCGACCATGGTCCAGCGGCGGTCGAGCGGGCCCTCCTGGGCGGTCAGCGCGGTCAGCGGGCCGAGGAGGACGGCGCCGAAGAGCAGGGTGGCGAGGATGCGCGCCGCGAAGACGGTCGCCACTGCGAACGCCGCGCCCCGGTACCCGCCGCCGAAGGAGCCCTCCGCGACGGCCGCCTGGAGGACCAGGACGATCAGCACGAGAAGGGCGAGACAGTCACCGACACCGCTCACGAGCTGCGCGCTCCACAGGCGCTTCACCTGCGGTCGGCGCAGCAGTGAGCGGACGGCGCGCTCGCGGGAGTCCGCGACCAGGGCGTCGTCCGGTGCGGGCGTGGGGGCCGTTGGCTGCTCGGCTCGCGTCATGCGTTCAGCCTATCCGCAGGCGCCGACACCACACCCACCACTCCTGACGTGTGCACGCCCCGACACCAAAGTGATGCCGGGGCGTTCGTTTCGCGAAGCCGTGGGCCGGCCGGAGTGACGGTCCGGCCGGCGGCCCGGCGGATGTCAGTCCTCCGTGCCCGAAGCCGTCGCCTTCGAGGTCGTCGCCTTCTTCGCGGTCGTCTTCTTGGCCGTGGTCTTCTTGGCGGTGGTCTTCGCGGCCGCTGTCGTCTTCTTCGCCGCCGTCTTCTTGGCGGTGGTCTTCTTCGCGGGAGCGGCCTTCTTCGCGGTGGCCTTCTTCGCCGTCTTCTTCGCGGGGCTCTTCGCCCGCTTCTCGGCGAGCAGCTCGAATCCGCGCTCCGGGGTGATCGCCTCGACGCTGTCGCCGGAGCGCAGGGTCGCGTTGGTCTCCCCGTCGGTGACGTACGGCCCGAAGCGGCCGTCCTTCACCACGACCGGCTGGCCGGAGACCGGGTCCTCGCCCAGCTCCTTCAGCGGGGGCTTGGCGGCGGCCCGGCCACGCTGCTTCGGCTGGGCGTAGATCGCCAGCGCCTCTTCCAGCGTGATCGTGAAGAGCTGCTCCTCGGCCTGCAGCGAGCGCGAGTCCGTGCCCTTCTTCAGGTAGGGGCCGTAGCGGCCGTTCTGCGCGGTGATCTCCACGCCCTCCGCGTCCGCGCCGACGACACGCGGCAGCGACATCAGCCGCAGCGCGTCGTCGAGGGTCACCGTGTCCAGCGACATCGACTTGAAGAGGGAGGCCGTCCGCGGCTTCACCGCGTTCTTGCCGGTCTTCGGGGTGCCCTCGGGGAGCACCTCGGTGACGTAGGGGCCGTAGCGGCCGTCCTTGGCGACGATCTCGTGGCCGCTCACCGGGTCGGTGCCCAGCTCGAAGTCGCCGCTCGGCTTGGCCAGCAGTTCCTCGGCCAGGTCGACGGTCAGTTCGTCCGGCGCCAGGTCGGCCGGGATGTCGGCGCGCTGGTGCTGCTCGGTGTCCTTCTCGCCGCGCTCGATGTAGGGGCCGTAGCGGCCCACCCGCAGCACGATCTCGTTGCCCACCGGGAAGGAGGAAACCTCACGCGCGTCGATCGCGCCCAGGTCGGTCACCAGCTCCTTGAGGCCGCCGAGGTGGTCCCCGTCGCCGTTGCCGGCGTCGGCCGCGCCGCCCGTGGCGCCCGCGGTGAAGCCGCTGTCCGGCACCGTCTCGCCGAAGTAGAACCGCTTCAGCCACGGCACGGCCCGTGCCTCGCCGCGGGCGATGCGGTCGAGGTCGTCCTCCATCCGGGCGGTGAAGTCGTAGTCGACGAGCCGGCCGAAGTGCTTCTCCAGCAGGTTGACCACGGCGAAGGACAGGAAGGACGGCACCAGGGCCGTGCCCTTCTTGAACACGTAGCCGCGGTCGAGGATCGTTCCGATGATCGACGCGTACGTCGACGGGCGGCCGATCTCCCGCTCCTCGAGCTCCTTGACCAGGCTGGCCTCGGTGTAGCGGGCCGGGGGCTTGGTGGCGTGGCCGTCGACCGTGATCTCCTCGGCGGACAGCGCGTCGCCCTCGGCGACCTGCGGCAGCCGGCGCTCGCGGTCGTCCAGCTCGGCGTTCGGGTCGTCGGCGCCCTCGACATAGGCCTTGAGGAAACCGTGGAAGGTGATCGTCTTGCCGGACGCGCTGAACTCGACGTCCCGGCCGTCGGCGGCGGCGCCAGCGATCTTCACGGTCACGCTGTTCCCGGTCGCGTCCTTCATCTGGGAGGCGACGGTCCGCTTCCAGATCAGCTCGTAGAGCCTGAACTGGTCGCCGGTCAGCCCGGTCTCGGCCGGGGTGCGGAAACGGTCACCCGAGGGCCGGATCGCCTCGTGCGCCTCCTGCGCGTTCTTGACCTTCCCGGCGTACGTACGCGGCCGGTCCGGCAGGTAGTCGGCGCCGTAGAGCTGCGTGACCTGGGCGCGGGCGGCCGCGACGGCGGTCTCGCTCAGCGTCGTGGAGTCCGTACGCATGTACGTGATGTAGCCGTTCTCGTACAGCTTCTGGGCGACCTGCATCGTCGCCTTCGCACCGAAGCCGAGCTTGCGGCTGGCCTCCTGCTGCAGCGTCGTCGTACGGAACGGGGCGTACGGCGAGCGGCGGTAGGGCTTGGACTCGACGGAGCGCACGGAGAAGCGGGTGTTCTCCAGCGCGACGGCGAGGGCGCGGGCGTTCGCCTCGTCGAGGTGCAGGGTGTTCGCGCTCTTGATCTGACCCAGCGAGTCGAAGTCGCGGCCCTGCGCGACCCGCCTGCCGTCGACGGTCTGCAGGCGCGCGACCAGTGACGACGGGTCCGAGAGGTCTCCGGCGCGGCCGGTCGCGAAGGTGCCCGTCAGGTCCCAGTACTCGGCGGAGCGGAAGGCGATGCGCTCGCGTTCGCGTTCGACGACGAGCCGGGTCGCTACGGACTGGACGCGGCCGGCCGACAGACGCGGCATGACCTTCTTCCACAGGACCGGCGAGACCTCGTAGCCGTAGAGGCGGTCGAGGATGCGGCGGGTCTCCTGGGCGTCGACCATGCGCTGGTTGAGGTCGCGCGGGTTGGCGACGGCCTCGCGGATCGCGTCCTTGGTGATCTCGTGGAAGACCATCCGCTTGACCGGGACCTTGGGCTTCAGGACCTCCAGGAGGTGCCACGCGATGGCCTCGCCCTCGCGGTCCTCATCGGTGGCGAGGAAGAGCTCGTCGGAGTCCTTCAGCAGGTCCTTTAGCTTCCTGACCTGGGCCTTCTTGTCCGCGTTGACGACATAGATCGGCTCGAAGTCGTGCTCGACGTCCACGCCGAGCCGGCGCACCTCGCCGGTGTACTTCTCGGGTACCTCCGCGGCACCGTTCGGGAGGTCGCGGATGTGCCCGACGCTCGCTTCGACTACGTAGCCGGGGCCCAGGTAGCCCTTGATCGTCTTCGCCTTGGCAGGCGACTCGACGATGACGAGTCGGCGGCCGCCCTGTGCGGTCTCGCTGGTCGGGGACAACTTCGCTCTTCTCTCCGGTCGACGCCGGCCACTCCCCCGGTCTTCGTCCCGGGGTCGCGGCGCGCTTCTGGCTCGTGTGACGCTGCGGAGTGTGACGGTACATCCCGCCCCCGTGTCAAACGGGAAAAGCCCACAACGGCCACTCGAACGGTAACCCGACTACCGGCATTCCTGCCGCCCGGACTCCTCGGCGGCCCCCGCTCCTCTGTCCGGAGCGTGACGCTCCCATTACCGGGGCGGTACCACGGCCGCCGACGTCAGAGGCGGGTCAGGCAGTACGCGGCGAGGCCCAGCGCGACGACTGCGACGGCACCGGCGAGGGTGGCCGATGCGACCGGGCTCACATCCTGGGCGACCGGCTCGCGGTGCCGTACCCGAGTGCCGGTCCACACCAGCAGGGCGCCCCCGAACAGGGCGAACACCACTCCCGCGAAGATCGCCGGTCCGCTCTCCATGACCCCGCCCGCCCCTTCCACGCCGTCCGCCGTACCCAGCGCGGGGAGGGTGGCACGCGCGGGAGACGGGCCGGCGACATCGGGGTGAACGGAGGGCTCCTGGGCCATCGAACACGCACGAACAGACCTCGGCCGGGACCGCACCCGTATTTTTCCGGCCGTTTTATCGGCACCGACGCGTTCCGGCCCGTGCCACCGGCATACGACGACGGTCCGGACGCGGCTACGACGGCTCGGGGAGCGGGCATGCGGCAGCGGGGCGCGTGGACGTGACCGCGCCCCGTCACGGCCACCGGTCGCGCCCCGTGGTCGTCTAACGCGCCGGTTCCAGGAAGCCCTGCTCGACCAGCAGTCGGATCTGGGCGGGGGTGCGGTCGCGCAGCAGGACCGCGTCCTCGCCGACGAGCTGGGCGATCGCGTCGAGGATGCGGCCGGCGCTCAACGTGCCGTCGCACACGCCCGCGAAGCCCGCGCCGACCGTGTCCACCTTCGTGGCGCGGCGCATACCGCGGTGCTGGCGCAGCACCACGTGCTCCGGGTCCTCGGCGCCGGGCAGCCCGACCTGCTCCTGGACCACCTCGGCGGTCAGCCTGAAGTGGCCTTCGAGCAGGGCGGCGTCATCGTGGTCCCGGAGGTAGTCGAGGCGGTCGAAGTGCGCCCGGATCGCTTCCCCGAGCGGCTGTTCGACCGAGTGCGGCCACTCCTCCACGGTGACCGAGGGTTCCGGCGCCCCGGTTCTGCGCAGGGTGATCCAGCCGAAGCCGACCGCCTTGACCTTGCGCGCCTCGAACTCGTCCAGCCAGGCGTCGTAGCGTGCCTGGTACTCCGCCGGGTCACCGCGGTGGTCGCCGGCGTCCCTGAGCCACAGTTCGGCGTACTGCGTGATGTCCTGCACCTCGCGCTGCACGATCCAGGCATCGCACCCGCGCGGCACCCACGACCTGAGTCTGTCCTGCCAGTCCTCTCCCGCGACGTGCTGCCAGTTGGCGAGGAACTGCGCGAACCCGCCCTCGTTGAGCCGTTCCCCCGCCTGCTGAACGAGCAAGCGGCACAGATCGTCCCCGCCCATGCCGCCGTCGCGGTACGTCAGCCGCGCGCCCGGCGAGATCACGAAGGGCGGGTTGGACACGATCAGGTCGTACGTCTCGTCGTCCCGGACCGGCTCGAACAGCGAGCCCTCGCGCAGGTCGGCGGCGGACGCTCCGGAGAGCGCCAGGGTGAGCGCGGTGATGTGCAGCGCGCGCGGGTTGACGTCGGTCGCCGTCACGCGCGTGGCGTGCGAGGAGGCGTGCAGTGCCTGGATGCCGGAACCGGTGCCGAGGTCGAGCGCGGAGGCGACGGGCGTGCGCACGGTGATGCCGGCCAGGGTCATGGAGGCGCCGCCGACGCCCAGGACCACTCCCTGGTCCCGGCGGCCGATGCCGCCCGCGCCGCCGACCGCGCATCCCAGGTCGGACACGATGAACCAGTCCTCGCCGCCGGGGCCGCCGTAGGGCCGTACGTCCACGGTCGCGGCGACCTCGTCGCCGGCCACGGGCCTGAGCCAGCCGCCCTCCAGCGCCTCCGCGACCGGCAGAACGGCCGCCACGCGCGCGCGGGGCACCGGTTGCTGGAGCAGGAAGAGACGTACGAGCGTCTCCAGCGGCGTGTCGCCGCGGGTGGCCCGGAGCGCGGGCACGGTCTCACTGCGGGCCAGCGCCGCGTAGGCGGGGGCGCCGAGCAGATCGAGCAGCCCGTCGGCGGTGAAGGAGGCGGCGAGCAGGGCGTCGCGCAGGCGTGCGGCGACGTCGGGCCGGTCGGTGGCGGGCAGGGGGGCGAGGCCGGAGTCAGTCACACCCCCATTGTGGCCCGGCGCGGCCGGCCGGGGCCGCCTCCGCGCGGGTGGGCCGCCCATGTCCGCCGACCCGCGATGCCCGTCGGAGCGCCGGTGCCGGTCGGCCACGGACGCCGGCCGCCCGCCCACGTCGGGCGGTCGGGCGGGCGATCGAGCGGGCGGTCGGCGAGGTCAGCCGGTAGTGGCCGACGCGGGGGCGGAGCCCGATGCGGCGACCTTGCAGCTGGGCTGCTTGGCGATCGCCTCCTTCACATCGCCCTGCTCCAGCCGCTTCAGCGCCTGCGTGCCGCTGTTGCTCTGCTCGCCGATCTGCTTCGTCTGGTCGGCGACCTCGTGCAGGCCCTTGGCGAACTTGCCCTGGTCCTTGGTGTCGAGCCCGTCGACCTTCTTCTTCAGGTCGCCGTAGGCCGTGGCCAGGTCGGCGAGGTTCTTGGCGGCGTCCTTCTGCCGCTTGGCACCGCCGTCCACCCCGGGAGGCGCTCCGGCGCTGTTGATGGCGGCGGCCAGCCCCTTGTAGCCGTCGGCCATGTCCTGGAAGGCCGACGCGTACGTGCTCTTGGCGGTCTTGGGCGGCAGGTTGCCGTCCGTGGCTATCTTGGCGATCGAGGCGTTCGCCTCCCTGATCTTGGCGTCCTGCCCAGGCACCGCGTCGCACACCGTCTTGGCCCAGGCCACCAGCTTGGGGTCGGGCCCGCTGTCCTTGCTGCTGCCGCATCCCGACAACGCCACTACCAGTACCGCACCGCCGGACAGTGCGGCCGTGAGCTTCTTGTTCACCGGATCGGTCCCTTCCATGGCTCTCGGCCCCCGGAATCTACACGGCATACCGACACCCCCCACATGCCGAAGGCCCCAGAAGTCTTCTTTTGTGATTCTTTGCACCATGGGAGAGAAGGCTCACGGCCGGAGCGGCACGGCACACGCAGCGGGCGGGCGGCACGTCAGCACGTGCCGCCCGCCCGCCCGTTGCGCAGGCCCGGTGGAAGCGGGCTACGAAACCACCGCCGCGTCCGGTGAGTTGGCGACCCGCTCGGCGCTCTCGTCGTCGCCGACGGCGATCCCGCGCCGCTTGGAGACGTACACCGAGACGGTGATGACCAGCAGCGCGAGGATCGCGATCCCGATCCGCACGCCGAGGTTCTTGTCGTCACCGTAGGAGAACTTGATCACCGCGGGCGCGATGAGCAGCGAGACCAGGTTCATGACCTTCAGCAACGGGTTGATCGCCGGCCCCGCGGTGTCCTTGAAGGGGTCGCCGACCGTGTCGCCGATCACCGTGGCGGCGTGGGCCTCGCTGCCCTTGCCGCCGTGGTGGCCGTCCTCCACCAGCTTCTTGGCGTTGTCCCAGGCGCCGCCGGAATTGGCGAGGAACACCGCCATCAGCGTGCCCGCGCCGATCGCGCCCGCGAGGTAGGAGCCGAGCGCGCCGACGCCGAGTGTGAAGCCGATGAAGATCGGCGCCATGACCGCGAGCAGACCAGGTGTGGCCAGCTCGCGCAGGGCGTCCTTGGTGCAGATGTCGACGACCTTGCCGTACTCGGGCTTCTCGGTGAAGTCCATGATCCCGGGTTTCTCGCGGAACTGCCGCCGCACCTCGAACACCACCGAACCGGCCGAGCGCGACACGGCGTTGATGGCGAGTCCGGAGAAGAGGAAGACGACCGCGGCGCCCGCGATGAGGCCGACGAGGTTGTTGGGCTGCGAGATGTCCATCGACAGGCTCATCGGCGAGCCGGGACCGGTGAGCTTCGCGCCGACGTCCTGCACATTGGTGGTGATGGCGTCCCGGTACGACCCGAAGAGCGCCGACGCCGCGAGGACGGCGGTGGCGATGGCGATGCCCTTGGTGATGGCCTTGGTGGTGTTGCCGACCGCGTCCAGGTTGGTGAGCACCTGAGCGCCCGCACCCTCGATGTCTCCCGACATCTCGGCGATGCCCTGTGCGTTGTCCGAGACCGGCCCGAAGGTGTCCATGGCGACGATCACGCCGACCGTGGTGAGCAGACCGGTGCCGGCCAGGGCGACCGCGAACAGCGCGAGCATGATCGAGGTGCCGCCGAGCAGGAACGCGCCGTACACACCGAGCCCGATGAGCAGGGCGGTGTAGACGGCCGATTCCAGCCCCACCGAGACGCCGGCGAGGACGACGGTGGCCGGGCCCGTGAGAGAGGTCCTGCCGATGTCCCTGACCGGGCGGCGGGTGGTCTCGGTGAAGTAGCCGGTCAGCTGCTGGATCACGGCGGCGAGCAGGATGCCGATCGCCACCGCCACCAGGGCGAGGATCCGCGGATCGCCGTCCTTGGCGCGGATCGCCGCGTCGGTGACGCCACTCAGCTCGGAGTACTTCGCGGGCAGGTAGACGAAGACCGCGATCGCGACCAGCACGAGGGAGATCACCGCCGAGATGAAGAAGCCGCGGTTGATCGCGGTCATGCCACTGCGGTCGGCCCGGCGCGGCGCCACCGCGAAGATGCCGATCATGGCGGTGAGCACACCGATCGCCGGCACCAGCAGCGGGAAGGCGAGCCCTGAGTCGCCGAAGGCGGCCTTGCCGAGGATCAGCGCGGCCACCAGGGTGACGGCGTACGACTCGAACAGGTCGGCCGCCATGCCGGCGCAGTCACCGACGTTGTCGCCCACGTTGTCGGCGATGGTCGCGGCATTGCGCGGATCGTCCTCCGGAATGCCCTGCTCGACCTTGCCGACCAGGTCGGCGCCGACGTCGGCGGCCTTGGTGAAGATGCCGCCGCCCACTCGCATGAACATGGCGATCAGGGCGGCGCCGAGGCCGAAGCCCTCCAGCACCTTCGGCGCGTCGGCCGCGTACACCAGCACCACACAGGAGGCGCCCAGCAGGCCGAGCCCCACCGTGAACATGCCGACGACGCCGCCCGTGCGAAATGCGATCTTCATCGCGGTGTGCGAGACGGTGGTGAGATCCTTTTCGGGTTCGCCTTCGCCCGGGGTCGCTTCCCGGGCCGCGGCGGCGACGCGCACATTGCTGCGCACGGCGAGCCACATGCCGATATAGCCGGTGGTAGCCGAGAACACCGCGCCGATCAGGAAGAACACCGATCGTCCGGCACGCTGATTCCAGTCGTCCGCGGGCAGCAGCAGGAGCAGGAAGAAGACGACGACGGCGAATACGGCGAGCGTGCGCAACTGCCGGGCAAGATACGCCTTGGCACCTTCCTGGACCGCTTCGGCGATCCGCTTCATGCTCTCGGTGCCCTCGCCCGCCGCCAGCACCTGGCGCACCAGGACGCCTGCGACCGCGAGCGCGGCCAGGGCGACGGCCGCGATCACCGCCACGATGATCCGGTTGTCGTCCGTGAGTACCGCGGCCGCGAGGGTTGTGGGGTGACCAAACTGATGAGGGGTAGAAAGCCCCGCCATTCGTCCTCCTTGACGCTTGGGCTGAGCTCAAGATGTGGACGGATTGTAGGTACCCCAGAGTGATCTAAACAGGGGACGGTAAACGGAATTAGCCTCCTCGTGCTCTTCAGCAAATGATCGAGTTCCCGCCATCGAACCCGAAAGGGGTAATGCCTCAAAGGCATTGACGGCCACATTGATGCTTGATCAAATTATCAGGGTATTGATCGTGAATTCCTTCACGAATTCCCGAGCGTGCCGGAGACAGCACGAAGGGCCCTGCTCAGCAGGGCCCTTCGATGCGTTGTGCGCGGTGTCCGGACGCGCGGTGCGCGGGTTCAGCGGTGTTCGGACGCGTGGTGCGCGGGTTCAGACGAGCGTGACGGTCGGCGGGGCGGTGGGCCAGCTCATGCGGATCAGCCCGCCGTCCCGGCCCGTGGTGACCTCCACGTCGTCAACGAGGCCGCTGATGACCGCGAGGCCCATCTCGTCCTCCTCGGCCTCCACGTCCGCGTCCGCGGCGGCTCCGCCGGCCACTCGTTCGGCGGGAGCGGCGTGCGGGGCCTCGTCGCCGACCTCGATGGAGAACTGTTTCTCATCTTCGATCAGCGCCACCTTCACGGGTGCCGTGATGGCGTTGCTCTGATGGAGTCCGACGGCACGGGAGCAGGCCTCACCCACGGCGAGGCGCACCTCGTCGAGTACGGCCTCGTCCACTCCGGCCCTGCGCGCCACCGCTGCCGCCACCAGCCGGGCGGTCCGGACGTGCTCGGGCAGCGCGCTGAAGCGGAGTTCGACGGTGGCCATGCATCCCCCTCGCGACTACGGGCGTGCGGTCCGGGGGCGGGGCCGCCGAGAGCCCGCACCCCCTGCTGTACTACTGGGCCCCGGACCAATCGGCCCGGGGCGGGGCCGACCGATGTCCGGACCGGCGAGCGGTCCGGACCAGGTGGCCGGCCGGGGTCAGTCAGTGGCCGCCACCGCTTCCTCGACCGAGGTGTGGATCGGGAACACCTTGGTGAGGCCGGTAATGCGGAAGATCTTCAGAATGCGCTCCTGGTTGCAGACCAGGCGCAGCGAGCCCTCGTGGGCACGCACCCGCTTCAGGCCGCCGACCAGCACGCCGAGCCCGGTGGAGTCGAGGAAGTCCACGCCCTCCATGTCGACGACGAGGTGGAAATTCCCGTCGTTCACCAGCTCGACCAACTGCTCGCGCAGCTTGGGCGCGGTGTATACATCGATTTCGCCACCGACCTCGACGACCGTACGATCGCCGACGGTACGGGTCGACAGGGACAGGTCCACGGATCCTCCAGCACCTTGCTATCGAGCGGTTGCCCCTCGGGACATCGGCCTGCGGCCCCCGGGGCGCATCGCCAGCCGCGATGGCATTCAATCACTTACCGGCAGTCGTGCACGACGTCTTGGCTCCATTGTCCGTCACGCCGGTGACACACTCGGTGCCGATGGCCAAGAATCACCGATCCGATCGCCCCATGGCGGACCCGGCGTCCCGCCCCTCTCCGGGCACCGTTCTGGACCGGCTCGCCTCCGGGCCGAGCCGATCTGCACGCATCACTCATACGGAGCACTTGCCCCCGCGCGCGGGTCGGCATGCCGTCTGGCCTGACCGGATTCGCTCCGAGGTGATCGCCGCGGTGCAGGCGTGCGGTATCGAGCACCCGTGGGCCCACCAGGCGCTGGCCGCAGAGCACGCCCTGGACGGCGATTCGGTGGTGGTCGCCACCGGCACCGCCTCGGGCAAGTCCCTCGCCTACCTCGTGCCGGTCCTGTCGACCCTGCTGGACGGCTCCGAGGCTCCGAACGGCCGCGGGGCCACCGCCCTGTACCTGGCGCCCACCAAGGCGCTCGCGGCGGACCAGTGCCGCTCGGTGAAGGAACTTTCACAACCTTTGGCCGGTGCCGTACGCCCGGCCGTGTACGACGGCGACACCCCGTTCGAGGAACGGGAGTGGATCCGCCAGTACGCGAACTACGTCCTCACCAATCCCGACATGCTGCACCGCGGGATATTGCCGTCCCACTCCCGCTGGTCCTCCTTCCTGAAGGCGCTCAAGTACGTCGTCATCGACGAGTGCCACACCTACCGGGGCGTGTTCGGCTCGCACGTCGCCCAGGTGCTGCGCCGGCTGCGCCGCCTGTGCGCGCGCTACGGCGCCTCGCCCGTGTTCCTGCTGGCCTCCGCGACCGCCGCCGAGCCCGCCGTGGCCGCCGGCCGGCTCACCGGTCTGCCGGTGGTGGAGGTCGCCGACGACGCCTCCCCGCGCGGGGAGCTGGTCTTCGCCCTGTGGGAGCCCCCGCTCACCGAACTCCACGGCGAGAAGGGCGCACCCGTTCGGCGTACCGCCACCGCCGAGACCGCCGACCTGCTGACCGATCTCACCGTGCAGGGCGTGCGCTCGGTCGCCTTCGTGCGCTCCCGGCGCGGCGCCGAGCTGATCTCGGTGATCACCCAGGAGCGCCTGGCCGAGATCGACCGCTCCCTCGCCGGGCGTGTCGCGGCCTACCGGGGCGGCTACCTCCCCGAGGAGCGCCGTGCCCTGGAACGCGCCCTGCACTCCGGCGAACTCCTCGGACTCGCCGCCACGACGGCCCTGGAGCTGGGCGTGGACGTCTCGGGGCTGGACGCGGTCCTGATCGCCGGATACCCCGGCACGCGCGCCTCCCTGTGGCAGCAGGCGGGCCGCGCGGGCCGCTCCGGACAGGGCGCTCTGGCGGTGCTGGTGGCCCGCGACGACCCGCTGGACACCTTCCTCGTCCATCATCCCGAGGCCCTGTTCGACCAACCGGTGGAATCGACCGTCCTCGACCCCGACAACCCGTACGTCCTCGCCCCGCACCTGTGCGCCGCCGCCGCGGAGATCCCGCTGACCGAGGAGGACCTCGACCTCTTCGGGCCTGCCTGCGCGGAGCTGCTGCCCCAGCTGGAGGCCGCGAAGCTGCTGCGCCGCCGCACCCGGGCCTGGCACTGGACGCGCCGGGAACGGGCCGCCGACCTGACCGACATCCGCGGCGCGGGCGGGCGGCCGGTGCAGGTCGTGGAGGCGAGCACGGGCCGTCTGCTCGGCACGGTCGACGCGGGCGCCGCGCACTCCGCGGTGCACGAGGGCGCGGTGCACCTGCACCAGGGCCGCACCTACCTGGTGCGCTCGCTCGACCTGGAGGACTCCGTCGCGCTGGTCGAGCAGGCCGACCCGCCGTACTCGACGGTCGCCCGGGACACCACGTCGATCTCCGTCCTGGAGACGGACGTCGAGATCCCCTGGGGCTCCGGCCGGCTCTGCTACGGCTCGGTCGAGGTCACCAACCAGGTGGTCTCCTTCCTGCGCCGACGGATCATCACGGGTGAAGTGCTCGGTGAGACGAAGCTCGACCTCCCTCCTCGTACGCTGCGCACGCGCGCGGTGTGGTGGACGGTCACCGAGGACCAACTGGACGAGGCCCGGATCACCCCGGAGATCCTCGGCGGCTCCCTGCACGCCGCCGAGCACGCCTCGATCGGCATGCTCCCCCTGTTCGCCACGTGCGACCGCTGGGACATCGGCGGGGTGTCGGTCCCGCTGCACCCGGACACCCTCCTGCCGACGGTGTTCGTCTACGACGGCCATCCGGGTGGTGCGGGCTTCGCGGAGCGCGCCTTCCACACCGCCCGCGCCTGGCTCGCCGCGACCCGGGAGGCCATCGCCTCCTGCGAGTGCGAGGCGGGCTGCCCCTCCTGCATCCAGTCCCCCAAGTGCGGCAACGGCAACGACCCGCTGCACAAGAGGGGCGCGGTACGGCTCCTCACGGTGCTGCTGCGGGAGGCTCCCGGGGAGAAGCAGCGGGAGGACTCACCGGCGCAGGGCTGAGGTGCCGAGGTGCTGAGGTGCGCCTTCCGGATCACGCAGGCGGCCTCGGAGCGGTGGCTGTCCCCGCCGCCGGGGGCAGGGGTCCCGGCGGCCCGGCTCTGGCCCTGACCTCCGCCGCGAACGGCCCCCGTCCCGAGGCCGCTGTGACGTCCGAGGTCTCGCCCGCGATCACACACCGCACCAGCCGGACCCGCTGGGCCGCCGCCACCCGTTCCGCCCGGGCGCAGGCGCCGGCGGTGCCCTCGGCCCAGTGGTCCGCGGCGGCGAGCGCCGCCAGATCCGCGCCGCCGGCCGCCCGATGCCTGACCACGACCGCCTGCCCCAGGGCGAGCACGGCGCCGAACACCACACACAGCACGGTGATCACCCCGACGCTCCAGACGGTGGCGGAGCCCCGATCCGAGCCGCGGGCCTCGCAGCGGAGTCCAACTCGCCGGCGCCTCATGACCCCGGCTCCCCCGCGGGCCCGGCCACCGCGCCCGTGCTCCGGCCGGCTCCAGCGCTGGCACCGGTGTCGGCGCCAGCGCCCGTGCCGGTGCCAGTGGCCGTGCCGGCTCCAGCACCGGTCCCCGTGTCGGCGCCAGTGCCGGTGTCGGCGCCCTTGCCCGTGCCGACGCTCTCCTCCGCCGCTGCCACCGCCTCCTCCCGTACCTCGAACGGCAGTCCGGTCAGCACCGGCGGTCTGGCCACCACCGTCACCCGGACCTGGTCACCCGCACGGCCGACCGTCACCCGCGCCCCGCGCGGTGCCGCCTGCCGGGTCACCTCCACCACCGCGTCGGCCGGGTCCTGCCGGGCGGCGGCCCGGGCGCCGGTGCGGGCGGCGTCCACGCACTGGATCTGGGCCGCCACCACGAGCAGCCCCCAGACCAGCGCCATGGTGAACGCCACCAGCACCGACAGCACCACGGCCGACTCCGCGGTCACGAACCCGCGGTCCGACCCCCGCTCACATTCGCGCACTGAGGGCCCGCTTCACGATGGCCTGCAGCTCGGCCTTGACCTGGCCGCTGGTGACGACCTCGTAGAGCAGCAACGCGAATCCGACCGCGGCCACGATCCCCATCGCGTACTCCGAGGTCACCATCCCCCCGTCCGCGCGCCATCGCTCCCGCACCGACACCCACAGCTTCCCGGCCTTCTTCCGCACCTCGAACTCCCTTCGTTCCGGCTTTCTCGTCCGTTTTCGAAACCACGCCGTCCGCGTCCCGCACCGTCACCGGCAGTCGCCCGCGACCGCTTCCTCCGCCGTTGCCGTCAGCCGCCGCCCCCTCCCATCACGCCGCCCGCCAGCCCGATCACCACGGGCAGCACGCCGATCGCGATGAAGGCGGGCAGGAAGCACAGCCCCACCGGCGCGGAGACCAGCACGCCCGCCCGGCGCGCCCGGGTCGTAGCCGCTCTGGCCCACTCCGCGCGCGCGTCGGAGGCGAGGCGGGCGACGGGGCCGGCGGCGGGCAGACCCGACTCATCGGCCCGTTCCAGCAGCCGGGCCAGCGCCCCGGCGCCGGGCAGATCGGCCAACCGGCGCCAGGCGTCGCGCGGTTCACCACCGAGCCGCACCTCGGCCGCGCCACGGTCCAGCGCGTCCCCGACGGGTCCGCCGAGGGCCTCCCCCACCGCCTGGGCGGCGATCACCGGACCGGCCCCGGCCGTGATGCAGGCGGCCAGCAGATCGGCGGCAAGCGGGAGTTGGCGGGCCGCGAGCGCTGTGTCGACCTCCTCCGCCGGACCCGCCTTCGTCCGCCGGAGCCGCCACCGCCAGAACCCCGCGCCGACGGCGAGTGCCACGACCGCGCCGGCCGCGCCGCCGACCAGTACCCACGCCCCGCACATCGCCCCCGCGACCGGCAGCCACCGCCGCACCGTGTCCCCGACCTCGAAGGGCGGGCCGGACTCGGCCTTCACCAGGGCCAGCAGTTCGGCCACCCTGCGCCGCGCCCGGCGCCGCCGCCGGGCCATGACCAGCCACCGGGCCGCCCAGCCCACACTCAGCAGGGCAACCGCGACTGTCCCCAGCCTGTGGACGACTTCACCGCTCATACCTCCTCAGCTCCCCGTACGATCCGTCCCGCCCACCACACTCCGGCGCCCTCGAACACCGCTCCTGCCACCAGGCAGCCCAGCCCGGCCCCGCTGTGCAGCAGCACCCGCAGCGGGTCGGCGCCCATGGCCGAGCCGAGCAGCAGCCCGAGGGCGGGCAGCGCGGCTAGCAGCAGCGCCGTCGCCCGGGCCCCGGACAGCTGGGCCCGTAGGTCCGCCCGTTGGTCCCGCTCGGCACGCAGGGCCCCGTCCAGCCGATCGAGGCCGTCCGCGAGCCCCGCACCCTGGTCCACGGCCACCCGCCAGCAGGCGGCGAGACCCAGCAGCCCCTCGGCGCCCGGCTGCCGGGCCGCGACGGCCAGCGCGCCCGGCACATCGCCGCCGAACCGCGCGGCCGCGACCACGCCGTTCTGCGCCTCACCGAGCCCGCCGGAGTCCCGAGCCGCCCGCAGCAGTGCCTCACCGGGCTGCCGTCCCGCGCGCACCTCCCCGGCCAGCGCCCCGCACAGGCCGATCACCGCGTCCGCGCGCCGCTCCCTGGCCCGCCCGGCCTGCCGGGCCAGCCGCATCCTGCGCAGCACCGGCACCCCGGCCGCCCCCGCCACGACCGGAATCACCGAGGCACCCAGCAGTGCGAGCAGCAACCCGGCCGCGAGCGACCACCACTCGGGCCGCAATCGGCCCTGCAGCTGACGCAGTTCACCGACGGCCCGCTCCCAGGAGGGCGGGCCGGTCGCCACCCCCGCGCCCCCGGCCAGCAGCAGCCTCGCGCGCCGCACCCCGTGATGCCGTCCGCCGAGCAGCCAGGCCGCCGCCCCGACACAGGCCGCCGCCGCGCCCATCGACGCCTCAGTGCTCACTTTCCTCACTCCTCTCGTCCCACTCGCTCCCGGACCCGCCGCTCAGCAGCTCCCGCAGCCGCTCCCAGCCCCGCTCCCGGGTGAAGGCCCGCACGCCCCAGCGCAGCGCCGGTACCGTCCGCACCAGCCCAGAGACATCCCGCTCCAGCACGTGCACCTCGGCGATCCGGCGCCGCCCGGACCGGTCCCGTACGAGGTGGAGCACCACCGACAGCGCCGCCGCCAACTGGCTGTGCAACGCCGCCCGGTCGAGCCCCGCCGCCGTACCGAGGGCCTCCAGGCGGGCGGGCACGTCGGCGGCGGCGTTGGCGTGCACGGTCCCGCAGCCTTCGTGGCCGGTGTTGAGCGCGGCCAGCAGGTGCACCACCTCGGGGCCCCGCACCTCGCCGATGACCAGACGGTCGGGCCGCATCCGCAGCGCCTGCCGGACGAGGTCCTCCAGGGTCACGAGGCGGGAATTAGGAACGGTTCGGCTGTCTCAGGCCCCGAACTGTCTCAGTTGCCCCGCTAGCGAGACCAATTCGACGGCAGAGTTCGGAGCTGGAGACTGTCTCAGCACAACCCCATCATTGTTATCTCGTTGTTACCCGCGGGTCGCGACGCTCGCTGAGTTGCTGACCCAGGGCGCTCCGGCGGCCACGGACGACAGCGCGGTGCACCGTTCAGGGTGAAGGCGAGGCCGAGTTCCACGGACGGCGTGAACTGGGCACTGAGGGTGATCAGAAGCGACGGCTCGCTGGCCCGCAGGATGCCGAAGGCCCGTACCTCGACCACGCCCAGGACGAGCCCCACCGCGCCCCGGTAGTCGTCACCGCGCCGTTCCAGGAAGCCGCTGCCCCGCGCGGGGCCCACCGCCATGCTCAGGCCTATCCCGCTCGGGAGCACCGGTGTGACGGCGGCTCCCGGGGTCAGCTCGCTGCCGATTCCGTCGATCGTGACGTCGGCGAGGCCCAGCAAGGAGGCGCCGAAGGAGGCGGTGAACCGCAGCGCGCTGCCGACGGGCGCCAGATACAGGGCGGGCGCGCGCAGCCCGAGCGGCGCGATCCGCAGCGGCACCGCCAGGCCGTTCTTCCCACCGCCCTGGAAGTGGACTCCTTCCGTGTCTAGCCGGGCCTGGACATCGCCTTCCAGGGCCAGCCCGCCCGCACCAAGCAGGGTGAGCAGCTCGTCGGTGGGCAGGGTGAGCCGCAGACCGCGAACGGACAGCTGCAGCGAGGCGCTCGCGGGATCGGACGGCACTGTCAGGGCGAGCTCGATGTCTTGCCGTACCCGCAGCACGTCTGCGAGTTGGAGCGTGCCCAGGTGCACGGTGAAGGAGATCTCCGGCGGCAGGGTGTCGCGTAGGACCTGGACGTCGTTCGCGGTGACGACGAGGACGTCCGAAACGGTGAGGCTCCAGTCCGGAATCGCGCCGACCGCCGCGTCGGCGAGCAGTGCCAGCAGCTTGGGCCACAGGTCGCCGGCCTGATCGGTCTCGGGCGCGCTGATACGGGACAGCAGCGCGGAGGGCGTCAACTGCGCCTCGGGCCCGATGAGGGCCCCCGCCAGCTTTCGGCGCCTCTGCGCGACATCGAGCCCGCCCAGCTGGGGCAGGACTCCGGCCAACTCGGTCCGCAACTGCGCGGCGAGATCCGGGGACTGTCCCGCTCATAGGATCACATCCCTGTGCGGTGCGACGGCTCCTCACTGACGCCACCCAGCGGGGCCGCGCTCCAGGAGGTGGGTGTAGGGGGTGGCGGCGGGGCTACCTGGTGGTCAGCGTTGCTCGGCGTGGCTGGGGCGCTCACTCGGTGAACACCCGCACGCTCACGTCCTCGGTTGAGGTCTGCAGTGAGAGTCCGCACTCTCCCGTCTCAGTCACCTGGTCGGCCTGGAGCGGAAACCCGGTGAACTCGATCCAAGCGACGCCGGAGTCTCCGTCCTCCCAACTGATCGCGCCCTCACCGAAGAAGCCGTTGCTTCCCGACGGGTCGATCACGGCAACGGTGAGCGAGTTGGCCGCGCCCTTGGTGTTCTCGGCCTGAACGTCGACGGTGAGCTTCACCCCGGGAGTGGCGAGTGCCGTGTCCGTAACGGGCGCGAGGCTTCCGACATTGAAGGAGCTTCCCAGTCCCGTGGAGTTGGTACCTGACACCTGAAAAACGGTCACATTGAACGTCTGAGAGCTGACTGAGACTGTCGCCATGGTAATGCCTCCTAGCCTCAGCTCAAGAGTCCGGCAACCTGTCCGGAGTTGCAACACGACATGTATGGGCCCATATTGAAGTGTGAATGGCTGCGGCGTGTCCCTTCGCACGAAAGTTGAACCGTCATGGGAGAAGACACGGATCTGACGCCCACGCTCGACGAGCTCGTCACGGAGTCCCTTGAATTGTCACCGGTCTGGGGTGCCTGGTGCCCCGAGGAAGAAACACAGGTGGCCCAGGACCTGGCGGCCGAAGTGGATGGGATCACGGCCGCGGAGGAGCACAACCAGGCCACGGGCCACGCCGCCGTCGCCACGCTCTCGATGCCGAATGCGGTCTCGACTGATTTTGGGATTCAACTGTTTTCGTTCCCGTTCTGTTTCCGCTACAACGGCCGACCCTGGCAGTCGATGACCCTCCTGGCACCGGGCACGGCCGAGGCGGCCACCACCGCCGACCAACTCGTCGGCCTTCTCAATCTGGCGGCTTCCGGAAAGGGTTTTCCGGCGCTCTTTTCTGTGACCGGCGGCACCTGCCCGACTCTGTAAGGGAACCGGAGCCGACTCCTGTGCGACAAAGCGTGCGACTTACTGATCGTTTCAGAATGAGGTTCGGAGGCGGCGGAGGCATTTGAGGCTGCAGGCGAATTCAAGCATCAGAATTCAACTACTCCCTCTCGAATGGACGTTCAGGTCCAGAGGGTTGACGATTGATATAGGGCCACTCACAGTCCTGAACGCACGCGACCACGTCCAGGCGGAGCGGCACCAGGGACGGTAGTGCCGGACCCCGTGGGAATGCTGCTACGCCGACGCGGCGCGATCCGCGAACACGCGTTGCGGTCCGCGCACACCTCGGGGGACGGCAGCCATTCTCTGTGGAACGCAAGGAGTCCGTCATGGCAGTCACTCTTCAGCAACTCGGAGGCATCTTCCGGAACACTATGTACGACACCCTGTGCGGCGGTGACGGCAGTCTGCCGCCCAGCAAGAGCTCCTTCATCACCTGGTGCATGCCGGGACTTCCGTACACCGAGCAGGATTTCGACTTCGCCGCACAGGGCCTGGGCACCGGTACCGCCGAAGTCGAGAAGGCCAAGCTCCAGCACGCCTACAACTGGGCGATGCAGGTGGACTTCGTGCCCGATCCGCGCGCGGCCTACACCCACGACAAGCAGCAGGGCGTGTACCGCAACGACGCGGGAATGCGGCTGAGCGAGATCTACGGCCAGATCCTGAAGTTCTCCAAGGTCGCCAACCATGAACTGAACGACGAACAGAAGGCCAGGCTGGACGAATTCCGTGACCTGCTGCGCACCAAGCGGACGATCAAGGACCTCGTCACGAAGCAGGACAAGGAGGTCACCGAGGACTCGCCGATGATGCAGGCGTACAAGCAGAAGGAGATGGCCTACATCGCCGCCCAGACGGCGTACAACAACAAGCGGGTCGCCGCGTACGCCGCCAAGGGAGACGCGGGAGCCGGCGCGGTCATGGACTGGGCGTCCAACGCACAGCTCTACCTCATGCAGGCCAAGCTGGCCGAGGACGACTGGGCTTCGACCGGGTACCGCAACGACGTGGACCAGATCAACGCGTACATCAACCAGACCACCGAGAAGTCGCTGATGCTCTGGAAGGCGAATCTGGAGACCTTCTACAAGGACGCCCTGGCAAACGCCGTGGCCCCGGGTGAGCGGTTCTACTACACGACGGTGGCCCCCGGCGACTTCGCGTCCGCCGGCGGCTGGACCGGGTACGGGATGAACCACTCGATGGTGGACACCACAGCGCACAGCGAGAGCACGACCTGGAGCGCCGGCGGAGACGTGGCATGGGGCTTCTGGCACGCGGGTGGCGATGCCGCGAGCACCACCACCTCGTTCGACTCCACGATGACGGTGGAGGACTTCGAGCTGGCGTACGACATGACGCAGGCCCAGGTCATCCGCCCGTGGTTCTACCCCGAGTTCCTCATCAACAGGGGCTGGACGCTGCGCCAGGGCGACGGCTGGATGTTCGACAAGATGCCGTCGGACGGGGCCACGCCGCCCACCGGAACGTTCGTCGGCTATCCACTGCAGGCGGTCTTCGTCCGCAACGTGAAGATCAAGTCCGCCGCGTTCTCGGCGGCGTACCACGAGTACAGCAGCCAGTTCGAGGGGTCGGCGAGTGTCGGCTGGGGGCCGTTCACGCTGCGCGGGAGCTACGGCCACCAGGAGAGCGGAAACCACTACCACGCCGAAACCGACGGAGCCACGCTGACCGTACCCGGAATGCAGGTCATCGCCTTCGTCAATCACCTGCTCGGCAAGACACCGGACCCGCTGCCGGATCTCCCCGAATCCGACTTCGTCTGACGCACCTCGTCTGACGCACTGAGCAGCCGAAGGCGAGCGGAGGCGAAGGACATGCCCGAGGTCACGCCGCAGGGTGTCGATGCCGGTGCGGTATCGGCGGTGGCCGCACGTATCCGCGACGTCCTCGCGGAGGACGGCACGGTGGTCAGCATCCCCACCCTGACCACCGGGTACACCGCCGACGCCCTGCGCTTCGCGGAGAGCGGCGCGTCCACCGTCCAACAGGCCCGTACTGCCGCCGAGTTCGCAGAGCTGGTCAACCGTGTGCCGGTGACGGGCCCCGGGTGGTCGTGGGACGGTGTCGAGCATCTGTGGGACATCTACCGCGACGTCCTGGCGGCCGAACTCGCCACCAGTACGCGCACACCCCCCGAGCAGAAGCGGTACGCCGCCGCGCAGAAACTCCTCTACCGGGAAGCCGGCGGCGCCCGGGCGCCCTCCCCGGTCTACCTCGCCTATCAGAGCTGCGGCCACGCGGTGGTGGCGGCGCAGACCGCGCTGGCGGAGAGCAAGGGCAGCGCGAAGGAAGCGGCACTGACCGCCGCGCTGCACCAGGCGGAGCAGGACTGGCTGGTCAAGGGGCACCGCAAGGAGGTCGAGGCCGCGCTGCTCGACCTCGACAGCCTGGGCGACAAGGATCCGGCACAGACCTGGATCGCCTATCGGCGCCAGTTCGAGCCGGAGGCTGGCTCGGCCAACTGGGCCACCTCGCCCGACGGCAGCCAGTACGCCGTCACCGGGTTCTCCCCCGCCGGGATCCTGAACGAGCCGTGGGCGGTGCTGCGGATCGACCGGAGCGAACTGCCGGACACCGCGGCTGGGATCGAGTCGGTGTCGTTCGAGTACTGCCTGGTCCGCGTGGTGCGGCCGTGGCTGGACCCAGCCATGCTGCGGTCCCGGGCATGGCGGTTCGCCAAGGACGCGCCGGACCTGTGCGACGGCGCCGATCCGCCCTCGGGGAGATGCACGTCCTACGTCGAGTCCGTGGTGTTCGCCCGGTCGCTGAGCGTGGTCCGCGGTTCCGCTCAGGGCGATGAAGCGGCCTCCGGGGAGAGCGAGCCGATGGGTCTGGGCTTCCTCGAACCGCAGACCGCCCTGCTCATCCCCAGCGAGACGGCCACCCTCGACGAGACAGCCACGCTCGACGGGAACGAGATCCCCGCCGACTTCACCCCGACCGAGGAAACCGAGCGCGTGATGGGGCACTACGTGTTCCCCGGCACCCCGCCACCGGCGGAGGCCCTCTCCGCCGACATCGCCGACACCCCGGCCCCCGACGGCGAGACGGTCACCACACCCTCCGGCACCGTGCTGGTCGTCGCCTTCATCCTGCGGCTGCTCCCGAAGTGCCCCGACCCCAACCCCGACCTCACCTGGGTCGACGAGACGGCACCCACGGAGATCCATCTGCCCCGGGTGCAGTACGGCGCGACGAACGAAGAGGTACGCACCCTGCAGAAGGCCCTGATCACCCGCGGGCGCAACATCCCCTCCGGTGCCACCGGACACTTCGGCAACGAGACCAAGGCCGCCTACGCGGCCGAACAGCAGGCGCAGGGATACACGGGGCACGACGCGGACGGCATCCCCGGGTGCAAGTCCCTTACGACGCTCGGGGAGTTGGCGGGGTTCACGGTGCAGTGCTGAATCCGTGCAGTGCTGGTGGTCTCGGCGCGCAGGATGGACAGGTCCGGCGGGTTGACGTGCATGCTGAGGTCGCTGTGCCAGCCGGCCAGCGGGGAGACCCACTTGCGGCGGTAGTGCTCCTCGAAGTCGGCTCCGTAGCACTCGACACCGAGTTTTGAGGTCACCGCTTGATCCCATTGCCGCGTACTCTCCCTTCCTTGAAGGGACAGTACGGACGAACGTCCCCGGTGGCGTACAACTTCGTCGTGCCATCGCGTAGGGATCTCTGTGCTCAGCCGTCCGCTCGAACGGTGTCGGGCTCTGCAGCCGGGGCCGGGAGGGAGGCCAGCCGCCGGCTGTTGCCGAGCTTCCTCTTCAGAGCGAGGTTCTCGTGGTAGAGGTTCGCGGTCACTGCGGCGAGGGCATCGCACTTGCCCTGTAGTTCTGTGACTTCGGCCTTGGACTTGCGAAGCTGTCGGCGGAGCTTCGCGATCGTCTCGTCTCGTTCGACTTCCCCCGGGCTTCTCAGGACTGGGCGGGCGACCTTGGCGTCCCACTCGGCGAGAATGTCCTCAGCCCGGTGAACGGTGGCGTGGCTGACTTGGGCCTCGCGGGCCAGGTTCTCCTTGGTCAGGGCGCCGTTCGTGTGCAGGGGCTCACCTGCCAGCAGCCGGGCCATGGCTTCACGCAGTTTCGTGGCAGTCGCTGCGGATACCGGCATCAGAGGTCACCTTCCAGGGTGGCGAATTGTGAGGTGACCGACTGCACCTCGGCGAGACGGATCTCGAGGGACTCACGCCGCGGTTGGGATAGCCGTTCGTGTCGCAGGGTGTCCTGCAGGTCGCCTTCTTCGGCGATCCAGTAGGGAGCGTTCTTCAAGGTCAGCACCGAGTTGCGGCACTTGCCGGGCTGGCAGGCGCCGAGCAGCGGCTGTTTGCCTCGCTGCTCGGCCGGCAGTTGGTTCTGGCATTCGGCGGTCGACGCCTGCCACAGACAGTGGTTTATCGTGCCGAAGTGCAGCTGGGCGAACTCGTCTCGCAGCAAGCTGACCTGCATCCGTTCGTCCGCGATCTGTGCCTGGAGGTGCGGGTCGCGGTCCATGGACGTGATGACCTTGTCCAGGCCGGCGTGGAGCCTGGGGGCGCCGGGGCCGACGGCGACCAGATCCCCTTGCCGCCGGGCTTTGAGGAGTTCGACGAGCTTGCGGGCGGCTGCCAGCTCGAGCTGGTTGTCGAACTCCTTGCTCCAGTTCGCGTCCATCCTCCCGTACCCGGCGGTGACCCGGTTTGCCAGGGCCCGGCGGGCGGCGTGTTTGAGCTGGATTCCGAGCGCGATTTCTCCGTCGGGCTGTTGGGCGGTGATGATCGCCATGGTTTTGCGGAACATGTGGGGCCGTACCAGCCCTTCGGGGATGGCCTCCAGTCCGGTCCGGTCCAGGGTCTTGTTGATGTTCTCGATGAAGAAGTCAATGTCGCGGAATGCGTCGAAGCCGGCGCGGCCGCGTGTTCCCTCGGGCAGGACCCTGCTGGGCGGCGCCAGGGTGGCGAAGATGTGGCTGTCGTGCCAGGACAGGCGTTCGGCGACCGCCACGGCCTGTGCGACCGGCTCGATGATCCACCACTTGAGGCGGGGGCGGGATTCATCGTGCTTGACCTTCTGCGAGGCGATCGCCGGGGAGCCGAAGTGCTGGACCACAGAGTCCCGCTCGATCTCCTGTAGTTCGCTGTCGCGCATGAGCGTGAGTGCGGCGATGAAAATGTAGCAGGCCGCTCTGACCATCCGAAGAGCGTGCTCGAGATCGCCGTCCTCGATGTAGTCGGTGCGGTCCTCGGTGATCGCCTCTCGCACCCATTGCTGTCGCTGACGGGTGCGGGCGGTGCCGCTCGTGAAAACGTTCGACCTGGTCACTGTGCCGAATACGCGGCCTTCCAGAGTTAGCCAGACCGGCTCTCCGGCTGGCCCGTGGACGCTGGCCTCCCGGCGGACCGGGATGCGGTTCGCCGGGTCAGCCAGCCACTGTTGTACCTGGGCATCAAGGTCGTCGGGCCTCCGGTTGCGGCCACGGACGGGCCGGTCGATATCGCCCAGTGCGGCTCGGCCCTCGGCGGCCGTGATGGGGTGGACCCGGCCGGCATCGACCAGCCGCTGCACCATCCTCCGCCTCATCTGGTGTCGGTCTGAGTCTCGGCCGGTCTTGAAGACGCCCTGGCTGACGCCACCCGTCAGCCACAGGCTCAGCGTCGACCACATCACCGTGCCTGCCGGATATCCGCGGTAGTCCCTGGCGTGGACTGGCACCAGGGAGGTGGGGTCCTGCACCCAGGCGGCGAGCTTCGCGTCGATGTCCCGAGCACGATGGGTCTGGCGCCGTGTCCCAGCGGAGGCCGCCACGGCCGCGGCTTGCTGGTCGCGGCGTTCAAGGATCTGCGGGGCCATGTCGTCGATGTAGAACCAGCCGGCCCGGAGGAGTGGCCACCAGATGGCCGGGGGGATGGAGGGGGTGGACAGCTCTCTCGTGTATGTCCGCTCGGCCACCTCCGAGGCGGACTTCCCGGGCCACGGGTCCTCAAGCAGGCCGCCGCCGGTCAGCAGGGGGGCGAAGTCCAGCAGGCGGCGAATCGTGAGGACAGCGTTGGCCAGGGTCGACGTTCCGGACGTCAGTGCGTGATGTTCGAGGTAGTCCTGCCAGTCGTCCGCCGCCCAAGCGGCCAGATCGTGGGGCATCTCCTGCTCGACCGCCCATTTGGCGATGAGCCGCATCTTGTCGCACATCTCCTTGACCGAAGACAGGCCCCAGTTCTCGGCCCGGAAGAACAGACCGACATCCCGGAGGATCTTGTGACTGGAGTTGAGCATCCCGAACGCGATCTCGCGGGTCCGCAGGTTCCAGAGCGGGTCTGTGGGGAACGACGCCTGCCAGGCGCTCTTCACCCGGTTCACCGGCCGACGAAGGCAGTCGCCGGGCCAGTTCCGGACCTGCCCGAAGAGCGGGACCTCGACTCCGAGGATGAGGTTCCGGTGGCCGCCGAAGACGGGTGTGTCGTCGGGGATGGTCTGTGAGGGCAAGGGACGAACGGCTGCCGTGGCGGTCGTCATCGGTCGTACTCCGTTCGCATTCCGAGCGGCAGATCAAGGCGGGCTTTGCCCTCCTCGATCTGCTGGCGGGCTTCGGGAAGCTGTTCCGCGCACTCAGCGAACACTTCCTTGAGCGCAGCCGCCTGAACGCCCCAGGTTGCCTGCCAAACCGGTGGAGCCAGCACCTTGCGCATGTGGGCGATGTGGTCGTCGAGCATCAGCAGCCGAGGCAGCTGCGAGGTGAACACCACCGCGTTCGGGCAGATCATGCACATCGCCGGCGCGACGTGGCAGAGCCTGCCCTTGGGCGTGTGCGGGGAATCGTGGGGATCCCGGCAGTTGACGACACCCATGTCGAGCTCTCCGTACTGCAAGGCTTTCCCCTGCTCAGCCGAGATGCCCAGCTCCGCCGCCGTCTCCGGCTCCGCCAGCATGGCCTCGGCCCCCTCGGTGACCAGCACGGGCTTTCCTGGTTTGATCTTGCTGAAGACTTCGCGCTGGGCCCGGTTGACGGCCCTGCCTGCCAGAACGTGCGCGGTAGTGCCGTGCGCGTAGTGGCCTCGGAAGACCTCGATGTGGTGGTCGTCCCCGGCCAGGTCGCTCAAGCTGCCGCCCAGGGCGGCGACCCGCGTGGTCTTCGACGTCTTCCGCAGCCGCCGGACGTCGTGCGGCTGGGAGATCTTCACCGGCTCGCCTTCCATGTCCGGATGGGTGGCAATCCAGTCTGTGAACCGGCGCCCGGAGAACTTGAACATCGCCCGCCCCGCGGCCATGCGACGCCGATAGTCGGTGGATTCGACGGCTGTGAACAGCCACGGATCGGTCTCGAATGCCTCCCGCGTCATGGTGTTCACCGCGATCAGGCGCCGCAGGAGTCCGGGGACGTCCCAGTTGCCGGTGCCGGGGTAGGCGGACTCACCAGGTGCCTCGTCCTCCTCCAGAGGCCGCTCGTTCTCCCGCGGCCCGTCGTTGCTGTGCAGATGCGGACGGACCCGCTGGGCCCGCAGTTTGGTCTGCAGCACCCGGACCCCCTCGTCGCTGAACTCCAGGTCGCCCAGGGCGAGATCGTGCACCTCCTCGGAGGTGGCGTCGCCCATGGCCAGCAGGAGCAGGACCCGGAAGGGCTGCAGGTCGAGTTCGCAGGGGAACAGCAGGCCGCTGACCGTGGTCATCACGCCGTACTTCCCACCGAAGCGGGCCATGTAGAGCGGGTCGATCACCACGTCCCTCAACGGCTTCGGCCACCACTTGAAGTGCGCCGGGAGCTGAGACAGCAGAGCGGGCATGTCCAGCACGCCGTGCCGGGCCGCCCAGACCAGATTGGGCAGCGACCGCCAGCCCCCACTCCGCGGGTCCTGGCCCTCAGCCAGCAGAGCCCGGCCGGCGGCGAGCCGTTTCTCAAGGGCCCGGATGTCGGCTTGGGCAGCGTCCCGCAGGAGCAGACGCTCGTGATTGGCGAACTCGTCCAACGGCTCGCTCGAGCCGCCCCGGAACGTCGGCGGCCCTTCCGCCCGCAGCCGCAGACGCTCGGGCACCTTCGCGTCCCGGACCGCCCGGTGACCCACGAGGATCAGCAGTGCCCCGGCCAACACGTTCGGCCGGTTCGAGGTCGGCTTGTAGCGGGGCAGGAGATCTTCCTCCCACTGGTAGATGACCTCGGCCAGGTCGATGGGGCCGCCGTCGAGCCGGGCTTCGCCCGGATCGAGTCCGGCGGCCGCCAGATGTGTGTCGGCGAACTTCAGAAAGCTGCGGATCGCGGCAATATAGGTGTTGCTCGAGGTCAGGCCCGCCTTGTGGTGATAGTCCAGCCAGGCATCGGCCAGTTGGCCCGCCAGCAGCGAGCACTGGAACTCCGCCGGATCGATCCGGTGGGCCATCCGCTGGTGCCGGTAGACATAGACGAGTTCGCGGACCGCGATCCGCCCAGGCGGAGCCGGTGGCTTGGCGGCAATGGTGGGACGTGGGCGGCTCTTGCGTTCTCCCCGACGCGGCATCAGGCAGCCCTCCCCGGCGTCAGGCGGGCCGCATAGTCGGCGTAGGTGGTGTCCTGGGCATTCCAGTCCGCGATCGCCCGGGCGACCAACAGGTTCGTCTTGCGGATGTAGCGCAGGTAACGCATGGTCGACGTCGCTTGGTGATGGCCGAGCAAGCGCTGAACCGTCAGCTGCGGCGACTTGCTGATGTGATCGGCCAGGTAGGCGGTGTGTCCGCCCATGCGCCGCAACTCTGCCTCCTGCTCGGCCACGAGCTCGGTCAGCAACTGAAGCATGTAGATCGCGAACGTGTGACGCAGATCGTGGATCTTGAATGCTCGTGGTACCACCGTCTCGAGCTGATGCTCCTCGCTGATCCGCAGAGCCCGCATGTGGGCATCCTCGAAGATCTGATGCCAGCGTTGCGAGGAGAGCATGCGCCCGCCACGGCCGACGAACAGTGCCATCGGCTCCAGTCCCCGGTCCCCTTCCATGACCGCGATCCGGCGCGTGGCCACATCCATGTCATTGATCACGAAGGTCCGCCGGCGACCGTGCAGGACGCCGCTTACCTTGCCCTGACGGGAGTTGATGTCGTCGACGACGAACAGCTCCGCCCGGCGGCGGTGCAGCGTGCGGGCCGCAGCATGCACGGCCTTCGCCCGCTCCGTGCGCCGGTAGAAGTCGATCTCCCTCAGCGTGGCGTGCTGGATCTCTACCGTGCGAGGCAGCTTGTACTTGGCCATCTTCTTCAGGTCCACCAGCGCCGCCGAACCGTCGCGGCGCGGTGGCCCGACCTCAATGTCGAGAAGGGTGCTGAACTCCCGCAGACGCATACCGGTCGTCACCGCCAGCTCCGCCGCCGCGCTGTTGCGCAACGGCGTCGCCCCACGGAACGACCGGTCCACCCGCTCGTCCGGCAACAGGCCACGCAGCCCCACCTGCTTCAAGAACCGCCACTGCGAATAGGTCAGATGCCGGACATCGAGATCGTTGACGACGGACTCGGACAGAACGTCCTTGCCGTTCTTGCGACGCTGATACGGATACCGGTCCAGCAGCTTCACGCCCTCGACGGCCCAGTCGTAGAAGTTGTGGATCGCGGCCCGCCGACGCATCCACGTCGCCGCCGACACCGGCTCGTCCCGGTGCTCCATCAGCTCGTCCTTGTACGCGACGAGGTCGTCCTCCGTGGCTGACAGCAGATCCGTCGGTGGATCCAGCCGTTCAAGGAAGTCGACCAGGTCCATCAGGTCATACGCGTAGTCCTGGAGCGAACCCGCCTCCAGGCGCTTGGCCAACTCGTAAAAACAGGAGGTCAACGGCTCCAGCGGACGCATGTCCGGACCCAGGAAGAACGGCGTGCCTTCCTTGAGCGCCCCCGAGCGGGTCACGTACTCGACCCAGTCCAGATCCACCCCGTCGACGGCACCCGCGTGCCGGCGCACCTTGGCGTGCGACACGAAGAAGTACTCCACGAAGCCCTCACCTCTGAGACATGAATGATCACTTGAACCTAACAGTCACTCACGAGGTACCGGCGAGACAGAGAGACATCTACAAACTCTTGTCCTAACCGGCACCCTCCTGGTTGGCCGGCCGGGTCTCCAGCCGTACGACGTGCGGGTGGTCCGGTCTCAGCTCCGCCGAGTCCTCTGCGAGCACGATCCGTTCACCGGGCTCGACCAGACCGAGCAACGCGCTCAGGAGCGTCGTCTTGCCGCTGCCGGTGCCTCCGCTGACGAGGAAGGACAGCCGGGCCCCGAGCAGCGCCCGCAGAATCCGGTCCCCGCCGGGCGGCACGGTGCCCGCCTCGACCAGTTCCCCGAGCGTGAACGCCCGGGGCCGCACGACACGCAGGGACAGGCAGGTGCAGCCGACGGCCACCGGGGGCAGCACCGCGTGCAGCCGGGTCCCGTCGGGCAGCCGGGCATCGGCCCAGGGCCGGGCGTCGTCCAGCCGGCGACCGGCCACGGCGGCCAGCCGCTGCGCGAGACGCCGTACTGCCGCCGCGTCCGGGAAGGCCACCGGGGTCAGCTCCAGGCCGCCGCCACGGTCCACCCACACCCGGTCGGGGGCGGAGACAAGGACGTCGGTGACGCTCGGATCGGCGAGCAGCGGCTCCAGCGGGCCGGTTCCGACGAGTTCCGACCGCAGTTGCTCGGCCGCGCCGAGCACCTCGGCGTCACCGAGGACCCGGCCCTGTTCGCGCAGTGCCTGGGCGACGCGCGCCGGGGTCGGTTCGGCGCCGCTCTCGGCCAGTCGGCGGCGGACCCCGTCCAGCAGGCCCGTGACGTCGGCCCGGTCGAGTCCGGGCGGTGTCATCGGGGGCCTCCCGCCTCGACCAGCGCCTGTTCCCAGAAGGTGGTGCAGAAGCGGGCCAGCGGGCCGCGGCCGGTCACGGCGGGCGGCTTCGGGGTGCCGTGCGCGCGCTGCAGGGCCGGTTCGACGGGCACCTCGCCGGCCAGGGGCAGGCCGAGCAGCCGGGCGACCTCACGGTCGTCAAGGCCGGGCGCGTACGGCCCGCGGACCGCCACGCGCAGATCCCGTACGACCATGCCGAGCGCCGAGGCGACCCGGCCGGCGGCCGCGACCGCCCGCAGTTCGGCCGGGACGACGAGCAGCGCCAGGTCGAGCTGGGCGAGGGCTTCGGCGACCCCGTCGTCCAGGCGGCGCGGGAGGTCGACGACGACCGTGCCGCCGCGCCGCCGGGCGGCGGCGAGCACCGCGCGGACGGCCTGGGCCGGGACGGCCACGCAGTCGCCGCGGTCCCAGCTGAGCACCCGAAGCGAGTGCAACCGGGGCAGTGACTCCTCCAGCGCGCCGCCGCCGACCCGGCCGCGGGAGGCGGCGAAGGCAGGCCAGCGCAGTCCCTCGGCGCTCTCCCCGCCGAGGAGCACGTCGAGTCCGCCGCCCAGCGGATCGGCGTCGACGAGGAGGGTGCGCAGCCCCTCGCGAGCGGAGGTGACGGCGAGGGCGCAGGCCAGTGTGGACGCGCCGGCCCCGCCACGGCCGCCGACGACCCCGACGGTCAGGGCCGGGCGGCCGACGCCCTCGGCGACGTCGGCGATGCGGTCGACCAGCCACTGCTCCCCGTCGGGCAGCACCAGGACGTGGTCGGCGCCGATCTGTACGGCCCTTCTCCACACCCCGGAGTCGTCCTGGTCACGGCCGACCAGCACCACTCCGCGCCGGCGCGCCGCTCCGCGCAGTCGGCGGGCCGCGTCGTCGCCGACCAGGACGAGCGGGGCCGCTTCCCAGCCACCGCCGTGATCGGGTACACCGTGATGCACCTCGGGCGTGGCGCCCGCGGCCGCGCACAGGCGCAGCAGATCGTCCAGGAGATCCGCGTCCTCGGTGACGATGAGCGGCCGTCCCGGCAGGCCTCCGGTGGCCGGTGACGGGTCGCGGGCGACGGTTCCGGTCACGTGTGCTCCCCCTTCCCATGTCTTCCGCGCGGCCTCCGCGGCCCCGCGATTCCCAAAGATGTGAAGAACCGGCAAGCGGCGTCCTTTGCAGGGCGACAGAAACCGGCCATAGGCACTCCGGCAATCGGAACCGGCCATGAACTCGCCGCCGTCGGAGCGCGTGGGAATCACGGTGCGGCGATCCGGAAAATCGTGTGGATCTTGGTCGAAAACCGTGGACAACTCAGCGGTTGTGAATATCGCCGTCACCCATACCGGTGACCTCTGAGCCGGCCTCTCCGCGACTTCCACAGAGCAGCGCGTCGGTTACTTTCCGTGACGGGTCACGGGCATGACGAAGGCCGGTCGGTGCTGCACGCGACCGGCCGCGAGACATGTTGAAAAGGGGAGAAAAACCCGTCCGGACATGCGACGACCCCCGCCGGGGGGGAGAGCGGGGGTCGTCCCCACGGCCGACTCGGGGGGGGAGGAGTCGGGCCGGGTTAGCACGGTCGCGAACGATCCGTGACTTCCATGGTGTACCCGAGAGCCTTCTCAGGCAAACCCACGCGCCCCACCTTACGCCGAATGGTGGGCGCCTATGCTCAGGGACGTGGAAAACCGCTCCTTGCCCCGCGCAGCAGCCTTCTTTGACCTGGACAAGACGGTCATTGCGAAGTCGAGCACGCTCACCTTCAGCAAGTCCTTCTACCAGGGTGGACTGATCAACCGCAGGGCCGCGCTGCGTACCGCATATGCCCAGTTCGTCTTCCTGGTCGGCGGTCTCGACCACGATCAGATGGAGCGGATGCGCCAGTACCTGTCCGCGCTGTGCCGAGGCTGGAACGTCCAGCAGGTGAAGGAGATCGTCGCCGAGACCCTGCACGACCTGATCGACCCGATCATCTACGACGAGGCCGCCTCCCTCGTCGAGGAGCACCACACGGCCGGACGCGACGTGGTGATCGTGTCCACCTCGGGCGCCGAGGTGGTCGAGCCGATCGGGGAGCTGCTGGGCGCCGACCGCGTGGTGGCCACGCGCATGGTGGTCGGCGACGACGGCTGCTTCACCGGGGAGGTGGAGTACTACGCGTACGGCCCGACCAAGGCCGAGGCAGTCAGGGAGCTGGCCGTGTCCGAGGGATACGACCTGGACCGCTGCTACGCCTACAGCGACTCGGCGACCGATCTGCCCATGCTCCAGGCGGTCGGGCACCCGCACGCCGTGAACCCGGACCGCGCGCTGCGCCGCGAGGCGGTCGCACGCGGGTGGCCGGTCCTGGAGTTCGCCCGGCCGGTCCGGCTCAAGCAGCGGCTGCCCGGATTCTCCGTACCGCCCCGTCCGGCCCTCGTCGCGGCGGCGGCCGTAGGAGCGGCGGCCGCGACCGCGGGCCTCGTCTGGTACGCGAGCCGGCGCCGGAGCATCACCTCCTGACCGATTCACGCCGTTTGGACCTGAAAGTAAAGATGTGCGGGCAGGGGTTCCACTTGCTCCGGGGGTGCAGTACAAAGGGTTCAGGCCCGCGAGACCAAAGGACATCCGTGAGGATCCCCTACTACTACGCACATGGCCCCACGGACTCCGCATGAACACCGGGCACCCACGCGACGTCGACCCGTCGATTACGGGCCAGCCGCACCAGGTGACGGGCAAAGTCCCCGACCTGATGGGCACATATCGAGGACGCTTGGTAACCCGGTGAGCATGCCAGCGGCGGTACGAGAACTCGTACCGCCGCAACCCTGTCCGGGCCCCCTACCGGGGGCCTTTCGCATGCCCCCGCCGCTCGCGGCTCAGGCGGCCCCGCGCTGCAGCGCCTCGCAGACCGCGGTGGACTCGCGCACTCCGAGCTCGACCGCACGGCCGCAGTGGGCGATCCAGGCCGCCATGCCCTCGGGGGTGCCGGAGACATACCCGTCGAGCGCGGCCAGGTAGGAGGCGCGGCCCAACTCGGCGTGGCCCACCTCGGCCGGACAGACCGCCTTGGGGTCGAGTCCGCTGCCGATCAGGACGATCCGCTCGGCCGTGCGCGCGACCAGGCCGTTGTGCGAGGTGAAGGGGCGCAGTGCGAGCAGTTCCCCATGCACCACCGACGCGGTGACCAGCGCCGGTGCCGAGGAGCCCGCGATGATCAGGTCCGCCAGGCCCTCCAGCCGGCCCGACACCTCCCGGGCGTCCGGCAGCGGCAGCTCGAGCAGCGGCTCGTCGACCGGCTCGCCCGCCCGGCGCGGACGGCCGACCTCGTCGCCCTGGGTCGCGGCGGCCACCAGATGCAGCCGGGCCAGCACCCGAAGGGGCGACTGCCGCCAGATGGACAGCAGCTGACCCGCCTCGGCGGTCAGCCTGAGCGCCGCGCCCATGACCATCGCCTCGGCGTCGGTGCTGAAGTCGGAGCGCCGCCGCACCTCCTCCAGGGCCCAGTCGGCGCCGGACAGCGCGGCCGAGCCTCGGGAGCCGCGCAGGGCGGCCTCGGAGGTGATCTCGTTGCTGCGGCGACGCATGACCCGGTGCCCGTAGACCCGGTCCACGGCCTTGCGCACGGACTCCACGGACTCGGCCACACCGGGCAGCGAGCCCAGGGCCGCGAGCGGATCGGCGGTCGCGCCTGTCGTACTCATGAGTACGACATTACGCATCCCACCACCCCACCCCACGAAGGAGTGGTCTTCTTCACTCCGTCTGACACATACAGCTATCGGTTCACTACTGTTCGTGAACATGAAAATTGCTTTCGTCGGGAAGGGCGGCAGCGGCAAGACCACGCTCTCCTCCCTCTTCATCCGCCACCTCGCGGCCACCGGCGCCCCGGTACTGGCCATCGACGCCGACATCAACCAGCACCTCGGACCCGCGCTCGGCCTCGACGAGGCGCAGGCGGCCGCGCTGCCCGCGATGGGCGAGCGACTGTCGCTGATCAAGGACCATCTGCGCGGCTCCAACCCGCGCATCGCCTCCGCCGCGACGATGATCAAGACGACCCCGCCCGGCGAGGGCTCTCGGCTGGTGCGGGTGCCGGAGCCGAACGCGGTGTACGACGCCTGTGCCCGCCCGGTGGAACTCGACGGTGGCGCCGTCCGTTTGATGGTCACCGGCCCCTTCACGGACGCCGACCTGGGGGTCGCCTGCTACCACTCCAAGACGGGAGCGGTGGAGCTGTTCCTGAACCACCTCGTCGACGGCCCCGACGAGTACGTCGTGGTCGACATGACGGCGGGTTCGGACTCCTTCGCCTCCGGCCTGTTCACCCGCTTCGACATGACGTTCCTCGTCGCCGAGCCGACCCGGAAGGGGGTCTCCGTCTACCGCCAGTACAAGGAGTACGCGCGCGACTTCGGCGTGGCCCTGAAGGTCGTCGGCAACAAGGTCCAAGGGCAGGACGACATCGACTTCCTCCGTGCGGAGGCCGGTGACGACCTGCTGGTGACGGTTGGGCACTCGGACTGGGTGCGCGCCATGGAGAAGGGCCACCCGCCCCGGTTCGGCCTCCTGGAGGAGGCCAACGTCCGCTCCCTGCAGACCCTCCGGGCCGCCGCCGACGCCACGTACGAACTGCGCGACTGGGAGCGCTACACGCGCCAGATGGTCCACTTCCACCTGCGGAACGCGGAGGCCTGGGGCAACGAGCGCACCGGGGCCGACCTGGCGGCGCAGGTCGACCCCGGGTTCGTGCTCGGTGAGGGCCTGGCGGCTTCGGTGTGACGCCTACCGCTTGACCGCCGGCGCCCCGGGGGCGCCCTTCGGCGCCGGAGCCGGGCGCCCGGACAGGAGGGACGCCCAGCCCTGCCGGGGCGCCTCACCCACCTTCAGGGTGCGCAGTTCGGCCAGCGTCCGCGGGTCCTGCGCGTCCAGCCAGTCGGCGAGCTGGTGGAAGGAGACACAGCGCACCTCGGGCTTGTTGCACACCTCCTTCACCACCTCGTCGATGGCGCGCATGTAGGTGCCGCCGTTCCAGGACTCGAAGTGGTTGCCGATGATCATCGGGGCGCGGTTGCCGTCATAGGCCCGGTAGAAGCCCTTGAGTAGGCCGTCACGCATCTGGTCGCCCCAGTAGTCGTACATGTCGGGGTCGCCCTGGGTCTGTGTGCCGGACTGGTTGACCATGAAGTTGTAGTCCATGGTCAACTGCTCGTAGGTGTGCCCGGGAAAGGGGACCAGCTGCATCGACAGGTCCCACAGGCCTTCCCTCTTCTCCGGCCACACCTGGTCGTCGACTCCGCTGGAGTCGTAGCGGAAGCCCAGCTGGTGGGCCGCCTTCCTGAAGTTCTTCTGCCCCTCCAGGCAGGGGGTTCGGGCGCCGATCAGCTCCTTGTCGTAGTCGAAGGGCAGGGGGGCGGCCTTCTTCATGCCGGTGTTGGTCCGCCAGTTCTTCACGAACTGCTTGGCCTGGGCGATCTCGCTCTTCCACTCCTGCACCGACCACTCGCCGACGCCGCCGTCGGGGCCGCAGAAGTGGCCGTTGAAGTGGGTGCCGATCTCGTTGCCCTCGAGCCAGGCCAGCCGCACCTGCTTGAGGGTGTCGGAGATGCCCTGCGCGTCGTTGAAGCCGATCTCCGAGCTGCCCGGGGCGTGTTGCGGCGGTCTGTAGAGCTCGCGTTTCTCCTCCGGCAGCAGGTACACGCCGCTGAGGAAGTACGTCATCGTCGCGTTGTTCTCCTTGGAGACCTTGCGGAAGTGGGAGAACAGCTTCTGGCTGTCCTCCCCCGCACCGTCCCAGGAGAACACCACGAACTGAGGAGGTTTCTGACCGGACTTGAGCCGCTCGGGGACGGGCAGGTGCGGCTGCCCGCCGGTGTACGCGGTGGACCCGTCGCCGATCAGACGGAGCACGCTGTTGGGCGCCGGCGCCCCCTGCCGCGGGCCGGACGCTCCTTCCTTCGGGCCGTTGCCGCCGGACGAGCAACCGGCCAGCGACGCGGTACAGGCCGCGGCGACCATGGCGCCCGCGGCGATCCTCTGGGTGGCGGCCATCTTCCGCCCCACCTTCTTCCTTCTCTCAGGCAAACGCTGATGAGGGCGTTTTCCGGTGATGTGCCGGGTTGTACCGACAGCGCCGCCAAGGTCGCACGGGCCCGAGAAGGAATTAGTACGACAAGCCGATGAAATGATCGCTTCGCCCATAGAGGTGACTATTTACCCCATTTGCGACTAAAAGTTATGCATGACCTTTACTCGGCATTACGGTTCGTTTACGAAGCGTTGATCTCATCCCGCCGCTGCACGCCGTGACCCCACGGCCGCGACCGAGCCCCCGCACCGGCGGGGAACCACCCAGTACGCGACCGCGCCACCCGGAGGAGACGGGACCATGACGGCCTGCGCGCCCACCCACACCCACCACTCCCACCCGCCGCACAGCCCGCCCCGGGCCCCGCGTCGCCGCCCCGTCCAGGGCGCCGACCTGTCCGCGTCCCTCGCGGTCTTCCTGATCGCCCTGCCCCTGTCCCTCGGCATCGCCCTCGCGACCGGCGCCCCGCTCCAGGCCGGCCTGGTCGCCGCCGCTGTCGGCGGACTGGTCGCCGGCCGGCTCGGCGGCTGCCCGCTGCAGGTCAGCGGCCCCGCCGCCGGACTCACGGTGGTCACCGCCGACCTCATCCACCGCTACGGCTGGCGGACCACCTGCGGCATCACCGTCCTCGCCGGACTCGCCCAACTGGGCCTGGGCTGCCTGCGCGTGGCCCGCGGCGCGCTCGCCGTCAGCCCCGCCGTGGTGCACGGCATGCTCGCCGGCATCGGTGTCACCATCGCCGTCGCCCAGTTGCACATCGTCCTCGGCGGCAGCCCGGACAGTTCCGTCCTCGCCAACCTGCGTGCCCTGCCCGCCCAACTGGCGGCCCTGGACCCGGCCGCCGTGTCGATGAGCACCATGACCCTGACCCTGCTGCTGGCCTGGCCGCGCGTCCCCGGCCGCGCCGGCCGGCTGCTGCGCGGGGTCCCGGCCGCCCTGGTGGCCGTCACCGGAGCCACCGTCACCGCCGCGCTGACCGGACTGGTCCTGCCCCGGGTCGACCTGCCGACCTGGAGCAGTCACGCGCTGGCCGGACTGCCCGAGGGCCCGGGGCTCGGCATCGCCGCCGCCGTGCTCACCACCACGCTGGTGTGCAGCGTGCAGTCGCTGCTCGGCGCGGTCGCCGTGGACAAGCTGGTCGCTGCCCGGCCCGGGCCCCAGGCCCACGTCGGGCGCTCGGACCTCGACCGCGAGCTCCTCGGCCAGGGCGCCGCCAACATCGTCTCGGGGGCGCTCGGCGGACTGCCCGTGGCGGGGGTGGCCGTGCGGAGCACCGCGAATGTGAATTCAGGTGCGGTGAGCCGGAACTCCACGATGCTGCACGGCGTTTTCGTAGTAGTCGCCGCACTGCTGATGGTCCCGCTCCTGGAGTGGATCCCGCTCGCCTCGCTCGCCGCCCTGGTGATGGCCGTCGGTATCCAGATGGTGTCCCTGAACCACATCCGCACGGTCACCCGCCACCGTGAAGTGCTGGTGTACGCCGCCACCACACTCGGCGTGGTGATCTTCGGGGTCCTGGAGGGCGTGGCCCTCGGGGTCGCCGTGGCGGTCGCCCTCGCCCTGCACCGCCTCGCCCATACCCGTATCACGCACACGGAGAAGGAAGGAGTCCATCACGTACACGTACGAGGCCAGCTGACGTTCCTCGCCGTACCCCGGCTCAGCAGAGCCCTGCATCTCGTACCCCAAGGCGTCCACGCCGTCGTGGAGTTGGACGGCTCGTTCATGGACCACGCGGCGTACGAGTCACTGCAGGACTGGCAGAACACGCACACCGCGCGGGGCGGGACCGCCGAGCTGACCGGCCGGCGCGACAGATTCCGCTCGTCGGATCCCGGCCCGTCCGCGGTGTGCCGGTGCCGGCCCTGGACGCCCTGGCGCAACCACCAGGCCTGCTTCGCGCAGGCTCCCACCACGCTCGTCACTCATGAACTCGCTCGTGGCATCAGCTCGTTCCAGCGGAACACCGCCCCGCTGGTGCGCGAGGAACTGGCGCGGCTGGCACGGGAGGGACAGCGGCCCTCGCAGCTCTTCCTCACCTGCGCCGACTCCCGGCTGGTCACGTCGATGATCACCTCCAGCGGTCCCGGCGACCTGTTCGTCGTCCGCAACATCGGCAACCTGGTGCCGCCGCCGGGCGAGGAGCACGGCGACCACTCGGTGGCGGCCGCCATCGAGTACGCGGTGGACGTGCTCGGGGTGCGGTCGATCACGGTGTGCGGGCACTCCGGGTGCGGGGCCATGCAGGCGCTGCTGACCGCCGAGCCCGGGGGCGCGGTGACCCCGCTGAAGCGGTGGCTCGGGCATGGGCGGCCGAGCCTCGCCCGGGTGGCCGGCGACCACCGTGACCGGCCGCGGCTGGCCGGGCGGCCAGCCGCCGACGCGGTGGAGCAGTTGTGCCTGACCAACGTGGTCCAGCAGCTGGAGCACCTGCGGGCGCACGACACGGTCGCTCGCGCTCTGGCGGCCGACGCGCTGGAGCTGCACGGAATGTACTTCCACGTGGGCGAGGCGCAGGCCTATCTGCTCGAGAGGAGCGGGGACGGCACCGCGGTGTTCGAGCATGTGGAGGGAGCTGCGGGAAAGGAGGCGGGGGAGGAGGCTGAGCAGGAGAGCGGAAGGGCCCCGGAGCTGCGGAGTCCGGTTTGACCGCCGAGTCGGTCGACAGGTCTAAACCAATTTTGCCGTCGACCCTTGTCATCGGACCCCCGCGTCTGATGAGCTGTGGCCTGGGACACAACGGACACCCTGGGAAAGGGAGATGTCGTGAGCAACGAAAGCCTGGCCAACCTCTTGAAGGAGGAGCGACGCTTCGCGCCGCCCGCCGACCTGGCCGCGAACGCCAACGTCGGGGCAGAGGCGTACGAACAGGCCAAGGCTGACAGGCTCGGCTTCTGGGCCGAGCAGGCCCGTCGGCTGACCTGGGCCAAGGAACCGTCCGAGACGCTGGACTGGTCGAACCCGCCGTTCGCGAAGTGGTTCAAGGACGGCGAGCTGAACGTCGCGTACAACTGCGTGGACCGGCATGTCGAGGCCGGGCACGGGGACCGGGTCGCCATCCACTTCGAGGGCGAGCCCGGCGACAGCCGCTCGATCACCTACGCGGAGCTGAAGGACGAGGTCTCCAAGGCGGCCAACGCCCTGCTGGAGCTCGGTGTCCGCAAGGGCGACCGGGTCGCAATCTACATGCCGATGATCCCGGAGACCGCGATCGCGATGCTGGCCTCGGCCCGGATCGGCGCGGCGCACTCGGTCGTGTTCGGCGGCTTCTCGGCGGACGCGCTCGCCACCCGAATCCAGGACGCCGACGCCAAGGTCGTCATCACCTCCGACGGCGGCTACCGGCGCGGCAAGCCGTCCGCGCTCAAGCCGGCCGTGGACGAGGCGATCACCAAGGTCGACAACGTCGAGCACGTGCTCGTGGTGCGCCGCACCGGGCAGGACGTCGCCTGGGACGGCGAGCGGGATGTGTGGTGGCACGAGCTGGTGGAGCGGCAGTCCGCCGAGCACACGCCGGAGGCGTTCGACGCGGAGCACCCGCTGTTCATCCTCTACACCTCGGGCACCACCGGGAAGCCGAAGGGCATCCTGCACACCTCCGGCGGCTACCTGACCCAGACGGCGTACACGCACTGGGCGGTGTTCGACCTGAAGCCGGAGACGGACGTCTTCTGGTGCACGGCGGACGTCGGCTGGGTCACCGGGCACTCGTACATCGTGTACGGGCCGCTGGCCAACGGCGCGACGCAGGTCATGTACGAGGGCACCCCGGACACTCCGCACCAGGGCCGCTTCTGGGAGATCGTGGAGAAGTACCGGGTCACGATCCTCTACACCGCGCCGACCGCGATCCGTACGTTCATGAAGTGGGGCGACGACATCCCCGCGCAGTTCGACCTGTCGTCCCTGCGGGTCCTCGGCTCCGTCGGCGAGCCGATCAACCCCGAGGCGTGGATCTGGTACCGGAAGCACATCGGCGCCGACGCCACCCCGGTCGTGGACACCTGGTGGCAGACGGAGACCGGGGCGATGATGATCTCGCCGCTGCCCGGCGCCACCGAGGCCAAGCCCGGCTCGGCGCAGCGCCCGCTGCCCGGCATCAGCGCGACCGTCGTGGACGACGACGCGAACGAGGTGCCCAATGGGGGCGGCGGTTACCTCGTGCTCACCGAGCCGTGGCCGTCGATGCTGCGCACCATCTGGGGCGACGACCAGCGGTTCATCGACACCTACTGGTCACGCTTCGAGGGCAAGTACTTCGCCGGTGACGGCGCGAAGAAGGACGACGACGGAGACATCTGGCTGCTGGGCCGGGTGGACGACGTGATGCTGGTGTCCGGCCACAACATCTCCACCACCGAGGTGGAGTCGGCGCTCGTCTCGCACCCGTCGGTCGCCGAGGCGGCGGTCGTCGGTGCCGCCGACGAGACCACCGGCCAGGCCATCGTCGCCTTCGTCATCCTGCGCGGTTCGGCGTCCGAGGACGACAAGCTGATCGGCGCGCTGCGTGACCACGTCGGCGCCACGCTCGGCCCGATCGCCAAGCCGAAGCGGATCCTGCCGGTGGCGGAGCTGCCGAAGACCCGCTCCGGCAAGATCATGCGCCGGCTCCTGCGGGACGTCGCCGAGAACCGTCAGCTCGGTGACGTAACCACCCTGACCGACTCCACGGTCATGGACTTCATCCAGGCGAAGCTCCCGGCGGCGTCGAGCGAGGACTAGGGCCGGACGGCGGGCGGCGGCCACGCCGCCCGCCCGGCCGCGGGACCGGCAGGAAGGGGTGCCCGGCGCGAACACGCCGGGCACCCCTTTTGCGCCTAATGTTCAGATCACCTGATGCATCCCGCGGCAACCTTAGGTAATCTAAACAAAGCTCGATGTGAAAGAGCCTCAAGGTGCGCCGGGAAGTCTGGTCGGCATGTGCTCAGCCCTGCCCACCACACCCGGAGGTCTCCACCGTGGCCGCCCCCCGTGACACCGCGTCCCCCACCTCGCGCACCGGCCGCAAGGTCTTCGGGCGCCTGTCCCTGCCCGAGCGGACTGTCGTCGCGGACGCGCTGCGCACCGAGACCGTGGGCGGCGTCCTCCTCCTCGCCGCCGCCGTCACCGCGCTGATCTGGGCGAACATCCCGGCACTGCGCCACGGCTACGAGTCCGTCAGCGACTTCCACTTCGGCCCCGCCGCCGTCGGCCTGAACCTGTCCGTGGCGCACTGGGCCGCCGACGGGCTGCTCGCCGTCTTCTTCTTCGTCGCGGGGATCGAGCTCAAGCGCGAGCTGGTCGCCGGTGACCTGCGCGATCCCAGGGCGGCGGTGCTGCCCGTGGTGGCCGCGCTGTGCGGGATGGCCGTACCCGCGCTCGTCTACACCCTGACCAACCTCGTCGGGCACGGCTCCACCGAGGGCTGGGCGGTGCCCACCGCCACCGACATCGCCTTCGCGCTGGCCGTCCTCGCGGTCATCGGCACCGCGCTGCCCAGCGCCCTGCGCGCCTTCCTGCTGACCCTGGCGGTCGTCGACGACCTCTTCGCGATCCTGATCATCGCCGTCTTCTTCACCGACCGGATCGACTTCGCCGTCCTCGGCGGAGCCGTCGCCGGGCTGGTCGTCTTCTGGCTGCTGCTGCGCGCGCGGGTGCGCGGCTGGTACGTGTACGTGCCGCTGGCGGTCGTTGTCTGGGCGCTGATGTACAACAGCGGTGTGCACGCCACCATCGCCGGCGTGGCGATGGGCCTGATGCTGCGCTGCACCACCCGCGAGGGCGAGGAGCACTCGCCGGGCGAGCGCATCGAGCATCTGGTGCGGCCGCTGTCGGCCGGGCTCGCCGTACCGCTGTTCGCGCTGTTCAGCGCCGGGGTGTCGGTGTCGGGCGGGGCGCTCCGGGACGTGTTCACCCGGCCCGAGACGCTCGGCGTGGTGCTCGGACTTGTCGTGGGCAAGGCGCTCGGCATCTTCGGCGGCACCTGGCTGACCGCGCGCTTCACCCGGGCCTCGCTCAGCCAGGACCTCGCCTGGGCCGACGTCTTCGCGGTGTCCTCGCTCGCCGGGATCGGCTTCACCGTCTCGCTCCTCATCGGCGAACTGGCCTTCGAGGGCGACGCGGCGCTCACCGACGAGGTGAAGGCGGCCGTCCTCAGCGGATCACTGATCGCGGCCGTGTGCGCCACGGTGCTGCTGAAGATGCGCAACGCCAGGTACCGCAAGCTCTGGGAGGACGAGGAGCGCGACGAGGACCAGGACGGCATCCCCGACGTCTACGAGCAGGACGACCCGGCGTACCACCTGCGGATGGCGGAGATCCTCGAGCACAAGGCCGCCGACCACCGGCGCATCGCCGCCGAGAAGGCCGCCGCGGCGCGCCACGGGCTTCAGGAAGTACCGGGCGGGGCAGGCGATGAGGACGGCCGTCCGGCATGATCTGACGAGACGGTACAAAACAAGACGGCACGCAAGACTTCAAACGGCACGCGAGACTTCACAGGGAGAACGCGATGAGCGCACCCGACGGCAGCCCGGTCGGCGCCGAACGCAGCATCGGCCAGCTGTTCGCCTCGGCGACGACCGAAATGTCGGCGCTGGTGCACGACGAGATCGCGCTGGCGAAGGCCCAGCTGAAGCAGGACGTCAAGCGGGGGGCGACCAGCGGCGGCGCGTTCAGCGCGGCCGGCATGCTGCTCCTGTTCTCCCTGCCGATGCTCAACTTCGCGCTGGCGTACGGCATTCGGACCTGGAGCGGCTGGAACCTCGCGGTCTGCTTCCTGCTGTCCTTCGCGGCCAACGTGCTGGTCGCCGGCCTGCTCGCGCTCATCGGTGTGGTGTTCGCCAAGAAGGCGAAGAAGAGCCAGGGCCCGCAGAAGGTCGCCGCGTCCGTGAAGGAGACGGCGAGCGTCCTGCAGAACGCCAAGCCGCACCCGCGTCCCGAGCTGCCGCAGGACCGTGCGCCCCAGGCCATCGAAGCTGTGGCACGCTCGTCCTCATGACGGAACCCGCCGCGGCAGCGGCCGTACGGATCGACCTTCCCTCCGGGGAGAAGGTGACACACCGGGACGTCGCCGCCAACGGCGCGCGGTTCCACATCGCCGAGCTCGGCGACGGCCCCCTGGTGCTGCTGCTGCACGGTTTCCCCCAGTTCTGGTGGACATGGCGCCACCAGCTCGTCGCGCTCGCCGACGCGGGCTACCGGGCCGTGGCGATGGACCTGCGGGGCGTCGGCGGCAGCGACCGCACCCCGCGCGGGTACGACCCCGCCAACCTCGCCCTGGACGTCACCGGGGTGATCCGCTCCCTCGGCGAGCCGGACGCCGCCCTGGTCGGCCACGACCTGGGCGGCTATCTGGCGTGGACGGCGGCGGCGATGCGGCCCAAGCTCGTGCGGCGGCTCGCGGTCGTCTCGATGCCGCACCCCCGGCGCTGGCGTGCCGCGATGCTCCGGGACGCCCGGCAGACGGCGGCCGGCTCCTACATCTGGGGCTTCCAGCGACCCTGGATCCCGGAGCGCCAACTGACCGCCGACGGCGGCGCGCTGGTGGGCCGGCTGATCCGGGAGTGGTCCGGGCCGCGGCCGCCGGAGGACGAGGCCGTGGAGACGTACCGGCGGGCCATGTGCATCCCGTCGACCGCGCACTGCTCGATCGAGCCGTACCGCTGGCTGGTGCGCTCGCTGGTCCGCCCGGACGGCATCCAGTTCAACCGCAGGATGAAGCGGCCGGTGCGCGTGCCGACGCTGCATCTGCACGGCTCGCTGGACCCGGTGGCCCGGACGCGCAGCGCGGCCGGCTCGGGCGAGTACGTCGAAGCCCCGTACCGCTGGCGCCTGTTCGACGGACTCGGCCACTTCCCGCACGAGGAGGACCCGTCGGCCTTCTCCGCGGAACTGGTCAACTGGCTGCAGGATCCCGAGCCGGACAGGTGAGGGGACGGGTGCGCCGGACACCGGTCACTGAACACCTGTTCCTCGAACGGCCACATGCCTGCCGCATAGGCCAATTGGGGTGCGTGGAAGCGGTTATCGACCTTCGGGCGGGGGCAGACGTCGGGGTATGGGCTGGACGCACGACTACAGTGACGCACCCCGCAACCGCCGCTCGGCCTCCGGGCTGAGTTCCCCGCAGCGAGGCACTCCGCAGCTCGCGGAGGCGGATCTCAGGGTGGGAATTCCGCGCATTCTGCGCCGCCGTGCCCGCTGGGTCTCAGTGCGTCTGCGTCACCCGCGCGGCTGATCCGCCGCCCGGGAATCACCGCGGCCGGTCCCCCCGCCTCCGGGATCACAGGGCGCAGCTGTCGGTGCCCACCTGCTGGTTCGCCGTGCGGCCCCGGGTGATGTCCTGCTGGATCTCGTCCGCCGTGAGGGCGTAGCCGGTGTCGGCGTCGTCGAGGGACTTGGCGAACACCACGCCGTAGACCTTGCCGTCGGGCGTGAGCAGCGGGCCGCCGGAGTTGCCCTGACGGACGGTCGCGTACAGGGAGTAGACGTCCCGGCCGACCGTGCCGCGATGGTAGATGTCCGGGCCGTTGGCGGTGATGCGTCCGCGCACCCGCGCGGCCCGCACGTCGTAGGAGCCGTTCTCCGGGAAGCCCGCGACGATCGCGCCGTCGCCGCCGGACGCGTCCTGGGTGCTGAACTTCAGGGCGTTCGCCGACAGGGCCGGTACGTCGAGCACGGCGATGTCGCGCTTCCAGTCGTACAGGACGACCTTAGCGTCGTACTTGCGGCCCACTCCGCCTATCTGGACGGTGGGCTCGTCGACGCCTCCGACGACGTGCGCGTTGGTCATGACACGCCGGTCGGCGAAGACGAAGCCGCTGCCCTCCAGGACCTTGCCGCAGCTCTGCGCGGTGCCGGTGACCTTGACGATGGACCGCTGGGCGCGAGTGGCGACCGCGCTGTTCGCCAGGGCCGGGTCGGGCGGCTTCACCTCCTTGATCGGCTCGTTGGAGAAGGGGCTGAAGACCTGCGGGAAGCCGTTCTGGGCGAGGACCGAGGTGAAGTCCTGGAACCAGGTGTCGGCCTGCGCGGGCAGCGCCTCGGAGACACCGAGCAGCACCTTGGAGTTGCGAACCTCCTTGCCCAGCGTCGGCAGGGTGGTCTGGGCGAGGGCGGAGCCGATCAGCCAGGCGACGAGCAGCATCGCGACGACGTTGACGAGGGCGCCGCCGGTGGCGTCCAGGGCGCGGGCCGGGGACCAGGTGATGTAGCGGCGCAGCTTGTTGCCGAGGTGGGTGGTCAGGGCCTGGCCGACGGAGGCGCAGACGATGACGACGACCACGGCGACGACGGCGGCGGTGGTGCTCACCTGGGCGTGGTCGGAGACGGCGTCCCAGACGACGGGCAGCGTGTACACGGCGACGAGACCGCCGCCGAGGAACCCGATCACCGACAGGATGCCGACGACGAAGCCCTGGCGGTAGCCCACGACCGCGAACCACACGGCCGCGGCCAGCAACAGGATGTCCAGCACGTTCACTGCTTCAGGCCTCGCCTACTCCACTCCGGTCCCAGCAGCCTCGGCCGGGGGGTCCGAGGGCCGCGGCGCAGCCGTCGGCGTCACTGCCCTCGGGTGAACACAGCACGGGGATCACCCTGTCATGACCGCCAGTCGAGCGGGACCTGCTTGTCCCGGTCCCAGGGGCGCTCCCAGCCCGCGTAATGCAGCAGGCGGTCGATCACTCCGGCGGTGAAACCCCAGACCAGGGCCGATTCGACCAGGAATGCCGGGCCCCGGTGGCCGCTGGGGTGGACGGCGGTGGCCCGGTGGGCGGGGTCCGTGAGATCCGCCACGGGGACGGTGAAGACGCGGGCCGTCTCGTTGGGATCGACGACACCGACCGGGCTGGGCTCACGCCACCAGCCGAGCACGGGGGTGACGACGAAGCCGCTGACCGGGATGTAGAGCGCGGGCAGCACGCCGAAGAGCTGCACACCGGACGGGTCGAGGCCGGTCTCCTCCTCGGCCTCGCGCAGCGCGGCCCTGAGCGGCCCGTCGCCCTCCGGATCGCCGTCCTCCGGGTCGAGGGCGCCGCCCGGGAAGGACGGCTGGCCGGCGTGGGAGCGCAGGGAGCCGGCCCGCTCCATGAGCAGCAGCTCGGGGCCGCGCTCGCCCTCGCCGAAGAGGATCAGCACGGCCGACTGCCGTCCCGAGCCGTTCTCCGGCGGCAGGAAGCGGCTGAGCTGGAGCGGCTGGACCGTCTCCGCCGCCCGCACCACCGGGGCCAGCCAGTCGGGCAGGCCCTCCTCGCTCAGCGTCACCGGCCCCTTGTGCGTGTCGTGCGTGTACGTCATCGCCACCCCCGTCCTGCCGTTTCCAACGCCCGAGGGCACCGAGATCGTTCCGTCATCCGGCCCCCAGCGGTGGCGCGGGCCTGCCGCCGGCGTCGAGGTAGGCCTGCGGCGGCTTCAGGCGCTGGCCCGGGAAGCCGCCCTTCTCGTACTTCAGGAGCTTCTTCGCCTTCTCCGGGTCGGTCTCGCCCTCGCCGTAGGCCGGGCAGAGCGGGGCGATGGGGCAGGCGCCGCAGGCGGGCTTACGGGCATGGCAGATGCGGCGGCCGTGCCAGATCACGTGGTGGGACAGGTCGGTCCAGTCGCTCTTGGGGAACAGCGCGCCCACGGCCGCCTCGATCTTGTCGGGGTCGGTCTCGTCGGTCCACTGCCAGCGCCGGACCAGCCGCTGGAAGTGCGTGTCCACGGTGATCCCGGGCCGTCCGAAGGCGTTCCCCAGGACGACGAAGGCGGTCTTGCGGCCGACGCCGGGCAGCTTGACCAGGTCCTCCAGCCTGCCGGGCACCTCGCCGCCGAAGTCCTCGGCGAGGGCCTTCGAGAGCCCTATGACCGACCTGGTCTTGGCCCGGAAGAAACCGCAGGGTCGCAGGATCTCCTCGACCTCCTCCGGGTTGGCCGCCGCGAGGTCCTCGGGCGTGGGGTACTTGGCGAAGAGCGCCGGGGTGGTCTGGTTGACCCGCAGGTCGGTGGTCTGGGCCGACAGGACCGTGGCGACCAGGAGCTGGAAGGGGTTCTCGAAGTCCAGCTCGGGGTGGGCGTAGGGGTAGACCTCGGCGAGTTCGCGGTTGATGCGCCGGGCACGGCGGACGAGCGCGGTGCGGGACTCCCCGGCCGGGGGCTTCGCGGCGATCTTCTTGACGGGCGCGGTCTTCGCCACCGGCACGGCCTTCTCGGCCGCCACCGCCTTCTTGGCCGGCGTGACCTTTTTAGCCGCTTTGCCGCTTTTACTACTACCGCTGGAACCCTGTTCGCCCACGGCGGAATCACGACGTACAACCACCCGTGCAGCCCCCTTGCCCTGTGCTCTCACCGGCGTTTTGGACACCCGGCCAGCCTAAAGCCCGGCACCGACATCCGCCCCGGACCCGGAGGATCGGCCCCCGATTGGACCCCTGCCGCGTACCCCGGGACATCTGTGCGGCATCCTTGTGACAGATCACACTGTTTGGACAGCCCGGCAAAACGGGGAACACGGTCCCCTGGTACACGGGGGATCATGGTCCCCTGAGCAGGTCGACAAGGGAGAGTACTCGTGGACGACGTTCTGCGGCGCAATCCGCTTTTCGCGGCGCTCGACGACGAGCAGGCCGCGGAGCTCCGCGCCTCCATGAGTGAGGTGACCCTCGCACGCGGTGACTCACTGTTCCACGAGGGCGACCCCGGTGACCGGCTGTACGTCGTCACCGAGGGCAAGGTCAAGCTGCACCGCACGTCTCCCGACGGGCGCGAGAACATGCTCGCCGTCGTCGGCCCCAGTGAGCTGATCGGCGAACTGTCGCTGTTCGACCCGGGCCCGCGCACCGCGACCGCGACCGCGCTCACCGAGGTCAAGCTGCTCGCCCTCGGCCACGGCGACCTCCAGCCCTGGCTGAACGTGCGTCCGGAGGTGGCCGGCGCCCTGCTGCGCGCCGTCGCCCGGCGGCTGCGCAAGACCAACGACGCCATGTCCGACCTGGTCTTCTCCGATGTCCCCGGCCGTGTCGCGCGCGCCCTGCTGGACCTCTCCCGCCGCTTCGGCGTGCAGTCCGAGGAGGGCATCCACGTCGTCCACGACCTCACGCAGGAGGAGCTGGCCCAGCTCGTCGGCGCCTCGCGCGAGACCGTGAACAAGGCGCTGGCGGACTTCGCCGGGCGCGGGTGGCTCCGCCTGGAGGCCCGGGCCGTGATCCTGCTGGACGTGGAGCGCCTGGCCAAGCGGTCCCGCTGACCGCCCGCACACGCGCGAAAGGCCCTGTCGTACGGCAGGGCCTTTCGCATACCCTGCGGCGGAAAACCGGGGGTGGGGATGGTCGAGGACAAGGTGCCCGAGTCGGCCTGGCGGCGGTCCGCGTGGCGGCGTTCGACGCGACGGCTGTGGAGAACGGCGCACGAGAAGGAGGACCTGGGCACGCCCCTCGGTGTGTGGGTCACGGACGACTGCGTCGTCCTCGCCCGGTTCGACCGGCTCGACGGCTACGGCGTGGCCACGGGGACACGGCTGTGGACCTGGCGGCCACCGGGCCAGGACGTCGTCGGTGTGGTGTCGGCGGACGTCGAGGACGGCGTGGGCGTGGTGCTGCACTACGACGACGGCACACGCGAGGCGGCCCATGTCTGCCTGACCGCCCTGGATCCGGCCTCCGGCACGGTCGTCTGGTCCCGGAAGGAGGAGCGGGACCGGCTGGGCCACGTGGGCCGTCACAACGGCCAGGTGGCGCTGGGCACCGGCCGACTGGCGACGGTCACCGGGAACTGGAGCACCGCGCCCCGGCTACGGGTCGACGACGCGCGCACCGGACGGACGCGGTGGCACGGCACGCTGGACGACGAGCGGAGCGAGGTCGGGGCCGTGGTCGGGGCCATGCCCCTGGTGGCTCGTCTGGAGGCGCGCGGCGCCCGCGGCCGCCCCCGGCTGCGAGTGGACGAGACGACCGTCGAGCTGCCGCCCGCATACGCCGAATTCGGCCGGCACGTGGCCGTGACCGGCGACGTCCTGGTCGCGGAGCTCGTTCCCCGGGACGAACAGGAGCGTGAGAAGCACGTCACTCTTGGAGCCTTCTCCGTGACCACGGGCAAGCCCCTGTGGGACTGGCGCGTCAGGTGCGGATCCAGCGGCGTCTTCCCTCTCGCCCACGGCGGATGGCTGCTGGCCCTGCACCACTACGGCGAGCGCCTGAGCGTGCTGGACCCCGCCGACGGCCGCCTCGTGGGCGAGCACAGGCTGGGCGGCGGCTGGGCCTTCAGCCCACTGCTGGCCGCCCACGGTGACGTGATCGCCGTCGCCTGCACATCGAGCGGTCAGGCCCGCCGGCTGCGCGTCTTCCGGCGGCGATGAGGTCCCCGCCGCACGCCCAGCCGTAAATCACCTGCCCAGGGCGGCCGGGCCGGGCACAGTGAACGCATGCCCGACACCGTTCGCCGTCCCGGACTCGACGCCCAGGGGTGCCTCGTCCGCGAGGGCTCCCTCGCGCGCGTGCCGGACGTGTTCCGTCCCGTCGTGGCCGCCGCGCGTGACCGGCTGCCGGACCTCCTCGGGGCGCGGCTGCACAGCGCGTACCTCTACGGGTCGATCCCGCGCGGCACCGCGCGCGTGGGACGCAGTGACCTCGATCTGCTGCTCGCGCTGCGCGAGGAGCCGACGGACGCCGACCGGGAGGCCGTCCGGGCCTTCGGCGAGGCCCTGGACGAGGAGTTCCCGCAGATCGACGGGGTCGGCACGCTGCTGTACGGCCGGGCGCGGCTGCTGAGCGACCTGGAGCGGCACGACCTGGGCTGGTTCGTCGCCTGCCTGTGCACTCCGCTGCTCGGGGACGATCTCGCCGCGCACCTGCCCCGGTACCGCCCCGACTCCCTGCTGGCCCGGGAGACCAACGGCGACCTCGCACTGCTGCTGCCGCGCTGGCGCGCGCGGATCGCGCGGGCGGCCGACAGCGAGGAGGCCCGGCGGCCGCTCGTCCGCTTCATGTCCCGGCACCTCGTGCGCACCGGCTTCACCCTCGTCATGCCCCGCTGGCACGGCTGGACCAGCGACCTGCGCGAGATGGCCGGGGCGTTCGCCGCCCACCATCCCGAGCGGGCCGCGCAGATGCGCCGGGCGGCGGAGTACGGCCACGAGCCCGTCGGCGACCCGGACGTACTGCGGTCGTACGTGGACGACCTCGGTCCCTGGCTCGCCGCGGAGTACGCGCGCGTGCACGGCGTGAAGGCTCCCCGCCCCGAGGACCGGCCCTGAGCGGCCCCGCGACCTGTGGGAGTCCGCTGTGTGGGCCCGCTATATGAGCCCGTGCTCGCTCAGGTAGTCCATCTGGGCCCGCACCGACAGCTCCGCCGCCGGCCACAGGGAGCGGTCCACGTCGGCGTACACGTGGGCGACGACCTGCGTCGGGGTGCGGTAGCCGTCCTCGACGGCCGTCTCGACCTGGGCGAGGCGGTGGGCGCGGTGGGCGAGGTAGAACTCGACGGCACCCTGGGCGTCCTCCAGGACCGGCCCGTGGCCCGGCAGGACCGTGTGGACGCCGTCGTCCACGGCGAGGGAGCGCAGGCGGCGCAGGGAGTCCAGATAGTCGCCCAGGCGGCCGTCCGGATGGGCCACGACGGTCGTACCGCGCCCGAGGATGGTGTCCCCGGTCAGCACCGCCCGGTCGGCCGGGAGGTGGAAGCACAGCGAGTCCGCGGTGTGCCCGGGGGTCGGTACGACCCTCAGCTCCAGACCGCCGACCGTGATCACGTCACCGGCGGCCAGGCCCTCGTCGCCGAGCCGCAGCACCGGATCGAGGGCACGCACGCGCGTGCGGGTCAGCTCGGCGAACCGGGCCGCGCCCTCGGCGTGGTCGGGATGGCCGTGGGTGAGCAGCGTGAGGGCTATACGCTTGCCGGCCTTCTCGGCCATGTCGACGACGGCGCTCAGGTGGCCGTCGTCCAGCGGCCCCGGATCGATCACCACGGCCAGGTCGGAGTCGGGCTCGGCGACGATCCAGGTGTTGGTGCCGTCCAGGGTCATCGCGGAGGCGTTGGGCGCGAGCACGTTGACGGCGCGTTCGGTCGCCGGCCCCGTGAGGACACCGCCCCGAGGCTGACCGGGCAGGGCTGCTGCGTCCGTCATGCGGGGCCTCCTCCGGTGCTCGGAGCCGTCGTCTCGCGTTCCGTCCCAGGTGCCCCGTCGGCGGCCGTCCCACTCGTCGGGACGTGCTTGGTGAACTCGTCGTGCCCGGGCCAGGACAGGACGATCTCGCCGTCCACCAGGCGGGCCCTGGCCAGCACCGGGGTCATGTCACGCGCCGGCGCCGCCGCGAGCGCCCCGGCCGCCGTGTCGTACGGGAGGAGCTGGCGCAGGGTGGCGATGGTGGGCGGCATCATCAGCAGCTCGCCCTTGTCGTACCCGGCGGCGGCCTCCTCGGGGCGGATCCACACCGTGCGGTCGGCCTCCGTGGAGGCGTTGCGGGTGCGCTGGCCCTCGGGCAGGACGGCCACGAAGAACCAGGTGTCGTAGCGGCGGGACTCGAACTCCGGGGTGATCCAGCGGGTCCAGGCGCCCAGCAGGTCGGAGCGGAGCACCAGGCCGCGGCGGTCCAGGAACTCGGCGAAGGACAGCTCGCGCGCGACCAGGGCGGCACGGTCCGCCTCCCAGTCGTCCCCGGTGGTGTCACCCACGACCGAGTCGGCATCGGGGCCGGCGAGCAGGACGCCCGCCTCCTCGTACGTCTCCCGCACGGCGGCGCAGACGACGGCTTGGGCGCCGCTCTCGTCGACGCCCAGCCGCTCGGCCCACCACGCGCGCGCGGGGCCGGCCCAGCGGACCAGGCGGTCGTCGTCACGCGGGTCGACACCACCGCCGGGGTACGCGTACGCACCTCCGGCGAAGGCCATGGAGGCGCGTCTGCGCAGCATGTGGACGGCCGGACCGGCCGGAGCGTCCTTCAGGAGCAGCACGGTGGCCGCGCGCTTCGGGGGCACCGGTGCGAGGGTGCCGTCCGCGAGCGCGCGGATGCGGTCGGGCCATTCCGGGGGATACCACTGACCGTTCGCCATGGCCGGAGGCTATCCCGTGTAGGGCGAATGTTCGAGAGGCGCCCGAGGTCAGAGAGGTTACTGAGCGAGCTCGACCTGGATCTCGACCTCCACCGGGGCGTCCAGCGGCAGCACCGCGACGCCCACCGCGCTGCGGGCGTGCACGCCCTTGTCGCCGAGCACCTCGCCGAGCAGCTCGCTGGCGCCGTTGACGACACCGGGCTGCCCGGTGAAGTCAGCGGCCGAGGCGACGAAGCCGACGACCTTCACCACGCGCGCGATGCGGTCCAGGTCGCCGGTGACGGACTTCACGGCGGCCAGCGCGTTCAGCGCGCAGGTACGGGCCAGCTCCTTGGCCTCCTCGGCCGTGACCTCGGCGCCCACCTTGCCGGTGACCGGCAGCTTGCCCTCCACCATCGGCAGCTGGCCGGCGGTGTAGACGTACACACCGGACTGCACGGCCGGCTGGTACGAGGCCAGCGGCGGTACGACCTCCGGCAGGGTCAGGCCCAGTTCGGCCAGCCTCTCCTCGACCGCGCTCACGCCTGCTTCTCCCGCTTCAGGTAGGCCACGAGCTGCTCGGGGTTGTTGGGCCCGGGCACGACCTGGACGAGCTCCCAGCCGTCCTCGCCCCAGGTGTCCAGGATCTGCTTCGTGGCATGGACGAGCAGCGGCACGGTCGCGTATTCCCACTTCTTGGTCATGGGCCGACTGTAGCCGCTGTGGTCACCCGGGCAGGCGGCCGACCACGGGCTTCGTCGCCCACGGCGGACACCGGACATGAGGGCGGCCGACGCGGGGCACGGGGGCAACAGGCCCCGGACAGGAGGGCGGCGGACGCGGTTCCTGGGGCCGCCCGGGAGCGCCGTTGTCCACAGCCTGCCGCGTGACCGTCGGCCGGACTGGTTAGGCTCGAATACGTGAGCAGGCTCCAGGTCGTCAGTGGCAAGGGCGGGACCGGCAAGACGACGGTCGCCGCCGCACTCGCGCTGGCCCTCGCGACCGAGGGGAAGCGGACGCTTCTCGTGGAGGTCGAGGGCCGGCAGGGCATCGCACAGCTCTTCGAGACAGATGCGCTGCCCTACGAGGAACGGAAAATCGCGGTCGCACCCGGTGGCGGGGAGGTGTATGCCCTCGCCATCGACCCCGAACTCGCCCTTCTGGACTATCTCCAGATGTTCTACAAGCTCGGCGGCGCGGGCCGGGCGCTGAAGAAGCTCGGCGCGATCGACTTCGCCACCACGGTCGCGCCGGGGCTCAGGGACGTCCTGCTGACCGGCAAGGCGTGCGAGGCGGTCCGCCGCAAGGACAAGGCGGGACGGTTCACGTACGACTACGTCGTGATGGACGCGCCGCCCACCGGGCGCATCACCCGGTTCCTCAACGTCAACGACGAGGTCGCCGGGCTCGCGAAGATCGGCCCGATACACAATCAGGCGCAGGCGGTGATGCGGGTGCTGAAGTCGCCGGAGACGGCGGTGCACCTGGTGACGCTGCTGGAGGAGATGCCCGTCCAGGAGACCGCCGACGGGATCGCCGAACTCCGCGCGGCGCGGTTGCCGGTGGGCCGGGTCATCGTGAACATGGTCCGGCCGCGGGTGTTGGACGCGGCGGACCTGGAACTCGTACGGACCGTGCCGCGTTCCTCCGTCGCGCAGGCCCTGTCGGCCGCCGGGCTCGGCGGGGCGCGGCGCGGCGGGCACGCCGAGCGGCTGGTGGACCCGTTGCTGGAGCAGGCCGCGGAGTACACCGAGCGGTACGCGCTGGAGCAGGAGCAGCGCGCGGTCCTCGGCGAACTGGAGCTGCCGCTGCACGAACTGCCGCTGCTCGCCGAGGGCATGGACCTCGCGGGCCTGTACGAACTCGCCACCGAGCTGCGGAAGCAGGGGTTGTCATGAGTCCGGACCCGGCCGAGGCGCAGGACGCCGCCCGCCCTCATCTCTCCCCCGCGCGCGTGCTGGACGTCGATCCGCTGCTGGACGACCCGGACACCCGGATCGTGGTGTGCTGCGGCTCGGGCGGCGTCGGCAAGACGACGACCGCCGCGGCGCTGGGCCTGCGGGCGGCCGAGCGGGGCCGCAAGGTGGTCGTCCTCACCATCGACCCGGCCCGTCGCCTCGCCCAGTCGATGGGCATCGACTCCCTCGACAACGTGCCCCGGCGGGTCAAGGGCACCGAGGGCGACGGCGAGCTGCACGCGATGATGCTCGACATGAAGCGCACCTTCGACGAGGTCGTGGAGGCGCACGCGGACCGGGAGCGGGCGGCCGCGATCCTGGCGAACCCCTTCTACCAGTCGCTCTCGGCGGGCTTCGCGGGCACGCAGGAGTACATGGCGATGGAGAAGCTCGGGCAACTCCGGGCGAAGGACGAGTGGGACCTGATCGTGGTCGACACCCCGCCGTCCCGCTCGGCGCTGGACTTCCTGGACGCGCCCAAGCGGCTCGGTTCCTTCCTGGACGGCCGGCTGATCCGCCTGCTGACCGCTCCGGCCAAACTGGGCGGCCGCGCGGGGATGGCCTTCCTCAACGTCGGCATGTCGATGATGACCGGCACCCTGGGCAAGCTGCTCGGCGGTCAGCTGCTGAAGGACGTGCAGACGTTCGTGGCCGCGATGGACACCACCTTCGGCGGCTTCCGCACCCGCGCGGACGCCACGTACAAGCTGCTCCAGGCGCCCGGCACGGCGTTCCTTGTGGTGGCGGCGCCGGAGCGGGACGCGTTGCGCGAGGCGGCGTACTTCGTGGAGCGGCTGGCCGCGGAGGACATGCCCCTGATGGGGCTGGTGCTCAACCGGGTCCACGGCACCGGCGCCGGCCGGCTGTCGGCGGAGCGGGCCCTCGACGCCGCGGAAAATCTTGAGGACCCCCGCATTGTGGATCAGGGGGACGGGAAAGCTGGACTTCGTAACTCTCCCGACACATACGGCAGTTCAGAATCTCCCGCTGCCACACCATCGGCTCCGGACGACGGCTCCCCCGCCGGCACCGACGACGGCTCCCCCGCCGCGGACCCGGAGCGGACTGTGGACCAGCTCACCGCAGGCCTGCTGCGGCTGCACGCCGAGCGCATGCAACTGCTCTCGCGCGAGCAGCACACGCGTGACCGCTTTCTCGCCCGCCATCCCGAGGTGGCGGTCGTCGAGGTGCCCGCGCTGCCCGGCGACGTGCACGACCTCCCGGGCCTGCGCGACATCGGCGACCGGCTGGCGGCGGGGCGTACGGAACTGTCGTAGCGCGGGTCACGCGGGGCGTACATGCGTACGTGACCGTCGTACGCGTGGGCCTCGTGGCGGGCCTGCATGGGCGACGCGCCTGGCGCACAGAGCTGTCGCGCCCATGGCGCTCGGGGCCAGCGTGCACGTCGCGCGCTCCGAAACGGGCGCGCGTGGCTCGCGGGGCGCTTGCCGTCCACGCTGCGGCACCCTGTCACCGCTGCGACGGGCCACTGCCACTCCGACGGGCCACTGCCGCTCGTCGGCCTGGCGTCCGCCTGCCCAGCGGGCATCGCCACACCGGCACGCACCTGCCGGCCGGGACCGGACCAAGGCCGCTCTTGAAGCGGCCGTCGCCTCGACCACGCTCGCCCCGAGTTGTTCCGGGGCGACGCCCAGGGGTGTTGCCCTCAGCTGACCGCCGCGTAGTTCGCGTACACCTCGTCGCTGTCGAGGGACACGATGCCCGCGCCACGCTCGTACTCCGAGCGTGCGGTCTCCAACAGCGCGCGCCAGGAAGTCACGGTGGGCCGCCTGCGCAGCAGTGCGCGGCGCTCCCGCTCCGTCATGCCTCCCCACACGCCGAACTCGACGCGATTGTCCAGCGCATCGGCCAGGCATTCGGTACGCACCGGACATCCGGTGCACACCGCCTTGGCCCTGTTCTGCGCTGCTCCCTGCACGAACAGTTCATCCGGATCGGTAGTGCGGCAGCCAGCCTGCGCACTCCAGTCGGTTACCCAGCCCATACCGGCGCCGTCCTCTCCCGAATCGAGGCTCCCCCACGGCGGCAGCGGCATATTCACCGCCGCCAGTTGAGGACGTTACGGAAGGCGGGGACAGCGCAACACCCCCTTCGGGCCCAATCTTGAATGGCCCGAACGGACTATGGGTAAGCGGCAGATCACCCGGGGGAGTGAGCTGACGACATGTGCGACCATCCCGGCATACCGGGACGGCTGTGGTGCGTCACACCGGGCGCCAGGTGACACACAAGGCGGATTCGGACACGCCTTGCCAGAAATTCAGGGGTACTTCCGGAACGATTCGGGTTCGCCGGACGTATTGATGTGTGGCCGCGCCGCTGTGACAGTTACGAGCAGCTTAGGCCAAGGCCTGCGCGCCTGTCCGGCGAATGAGAACGTAGGCCCCCTGATTTGCCATGCCGTGACAGGAGTCGCGAGCCGCCGGACCAAGGGCGTACACGTCACGATCCGGCACCCGAACATCCCGACGGAGGGCCGCTCCGTCGGAACGCTCATAAGTACGGATTAGGCTGCCCCCATGGCAAAGAAGCGCTCGAGCGGTGGCCTGTCGGCAACGCAGCAGGCCGCCAAGTTCCTCGGTGTCAGTGTGCTCGCGGGAGCCGTGATGGCGGGCATCGCGCTGCCCGCGGCCGGCGCGCTGGGCCTCGCGGCCAAGGGCTCGGTCAAGGGCTTCGACGAGATCCCGGCCAACCTCAAGAGCCCCCAGCTCAGCCAGCGCACGACCATACTGGACAGCCGAGGGGACCAGATCGCGACCGTCTACTCCCGCGACCGCACGGTGGTGGACCTCAAGAACATCTCGCCGTACATGCAGAAGGCGATCGTCGCGATCGAGGACTCGCGCTTCTACAAGCACGGCGCGATCGACCTCAAGGGCGTGCTGCGCGCCCTGAACAAGAACGCGCAGAGCGGCGGCGTCTCCCAGGGTGCCTCCACGCTCACCCAGCAGCTCGTGAAGAACTACTTCATCGAGGAGGCCGGTGACGACCCGACGAAGGTCGCCGAGGCCACTCAGCAGACCCTCGGCCGGAAGGTCCGGGAGCTGAAGTACGCGATCCAGATCGAGGAGAAGCTCGGCAAGAAGAAGATCCTCGAGAACTACCTGAACATCACCTTCTTCGGCGAGCAGGCCTACGGCGTCGAGGCGGCCGCCCAGCGCTACTTCGCCAAGCACGCCAAGGACCTGAACCTGCAGGAGTCGGCGCTGCTGGCCGGCATCGTGCAGTCCCCGAGCCGCTACGACCCGGTGAACGACGAGGCCGAGGCGACCAAGCGGCGCAACACCGTGCTGCAGCGCATGGCGGAGGTCGGCAACGTCTCCCAGGCGGAGGCCGACCGGGCCAAGGAGAAGCCGCTCGGACTGCATGTCAGCCAGCCGAAGAACGGCTGCATCACCGCCACCAAGGGCGCCGCGTTCTTCTGCAAGTACGTGGAGCACGTCTTTTTGACCGACCCGACCTTCGGCAAGAGCCGCGAGGAGCGCGCCAAGCTCTGGAACCGCGGCGGTCTGACCATCCGTACGACGCTCGATCCGCAGGCCCAGGACTCCGTCCAGGCCTCGCTGAAGAAGCACGTCTACAAGTCCGACAAGGTCGCCGCGGCCGCCACGCTGGTCGAGCCCGGCACCGGCAAGGTCCTGGCCATGGGCCAGTCGAAGCCGTTCGGCTACGGCAACAACGAGACCGAGTACAACTTCTCGGTCAACCGGGACCTGGGCGGCTCGAACTACGGCTTCCCGACCGGTTCGACGTTCAAGCCGTTCGTGGCGGCGGCCGCGATCGAGGGTGGCAAGCCGGCGACGCAGGAGTACTCGGCGCCGTACAAGATGAACTATCCGAGCCCCGTCCAGCGGTGCAGCAGCAACCCGTACGTCAACACCAAGAACGAGACGGTCGAGAACGAGAACGAGTCGGAGAAGGGCCCGTACCGCATGAAGGAGGCGATGGCCAAGTCCATCAACACCTACTTCGTGCAGCTCATCTCCGACATCGGTCTGTGCCCGGTGGTGAAGATGACCGACGCGCTGCACGTGGTGCAGGGTGACGGCTCGAAGCTCCCGGAGACCCCGTCGATCGCCCTCGGCTCGATCGGCCTCTCCCCGCTGACCATGGCCGGCGCCTACGCGACCTTCGCCTCCCGCGGGATGTACTGCACGCCGGTCGCCATCGAGTCGATCGTCCAGAAGGTCGGCAACGAGCAGAAGTCGCTCGAGGTGCCCAAGTCCACCTGTTCACGCGCGATGAGCGAGAAGACCGCCGACACGGTCAACACGCTGCTGCGCGGTGTGGTCGACTCCGGTACCGGCCAGGAGGCGGGCCTGAACGACCGGGAGAGCGCGGGCAAGACGGGTACGACCGACGAGCGCAAGAACGCCTGGTTCGTCGGCTACACCCCCAACATGTCCGGTGCGGTCTGGGTGGGCAGCGCCAAGCAGAACGTGAAGATGACCGGGATCACGATCGGCGGTGTCTACCGCGATCTCGTCTTCGGTGGTCAGGTCCCCGGTCCGATCTGGCGGGACGCCATGGCCGGCGCCCTCGCCGGCAAGGACGCCCCGGACTTCCAGTTGGTCGACATTCCCGACGACCAGGAGGACGGTGGTGACCAGGGAAAAGGCGATCCGGGGGGACGCGGCAGAAACCGGGACAACACGGGGGGACAGACCGGGGGACTGATCGGCGGACTGACAAACGGGGGAACAAGCCAGGGCGGTGACACCGGCGGCACCGTCCCCACCCCGACCTTCTCCTTCCCCGACAACTTCATCGAGGGCCAGACGAACGGTGGCACGAACGGGAACGGCATCGGGGGGCGCCGGGGGTAGCTCCTCCCCGTGCCGCGACGGCTGTGAAACGGCGGGGCCGCACCCTCGGTGAGGGGGTGCGGCCCCGCCGTCGTGCACGCGGTGTCGGACGCGGGTCCGCGTCAGCAGGTGCCGGTCCGCGTCTCAGCCCTGCAGCAGCTTCTTCACCGCGGCGGCGACGCGGCCGCCCTCGGCCTGGCCGGCCACCTTCGGGTTCACGATCTTCATCACGGCGCCCATGGCCCGCGGCCCCTCGGCGCCGCCCGCCTTCGCCTCCTCGACGGCCTGGGCGACGATCCCGTTCAGCTCGTCGTCGCTGAGCTGCTTCGGCAGGTACGCGGCAAGGACCTCGCCCTCCGCCTTCTCCCGCTCGGCCTGCTCGGCGCGGCCGCCCTGCGCGAAGGCCTCGGCCGCCTCACGGCGCTTCTTCGCCTCGCGGGTGATCACCTTCTGCACCTCGTCGTCGGAGAGCTCGCGCTTCTCCTTGCCCGCGACCTCCTCCTTGGTGATCGCGGTGAGCGTCAGCCGGAGCGTCGAGGAGCGGAGCTCGTCGCGCCCCTTGATCGCGGCGTTGAGGTCGTCCTGCAGCTTCGACTTGAGCGTGGTGGTCATGGGGCCGATTGTCTCAGGTACCGGGGCGCGGGCGCCCACCGATTTTGCGGGCGGCCGGTCTTGGGCCCAGCGCCGGGTCTGACACGATGGTCGTATGCGCGCGCGATACGGAGTACCCCTGGGAATCATGGCGGCAGGCGCCGCCGGAGTGGCCTACGCGGCGGGCTTCGAGGCCCGCTCCTTCCGCCTCCGACGAGTGACGGTCCCGGTCCTCCCGCCGGGCATGGGCCCCCTGCGCGTGCTCCAGGTCTCCGACATCCACATGGTGCGCGGCCAGCGCAAGAAGCAGCGCTGGCTGCAGTCGCTGGCGGGGCTGCGCCCGGACTTCGTGATCAACACGGGCGACAACCTTTCCGACCCCGAGGGCGTCCCCGAGGTGCTCGACGCGCTCGGCCCGCTGATGGAGTTCCCGGGTGCGTACGTCTTCGGCTCCAACGACTACTACGGCCCGAGGCTCCGCAACCCCGCCCGCTACCTGCTGGAGAAGACGAGCGGCCGGCACGGCCTGAACGGCAACCCGCCGGCCGTGGGCGTGATCCACAACCCCTGGGAGGACATCAGGGACGGCTTCGACGCCGCGGGCTGGCTGAACCTGACGAACACCCGGGGCGCCCTGAAGGTCGAGGGCGTGTCGATCGAGCTGACCGGCCTGGACGACCCGCACATCAAGCGCGACCGCTACGCGCAGGTGGCGGGCGGCCCCTCCGGCTCGTACGACTTCTCGATGGGCGTCGTCCACGCCCCGTACCTGCGCGTCCTCGACGCCTTCACGGCGGACGACTACCGCCTGGTCCTGGCCGGCCACACCCACGGCGGCCAGCTCTGCATCCCCTTCTACGGCGCCCTGGTCACCAACTGCGACCTGGACACGGACCGCGTGAAGGGCCTGTCCCGGCACACGGCGGAGGGCCGCACGTCCTTCCTGCACGTCTCGGCGGGCTGCGGCACCAACCGCTACACCCCCATCCGCTTCGCCTGCCCCCCGGAGGCGACGCTGCTGACGCTGGTGGGACGGGAGTAGGACGCGGGGGCCGGGGCGCCCTGGGTGGGCGCCCCCTTGCGATGGCGAAACGGTGGACCACCGCCGGCACGGTCGAACACCGCTTACACGGTGGATCACCCCGAACCGGTGGATCACCCGGAGCTGGTGGATCACCCCGAACCGGTGGATCGCCGCCGAGACGGTGGACCACCCTCGAACCGGTGGACCCGGGGACACGAACCCATTCGGACTGCCCCATATGGCCCCATTCATCCCCTCTGCCTAGCGTGAGGGCATGACCGCCCCGATACCCAGGGACATCCCGGACCTGCCCGCGGTGCCCGGCCCGCCCCTCCTGCTGCCCGCCCCGGTCCCGGCCACAGCAGTGGTGGGCCCGATGCACCGCCCCCTGGCAGCGGTGTTCCGACTGCTGATCGCCCTCGCGGCGGCCGCCGGAGTCGCCCTGGAACTCCTCCTCGGCACCCCGGCCCGGACCCTGAGCTACTTCAGCGTCCAGGCCAACATCCTGCTGGCCGTCGTCATGCTCTCGTCGGCCTCCAGGGCCTGGCGCACCCGCCGCCCACTGCCCGCGTCCGTGACCGGTGCCGCTCTCCTCTACGCCGTGATCACCGCACTGACGTACCAGGTGCTGCTGGCCCACGCCACGCCCCCGTTCGCCATGACGGAAGCGGCCCCGCCCCCCGCCCGCTGGCACGCCCAGTGGACAGCGCTCCAGCTCCTCCACACGGTGGCCCCGCTGGCGGCCCTCCTGGACTGGCTCCTGCTCACCCCCGCGGCCCGGCTCCGCCTCCGCCACGCCGCGACCTGGCTCCTCTATCCCCTGGCCTACCTGGCCTTCTACCTCGTCCAGGCCGCGCTCCGGTCCCCCTCCACCCCGGCCCGCTACCTCTACCCCTTCCTCGACGCGCAGACCCACGGCTACCGCGACACCCTGGCGAACGCCCTCCTCATCGGCCTCGCCATCTACGCCCTGGCGGTCCTCCTGGTCGCCCTGGACCACGCCCGCCCAACCCCGGTCCGCCACCGCGGTTAAACCGGATTTCGTCTCCGGCCACCGGTGGGCTAAAGTAAACGACGTCGCCGCGAGAAGCAGCGACATCGGGGTGTAGCGCAGCTTGGCAGCGCGCTTCGTTCGGGACGAAGAGGTCGTGGGTTCAAATCCCGCCACCCCGACAGCCGTAACAGCAGGAAGACCACCTAGGAACGTTTCCAGGTGGTCTTCTTGTTTCTGCCTGCGTGTCCATCTGCGTGGCTACCGCTTCCCGCGTGCCTACGGCCGCCGTTCCTGCGTGCCGAAGATGCCGTCCATGACCACGGCGCCGGTCGCCTCGGCCTTGGTGGCCAGCCAACGATCTACGTCCTCCACGCTCAGGTCACGCAGCTTGCGCGCGCCCAGAGACGGGATGACGTGATTCCGGCTCAGGAGCGTGACGGTCTCGACGGCCCCGGCCCCCTCGACGGGCCGCCCGCTCACCCCGTACGTGGACGTCGGCGCCGCCGTGGTCGTCGTCGGCATCGACGGCCGCATCGAAACCAGCTCGGTCAGACGTCGCAACTCGTCATCATCGCGCGCCCAGGCGGCCAGACAGCAACCGCTCGGTCTGTACCAGGACGCGACCGACAGCAACTTCTCAGCGAGTCTCAACGCCGTGTCCAGGTCCGGGGTGCGCAGCACGGGTCACGCGCGCGTGTTCCCCATGCCGGCATCCTGCCAGGGCGATCTTCCTGTCAGACGCGCACAGCCAAGCCGAGGCAAGCGGCGTCAAGCATCAGGTGAAGCCGGGGTTGCTTAACTCGTCCGTACGGCCCCATGTACGGGGAGTCGTAGGGAGACGAGGCGATACGGCACTTAGCGTCTGCCGCGGCGATCATCAGCGCCGCGGCGGTCCTGTATGTCCATGCCGGGCATCGATCGCTGTCTTCATCCGGAGCACGCCAACGCACCTGGGTGTGGTGCATTGCGGGAGGTCTGCATGTCGGGAATCACGGTACGGGGGGCGTCGGAGCAGGGGAGTACGGAGCGAAACCGTAGGGGCACGGGTGCGTGGTGGGTGCTGATGCGGACCTGGGTGGCGGGACTTGCGGTCCTGACCGGTCTGGCCGTCCCGATCGCCATGGCCACGCCCGCCGCCGCGCAGACCGGCACCTTCACCTATGCCACCAACTTCGGCTCGGACAGCGTGTCGGTGATCGACACCGCCACCAACACCGTCACCGCCACCGTCCCCGTCGGCGACGGCCCCTTCGACGTGGCGATCACCCCGGACGGCACCCGTGCCTACGTCGCCAACAACAACTCGGACAACGTGTCCGTGATCGACACCACCACCAACACCGTCATCGCCACCGTCCCCGTCGGCGACAGCCCGCGCGGTGTGGCGATCACCCCGGACGGCACCCGCGCCTACGTCGCCAACCTCGGCTCCGACAACGTGTCCGTGATCGACACCACCACCAACACCGTCATCGGGAGCCCCATCTCCGTTGGCAACGGTCCCCGCAGCGTGGCGATCACCCCCGACGGCACCCGCGCCTACGTGGTCAACAACCTCTCGAACGACGTGTCCGTCATCGACACCACCACCAACACCGTCATCGCCACCGTCCCCGTCGGCGTCAACCCCATCGGTGTGGCGATCACCCCGGACGGCACCCGCGCCTACGTCACCGACCAAGGCTCGGGCAGCGTGTCCGTCATCGACACCACCACCAACACCGTCATTGCCACTGTCCCCGTCGGCACCTCCCCCATCGGCGTGGCGATCACCCCGGACGGCACCCGCGCCTACGTCGGCGACAACGCCGAGTCCAATGTGCGGGTGATCGACACCACCACCAACACCGTCATTGGGAACCCCATCCCCGTCGGACTCAGCCCGAACGAGGTGGCGATCACCCCGGACGGCACCCGCGCCTACGTCGCCAACGCCGGCTCCGACAGCGTGTCCGTGATCGACACCACCACCAACACCGTCACCACGAGCGTCCCCGTCGGTGACGTCCCCGTGGGCGTGGCGATCGGGACCCGTGCCGCCGAGCGCACCCCGACCACCCTGACCCTCAAGGTGCAGAAGAAGTGGAGGTGGAAGGGCTCCCTGGGTGCCGGCGGCAAGGACGGTGTCACCCTCAAAGCCCAGCTGACCGCAGAAGGCCGGCCACTGGCAGGCAAGGAGATCGAGTTCACCACCGACTCCACCGCGCTGTGCACCGACACGACCGACAGCAGGGGCAAGGCCACCTGCAGGGTGCCCGGCAAGCAGCCCGAAGAGATCTGCTACACCGCCACCTTCGCCGGTGACGACACCTACGAGCCCTCCGCCGCCACCGTCTGCAAGAGCAAGGACCGCAAGGACGACCTCTGGTCAGAACTGCCCGACCCGAGCGACGTCCATGACGACGTCCACGACATCGTCATGGACACCATGGCCTCGGCAGGCCTGCCCGGCTGGTAGGCGCGGTCTCGGGGGCCGAACAGGGGGCCGGACGGTAAGGCCGCGCGGGGACGATCCCGGACAGTAATGGACTGTGGCGGCGACGGACGAGCAGGTCAGTACCCCCGAACCAAGGTCACAAAGGGGTCTGATCGCGTTCGGGACGAAGAGGTCGTGGGTTCAAATCCCGCCACCCCGACAGCCGTAACAGCAGGTGAGGCACCTAGGAACGTTCCTAGGTGCCTCACCTGTTTTTGCTTGCGTGTCTATCTGCGTGACTACCGCTTTCCGCGTGCCCACGGCCGCCGTTCCTGCGTGCCGAAGATGCCGTCCATGACCACGGCGCCGGTCTTCCTCCCACTCCTCATCAGCGGCGAGCCGGTCCCACCCCTGATCCTCGAACTGCTGCCAGAGGGCATCCACGCAGCGCGCCGGCAGAGCGAGCGTGCGCCGCGACGTCCGGGTCTTGGTGTCCCCGCTCCTCCGCACCGACCGCTGGACCGCGATGTGTGGAGGCTGCGGAGAGGACGCCGCGGCGTCGTTGCGTCTGCTGGCGGACGTAGAGGACCCAGTTGTCGAGATCAGATCAGCGGAGACCGAGTGGTCTTCCACTTCACTTTCTCCGGCATGGTCACCAATTCCGGCCACAAGTACGGGCCGATCGGAATGGTCTTCTTCCTCATGTCGTTCGTCTTAGCGATCCGGGTGGTGATCACCTGGGCGCGGCTACCGGCATGATGTGGCATGGGCGCGGCATTTCCTTCCGCGCCGCGAACGCGAAGATGCGTCGGGCGTCATGACCCTATGTCACGCCGGCCGCGCAGTCGTCGGGTAACTTCGGCGGACACCTCTCCCATACCGACTGCTTGTATTTCGCCGTCACCGTGTTCTCCACCGTCGGATTCGGCGACATCACGGCCAAGTCCGATGTGGCTCGGCTGGTGGTCACCGTGCAGATGCTCACCGACCTGATCATCTTCGGCCTGGCCGTCAAGGTCGTCGTGGGCGCAGTCCACCGCGGCCGGGAACGCAGGGCCGCGCACGACGGGTTGGCACGCCGGAACCGGGACAGAGCCTGGCCCTCGTCCCGCCAGATCGTCTGGAGCACGCTGCGCGTGGTCGGCTCGGTCGGCGCACTCGTGGCCGTGTACTACCTGCTGCCTCTGGGCCGCTTCGCCACGGCTGTCTCCGTCGCGGTGCTCCTCGTCGGCCTGGTGGCATTCGTCGTCCTGATCGCCGGCCAGGTCCGCTCCATCCTTCGTGCTCCCCATCCGGGCATGCGGGCCGTCGAGACGCTGGCCCACAGCATCCCTTTCTTCCTGCTGCTGTTCGCGGCCATTCCCGGGTGCGGTCGACGTACGCGCGGGATATCCTTTCGAAGGAATGGTGAGGTTCTCCGGGTTGTCTTGCAGACACTCGGGCCTCATTCGCGGAGATCCATTCTTCCTGCGGGACCTTCGACTGCGTGGTCCGCCACTTTGCATTCGCAGCGAGCAACACCCGTTCCCTTCCTTCGAAGATCTGCCGTGCCTCGAGCGCCGTAGTGGCACCGACTTCAGGGTCCCAGGCTCGCAGTCCCTGTGGAGGTCGGGATGAGAATTGTCGTGGACCTTTCCCGATGTGAAGGCTATGCGCAGTGCGCGTTCCTCGCTCCGGACGCGTTC
>NZ_JBHVUH010000018.1:18583-174924 GCF_042884245.1 Streptomyces sp. NPDC058145 | reverse complement strand
CGGCACCGGCAGTTTCTAGACGATCTCGCGAGACCTACCAGCAAGACCCACGATCACAGGGAGTAGGCACACCACAGAAGTTGGACCAGAACCCGAGAACCGACAGCGAATGTTCACCAGTTTCGACAGCACGGAGCGGTCCGGAATCTTTGAACGACGGTGGCCTGATGACACCTGTCAGACCTCGGGCCTAAGGTGTGCCGGTGATCTTCAGAAGGAAGCAGAAGGCCGCGGACCTGGCCGCCGTCATGTCAGAGCTGGAGCAGGCAGTGGCCGCTCGCGACGGTGGCCGCACCGAGCGTGCGTTCAACGCGGCGATGAGCGGCCTGCAGTCGGCAACGGGCCCCGAATGCGTGCCGGTGGGACCCAGGTTGGCCGCGCTACTCCCTGCCTTTCCGCCCACCGGTCCGCGCCCGATGCTGGCGACGATGGCCGGCTTCTGCGTGGAACGTGGTGCCGATCCGGTGGCGTGTGCGGAGCCGGTCCTCGAAGGCACCCACCGGGACCTGCTCGATGCCCTGGAGTTCGCCCGCCGCTGGGCCGCCGCCGGCGATGCCGGGGACGAACTGCCAGACGCCGACGAGAAGATCATCAACGACGCGCTGATGGCCCGGCTGGGTGGCGAGGCGCACGAGGCGTTGCGGCTGGCGCTGGCCTGGTGCTCGGTCGAGCAGTGGCAGCCGCCCGCGCTGGCCGTGCTGTGCCGCAGCGCCGAGGTGCGCCGTCGGCACGCATTCGCGCTGCTCCCCGCCTGCCGCGACCTGGCGGCCCTGGAGCGGCACGACCTCAAGTGCCTGGCCTACGCGCTGGCGATCCTGGACGACGAGCCCCTGGTGGTGTTGCACCGGCCCACCGGGACCGGGTTCGAAGTGCGCATCGGCGGCATCGGGGACAACTTCCAGTTGCACACGCTGCTCGCCCACGTCCTCGTCGGCGGCGGCCACGTGCCCGGCACCGCACCGTCGGCGGAGAGCGTCCGCCTGGCCACGGACCCCGAGCCCGCCCAGGGGCGCACCGGGGCCGTCGCGACCGGGGCCTTCGAACTCCTCGCCCCGGACGGGGAGCGGATCTGGAACGAGGGGCTGCCCGACGACATCCCCGTTGTGGAGGGGCGCCGCCTACTCGTGCTGGACGAGCCGATGTACCCGCGCAGTTGGAACGCCGACCGGTTCTTCCCGATGCTCCCAGGGACGGCCGAGCTGACTCGTGTGCTGTCCGCCGACGAGGTCCAGACCTGGTTCACCTACACTTGCTGGACGTCCTGACCCGGTCGCCCGGCGCCACCGCTCGGCGTCGGCTGCTGCCGCGGCTAGAAGTCGGGGCTCGGGCCTGGCCTCTATCGAACCAGAAGCGCGCCGGGGTGCTGTCAACATTTCTGAACATCTGCTGTCGATTTTCGGGTTCTGGTCCAACTTTTTTGGAGCGGTGACGCTCGGTGTTGCTGAAGGCTGCTGTGCAGCGTGATGTGCTGCCCCGACCGACAGGGGTGTCGTTGGGACGGCCGATAATGCCAGTCATGGCAGACCGCAGTCCGGTCCTCCGGATCATCACCTCGGCAGCGCGGGAGTCCCTGAAGCCGCTCGGCCTGGCTCAGCGCGGGCGGTCGCGGCTATGGATCGATGATCACGAGTGGTGGCTCGGGGTTGTGGAATTCACTCCGCCACGGACCGCCGGCAGCGGTCTGCACGTCGGTGCGATGTGGCTGTGGCACGACGTGGACCACCTGGCCTTTCATGTGGACTCAGTCCGGACTGGCCCCGAGCCGTTTCGCACCGAGGACCAGTTCACGCCGCTGGCACTGGAACTCAGCCGTCAGGCGGCTGCGAACGTGACCGCGCTGAGGGAGAAGTTCCCGGCCCTCCCGGACGTAGCCCGGTACCTGACTTCCAGGCCGGTGCGCCGGGGATTGCTCTGGGACAGCTTCGACGCCGGGATCGCAGCCGCTCTGACCGGAGACGCGGCCACGGCACGCGATCACTTCGAACGAGTCCTTCGAGAAGACCCGCTGGCCCCGTGGATGGTCCAGGCCCAGGAGAAGGCACGTGAGCTTCACGCGATCGCGCCAGATCGCGACGCTGTGACTGCCTGGGTCACCCGGGCCGTCAGCTCATGCCGGAGCAAGCTGGGCCTGGATCCCGTGACGCTCGCGATCAGCTGAACGGACCCACTCGTTGAGCAACCAGGCTGCGGTCAGGCCAGCAGGACTCGCTTCCGCAACAGGCCGAAGTCGGCCTGGCCGTACATCTGGCGCTTGAGCATCTTGATCCGGTTGACATGGCCTTCGACCGCGCCAGAGCTCCAGGGCAGGGTCAGCCCTGCGGTGACGGCGTCGATGCCGCGGTCGATGCCGTCGGAGGCTGGGCAGGTCGTCCTGTCGGACGGCGTTGAGCCAGCCGGGAGCAGTTGGCCCCGGCGGTCGGTGAGCATGGTCGCGAAGGACCCTGAGGGCTGGAGGGTGCCCAGTCCTACGACGGTCCACCGACCGCTGAGGGCCGCTCTCGTGCGGCCTTGTTCGCCACTGTTGGTGTCAGCCGTTGGTGTCAGGTGTCGGCGCTGTTCTTGACAGATCAGTCTCCCGGGGTGTCTCCCGATGCCGCCAGCCCTGAGCCCCACAAGTCAGCACGAGGCCAGCGAGCCAGAGCAGGCTCTGGCCATGGAAGGGAACCAGCCACGCCGCCGTGAGGCTCGCCGCGATCAGCAACGTCCCAGCACCCCACACGCGAGGCCGTTTCACTCTCTTGCGCGCCCAAGGGAGTGCGATGCGCCCAGTCGACATGGCCAATACACCGGTCACGCACAGTAGCGACGCCATCACGAGAATGACCACAAGAACGACGGACGACACACGACCCTCCCCGGCGCCTTCTCCCAGGCACTCGCCAGGATGATCTCAGCGCTCAACGGCGGGGCACAATACCGGAACCTGGCCGGCTACACCCCTGAGGTAGGTGAAGTCTTGAAAACCGTCGTGGCAGCGATGTCACCGTGGGTTCAAATCCCACCGCCTCCGCGCAGGTCGAAGGCCCCTGATCAGGAACACAGGAACATCGGTCGTGGGCCTTCGTCGTGTCCGGCGCCCGTCGTGCACCGCTGTTGCCCGTGGTTCCCCGCTCGATCGGGCACGCGAGGGGCACGACTCACTCCGGGTGTGGCAGCTCGTGGGGGAGATCGCAAGTGTCCTGTTCAAGGTGCAGGTGACGGAGTTCTCGCAGCTCGACGATGGGAAAGGGGTGCTGCATCCACTTCTTCCGATATCCGCCTCCGCCGTGCAAGCGCAGAACGTCTTGTGCCGCTTCTACGACTACGTGAGCGAACGCGGTGCGCGACTGCTCTGAGCTCCACAAGAGGTGGCCGTCATCGTCCGGCAGGTTGAAGCTCTTGAACATGTCCGGGAATCGGTAGATTCCAATGGCGACGGCCGCCTCACGGCTGCTGAGGACCCACCTCACCTCTGAGGGCTCCAGGTCGAACGAGAACCGCTGAGTGGCGTCAGGGCCGTACAACCCGGCAACACCAACAAGCAGATCAGCAAGAGCGTTGGTGCAGTAGCTCGGACTGCTCTTGTGCTCCGCCCTACCATCGGTGATTCGGTACGTCGCCCAACCTGCTCCGGTCAGACTCCAACTGAACTGGAGATCACTCGGCACGTGGACCCTCCCCTGTGATCGTCTGCGGCACCACTCACCCCAGCTCCCATCCCGTCCGCCGTCGACCCACACGTCTGCTCGGCTCTGCCTGGGTCGATGGCGGACGGGATGGGAGCCCACCACGCTCACCACGATGTGCCCGCGGCCGGGAACGGCGTCCCCTCCGCAGGGAGAGTGCGCCTGCGGCGAGGGTAGGGGGCTGGCCCACCGCGGCCGCAGTCCGGAACGGGCGGGCTTGGCGCCAAGCCGGGCACCGATCCGCTGCGACACCGCCGTACGTCCGTCCGGCAACCACACCGCCAACGTCCTCGGCTGCAGCGAGCGCCCTTGGAGCCGAGGCCCTGCGCGTTCACCGTCTCCGCGTGCCTACGCGATTCGTCAAACGGTGCTTCCGAGCCCGTCGCGGCTACGGCAGGCGTGGTGTGTGCCGCTGTGAAGGCTGCTGGTGAGCCGACTGCTCCGCGTGCTGTGGCTGCCCCGAGGGGATGTCCGGGCGGGCGGCCGCCCGCTGTGCGATGCCCTCCAGAAGCTGGTTCGCCATCGCGGTGATCTCCGCCCCGCGCCCCACATACGGGGACGGTGCCTCGCTGCGGTGGGCCCGCTGGCCGGGCAGCAGATCGCCCAGTTCGCTGTAGCGGGACAGGTAGGCGGGACTGGCGTCCTGTCTGAACTGGGGCGCTATGGCTGCGGCCACCGGCGGGTCGAAGGCGGCGTGGTGGGTGACCCACGGCCGGTCCGGGAAGCTCCAGGACATGCCTGCCAGCTGCACCTCGATCCCTGGCGAGTTCACGAAGCGTAGCCACGAGGCTCTGGGGTCGTGTTCGGGCAGCTCCTCGTGCGCAAGGGGCAGGATCCGGAAGGTCACGTGCGTCGCCGGCGCGTGTTGTCTGGTGTCGAAGACCTCTTCCTGTGCGAGGTCCTCGAGTGCCTCAAGTCTGGTGGTGCTCCAAGCCGCGGCGGCCGGCAGGTTGCCGTAGCCGATGTGGTCGAGCAGCATGCCGGCCCGTACGACGGCGTCCGCTGCGGGGCCATGGGCGAGGCGGTGCAGGCCGGGAGGCAGGAACAGTCGCATCCCGCCGTGCAGTTCGTGAAGGGCTGGATCCAGCGCTTGCGCGTCGGGCTCACGGAACTGGGGGGCGTAGTGCCGGGCCTCAGCCTCCATCGGCTCGCCGTACCGGTACACCACCGAACGGTGGCCGTCCACGCCGTGATACCGGTTCTGGTAGGCGTTGCGGGTCTTCTGTCCGGCCACGCCGACCGGGTCGAAGTAGTGCGCCCACTCGACCGGCGGCCGGTTGTGGATGTTGCGTTCCGGCGCGGGCTCGCGGTAGCGGTCCCACCACAGTGTCCCTTCCGGGCTTCGCCCGCCGTGGTCGATCCACGCCGTCGGATGGGAGGCGTACAGCGCGTCCATGAGCACCGAGGCCAGGCCCCGCTTCTGAAAGCGGCGCTCCACCTCCAGCATGTCGACCTGGACGGCCTGCCCGTCGGGGTGAACGAAAAAATCCAATCGGCCCGCGTAGGCGCCGCCGACCAGGGCCAAAACCCGGCGCCCGGACCACGCCCCGCCCGCGTCGGTCTTCCAGTTGGTCAGCCACAGGGAAACACCCGCCGCGTCCAGCCGTGCTTCGGCGCCTGCCACGGCCGATTACCGACCCGTGGAGGGCAGACCCCACGCGGAGATCACCCGGCTGCTGACCCGGCGAACCTGCGGCAGCCCCTGCAGAGCCCCCTTCACCGCCTGTTCCACCTCCTGAACGGCCGCCGGGCCGGGCAGCTCGGAGAAGGCACCGCCCTCAGCCTCAAGCACGCTCTGCACGGTCACCGACACCCCCTCGCCCGTGACAGGCCGCGGCTCGGCATGGGTGACCAGGTGCAGCACGCGCTCGACATCACCGCTCGCACCGGTCTTGGACGGAGAGTCGAAGATGACCTCGGCGCTCCCGCTGAGCTTCTCCACCAATCGGGCGACTTCCGCGGCCGGCCCGGCCAGCCGCACCTCGGTGAAGGCCGGACCCGACGAAAACTCTGCGCTCACCACTGCTCCTTACAGGGTCGGGCGGCCGCACCAATCTGCCGTTGGCCTCAGCGAGCCACCTTGGACGAAGACGCCAACTCCAGGCGCCGTCACTAGTGTTGCAGGCGCCACTCGGTCCAATTCACCACGATGCCTGGCCCGGCTCGTCGTGGGCGTTGACGGTGCGCTGGCGACCAGAGGGCGGGAAGCGACTTCGTCCCCCGTTCCGGACGATGGGACAGGTCGCTGTTTGCCCAGCCTCTGACCAGAGCCGCCCACGCGCTGGCAACGTAGGCGCAGCGCCGACGGACGGAACCTGCGCGCTGGCAGTGTTAGTGCCGACAGCGGTGATGGGCGCTTGACGACGATGGAAAATTTCGGCTTGACCTGGACAGACGCCGACGGGAGACCGTAGGCGTCCGCGGTCGCCTACGGCAGAATTAGCGGTGAGCGGTGCAAGGCAGACCTCGAGGCGAGCGGTTGCACCGAGGTCGAGCTGGTCTCGGTTAGGCCCGGCACGCTGCCCCAGCCACGAACCTGACCCTCGGTGGCAGGCCGGTCGCTAGTGCTCTGACCACATTGGTTCGCCGGGTTGGTGGTCGGGGCGGTTGGATGTTGCGTGACGTTCGATCCGAGTGCTGGGGGTGTGGTGGCTGAGCCTGTCCGCGTGCGCAGGTTGACCGATCAGGAGGGGCAGAAGCTGCAGCAGATCGTGCGTCGGGGCAGCACCAGTTCGGTCCGCTTCCGACGGGCGATGATGCTGCTGGCGTCGGCCGGCGGGAACCGGGTCCCGGTGATCGCCCAGCTGGTGCAGGCCGACGAGGGCACCGTCCGGGAGGTGATCCACCGGTTCAACGAGATCGGCCTGGTCTGTCTGGACCCTCGGTGGGCGGGAGGCCGTCCCCGCCTGCTCAGTCCTGACGACGAGGACTTCGTCATCCAGACGGCCACCACCCGCCCCACCAAGCTCGGCCAGCCCTTCACTCGCTGGTCCATCCGCAAACTGTTGGCCCACCTGCGGAAAGTCCATGGGCGGGTCATCCGCATCGGCCGCGAGGCGTTACGCCGTCTGCTCGCCCGCCGCGGCATCACCTTCCAGCGCACCAAGACGTGGAAGGAGTCCCCGGACCCCGACCGCGAGGCAAAGCTGGACCGGATCGAGGAGGTCCTGGACCGCTTCCCGGACCGGGTCTTCGCGTTCGACGAGTTCGGCCCGCTCGGCATCCGCCCCACCGGCGGTGCGGGCTGGGCCCCGGCCAGTCACCCCGAGCGGCACCCGGCGACCTACCACCGCACGCATGGCGTCAGGTACTTCCACGGCTGCTATTCGGTCGGTGACGACACGCTCTGGGGTGTCAACCGCCGGAAGAAGGGCGCCGCGAACACGCTGGCCGCGCTCAGATCGATCCGGGCTGCCCGACCGGACGGCGCCCCTGTCTACGTCATCCTGGACAACCTGTCCGCCCACAAGGGCGAGACGATCCGCCGCTGGGCGAAGAAGAACCGAGTCGAGCTGTGCTTCACGCCGACATACGCGTCCTGGGCCAACCCAATCGAGGCGCACTTCGGGCCGCTGCGGCAGTTCACTATCGCCAACTCCAACCACCGCAACCACACCGTGCAGACCCGGGCCCTGCACGCCTATCTGCGCTGGCGCAACGCGAATGCCCGTCACCCCGACGTGCTGGCAGCCCAGCGCCGCGAGCGCGCTCGCATCCGCAGCGAGAAGGGCATCCGTTGGGGCGGACGTCCCCTCGCCGATGCCGCTTGACCAGCCCGGCGACCTTGCCCGGCCGGGCTCTAGCAGTAGCCGTCCACCCTGGCGCTGGCTGGAGCGAGGTTGGGCCAGGGATGTCCTGCTCTGTCGGAGGCAGCGGACCGTAGGAGGTCAAGAATCGTGCACCCCGGGTAGCCCCGAAAACTCGCGTAGGTGCCCCGGTAGTAGCAGCTCCAGTAGCTCACGACCCGCCGTTGAGTGCGCGCGAAGAAGGCAGCGTTGTCCACGAGGAACTGCCCGTAAGCGAGGTGGCCGTAGGTGCCGGGCGTGGCGAGATCACGGAGCTCATCGCAGATGACGACCAGGATCTCCAGGACGTACTCGCCAACCAGCTGCACGACGAAGGGGACGACCCATGGGTCCGTGGAACCAACGACCTTCTCCAGGTGGCGCTGCCTGACCATGCCGTCGCAGTGCCTTGAGTACAGGCAGTGCAGAAGCTGTTGTTGGCGCGACGAAAGCGACGCCACCCTGTCAGTTGGCGGCTCGTCGTTGTAGAGGCGCCCGGGGATCAAAACCTGCTGGCCCTCGACAGCGACCGAGAACGAGGCATGCGGCTGGAGCCGAGAATCAGGCATCACCGCCAGGACTGCCTCGGCATCGCCTGCAAGCTCGGCTGGGAACGCCGTGATCAACGGATTGCTGCGGTCGGAAAGCGGCTGCACGAGCCGAGCATAGGCGGATGCCCCGGCCAGGTAGCTGGCATTAATGGCCCCACATCCGCCCAACCCGGCGAAGGTATGCGGTCAGAGCACTAGATGCGTGACCCGCTGCGCAGACCCCATCCGGCTCGTCGTCGAAATGTCCGAGCGGCGGCGCCGCGGCTGGGGTAGAACGGACGCGGATGTCTTCACGCAGTGGAAGATATTGCTATTGACCCCGGCCGGTACGCCCGGCGAGATCGAAGTACGCAGCAGTATGGCCAGCGGCACCGTGAAGTGGTTCAACTCCGAGAAAGGCTTCGGTTTCATCGCTCAGGACTGCGGCGGACCGGACGTTTTCGCCCACTACTCCAATATTTCCGGCAACGGGTACCGCGAGCTGGTGGAGGGCGAGGCGGTCACGTTCGACGTCACTCAGGGTCAGAAGGGCCCTCAAGCCGAGAACATCGTCCGCTGTAGGTTCGGCCGCTTCGTTAGCAGGAGGTCCTGCTGAGACTGTGGATTCCGCGTGGCGTTAGCAATGTGTCGATCGGCTGATCTTTAGCAATCGGGTGGCCCGCCGGGAAGCATCGTCGGAGTGGAGTCCGGTCCGGTTGGGGCTGTTCAGTCGGCAGTCTCGATCCGTTCCGGGGCGATGCCCAGGATGAGCTTCTCCAGCGCATCCTGGGCATCGCCGAACGTAGCCAGCCAGGTCTCGACCAGGTAGATCTCGCTGTTCTCGTCGATGCCGAGGAAGAATCTGCCCTCATCGAGTTCGCCGAGGGGGAAGATCGCGCGCCCGATGGTGTGACTCCAGTCGGCGAAGCGGTCTTCCTCGCCTATCAGGTTGTCCGGGTCGAAGTTGAAGGGGGTCTTGGCGCAGGTGATCCCGGGGCCGCTGATCTGGACGACCAGGCCACCGAACTCCGCCAAGAAGGCTTTAGCGGCATCGTGCATGCGGACCAGTCCGGTCTTCTCGAGCGTCTTGCGCCAGTGGTCCGTCGAGACGTGCCGTCCCGGCCGCCAGCCTGCTGAGCGCAGTGTCTCCTCGATCACGCCAGTTCCCCGTAGAGACGTCGCCGCCGCATCGACCCATGCCTGGTCCACTGGCACGTCTTCTGGCCAGCCGGGCCGCCAGTCCGCCTGCCAGTGGGCGAAGTCGTCACGCAGGAACTGCGGGTCAACTGGCTTGAGTCGCACTTGCTGTCGCTGATCGGCCCACCAGACCTCGAATTCGGCCTCGGTTCCTTGGTCTGGCCAGCGGTCTGCGACCGTCGGCAGAAGCAGAACATCGACGAACCCTCCGACCGGAAGACCGATGTCGACGAATATCCCGATCGCGCCCGGCCTCGGGACTGCCGTCACCGTCCCTCGGATCCGTTGCCCGAACCGCAGGCCGCGACGGATTCGAATCCACTCTTCAGCGCTGACCACCCGGACATCCTGGCATCCCGCTCTCCGAAGCAGGGCCTGTTGGGTAAGGAAATCGGTGGGCCAGGGTGCACTGGGGCGGCAGGATAGGACCGTGGCTGATCTGCTGTGGGACGACGTCTGGTGGTTCTTCGACCCCGAGGTGATGGGGTCGCTGCCGGACGTGTGGGTGCCCAATGCCTCAGAGAGGGACTGGCAGGCGGTCCTCGACCTCGTGGTGGAGCAGGGCTGGACCTTTCAGTACTCCGAGGGCTCGACAGCGCTGCCGCTGCCCCCGGCAGAGGTCGTGCTGTCGCGTCCCGCCGACGCCGAGCAGCCTCATCTGGAGGTTCGGCCGGTGCAAGACATGTTGGCGATCTTTCGGTTCTATGCAGCAGAGGAGATCGACGTCGACCTGCGGGAGATTCAGGGGCAGGAGCCACTTGATGCCCTGTGCGGATTCCTCGCCGCGATCGGTCGCCGGTTGGGCAAGCCGGTGCTGATGGATGCCGAGGGCGGTGACGGGAGCCGTCCGGTCCTCGGGTTCGATGTCGAGGCGGACCGCGTCGTGATGCTGGTCGAGCCGCCGGTCAGGTGACGGAGGATTGCGCTGCGTCCAGGAGGCTGAGCAGGTGCTCTGCTTCGTGGATGAGAGCGGCGCCCGCGGGAGTGGCTGCGAGGGGGCTGGTCCGCTCGATCAACTGAACGCCTGCAGCCTTTTCCAGGGCGTGCAGCTGATGGGTGAGCGTCGCCGGTAGCGTTCCGAGGCTTCTGGCGACCGCGCATAGGTTCCGTTGGCCGGGCAGTCGGACCAGGCGCCTGAGGCGTTCGACGCAGTTGCGGATGTTGCTGACGGCCGCCATCGACGGGGACAGGGCCGGTGCGTCCGGCAGGAGCGCGAACGGGTTGCTGGTGGCGCTGTTCGGGCGGATCTCGATGCCCCACTTCTTGGCCAGCAGGTTGAGGCGGTGCCTGTCCAGACCGAACTGTTCGGCGATGTCGGGGATGCTGAGGCGTCGGTGCAGGTAGGCATGTTCGAGTTCCTCGCGGGTGATGCGAAGGCTGAGCGGTTCGGGGCGTGGTGTGGCGGGGATCCCGGCTTCTTCCAGGGCGTTTTGGACGGTTGAGAGGCTGCAGCCGGCACTGCGGGCGATCAGGCTCTGATTGAGAGTTCCGCTGGAGTGAGTGGTGCGGAGGAAGCCCGGGTCGAGCAGCCCGCGTCGAGGCCGACGCCGGCCGAGGCCGGGGGATGTGGGAGGGGGCGGCGGTTGGGTGGTGCCGGTGGCGTCGCAGTAGAGCCGGACGTGCTCTGTGGTCAGTCCGAGGGCGGCGGCCGTCTCCTCGGTCGGGGTCCGGTCGGCGATCAAGGTGTCGAAGTCGCTGTCGGAGATCTGTTCGGGGGTAGCCCCAGGCCAGTCGGTCCAGTCGCACCATTCGGTGGGGGGCTCCCAGAGCACGGGTTCGTCGATCCGGTGGGCAGCGAGGTTTGTGGCCGCCTGTTTCAGCAGGAACGCGCGCATCAGCGGCGGGACCTGGTAGCGGAACTCGTCACGGGCGTGGATGTTCCTCGGAGGGAGGTCCGCGTGGGTGCCGAGGAGGAAACTCAGGAGCATCCACCTGAGCATGTGGATTCGGCCTGTTCCACCGCGGGCCCAGCCTTGCTGGCGGCAGAGCTGCGTGTACTCGTTGAGGTTGAGCGTGATGCTCTCGGACGTGAACAAGTGGCGTCGTCTGCCGTAGCCGATCGGGGAGCCTTCATCGTCGAGGTGACGGGCGAGCTGGGTGAGGCAGATGGCGATGGTGGTCTCGTGCTCGGGCGAGGCGATCACGCGTCGAAACGCCATCTTAATGATCAACCGGTTGGAGGGCTGGGCCCGGCGTTCTCGCTCGGCCTGGTCATTTCCGCGCTCGCCGGTATTCGGGTGGGAAGGATGCTCGACCGGCGCGGCCCGCGCACCGTCATGACGGCAGGCTCAGCCCTTGGCGCCGCCAGCCTGCTCGTGGTGGCTACGGCCCCCAACCTGCCTATGTTCTTCGCCGGTTGGGCGCTGGCCGGAGTCGCGATGGCCGCCACGTTCTACCAGCCCGCGTTCGCCGCCCTCACCCGCTGGTGGGCCCCGGACCACGTCCGGGCCCTGACGATCGTCACCCTCGCCGGCGGTCTGGCCTCCACCGTCTTCGCACCCCTGACGGCCCTGCTCGCCGACCACCTGTCCTGGCGGCACACCTACCTCGTGCTGGCCGGGATCCTCTCCGCAGTCACCGTCCCCGCCCACGCCCTCGCGCTGCGAGCGCCCTGGCCGGACGCCCCATCCAGTCCTGCGCACGCCTCCGCAGGCGCGGCCCCGGTGGTGCGCAGCCGACCGTTCCTGCAGGTCGATGCCCGACGCCGCATGCGCGGAGCACCGCTCCGCAGGATCGGTGGCGAGGTCGAGCAGCAGGTTCGTCCGTCCATCGCGCTCCAGTTCGGCGAGAACCGGCGTCAGGGTGGCCGCATGCCGAGAGGTCCACGACAGCGCCACGACGTCCCGCTGCTGCAGGTCCGCAGGGAGCGGGCTCGGCTCCGTGTTCGCCGTGCTGGACCGGGAGCGGTTGCGTAACTGGGCGGAGCGGGTCGGGTTGTGCGGAGCCGCTGCCCCGAGCAAATAGGCGATGCCGGACCATGTGACGGTGTACGCGAGGTACTCCCGCGAGCTGCTGGTACGAAGCCCGACGAGCCCCTCGTACGGGGCGAGCGCCAGGGGCCCCGGAGTCGTCGCGAACGGCTCCCAGGCTTCCAGGGCCAGCAGCTTGCGCAGGATCTCGGCCACGAAGCGCCGAACGGGAACGTGCTGGACGTGGAGCCAGCCAACGCCGCCCGGTGTGGAGGCGCGCGAGGATCCGTATGGTTCCAAGGCGTCCATGACGTCCTCGACTAGGGCGCGCAGTTCCTGCCGGTCGACAGGGATGGTCTCAAGTTCCCGGGTCTGGATGTGGTCGGCCTTCGCGTGGTCCAGGGCGCTGCTGCCGACGAGAGCCCATCGGGGCTGGCCGGCGAAGTCGGAGCGGACCAGACCCAGACCGCCGGTCGCACGGGTGCTCACACCAGGCTCCCCTCGACGAACGGCGAGGCGGAGGTAAGCAGTTGCAGCAGTTCCTCCGGCGAGGCGACGATCTCGGGCGCGGGCGAGGTGGGCTGCCCGTATCCCCACCCGGCATGGACGTAGGCGACACCGGCGCGGGCCGCCGATTCCTGGTCGACCGCCATGTCCCCCACGTAGACAGCCGCGGCGGGGTCGACTCTGAGGTCGACCAACGCCAGGAGGATCGGGTCGGGGGCCGGCTTCGCCCGGCCCGGCCCAGCGGAGGTGCGGACGGTGGCGAAGGGGCATCCGAGGTGCGCGAGGAGCGGGGCGGCACGGTTGATGTGCTTCGACGTCACCACGCCCAGCCGCCAGCCGGCGGAGACGAAGGCATGGAGCACTTCGACAACGCCGGTGAATTCGTGTGCGAGGTGTGCGACGGCGACGGATTCCGTCTCGTACGTCCGGCGGACTGCGTCGACGTCGGCGACGCCCAGCCGATGCATGATGTCGCCGAACTCGCGTCCCAGGTGACGCTCGTAGGCGGTGAACGGAAGGGCGATGCCGTGGGCCTCCTGCACCTTCCGCCACGCCTTCTGCATCACCGGACGGGTGTCGAGCAGGACGCCGTCGAGGTCGAGAAGAAGCGCACGCTGCGCGCGGCCAGCGTGCTGTCTCTCGCCAGCTGTGATCTCGGATGCGGCCGGAGCCGGTGTAGTAATCGGGGCTGGAACGGTCATGCTCGTTCTCCTCATCAGGGTGGCTATTGGCAGCAGGCGGCGCGACTCAGAGGTCCGAGACCGGGTCGAGTTCACACTCGGGGTACTGGCTGGGCCCGCCGGCCTTCTCGAACGGCGCATTGAGGATCGTGGGTGGGTGGTGGCGCGGGGCGACTCGCACTCCTCTGCCGGACCGTGTGGGCGACGGCTGCGGGCGAGGCGGGCGAGCACACGTCGGATACCGACCGGATCGAGGAAACCGCTGTAAGGCACCGTGACGGGACGATGAAATCGGATCACTCACGGTTCACTCATCCACTCGACCGGCAGCGGCCTTCCCCCTCACTGGCTCGACTTGAGGTAAGGAAATGCTGGGCTGACGAGTGGACGCCGGTGCCGACGAACGGTTACAAGGTCCGGTTGCGCGGGTTGGACAGGAACAGCGCGGTGTGTCTGCCGAGCCAGCAGCGGTTCTGTTTGGCCCAGCCGTTCTGGAGGTCCTGCACTTGTTCCTCGGTGAAGCCGCGCTGCCAGGGCCTCTCGGCCGGTTCGCCCCCGCGCTCGGACCAGACACGAACAAGGACGTACAACTGCCCGCCAGGGCGCAACCAACGGCTGCGTCGACCATGAAACGGGGGTGGTCGATGAACGGCAGGATGTTGCGGCAAACGATGAAGTCGAGCGAGCCGGGCTGCAGTCGAGGCGGGATTGCCCCCGCGTCGAAATCGTGCACACCGTAGTGCAGCCGACCGTTGACGCCTTGCCGATGCGCCGTCCTGATCGCGATCGGCGAGAAGTCCAGGCCCAGCACGTCATAACCCCAACGGGAAAGCTGCCGGCTGAAGCTGCCGATGCCGCAGCCGACGTCGAGTACGGATGCCCCGGCGTGCGGGTTGACGTGCTGGAGAAAGCGGTCGACCTCGACGTCGGTCACGAGGCGGTCTATGGCCCGACCCTGGCTGTACCAGGCATCCCACTGGTCGGGACTGAGGCGATGCAGCAGCGACTTCATGCTGCGCCCTGCGGGTCATCAGCCGAAGCCGAGGCCGCCCCGTTCCCCGAAGTCGGCAGGCGGAAGAGCCGGTGAAAGCGGGAGAGGTCGACGCCGCCACCCTGCACCTCGCCGGCGGGGACGGCGAAGAGATCGATCCCGGCCTCGCTAGGCAGTTCCGGGGCGGCCTCCTGGATGGCGAGGAGGGCCTCGCCCTGCTCGCGGTGCGGCAGGAGCCGCGGCGCCCGGTCGGTGTGTCCCTGGAATGTCATGGTGGGCCCTTGGTCAGGTGAAGTTGAAGGTGATGGCGAGCATGGCGAACACGGTGGCGATGAGGAGGACCTGGGCGCTGATCTGCCTCCAGCCCCAGCCCTTCTTGTCCATCCAGCGCACCGGACGCCTTCAAGTCGGCGCAGTAGGCTCCTCGGGGATCACGAGATGTACGAACGCCTGGTACCGCTCGCCCAGATGCTTGATCACGGCGTGGTACTCGTCGTCGCTGGAGCTGATGTTGTGCCGGTCGAGAACGATCACGCCGTCCGCGAATGCGCCTTGGACCAGTCGTTCGACTTCCCGCCAACCGGGGCGCTGCCAGGGGGGCGTGTAGATGCTCCGGCCCGTGCGCGAGCCGGGGAAGTACGTCGTGGGCACGAGTACGGCAACATCGTGGAGCCTTGCTCCTATCGCGTAGCCGTGCTGCTCCGCCTCGGCATGGAGGGTGTTCCAGTCCTCGTCGGGGCTGGCCCCCGGACTCGGCACCAAGCTGTATGCCAGGACGCGAAGCTGTCGGTCGCTGCCTTGACGGCCGCGCTTTCCGACAGCCTCTCGATGGAAGTGCTGGCGGAGCTTACGGAGCTGCCCATTGCGGGACTGGCGCTCCAACGGGTCGGGACCGCTGTGCCGCCCCCGGATCCGGTCATTGCCAGCATTCCGCCAGCTGCCGGATGGCTGCACCTCCAGACCCAGGCCACGGTCGGTCACGGGGCTCAACACGTTGGATCCAAGGTTGGTTGCGTCATGCGGCGACATGGGGGTGCCTCCGTAAGAGTGGGAATGACCGCATATGTAGTCCGGCCGCTGTCGGCCACGCCCCACCGATGTGACAGGCGTGCGACTAGGAGCAGCCCTCGCCCACCCAGGTCGTTGGCACCTGCGCGTCGTCGCTTGGCCGGGGTGGTGCTTCCGTCGGTGACCTCGATCCGGAGCTGGTGGTTGCCGTACCGCACCCGCAGACCCACAGCCCCAGAGCCGTGACTGATCGCGTTGGTCATCAACTCTGAGACGACAAGCTGGGCGTCTTCTGCCGGGGCGTCCGGCAGGGTCCAATTCCTCAGCACGGCCGCTGTGGTGCCTCGTGCTTGAGCGACGTGAATACTCGCCGGCGCCATGACCATCTCGAAGGCACGGGATGCCAGCGGAGACACGGCCAGCGCGCTGCTGGCGGCGGTGGGCCCGCCGTCAGTCGTCCCAGGTTGGGGAGGCGTTGCTGCCCGGTGCGTGGTCATGTGCCCATCGCACCGTGGTGTCGTGATCCGGAACAGGGGAAACCTGAGGGGGAAAACTTTGTCAAGGGGGAAAAACGAGGGGGGAGTTGGGGTCAGGATTGGATTCCCCACCGATAGAGGTCACACTCATGGCAGCAGATCCGTTCGCCGAACTACTCCGTCAGCTGCGCCGTAACGCGGACCGATCGCAGGATGAGCAGGCGGATGCGATCAACGCGGCCTCGGGCCGGGCGACGGTGACCCGCCGAGAGGTCAGTCGGTACGAGAACGGTGAGAACGTCCCTACGAACCACACACTTGGGCACATCGCTGTGGCCTGCGGCGTCCCGTTGGAGCCGCTCCTGCGGGAGGCAAAGGCCGCCCGAGTCAGACGGAGGAAGAAGGGCGAAGCTGAAGGGGAGGACCTGGACGACGTGAAGCGCCGAACGCTGCTGGGGAGCGCCGTCGTCGGCGCAGCTGCCGCGGCCGAGCCTTGGGGCCGACTCGCCTACGCGCTCAGCAAGGGAGCCAGGATCGACCCCGAGTCCGCGTCTGTGCTCATCGATCACGCGGCCGAGTTGCATGTGGACGAGCTGAGTGAAAGCGCACGCAGTTTGCAGAACCGGGTCGAGTCTCACCTGGACGCGATCACCGCGGCGCTTCCCCGTGCCGGCGCCCACGAGCGAGCGCTGACCATCGCGGCGGGGGAAACCGCGGCCCTTGCCGGATGGGTCGCCTGGGACCTGGGGGAGCACGATAAGGCTGCTGCCTATTACCGGGTGACCTCGGAGTGCGCGAAGGAGGCCGGGCACCCGCCCTTGCGCGCCCTTGCGCTTGGCTACGCGAGCTATGGTGCCGCTACCCCGGGTAAGGCGCTGGAGATGCTGTCACAGGCGGCTCAGGATGTGCGGGGGCATGGCAACGCGACCGCTGCGGCGTGGGCATTGGGACGGTACGCGGAGGAAGCGAGCCAATCAGGGGACGATGCCGGCGCTCTCCGGGCCCTGGAGCAGGCGAGATTCGCGTATGACTTCGCGAATCATACGAGCGAGCAGGCGTGGGTCCGCTTCGTGACGCCGTACCGGATGGACTCACTGGCGCTTTCCGTATACGGCGAACTCAAGCGCCAAGAACAGTCGGTCACAGCCGACTCCGCGGTCGAGCGTCTCGGCAAGGAACTGCCTGACTCTGGAGTGGTGGTCCTCGGGGACCTGGCGTCGGCGCTTCTGCGCGGCGGCGACGTAGACCGTGGGGTCTACGTCGCGCGCCAGTTCGCCGCAGCAGCGGAGGCAAAGCCGAACACCATGGGACGTCAGCGGGCGCAGAGCATCGCTGCCTGGCTCCCCGACACGGAGCGCGACCTGGCCGGCCACTTGCTGGCGTTCGCGTCGTGAGCCATCCGGCGGGCAGGCTCGGTGACGGTGAGACGCCGGGTGGCGTGCCCTACTGCGGGTGAGTCTCCTCGACCACCCAGGACAAGTACGCCTCCGATCCTCCGGTCACGGGCAGCGTGACCCACTGGGGGACGTCATACGGATGCTTCTCGTGCAGCCACGCCTCCAGTGCCGGAAGACGGTCCGTTGAAGTCATGTACGAGATCCGCCACTCCTGCGCCGTCTCGACCTTCCCCTTCCACCAGTAGAAGGCGGTGATAGGCGCATCGATGTGAACACCCGCTGCCAGCTTGCTCTCGACCGCACCTCGAGCCAGCGCCTTCGCCTGATCCTCGTTGTCACTGGTCGTCTGCGCGATCACAATCTCGTGGGCCATGCATCTACCTCTCCAGCTCGGGTACCGCGACCCTACCCAGCCGTTCAGCGCACGCCGACAGTCGGTCGCTACCGGTCAAGATGGGCGGGACTCACCTACTGAGTTAGCTCTGTTGTGCCGCCCAGCGTCTGGCGACTCGTTCAAATCTTCAGGGGAAAAATGGCTCGCCCTCCTGCGCTCAAACTCGCCGAGGTCCTGGCGGAAATCCGAATGAGCCCGTCAGCGTTCTACCGCTTGCGCGCTCGCGGTCAAGCGCCCCGAATGATCAAACTTCCGAATGGTGAACTCCGCTGCCGCCGCGTCGATCTAGACGCGTGGTGGGAAGGTTGCGTCCAGGGAAGTGGTGTACGGGTTCGACCTGATCCGGGGGTTTGCTCCGGCATCGGGATGGGGCCCGCATAGATGAACGGCCACCGGCTGATCTTCGAGGTGTCGAAGCCCGAAGGAGATCAGCACGATGACCGCACCTGACAGTCCGCCCCTGCATGTCCTCGCCGCGGCGAGTCCCGATCTGCTGCGCGCGATGATCAAGACGTTCGCCGACGCGCTCATGCCCGCCGAGGCGGATGCCCGCCACCAGCGAACAGCAGTGGCTGTGGCTGGTACAGCGCCGCACCCCTGGCTCCCGGGCCTACTCCGTCAACATCGCGGTGAACAGCGACGCGGTGATGAAGAACCTTTCACTCGGCCGTGTCGCAGCGCCGCGGCGAGCACGTCCCCGTCGCTCAGGACCACGCGGCAGCCACCGGTCAGCAGGTCGGTGGGCGCCGTGTGCGGGCACCCACCACTCTTCCGGGTGCGTTGGGTGATCAGGGCCTGGACGGGGTTGTGGGGATCTGCATCGCCCCTCGGCCGGTCGACCATGCCAGGGCAGCACGGGATCGGCAGTCGACCCGTGCAACAGAGCAACCCCAGGCCGCTGACCTGGGGTTGTCGGCTATTGGTTTTCAGACCTGGGCTGTCGATTTCAGGACTGATCCGAGTGAAAGAAGACCCATCGCTTGGCAGATCGCGTCTTTACCGATCGACAATGGGTTACAAGGGGGGAGGTTCGAGTCATTGCTTGGTGCTGCTGAGCAGGCCGCTCACGTTCAGGACCTCGTGACAGCCCTTTGCTCGAAGGCCGGTGGCCGGGGTGCCCGGCTTGTTGCAGGTCACCTCGATGGACACGGCGTCGCCCTCGAGGACCTTGATGGGGGTGACCCAGTGATAGTCCTGGTTGCGGAAGGTCTCCATCGCGATAGTGGTGATCTTGCGGTCGCCGAAGGAGATCGTCAATACCCCTTCGTCGCCCTGGAAGTTGGCAACGACGATGTCCGTGACGCCGAAGATGCTGTCCTTGGGCACCGTGTAGGTGCCGGTCTTGGTCTCCCCGCTCGCCGTCTGCACGTCGATGGTCTGCGAGCTCTGCTGGCCGCTGCCGTTGCCGGTCGAGGTGCCGCCGCCACCGTCGCCCGAGCTGCCGCCGCCCGCTCCGGCCGACGCGCCCGACCCCTGGGTGCCGGGACCGGCCGAACCGGCGCCGCTGCCGGGAGTCTGCTGTCCGGCGGGCGTGGGCCGTGCCCGGACCGCCTCGTCGGCCGCGTCCTTGGCTGCGCTGCGCACCGTCGGACGGATCAGTGCGAACCAGGCGATCAGCAGTGCGAGCAGCGCGGCAAGCAGTGCGAGCAGCCACTTGGGGAAGATCGGGATCTGGACGAACTCGGCGTCCAGCGGCGTCCGGACAACGGTGTCGTACGAGCCGGGTTGTGCGTCCTGGTCCCGGTCGTCGGTGGTGTCGACGGTGAACTGCCACACCACCGGGGAGCCGAACCACACCGGTTTGCCGGTGCGGACGCGCAGTCCGACCTCCGCCGATTCGCCGGGCTCCAGCTTCGGCTTCGCCGGGTTGAAGGCGAACGCCAGCTCCTCGCCCGCCTGGCCGGCGGTGAAGCACACCTGCGCCGGGGTGTTGCCCTGGTTCTGGACCGCCAGCCGGTAGCGGCCGCGCAGCCAGCCGCGCCGGCGGCGCGGGGCCAGCTCGGTGCGCAGCTCGCGGAACTCCTCGATGTGCACGGTGGTTTCGAGGACCTGCACCGCATCGGCGTGCTCGGCCGGCAGGACCCGCACACCCAGCGGCATCTCGCCGGCCCGGATCTCCGGGGAGCGCGGTGGCTCCAGACGGAGCGTCACCGTTTCGGAGGTGCCGGGGTAGAGCGAGACCCGGGCGGGTTCGACGGTGGTCCAGGAGGCGCAGTCCCCGACGACCTCCAGGCTGTACGCCTCGACGATGTCGCTGTCGTTGCGGACGGTCAGGGTTGTCGTGGTGGTGTCACCCGGTGTCACGGTCACGGCCGGGATGTCGAGGCCGGGCGCACCAGGGCCGGAAGAGGCTGCGGAAGGCGTCACGCCTACCACCGTAGAAACACGTCCGGGCGTGCCGCGAGGAACGCGAGGGCAAGATGCGGGCAGTCGCGATGCCCCGACAGTCACCGGCAACTCCTATGTACCCAGGGGGCATTGGTGTTTCCCGTCGCAGCCCGCGCGCCGCCCTCCGGTGCTCGCCACGCCCCAGCGCCCAGCCCCCCACGAATTCATGAAACAGGTAAAACCCTCATGTCCTGTGCACAAGACAAGAACCTGCCCAGACACCGGAGCCGGGTGACGGTGGCCGTGTACGCCGCTGATCCGGTCCTGCGCGTCGGCGTCGTCCACCAGCTGCGCCAGCGCCCCGAGGTCGACCTGCTCGACGACGCCGGCGCGGAGCGGGCCCAGGCGTCACTGGTGGTCGTGGACACCGTGGACGACGACGTGGCGGCCCTGCTGGACCGGCTGCGGCTCAACACCGCCACCCGCACCGGCCTCGTGGTCGGCACCCTCGGATCCGGGGCGCTGCAACGCGTCATAGAGTGCGGCGTCGCGGCGGTGCTGCGGCGCTCCGACGCGCACCAGGACCAACTTCTCCAGCTGGTCCAGGCGATAGCCAACGGGGAGGGTGTGCTCCCCGGCGACCTGCTCGGCAAGCTGCTCAGCCATGTGAGCAGCCTCCAGCGCTCGGCTGTCGACCCGCGGGGCCTGTCGCTGTCCACGCTGACCACGCGCGAGGTGGACATGCTGCGCCTGGTGTCGGAGGGCTTGGACACCGCGGAGATCGCCCGCAAGACCTCGTACTCGGAACGGACCGTCAAGAACGTCCTGCACGAGATAATCACGCGCCTCCAACTGCGCAACCGAGCCCACGCGGTGGGCTACGCACTGCGCAACGGACTGATCTGACACCGGCGTTGACGCCGCAGGGGCAACAAGCCGGGAGACACCTACGGGAAACCCGCACTGCCCGAAAGCGCACCGCGCGTTTCCCTCGGGTACGGCCCCGCCGCCCTGCCGCGCCGCGCACGTCCGGTACAGGGTGGCGGAGGCGATCCGGATGGGCACATCGGGATGCCGCACCAGAATGCGAAGGGGACCGTGATGGGAACGGCTGACCCCGGCGGCCGGTACCGCCTGGGGAGACTCGGAACGTCGTTGCTGCTGCTGATCCCGCTGCTCGGGGTGACGGCGGCCTCCGGACAGGGCAGCGCCGCCTCCGACCCGCGCGCGGCCGACGCCACGGACACCCGCGTCGCGTACGCGGGCACCCGGCACCGCAGCCTCGGCACGGTGGCCTCGACCACCTCCAGCACACCGCTGTTCGGCGACGGCCCCGTCCACAACGATGTGCAGCCGTCCGCGCTCGGTGACCAGATGGTCTTCGCGAGCCGCCGCGACGAGAAGAACCCGCAGGTCTACCTGCGGGCCGCGGACGGTTCGGTACGGCGTCTGACCACCGGCCGGGACGCGGCGCACCCCCGGCTGACGCCGGACGGGCAGTCCGTGGTGTTCGACTCGGCCGAACCCGGCGGCACCGGCGGCGGGACGCAGCGCGACGTGTGGCTGGTACGCACCGACGGCACCGGCCTGACGCGGCTCACCGACACCTCCGCCAACGAGGAGTGCCCGACGGTCTCCCCCGACGGACAGCGCATCGCGTACAGCAGCGACAGCGATCCGCTGGTCGGGGAGCAGATCTACGTGCGGCCCCTGAACGGCGGCACCGCCACCCGGATCACCTCCCCGGCGAACGGCACGGCCTCCGAGCCGGCGTGGAACCCGGTGAACGACGACGTGAACCGGGACTGGATCGCCTACACCTCCACCACCACCGAGAACGGGCAGTCCGTGCCCCGGCTGCGGATCACCAACGGGACCAGTGACGAGGCGCTGTTCGCGGGCAATTACGCGGGGTGGCGTGCCCACGGGGCATCGTGGTTGCCCGACGGGGACCAGTTGGTGTTCCTCAGCCCCGAGATCACCTGCACGTGCGAGGGCGACTACGACCACGTGTTCAAGTCGACTGCACACGCGGACACAGAGCCCGGGCTGGTGCTCAACGAGAACCGGGAGGTCCTCTCACCCACCTGGCTGGGACCGGGCAACGGCGGCGGCGTGGTGGTGGAGCGCGACTCGGCGGCCAATCCGCACGTGGTGACGCTGCAGGACGCCCGCATCGACGGGTCCGACCCACGCGACCTGAACCTGACGATCCTCAACGAGGACCCGGCGGCCGACACCAACACCGATCCCACCAAGGACCCTCTGTTCCAGCCCGCCGCCGGCTCCGACCCGTGGACCGAGCGGCAGAACTACACGCCCGACGGCCGCCGGATCGTCGTCACCCGCTTCGAGACCAACGTCGACAACCAGCGGATCGAACGGATCTGGCTCGCGGACGCCGACGGCACCAACGCGCAGGCCATGCCCCTGGCGGGACGCGGCGCGACGGACTGGGACACCGACCCGGCGTTCTCCCCGGACGGCAGGTACCTCGCCTTCACCCGGACGTCGCCGGGCGGCCTCGGGGACGCCGCGGGCCCCAGCCGCATCCTCATCGCCGACGCGGCGACCGGCGCGATCACCGGCCGGATCACCCCGCCGGCCGGGCAGCAGCAGGGCGAGGATGCCCAGCCCACCTGGTCCTCCGACGGCACCACCCTGGCCTTCACCCGCAACGAGGTGATCGGCGGGAGCGGCGGCAACAAGCACATCTGGACCGTGCCGGTGAACCACCTGGACGAGCAGCGCGACCTGAGCGCCACGATCTGCCCGGGCAACTGCCAGGTCATCGACGACAGTCCGGCGTTCTCCCCGGACGGCCTCACCATCGCCTTCAACCGCAAGAGCGGCGGCGGCGCAGTCGACGAACGCGACGGCATCCTCCTTACGGCCCTGTCGGGCGACGACTGCAAGGTTCTGCTGCCCACCGCCGCGCGCAACGTCCCCGGCGCCTGCCAGACGGATCTGCCGGACACCTCGACCACCGGTCCGTTCCAGCCCCGGGACGCCGCCTGGACGGCCGACGGCAAGGGCCTGGTGATCAGCTCCCGTGCCGGGGTCGCCGCCAACAGCCTCGAGAAGCTGCGCTTGTTGGACGTCGCGTCCGGCGACCTCACCCCGCTCACCGCGGAGCTGGGCGGCCGGCAGAAGGAACCCAGCGTCCAGCAGTCCGTGGACCTCGCGGTGAACGCGCCCGGCACCGTCCCGGCGGTCACCGTGGGCAAGACCACCACCATTCGTGTCGATGTCGTCAACAACGGCCCCGCTGCCTCCCCCGGCACCAAGCTGACCGTCGCCCCGCCGACCGGCGTGCAGATCACCAAGCTGACCTATCCCGGGGGCACCTGCGACGCCGCCTCGCTCCAGTGCACCGTCGGTGTCGTGCAGCCCGGCAGCACCGTGCCGGTGACCGTCACCGTCACCGGGGTCATTCCTGGCAACGCGCCGATCGACTGGTCGGTCACCGGCACCGTCCTCGATCCGCAGCCCAGCGACAACACGGGCCGCACCGTGGTGCCGGTCGTCCAGGCCACGTCCCCGACACCTACGCCGACACCCACGCCGACACCCACCTCTCCGCCCACCGTGCCCCCGACTCCGGGTGAGCCCGACGCCGGGCCCGGTCTCCGCCTCACCGCCCAGCCGAACCCCGGATACGTCGGCGGGCGCGTCGTGGTCACGTACACCGTGCGTAACGGCCGCAACGCGCTGGCGACCGGACTGCGGCTGCACATCGGCCTGCCCAAGAGCATCCCGAACAACGGGCAGCCGGAGGGCTGCGACAAGAACTGGGTGTGCGCGCTGCCGGACCTGGACCAGGGCGCGAGCACCGTCGTGCGGGTCGTCCTCAGCCCCAAGAAGGCGCTGACCACCCACGTCACCGGCAAGCTGACCACCACCGGGACGGACGCCGACAAGGGCGACAACAGCGCCCGGGAGCGGCTGCGCATCCTCCAGCCGCGCATCATCGCGGTGCCGGCGATCGGCAAGCCGGGCTTCGTCACCTCGGTGCGCGGCAAGGACTTCCCGCCGGGCGTGCCGGTGCGGTTTACCTGGAAGCCGGGGATCACCGCGGCGGCGGCACCCACCATTCCGCTGCCGAACGGCACCTTCATCGGCCAGCTGCTCATCCTCGCCAAGGACGAGACCGGGCCCCGGATCATCACCGCCAAGGGCCCCGGGTTCTCCCCGGTGACGACCGACTTCCTGGTGGTCACCGGCAGCGTGCAGCCGCCGGACGAGGTGACCCGCCGGTGATCCACGAGGTCGACGAGGGGCTGCGCCGGCTGCTCGGCGAGTCCGGCCTGGAGGCGTCGGGCGTCGACGTCGTCTTCGACGCCCCCACCCGGGACTGGGCCGCGCGCCGCAGCGCCCCGACGGTCTGCGTCTTCCTGTACGACATCCGGGAGGACGCCGTCCGGCGCGGCAGCGGCTCCGGAGAGGTGTACGACGAGGACGGCCACCTCGTGGCGCGGCGCTCCCCGCCGCGCTGGTTCGAGCTGACGTACCTGGTCACGGCGTGGGCGACCCGCCCGCTGGACGAACACCGGCTGCTGTCGCAGGTGCTTGCGACGCTGGTGAGCACCGACACGCTGCCCGCGCGGCTGCTCACCGGCACGCTCGCCGAACTCGGCCTGACCGTGGGCCTGGACACCGCCGGAACCGGGTCGGACGCACCGGCCGCCTCCGACGTGTGGTCGGCCATGGGCGGCGAACTGAAGGCCTCCCTCTCGCTGCGGGTGCGGGCGCCGCTCGCCGGCATCACCAAGGCCGCCGCACCGCCGGTCACCGAAGGCCTCGTCGTGCGCGCCACCTCCCGCAGCGAGGACGCGGGGCCGGGGCGCAGGCTGCGCTACACGGAAACAAGTGACCCGGGTCCGGACGGCGGCTACGCCGGCCCGCGTGAACGCCCGCCCGCGCCCGCCCGTCGCCACCGCAGGGGGGGCCGCCAGCCGTGACGCACACTGCCGAGGCGGTCGCCGAAGTGGAGCACCTGTGGGTGCGGCTCCGCATGGTCGAGGAACGGGTGCGGCACGCGGTGGCCGTCCGGCGCGCCGCCGATCCCGATCCCGACGACCCCTACCGTGGCCAGTACCTCACTCCCGAGGCAGTCGCCCGCGTCCTGGACGAACCGAGCGGCCTCGACGTACCCGCTCACGAACCCCCGGATCCCCCGGCCGGCTCCGTCCTCGGCGGTCTCGCCGCGCGATTCGGCCTGTCCTCGCTGGATCTGGACCTGCTGCTCGTTGCGGTGGCGCCCGACCTGGACGCACGGTTCGAACGGCTCTACGGCTACCTCAACGACGACCTGACGCGTCGTCGGCCCACGGTCGGGCTCGCCCTGGAGCTGTGCGGGCTCGCAGGGGCGGCGTCCGCGCGCTTCCGGCTGGCCCCCGAAGCGGCGCTGGTCGCGAGTGGTCTGGTGGAGGTTACCGAGCCCGAACGGCCGCCGCTGTCCCGGGTGTTGGTGGTTCCCGACCGGGTCACCGGACACCTCCTGGGGAGCGCGCAGCCCGACGCCCGGCTCGCCGGGGTGCTCGGCGAGGCCCGCGAGGACCCGACCGCCGAGGCGGCGGACGTCCACCGGGCCGCGGCCGCGGCCGGCACCGGCCTCGTCCAACTGCGCAGCCGGGGCGGCGACGCCGAGGGGCTGGCCGTAGCAGCCCTGCACGCGGCCGGGCTGCGCCCGCTCGTCCTGGACGCAGCGGCACTCGCCCGGCGCCCCGGCGACGTACCGGCGCTCGCCCACGTGGCCGCGCTCGAAGCCCGCCTGACGGGTGCCGGGGTCGTCCTCGGCCCCCTGGACGCACTGCCCGGGGAACCCGCCGAACGGGCCCGCACGCTGGGGGCGTTGTGCTCGGCGCTGCGCGGGATTCCCCTGCTCACGCACGGCACCCTCGGCTGGGACCCGCTGTGGGCTGCCGACACCCCCGTGGTCCTGACCGTGCCGGCGCCCACTCCCGAGCGGCAGGCCGCGCGCTGGCGGCACGCCCTCGACCGGGCCGCCGGTGACAGCCCTGGCCATGGCTTCGGCAACGGCTCCGGGACCGGCGAGGCCGATGAGCTCGCCCGCGCGGTCGCCGCGCACCGCCTGGATTCCGGGCAGTTGCGCCGCGCCGCCGACGTGGCGGTGCGCACGGCCACCCTCGCGGGCCGCCCGGTCCTCCCCGACGACCTGCGCACCGCCGTACGGGCCCAGAACGGCGCCGGGCTCGACCGGCTCGCCCGCCGCGTGGAGCCGGGAGTCGGCTGGGACGACCTCGTGCTGCCCCCGACCACTCACCGGCGGCTGCGCGAACTCGCGCTGCGCGCCCGCCATCGCGAGCAGGTGCTCGGGCAGTGGGGGATGCGGCCCGGCGGCGGCCGGGGGCGCGGCGTGATCGCGCTGTTCGCCGGCGAGTCGGGCACCGGCAAGACCATGTCCGCCGAGGTCGTCGCGGCGGACCTGGGCATGGACCTGTACGTGGTGGACCTGTCCACGGTCGTCGACAAGTACGTGGGAGAGACCGAGAAGAACCTGGAGCGGATCTTCACCGAGGCGTCCGCGGTCAACGCGGTACTGCTCTTCGACGAGGCCGACGCGATCTTCGGCAAGCGCTCCGAGGTGAAGGACGCGCACGACCGGCACGCCAACATCGAGTCGGCGTACCTGCTGCAGCGCATGGAGTCGTTCGACGGGATCGCGGTGCTGACCACCAACCTGCGGGCCAACCTGGACGAGGCCTTCACTCGCCGCCTGGACGTGGTGGCGGACTTCCCGGTGCCCGACGCCGGCCAGCGCCTCGCCCTGTGGGAACGGTGCCTGGGCGACCGGCTGCCCCGGGCCGAGGACCTGGACCTCGCCTTCTGCGCGGACCGCTTCGAACTGGCCGGCGGCTCCATTCGGGCGTGTGCGGTGACCGCGGCCTACCTCGCGGCGGAGTCCGGCGAACCGCTCACCATGCGGCAGGTGGTGACGTCGGTGGCGCAGGAGTACCGCAAGCTCGGACGGCTGGTGCTGGAGGGCGAGTTCGGGCCGTATCTGGCGGAGGCTGCCGGCGCCTGAGGGCCCGCCCGGGACAACGCCGTTGCCTGAAGGGGCAGAGTCCCGCGACGGCCGCACCGGGGGACCCGAGGGTCTGGTACTACGGGTTTCGACCCTGCGAAAGGACTGCGGATGCGTGCCCACGAGCAACCAAAAGAGGCCGACGGACAGGGGCGGACGAAGGCACGGCCGGCGGCACCTGCCCCGGCCGGGATGCTGGCTCTGCAGCGCTCGGTGGGCAACGCGGCCGTGGCCCGTATGGTCGAGGAGAAGCGGCACGCCCACGGAGACTGCTCCGGAGCGCACCCGGAACGGCAGGACGGGCAGCCCGCGGTGCAACGCTCGTCGGTGCACGGCGTCCTGCGCTCCGCCGGGCGGCCGCTGACCGGACCGGTGCGGAACGAGATGGAGAGCCGCCTCGGCGCGGACTTCTCCGACGTACGGCTGCACACCGGTGCGACGGCCCGCGCATCCGCCGCCGAGGTCGGTTCCCGCGCCTACACCTCCGGCAGCCATGTCGTCATCGGAGAGGGCGGGGCGGACCGGCACACCCTGGCCCACGAGCTCACCCATGTCATCCAGCAGCGCAAGGGTCCGGTCGCCGGGACCGATCACGGCAACGGGCTGAAGATCTCCGACCCGTCGGACCGGTTCGAACGTGAGGCGGAGGCGAACGCCACCCGCGCCCTCGCGAAACCACTCGCCCCCGCGCAGGGGCCCGAGGACAAGGAGAGCGGTGCGGCTCCCGCGTCCGCCGGCGCCGTCCAGCGGATGCCCGCCAAGCGGGACAGGACCGCCGCCGAGCTGAAGGGCGACAGCCCGCCGCCGCAGCGCCGCAACACACGGGCGAGCCAGAAGCCGGCGGCCGATCTCGACCATCCGACCCTGACGTTCACCTCCTCCTACACGGGCCCGGCGAGCCAACGGCTCGACGCGGACCAGGAGATCGGATTCAACCAAGCCGCCGTGCTGCACAATCCGGCGAACGCGCCCCAGCGCGTGTCGAGCAACTACCACTTCTGGCAGCAGGTCACCGACCAGAACGTGCAGATCATCGCCAACGACGACGGCCACCGCGAGGTGCCGTCCTCACGGGACTGGGTGCAGGACGGCCCGTACCGACCGAACTACACCAACGCGGTCATCACGGACGCTCAGGACGCCATCACCTTCACGGACGACCCCGGCTTCAGTACGTCGGCGCGGATGAGCTCCGGATACTGGCTGAAGTCGTACAGCGTGAGCTTCCGCTGGAAGGTGGCGCGGAACACGGGCCGCTGGAACACCAATCTCCCCGCCTGGACCAGCCCCGAGGTCCCGCACACAGTGACCTCGGCCTTCGACCCCGACAACCCCGAAGCGTCGGTGCCGATCGACGCCCAGGCGGCGGGCAACAGGTCGTGGCTGGTGGACCTGACGAACGTGAGTTAGCCGGGAAAGGCAGCGGCCTTGCCCCCGGCGAGGTCCGCACGTCCCTGTCGCCCCGGCGGACCCCCGCGCAGACTCGGCCTGGACACAGCTGACAGACCCGTAGGACGCGAAGGAGCCAGCATGCCGACGTACCTCACCCCGGGTGTGTACGTGGAGGAGGTGCAGTCCGGTGCCCGACCGATCGAAGGGGTCGGCACCGCCGTCGCCGCGTTCGTAGGGTTCGCCGAGCGCGGCCCCTTCCACGCGCCGACGCTGGTCACCAGCTGGGACCAGTACTCCCAGGCGTTCGGTGGTTTCACCGAGGGCACCTACCTTGCCCACGCGCTCTACGGCTACTTCGCCAACGGCGGCGGCGCCGCGTACGTGGTGCGCATCGGCGGCTCCGCCGAGGACGCCTCCGCCCCGTCCGCGGGCGGCGGCCAGCGGCGTCAGGCCACCAAGGCCGTGGAGGCGGTGGAGCTCGGCGGCTTCCTGGTCGCGGCCAAGCCGGGCGTCTCCGGCGTGTCGGTGGAGATCGCCGACGCGGACGGCGAGAACCCGCCGGAGGACCGCTTCAAGGTCCTGGTCCGCCAGGGCGACCAAGTGGTGGAGACCTACGAGGCCTCCACCCGCAAGAACGTCAGGGGGTACCTGGTCAACCAGGCCCGCGCCTCCAACCTGATCGAGGTCACCGAGCAGCGGGGCGCCGCCCAGAGCAAGCCCGCCGCCCAGACCGTGGCCCTGCCCGACGCCCCGGGCGGGGCCGCCGCGAACGGCTCCGGCGAGGTGGTCGGCCTCGACCCCGCCGAGTATGTCGGCGACGCCGCGGCCCGCACCGGGTTCGCCGGCCTGGAGACCATCGACGAGATCACCATGGTCGCCGTGCCGGACCTGATGAGCGCCCACCGGCGCGGCGACATCGACGCCGAGGGCGTACGCACCGTGCAGCTCGCCGTCATCTCGCACTGCGAGCAGATGGGCGACCGGGTGGCCGTCCTGGACACCCCGCCCGGGCTCTCCGCGCAGCAGGTGCGCACCTGGCGCAACGACGAGGCGGGCTACGACTCCCGCTACGCCAGCCTCTACTACCCGTGGGTGCGGGTCTTCGACCCGGCCGCCGGGCACAACACCACCGTCCCGCCGAGCGGTCACATCGCCGGCGTCTGGGCGCGCAGCGACGCCGAACGCGGCGTGCACAAGGCGCCCGCCAACGAGGTGATCCGCGGCGCGGTGGACCTGGAGGTCCGGCTCAGTAAGGGCGAGCAGGACCTGCTGAACCCGATCGGCGTGAACTGCGTACGGGCCTTCCCCGGCCGGGGCATCCGGATCTGGGGGGCCCGCACCCTCTCCTCCGACCCGGCCTGGCGCTACCTGAACGTGCGCCGCCTGTTCAACTACCTGGAGGAATCCATCCTCCTGGGCACCCAGTGGGTGGTCTTCGAGCCGAACGACGACCGGCTGTGGTCCAGCATCCGGCGCAATGTCACCGCGTTCCTCACCGAGGAGTGGCGCCGGGGAGCCCTGTTCGGCCGTACCGCCGAAGAGGCGTTCTACGTGAAGTGCGACCGCGACAACAACCCGCAGGAATCCATCGACCAGGGCCGCGTCGTGTGTGAGATCGGCGTCTCGCCGGTCAAGCCCGCCGAGTTCGTGGTGTTCCGGCTGGCCCAGTTCTCCGACAGCACCAGCCTCATCGACGAGTGACCTGCGGGTCAGCAAGGAAAGGTGACAGACAGTCATGGCAACGGGCGATGCTCTTTCCACCCACGTCTTCGGCGTGCAGCTCGGTGGCTACCTGGTCGAGTCGATCCAGGAGATCAGCGGGCTGACCGTCGAGGAGGAGGTCGTCGAGGTCAAGCAGGTCAGCGCCGAGGGCAAGCAGATCATCCGCAAGCAGCCCGGAGCGCGGCAGGCCGGTGAGATCACGATCACCCGGGGACTCGATCAGAGCAGCGAGTTCACCAAGTGGATCAAGGAGACCCTGAACAACGGGGCCGTCAACACCGCGCGGCAGAACCTCACCATCGAGATCAAGGACACCGAGGGCAACACGGTCCGCCGCATTCAGCTGATGCAGGGCTGGGCCTCCAAGTGGGAGGGCCCGTCGTTGAAGGCGGGCGAGTCCGCTCCGGCCACCGAGTCCGTCACGATCACGTTCGAGGAGATCGTCGTCGAATGAGGCGCCGTACGGTCACGGCGGGCAACCTGGAGGAGATCCTCCAGGCGACGGCGCCCGCCCAGACGTCGGAGCAGCAGGCGGCGGCCACCCCGGCCGCCGCCCCGCCGCGCCGGGAGGACCACGGGCTGCGCACGGAGTTCGAGTTCGAGCTGCCGCGCGGGTACGTGGACGACGACGGCACGGTGCACCGGCACGGCTCGATGCGCCTGGCCACCGCCCGGGACGAACTGCGGCCCCAGATCGACCTGCGGGTCAAGGAGAACCCGGCGTACCTGAGCGTGGTGCTGCTGAGCCAGGTGATCACCCGGATCGGCTCGATCACGGATGTGCACGCCGGGGTCGTGGAGCGGATGTACGCCACCGACGTCGCGTTCCTCCAGGACTTCTACCGCCGGGTCAACAGCGAGGGCCACACCCGCGCCGCGGTGACCTGCCCGCACTGCGAGGGCGGCTTCGAGGTCGACCTCTCGGGTGGGCGCCTGGGGGAATCGTGACGTACGCCCTTCCCCGGCTCCGGGAGGAGATCGCGTACATCGCCTACCACTTCCACTGGCAGCGCGAGGAGATCCTCGACCTGACCCACGACGAGCGCCGGCAGTGGGTCGCCGAGATCGCTCGCATCAACACCCGTGTCAACGAAGGCGGTTGAACGCATGGCATGGCGGGACAGGCTGCGCCGCCGGGCCGCCGCGCCGGACACCGCACGCCGTCCGGGTGCGGACCGCTCCGGCGCCGCGGAGAACGGTCCGGCCGGCGACGGCCCGGACCGGGGCACATCCGGCGACGGTACTGACCGCGGCGAGTCCGGCGGCCGGGGTTCCTCCGTGCCCGGCGGCTGGGACGGCGGCTGGCGTCGCACCCCGCCGCCGCAGCTCACCGTGGCCCGCTCCCCGCTCGGGGTGAGCGACGGGCTCGTCTTCCGTTCGGGCCTCGCCTCCTGGCAGAACCCGTCGTTCGACTCGGGTCTCGGCCACGCGGTGCTGTCCGCCGCCCCGACCGGTCTGGTGCGCGGCGTCGCCCGTCCTGCCACCCCGCAGGCCACCCGGGTCGGCGGGGGCCCACTGCTGCTCCGGGCGCTGCGCCCGGAGGGGGCGGGTGGCGAGGCGGACGGTGCGTTGGATGCCGGGAGTCCGGCATCCGTCGCCTCACGGACTTCTCGTAGCAGTACTGGAGCGGCGGACGGAGGATCCGGGCGGAAGCCCGCGGTGGCGCGCTCTGGGGGCAACAGCCCGGTAGCGACGGGAAGTTCGGGCGACTCCCCACAGACCCGTGGCCTTAGGTCCGCCGATTCCCCCGCCGCGCTCTCCCCGTCCTCGCCGCCCGTCCAGCGTGCCGCGCCGCCGGGTGCCGATCCGGTCGTGACCCCCGCCGACCCGGACCATCGGACGACGGCCGCTCCGGCGATTCCTCTGGTACGGCGTGTGTCGGTGCTCCCGGGCGCAGCCGCAGGCGGTGGAGCGACCCGGCCCGTGTCGCAAGCGCCGTCCGGTTCCGGGGGCCGTACGCCTTCCGGCCCGGCCGTCCGGGCCGTCCCGGTGGCACCTTCCCTGACTGTCGCCCGGCGCATGTCCGGACCGGTACGCCGCGTCACCGCGCTGCGGCCCGCCGCCACTCCGGCACCCGGCAACGCCACCACCGCCGCCGTACAGCGCGCCGCCATGAGCGAGCCAAGCCGCGCCCCCCTCGGCACCCCGACGCACGAACTGCCTTCCGCAGCAACTCCGTTGACGGAGGACGCTCCGGCGCTGCACACCGCGTCCGGCCCGGCGTTGCCTGTCGTCCAGCACCAGGCGGAGGGCTCGGACGTGGTCGGTGCGCAGGGGACGGAGCCGGCTGCCTCCCACGGCGCCCGGGTGCGCGGTGGTCTGGGTGCGCCGCTGTCCGCGCTGCCGCCGAGTGCCGAGCTGCCCGGCACCACCGCCCTCAGTTCAGGCACCTCGCCCGGTCCGACGCTGCCCGTCGTCCAGCGCCAGGCGGACGACGTGGCCGACACGCCGCGCCTGCACGACAGCGGCGCGCAGAATGCCCCGGACGGCGCCCGCGTGCGCGGCGGCCTGGGCGCTCCGCTGTCCGCGCTGCCGCCCAGCGCCGAGCTGCCCGGCTCCACCGCCCCCACTTCAAGCACCGTCCCCGGCGCGGCGATGCCCGTCGTCCAGCGCCAGACGGACGACACGGCCGGCACCTCGCGCCCGCACGAATACGGCGGCGCCCAGGGAACGGCCCACCGCGCCCACAACGGCGCCCGCGTGCGCGGCGGCCTGGGCCCTCCGCTGTCCGCGCTGCCGCCCAGCGCTGATGTGCCCGGCGCCACCGCATCCCGCGCTCCCGCTCCCGCCGTCCAGCGTGCTCCGGCACAGCAGGACGGCAAGTCCCACCCAACTCCGTTGTCATCCGGAACAGTTGGCGACCGGACGCCCTCCACCGCCGGAGCTGACGCGCCGCTGCTGGGGGCGGGCGACGTAGTCCAGCGCCGTCCCGCGGACGACTCCTTTGCCGGGGGCGCCGCCTCGCCGGGCGTCGCGGACCACGGGAGCGGGTCCGCAACGCCGTTGGTGATGCCGTCCGCAGCAGCACCCGCGGCTGCCGTAACCCCGGAAAGCCCGGCAGGAGACGTACGACTGCCCGGTACGAGGTCCGGCGGTCAGGCCTCGTCCGGCGGGCAGCGGCCCCGGGCCCCCGGTTCGCCGAGCCCGGTCGTCGTCACCCGAGCCGTAGCCGGGGCGACCGGAGGCGCTCAGCCGCACAGTGCGCCCCCGCTCACCGTCACCCGCCCCGGAGCGCCCTCCGGCCCGGCGGCACCCCGCACCCTCCAACTGCTCCCCGCCCGCCCGCTCACCCTGAGCACCCGGGCCACTGAGGGCGCGGCACCGCCCGTCGCCGCCCGCTCCGGCGGCCGTCCCGTGGTGGCGGCGCGCTGGCCGGGCGTACCGGCTGCCCCGCAGGCTGACCCCGGGCGGCCGACGCCAGGGCCGTCCCCGGTCGCCCCGGCGACCCCGCAGGTCCAGCGGGCCGTGGCCGCGCCGCCCGCCGGACGGGAGAACGCGGGCGTACGAAGCGCCAACTCGGCAGGTCCGGCAGGTTCCCTCAGCCCCGTCCAGCGTGTCCCGGTCGTCCGGCCCGCACCGCCGGGTCAGGGGCCGGTCGGCTCGGCCCCCGCCGTCCCGGCCCGATCCCTGCCGGTCACCGCCCCGCAGGCGTCGCCGCTCGCGGACCGCCCGGCGAACGCCCCGGCATCGACTCAGCCCGTCCCCGTGGTTCTTCCGGTGACCGGCGGGAGCGGCCGGACGGCGACCCCCGTTCAGCGCGACATCACCGACACCACCGGTGCCGGCCTGCTCATGGGGGCAACGACGAAGGCGGAGCGGGACCGGGACCGCGAACGTTCGCGACCGGCTGCCACGCCGTCCGCCGCCGGCCTGCTCATGGGCGACACGGCGAAGGAAGTCCCGGCGCACGGCCGTTCGCGCTCGTCCTCCACCTCATCCGTCTCCGGCAAGAACGCGGAGCAGCGCGCCGAGGCACCGAAGGACCCCGGTCTCGACCTGGACGACCTCGCGCGGCGCCTGCTCGACCCGATGGCCCGGCTGCTCCGCACCGAGCTGCGGCGCGGCCGGGAACGCACGGGCCGCCCCTACGACGGACGCCGCTGAGGGCGTGGAACGTGAGCGCACGGAACGGATGACGGACGCTTGACTTCCTCCCCCGCCTAAAGGCGGGGGATTCCAGCGGTCGCCCGCTGGGTTTCCTGCTTCATCGACGACTGCCCCGTCCGGGAGGACTCCCGTTGAGGTCTTACACCGTCTCCACAGGCAGACGCCGCCAGCCCGGCGGCCAGGGTGTTGCGTGCCGCGTTCACGTCGCGGTCATGCACGGCGCCGCAGTCGCACGTCCACTCGCGGACGTTCAGCGGCAGCTTCCCGCGGACCGTGCCGCAGACCCCGCACAGCTTCGAGCTGGGGAAGAAGCGGTCGATCACGACGAGTTCGCGCCCGTACCAGGCGCACTTGTACTCCAGCATGGAGCGCAGTTCCGTCCACGACGCGTCGGAGATGGCTCGCGCGAGCGAGTGGTTCTTCAGCAGGTTGCGGACGGTGAGGTCCTCGATCACGACCGTTTGGTTCTCACGGACGAGCCGAGTGGACAGCTTGTGCAGGAAGTCGCGGCGCCGGTCGGCGATCCGCGCGTGGACCTTGGCGACGCGACGTCGGGCTTTCTCCCGGTTGGCCGAGCCCTTCGCCTTCCGCGACAGCTCCCGCTGCGCGCGCGCCAGCCGGAGGCGGTCGCGGCGTTCGTGCTTCGGGTTGGTGATCTTCTCGCCGGTCGACAGGGTCACCAGGGAGGTGATCCCGGCGTCGATGCCCACGGCCTGCGTGGTGTTGGGGGCCGGGGTGATGGTGTCCTCGCACAGCAGGGACACGAACCAGCGTCCTGCCGCGTCGCGGGACACGGTTGCCGTGGTCGGCTCCACGCCTTCGGGCAGGGGACGCGACCAGCGGATGTCCAGCGGCTGGGCCATCTTGGCCAGCGTCAGCTTCCAGTCACGCCACTTGAAGGCGCTGCGGGTGTACTCGGCCGACGCTCGGGACTTCTTCCGGCTCTTGTGCCGGGGGTACCTCGCGCGTTTGGCGAAGAAGTTGGCGAACGCGGTCTGAAGGTGGCGCAGCGCCTGTTGGAGCGGGACGGAGGACACCTCTGCCAGGAAGGCCAGTTCCTGGGTCTTCTTCCACTGCGTCAGCGCAGCGGAGGACTGCACGTAGGAGAGGCGGCGCTGCTCGCCGTACCAGGCGCGAGTGCGCTCCTCCAGCGCCTTGTTGTACACGAGGCGGGCGCAGCCGAACGTGCGGGACAGCTCTGCTGCCTGCTCGTTCGTGGGGTAAAAGCGGTACTTGAACGCCCGCTTGACCTGCTGCTGCGCCATAGCTCACATTCTATCAGTTCCCGTGTGAACCTTGGGTGTCGGCCGTTGGCCATAGACGCCGAATCGCCCTGGCGGCGATTCGCCTTCCTTGCCCCGCTACGCGGGAGCTTCGTTTCCTCCCCGGCCTGAAGGCCGGGGTATCCACGAAGGAGACCCGATGACCGACAACATCTTCGCCACGAGCGTGTTCTTCAAGCTCGCCATCGGCGGCAACGACCTGGGCGCCTTCCACACCTGCTCCGGCATGGGCGCCGAGGTCGAGATGGAGAGCTACGCAGAGGGCGGCAACAACGGGTTCACCTGGCAACTGCCCGGCCGCGTGACCTGGTCGAACATCACGCTGAGCCGGCCGGTCACCGCCGATACGGCGAAGATCGCCCGCTGGCTCGACGAGACGCTGAAGCGGGTGACGCCCAAGGACGGCGAGATCGTGGCGCTGAAACCGAACCTGACCCGGATCATCAGCTGGCAGGTGTCCGGGATCGTTCCGGTGCGCTGGCAGGGACCCTCCTTCGACCCCGCCAACTCCGAGGCGGCGGTGGAGACCCTGGAGATCGCCCACCAGGGGCTGCGCCCGTCCTGACCCGCCGTCACGCACCGCTCCCACCCGCCGCCCCTGAGACTTACCCCTCCCCCCCCGGAAAGGAGGTCCTGACATGTGTGCAGCGCTCCGCTCCAGTCGGACCAGGGCCCAGCTGACCCTGAAGGAGCCACCGACCTCCGTCGGCGCGAAGCCCGGCGGGACGATCACGCAGCTCAACCTCCAGTTCAACCCCTCCACGCTGCAGTTGAGCAAGACCACCGAGTGGCGGCGCACCCCGTCCCGGATGGCGGGGGAGTCCGCGCTGCCCGAGTTCGTCGGCAGCGGCCCGCGCACGCTGAGCCTTGAGGTGTTCCTGGACGCCACCGCCACCCACGACAACTCCGTGGAGAAGGCGGTGGAGAAGCTGATGAAGGGGTGCGTGCCGACCAAGGCCAGCCTGGGCCGCAAGAAACCGGCCAGCCCCTGGGTGCGGTTCGAATGGGGGACCGCCCGGACGACCTCCTTCGACGGGGTGCTCTCCAGCCTGTCGGTGTCGTACACGCTGTTCGACGTGGACGGAAAGCCGCTGCGGGCCACCTGCTCGCTGTCCATCGAGGAGGCGAGTGTCGATCCGCCGGGCCAGAACCCGACGTCCGGCGCGCGCACCGCCCGCAGCACGCACATCGTCGTGGCGGGCGACAGCCTGGCCCTGCTGGCCTGGCGGGAGTACGGCGACGCGACGGCCTGGCGGGCCATCGCGGAGGCGAACGACATCGACGACCCCATGGCGCTCGAACCCGGCACCGAACTGGTGGTGCCGGGGCTCAGCGACGCGGGCGCTGAGGAGGAGCGGTGACCACACCTGAGGCACGGGGTGGCCGGTCGTTCGCGGCGGACCCCGTCGTGGAGACGCCCGGCGAACTTTCGCCGATCTGGGCCGCCCAGCTGGTGAGCTGCGTGGTCGACGAGAACGTGGGCCTGCCCGACGCGGCGGTGCTCACCTTCCGCGACCCCGACCACGAGTTCCTGCAGTCGACCGGCATCACCATCGGCACCCCGCTCAAGGTGTCGGTGGTCACCGTGTCCGGGCAGGCGCGCGAGCGGCTGTTCAACGGCGAGGTGACCGGCATGGAGGTCGACCGGGACAGCACCGGCTCGTTCACCGTGGTGCGCGCCTACTCCAAGGCGCACCGCCTGCAGCGGGGCCGGAAGGTGGTGGCGTACCGGAACATGACGGCGTCGGCGATCGTCCGCAAGGTCGCCGCCGGGGCCGGGCTGACCTGCGGGACCGTGGAGGCCGCGCCGGTCACCTACAAGCAGCTCTCGCAGGCGAACGTGTCCGACTGGGACTTCCTGCAGTTCCTGGCGGGCGAGAGCGGCGCGCAGGTGCGCGTCGACGACAAGGGCGTGCTGCAGTTCACCAAGCCCGAGAAGGCGTCCGGCGCGCCCGCGCCCTCGACCCCGGCAACGCGGAACCCGATGGTGCTGGAGTACGGGCGGAACCTGCTGGCGCTGCGGGCCTCCCTGTCGGCGGCGGACGGGGCCTCGCAGGTGGAGGTGCGCGGCTGGGACGTCATCACCAAGAAGCCGCTGGTGGCCCGCAAGCCGTCGGTGAACAGTGACACGGTGGTGCCGGGGCTGAGCCCGGCGCTCGCCGCCCGGTTCGGCAAGTCGTCGAAGCTGACCGTCACGGACACCCCGTACCGCACCCAGGCCGAGACGACCGCGGTCGCCGACGCCGTGGCCGATCAGGTCAGCGCGGGGTTCGGCGAGTTGGAGGTGCTGGCCGAGGGCAACCCCCGGCTGCGGGCGGGCAAGCCCGTGGCGCTCGGCAACGTCGGGCAGGCGTTCTCCGGCAAGTACACGGCGACGGCGGTGCAGCACGTCCTGGAGCCGCACGGCGGATACCGGACGACGGTGTGGGTCAGCGCCAGCCCGGACCGCTCCCTGACGGGCCTGGTGACCGGTGCCAACGCGCCGGGCCGCGGCCCGCGCATGCCGGGTCTGGCGATCGGCGTGGTGACGGACGTACGCGAGCAGGGCGGCGCTCAGAACGGCGGGGTGCGGCTGAAGTTCCCCTGGCTGGACGACACTTACGTCACCGACTGGGTGCGCACCGTGCAGTGGGGCGGAAAGGGCGGCGGGGGAGTGGTGAGCCCCGAGGTCAACGACGAGGTCCTGGTGGGCTTCGAACAGGGCCTGCTGGACAGCCCGTACGTCATCGGCGGCCTCTACAACGGCGTGGACAAGCCGTCGCCGCACGACATCCCGCTGATCGACAAGACCACCGGGAAGGTCAACCGCCGCTCCATTGTGTCGCGTTCGGGGCACCGGGTCGAGTTGCTGGACGCGAGGGCTCCGGGCAGGTCGGGCGTCCGGCTCAGGTCCGCCGACGAGCGCCTCGAAGTGTTCCTCGACAACCGGCGCGACCGGATCGAGCTGACGGTGTACGCCGCGAAGGGCGGTACAAAACCCCTCTCCTCCGTCGTGCTCGACAAGAACGGCATCACCCTGGACGCACGACAGGGCGACGTGAGCGTGTCGGGCCGGAACGTGGACATCAACGGCAGGGTCGGAGTGAAGATCGGCGGCCGCACCGTGGACATCGACGGCAGCCAGTACGTGAACATCAAGGGCCGCACGGGCGTCACCGTCGACGGTGGCCTGCTCGGCGTCCTCAAGGCCAAGCTCATCCGGATCAACTGACCTCAGTCCCCTACCTACCGCAAGGAGCACCGCATGCCAGCCGCAGCCCGTACCGGTGACCCCACCAACCACGGCGGTGTGATCGCCACCCCGCCGCCCGGCGCTGCCCTGAAGGTGGCGACCGTGCTGATCGGAGGCCGCCCCGCCGCGGTCGTGGGCAGCGTGCACACCTGCGCCATGCCCCCGCACCTGGCCCTGGGGCCGGGCAACGTGATCATGCCCAACCCGGCCGCTGTCACCGCGGGCATGGTCCTCATCGGCGGGCTGCCGGCCGCACGCGCACGCGACCAGACGTCGTGCGGCGCGCAGATCGTGACCGGCGCCATGAACGTCCTGATCGGGGGCGTGTGATGAGCGAGCGGTTCATCGGACGGGGCTGGGGCTTCCCGCTGCGGGTCGGGCCGACCGGCGGCATCGGCATGGTCGAGCGGGAACAGGAGATCGAGGAGGCGATCCGCCTCGTGCTCGGCACGGCACCCGGCGAACGCCCGATGCGCCCCGAGTTCGGCTGCGGCATCCACGACTACGTCTTCGCCCCCGGCGACGGCGCCACCGCCGGACGTATCGCGCAGCAGGTGCGCGAGGCCCTGGAGCGGTGGGAGCCGCGCATCGCGGTGGACGACGTGGTGGTCGCCTTCGACGCGATCGAGGACGGCACCCTCTACATCGACGTGCACTACACCCTGCGTTCCACCAACGACCGGCGCAACCTGGTCTTTCCCTTCTACACGATCCCCTCCGAGGAGGGGGCCGAGGAATTGGTCGCCGACTGATGGCCCTGCCCTCCCCCAACCTGGACGACCGCCGGTTCCAGCAACTCGTCGACGAGGCGAAGCGGTACGTGCAGCAGCGCGCCCCGGAGTGGACCGACCACAACGTCTCCGACCCGGGCGTCACCCTGATCGAGACGTTCGCCTATCTCGTGGACCAGTTGCTGTACCGGCTGAACCGGGTCCCGGACAAGAACTACACCGCGTTCCTCGACCTGTTGGACATCCGGCTGTTCCCGCCGGCCGCGGCCGGCGCCGAGGTCGACTTCTGGCTGTCGGCGCCGCAGCCCGACACAGTGGTGCTGCCCGCGGGCACCGAGGTAACGACTGTGCGCGGCGAGAGCGACGAACCCGTGGTGTTCGCGACCACGGACGAACTGCGCGTCGTGCCCAGCGAGTTGACGCGTTTGGTGACCGCGCCCCGGACCGGCGAGCAGACCGACCGGACCAGGGAGATCAACGAGGGCAGCGACGTGCCCTGCTTCCAGGCGGCACCGGAGCCGGGCGACGCGCTGCTGTTCGGCCTGCCGACGGCGGTGCCGCGCTGCGTCGTCGCGTTGCACCTGGACAGCCGCGTCGAGGGTGTCGGCGTGGACCCGCGCCAGCCCCCGCTGGTGTGGGAGGCGTGGGACGGCGGCGGCTGGCGGGTGTGCGAGATCGGCGAGGACACCACTGGCGGCCTGAACCGGCCCGGCGAGGTCATCGTCTACGTACCGGCCGGGCACACGGCGTCGGTGATCGGCGGCGCCCGTGCCGGCTGGCTGCGCTGCAGCGTCACCGAGGCGGAGCCGGGCCAGCCGTTCTACTCGGAGTCCCCGACGGTGCGCGAGGCGGCGGTGTTCACCGTGGGGGGCACCATGTCCGTCGAACACGCCGAGACCGTGACCGACGTGCTGCTCGGCACCTCGGAGGGGGTCGCCGGGCAGACGTTCCGGCTCGGCCGCCCGCCGGTCCTCCTCGACGGTGAGCCCCCCGTGGTGGAGGTGTCCTCGGCCGAGGGCTGGCAACGCTGGGAGGTCGTCGAGCACTTCGGCCGCTCCGGGCCCGACGACCGGCACGTCCGCGTGGACGCCACCAACGGCGAGTTCGGCTTCCCGCCGGTGCTGCGCGAGCCCGACGGCACGCTGCGGCAGTGCGGCGCCGTACCGCCCAAGGGCGCCCAGATCCGGGTGGCCCGCTACCGCACCGGTGGCGGCCCGGCGGGCAACGTCGCGCGCGGCGCGATCTCCGTGCTGCTCAGCTCCGTTCCGTACATCGCCCAGGTCACCAACCGGGAGGCGGCGCGCGGCGGCGTCGCCGGCGAGACCCTCGCCAACGCCAAGCTGCGGGCTCCGGACGCCCTGCGGATGCAGGAGCGCGCGGTGACCGCCGAGGACTACGAGGTCATCAGCCGCCAGGCGGCGCCCTCGGTGCGCCGGGTCCGCTGTCTGCCCGCCGCGGAGGGCGGCGCGGGTGCGGTACGGGTCCTGGTGGTGCCGGACGCGGCCGCCGACGAGGGCGACGACCGGCTCCGTTTCGAGCAGCTGATCCCCTCCGACCAGGTGCTCCAGGCGATCACCGCGAGCCTCGACGAGCGACGCCTGATCGGCACCCGCCTCGTCGTCGAGCCGCCGGTCTACCAGGGCGTCACCGTCGTGGCCCGGCTCGCGGCGGCACCGGGCGACACCGACAGAGTGCGCGACGCGGCGCTCGCCGCACTGTTCCGCCACCTCAACCCGCTGCACGGCGGACCGGACGGCACCGGATGGCCGTTCGGGCGGCCGGTGCAGTACGGGGAGGTGTTCGGCGTGCTGCAACGCGCCACCGGCAACGCGCTGATCGAGGAGATCCGGCTTTTCCCCGCCGACCCGATCACCGGGCGGCGCGGCGCTCCGGTGGACCGCATCGACGTGGCCGCGGGCGCGCTGGTCTTCTCCTACCAGCACCAGGTGGTCGTCACGGCCGTCGAGCCGGAGGCGGGGGGATGAGCCGGGCCGCCGTACCCGACCTGCCGAGCCGCCACCCGATCGGCGGGCAACTGCCCGCCCTGTACGCCGACGACGACTTCGCGCAGCGCTTCACCGCCGGCCTCGACACCGTCCTCGCCCCGGTGTTCGCGACCCTCGACAACCTGCCCGCCTACCTCGATCCCCGGGTCACCCCGACGGACTTCCTGGCCTGGCTGGCGTCCTGGGTGGGCGCCGACGACGACCCGCAGTGGCCCGTGGAACTGCGCCGCGAGGCGGTCGTCCGCGCGGTGGAGCTGCACCGGTGGCGCGGCACCAGGCGCGGCCTGGTCGAAGCCCTGCACCTCGCGCTCGGCGTGCACGCCGAGGTGACCGACGACGGCGGCGCGTGGTGGTCGAACACCGCCGGAGCCGACCTGCCGCCCGAGCCTCCCGGCGAGCCCCTGGTCCGGGTGTGGCCGGACCGCGAGGCGCAGGTGGACGTGCACCGCGTCCGCGAGATCGTCCGGGCCACGTGCCCGGTGCACACCGTCTGCCGGGTGGAGGTCCTGCCCGGCCCACCCTCCGACGAAGGGAGGTGACGCCATGCGCGCATGTCCCGCCTGCGGGGCGTCCAACAGCCCCGGGGACGACTTCTGCGGCAACTGCGGCGCGTACCTGGGCTGGTCGGACGATCCGCCGGCCGCGAGCACACCAACGGCCACGTCGCCGGAACCGGAGCGGTCGGAACCGCAACCGAGCACACCCTCGCAGCTCCCGACCGCCCCGGATCCCGCCCCGGCCCCCGCATCACCTACGGCGGACGCGTCCACGTCCGTCACACCTCCCCGCACCTCGTCATTGCGCAGCCGGCTGACCGGCCGGACCCGTAGCGAGGCCAGCGGGCCGAGCGCGGCGCAGCCTCCTGCCTCACATTCCGGCGCCGACGAGGGTCCGGATGCCCGGCCCGGCCAGGACAACACGACGAGCCCTCCGCCCCAGGCCGCACCCGCCGACGCCCGCACCGAGCCCTCCATCCCCGAACACCGCCCGGCGAGCGGCGACGAGAAGACCCCCGGGACCGCCGAGACCCCCCGCACCAACGAAGCCCGAGAAGCTCCCCCCACCACGCCACCCGTGCCGTCGACGCCCGCGCCCACGGCGGCACCCGTGTCCGCCCGCTCAGGAACGGCCGACGGGTCCGCAACCGCCGTACCCCATACGGGAGATGAGCCCGCTCCCGACGTATCCGTTGCACCACCACGACCCCTGCAGGCCCGGGCCGCACCCCCGCACCGCCCCACCGCACCCCCTCCGAGCACCCGGGAAGCGACAGGCCCCCGGCCCCCGGCCGCCCCCGAGGCACCGGCGCCGGAGCCCATCGTGGCGGTACAGCCCGCGAAGCCGCAGGCTCCACGCCCCGTAGTACGGCCCGCAGCGGTGACGGAGGAAGTGGAGGGGAGGCCCTGTCCCTCCTGCGGCACGCCCAACCAGCCGGACCGCCGGTTCTGCCGGCGCTGTGCGGCCCCGCTGAAGCCCACCGCGAAGGCCGACCCGCTGCCGTGGTGGCGGACCGTGTGGCCGTTCCGCCGCCGGGTGCGGGCGAGTTCGGGCCGGGGGGTACGGCTCCTGGTGATCCTCGCCGTGGTGCTGGCTCTGTGCGCGGGCGCCGTCCTGCTGCTGCCGGCCGGACGCGCCCTGTTCGAGGACACCCGGGACAAGCTGTCCGACCCCAAGCCCGTGACCCCGGCACGCACCAGGGCGAGCGCCGAGGTCCCCGGGCACCCGGCGAAGAACACCACGGACGGGCTGGCCAACCGCTACTGGGGCGCCCCCGCGCCGGGCGCCTCGGTGACGTACACCTTCGACAAGCCGTTCCGGATGGTCGACCTGCTCATCACCAACGGCGCATCCAAGGCACCGGAGGAGTACGCCCGCGAGGGACGCGCACTGCAGATCGACCTTGAGGTGACGACGCAGGACGGCGAGCGGTACGACAAGCAGCTGACCCTCAGCGACAAGCCGGGCTCGCAGCCGTTCCCCACCGGAATCAGCGACGTGAAGACGGTACGCCTGGTCCTGCGCTCGGCCACCGGCCTGGCACCGGGCCGCCATCTGGCTCTGGCGGAGGTGGAGTTCTTCCAGCGGTCCTGATCGAGCGAGATCTAGCGATACGGAGGCTTCGGCATGCGCGCGAGGAAAGAAGAGCCCCGGTCCCAGGACGGGACCGCCCCGACCCGGGCACCGGGACCGGCTCACGGCCGTCGCACCGGAGCCAGGCTGCCCGCCGGGCGTCCGGCGCCCGCGGCCGTGGCTGCAGGGCTCGGCGGGCAACCAGGCGGCGGTCCGCATGCTCCGCCGGGGAGGCACGCAGCCGGTGCAGCGCTCCTCGGCGCCCGAGGTGCTGCGCTTTGCCGGAAGTCCGCTCGCCGAGCACGTCCGCGCCGAGATGGAGGCCAGGCTCGGGCGCGGACTTCTCCGACGTACGGCTGCACACCGGCACGGTCGCGCAGCGCTCGGCGGACGAGCTGGGCGCGCGGGCGTACACCTCGGCCAGTGACATCGTCCTGGGCCGGGGGGCGGCGGGGACCGTCACACTCTGGCGCACGAGCTGACGCACGTCATCCAGCAGCACCAGGGGCCGGTATCCGGCACCGACAGCGGCTCCGGGCTGAAGGTCAGCGACCCCGCGGACCGCTTGGAGCAATCGGCGGAGCGCAACGCCCGCAAGGCGCTGGCCGGCCCGGTACCGGAGCACGAGGCCGATCCGGTGCAATCAGGCCACGACCACCGGACGGGCCGGGACACCCCCCACATCCAGCGGCACGCGGTCGTCCACCCCGGCACGGACCGGTACCCCGTCCTGGGAACGCTGGACGAGAACGGCCAACCAGGCGCGGTGGCACAGGACTTCTTCCCCGGACAGGTGGCCCGTCCCAGGCCGGTCACGGACCCCCAATCCGGGCGGACGGAGGAGGCCCACAGCTACGTCGGCGCGGACGGCACCCTCAACGTCGAGTACGAGGGGCAGGTCCCGCTGCGGCTGGCGGCAAAACTCGACCTGGCGGTCGAGAACACCCAGGGCACCCGCCAGGCCAAGACGTGCTTCGCCACCGAGCAGCGCATCAACCAGGCCAACGACCGGCTGCGCGGCATGGGGGGACCAGGGCCGTCTCGACGTTCTCCTGGGCGGTCAGCGTCGGGATGAGGTTGAACGCCTGGAAGATGATGGCGATCTTCTCGGCGCGCACCCGGGTCAGCTTTGCCTCGCTGATCCGCGCGAGGATCCTGGCCGTCCCTCTTGCCAGTCCTTGTCTCTGTGGGCCGCTCAGCGAAAGTCGGCTACCGGGTCTACCCGCAGTGCACCGGGCTTCAGCCCGGTGGTGAAGCGAATCTTTAGCCTGCTCTGACCTCAGCTATGGGCACGGATCCGTACGGGTCACTTCGGCGGGCGTCAGAGCGGCCGGTTCTGCCGCTCGATGTACTGCTTCACGAAGCTGAGTGACGCACCGCCGACCGACCCGGCGAAGTACGAGCCGGACCACAGGCGTTGCGCCCGCCAATAGTGACGGACGAGATCCGGGAAGCGTATCGTGGCCCGCGTGCAGCTTCGGTACAGCTTCCGTGTGCGACACGAGGTCGCACCATTCAAGTGGGGAGCCCGGTCTCAACTGGGCTGTCCCAGACCAGTGTTCTGAGGTCTGGCCCCACGCTCACATGCGTCGCTGGCAACGGCGGGGTGTGAAGCTGAGCGCTCAAGGCCCAAGGGTGCCAAGGCATCTGGCACCACAGGCCGAGGGGCAGTTCGGAAGGGTGAACGAAAGTGAACCCCTGTCAAAGCCTCGTCAAAGTAGCCCGCCCGATGCTGAGCAGGAGCGGCGGTTACGGCCCGGATGCTGGGAGGCATCGAGCGGAGCCAAGGGTTCGGACCCGGGGCTCGTGAACACCGCTGGCCGCGGGGCAATAGGGGGCACCCTCCCCGAACGCATCTTGTTGGTGCGGAACGTGGAAACCCGGTTGAGGTCCAGAGCGATCTGGTAGGCCGACCGCAAGGGAAGCGGAATTCTTCAGCCGGACAGGATGGTCCAAGAAGCGAATGCCGGTCCCCGAAAGGGAAAGGGAAAGCGGGCGAATACGCCTGTATAACCTGCCGGATACGGGGTTGTCCCCGGCCTGAAAGGGAGCAGACGTGGACCAGGTAAGCCTTTGAAGTGAACTGAGAAGAAGCCCGAACCGACGGACAAGTTAGACACCGGGGGGACGGTGGACATGTCTGCTCTGCCACTCATCCCGGCGAACGGACCAGAGGACGCTTCCACGCTGTGGCACCAGATCGACTGGAGCCAGTGCGAGGGAGAGGTACGGCGACTGAGACAGCGGATCTTCAAGGCCGCGCAGGAAGAGGACTGGCCCAAGGCCAGGAATCTTCAGAAGCTCATGCTACGGAGCCACTCCAACACGCTCACCAGCGTGAGACGCGTGACTCAGCTGAGCACTGGCCGCAAGACCGCCGGCGTCGACAGGAAGAAGGCTGTCACGCCCGGGGCCCGATGGAATCTTGCAACAGAGGTCCATCAGGCCGAAAAGCCATGGCGTGCCATGCCGGTTAAGCGGGTGTACATCCCGAAGAGCAATGGGAAACAACGACCACTAGGGATTCCCACCATCCGAGACCGGGCCATGCAGGCTCGCGTCAAGAATGCACTGGAGCCTGAGTGGGAGGCTCGTTTCGAACCCCGGTCGTACGGTTTTCGACCGGGAAGGGGCTGTCACGACGCCATCGAGGCCATTTTCGGGGCAACGGCACGCAAGAACGCCAAACGCCTCTGGGTCCTGGATGCGGATCTATCAGCGGCATTCGATCGCATCGACCACCCACGTCTGATGCACGCGGTCGGGGGATTCCCCGGCCGCAGCCTCATTCGGGCATGGTTGAAAGCCGGTGTGGTCGAACAAGGGCGGTTCACGCCAACCGAAGAGGGAACTCCACAAGGCGGAGTGATCAGTCCGCTGCTGATGAACGTGGCACTCCACGGGATGGAAGAGGCGGCAGGGTGCCGGTACTGGGGAACCGAGGCGAAGTCCTACGAGCCGAAGGCAGCCCCTGGGACACCGATCCTGATCCGGTACGCAGACGATTTTGTGGTCATGTGCCACAGCAAGTCGGCAGCGGAACAGGTCAAGGAGAAATTGTCAGAGTGGCTGGAGCCGAGAGGACTACGGTTCAACGAAGAAAAGACCCGGATCACCCACGTGGAGAACGGGTTTGACTTCCTCGGCTTCAACATCCGTCGCTACGATGGAAAGCTACTTATCAAACCGAGTACCGATGCCGTCAAGAGAATCCGGCGGACCCTGCGCACAGAAGTGAAGGGGCTTTACGGCTCCAACACGGCAGGCGTGTTGAGGGTGCTGACCCCCATCATCCGAGGGTGGTCGGCGTACTACCGGAAGGCGGTCTCCTCGCGAGTATTCGCCAGCCTCGACCACTACTTGTGGAAGTTGCTGTGGGAATGGTCCCGAAGAAGCCACCCGAGGAAGTCGAGAGTCTGGGTTGCCAACAGACACTTCGGCAGGTTCAACGAGTCCAGAAATGACAGATGGGTTTTCGGGGATCGCAATAGTGATGCCTACCTTCCATATTTCAAATGGACGAAAATTGTCCGCCACGTACAAGTGAAGGGTGCGGCGTCTCCTGACGACCCATCCCTGAACGAGTACTGGCAAGGACGCCGCCGGAAGAAGACGCCACCGCCTATGGACAAGGTAAGCCTGTCCCTGGCGTACAAGCAGAAGGGGCTGTGCCCGCTCTGCAATCAGGCGCTTATCGCCGGAGCCGAGTACGAACCGGACAGTCCGCGCGAGTGGATCAACTGGTTCGCGGCGTCGAAGAAGATGCTGAACAAGCATCACTTCGTTTACCGGCGAGAAGGCGGCTCCGACGAGAGAACCAACCTCCGTCTCGTGCACTCCGCATGCCATCGACAGCTACATGCTCAAGACGGCAAGCGGGCCAACTGAAGAAATGCGCTGGCCCATGGGGCGAGCTTGAGCCGTGTGCATTGAAAGGTGCACGCACGGTTCTGAGGGGGCCGGGATGCAGTAATGCATCCCGGCTACCCGACCTGTACCCGAACACCGCTCAGCGCGCGGCGTTAGCGAAGGCGTTCGGGTGTGCACGGGTGGTCTACAACGACGCTCTCAGGGCCCGGGAGACCGCCCGCAGCGAGGGGCTGCCGTTCCCGAAGACCGGGGACCTTTCGAAGCAGCTCATCACCGAGGCGAAGAACACCCCGGAGCGCACCTGGCTCGGCGAGGTGTCGGCGGTCGTCCTCCAGCAGTCCCTGAGGGACCTGGATACGGCGTACCGGAACTTCTTCGACGCCCTGAAGGGCAAGCGCCCGCGCGTAGGCACACCCCGGTACAAGTCCCGCAAGGACACCCGGCAGGCCGTCCGGTTCACCGCGAACGCCCGCTGGTCCATCACCCCCGGGCAGAAGCTGCGCCTGCCGAAGATCGGCGACGTGCGGGTGAGGTGGTCGCGGACGCTGCCCTCGACGCCGTCCACGGTGACGGTGGTCCAGGACTCGGCGGGCCGGTACTTCGCGAGCTTCGTCGTGCAGACCGGCCCGTGCGAGGTGCTGCCAAAGGCGACACCAGAAGTCGGCATCGACTTGGGGCTCGGGCACTTCGCGGTCCTCTCCGACGGCCGGAAGGTCGACAGTCCGCGGTTCCTGCGCCGGGCGGAGAAGCGTTTGAAGAAGGCGCAGCGCGCCCTCTCCCGCAAGGAGAAAGGCAGCAGGAACAGGGACAAGGCCAGGATCCGCGTCGCACGGGCACACGCGCGGGTCGCGGACGCGCGCCGCGAGTTCCACCACCAGCTCTCCATGAAGCTGATCCGCGAGAACCAAGCGGTCGCGGTGGAGGACCTGGCGGTGAAGGGACTCGCGCGCACGCGTCTGGCCAAGTCCGTGCACGACGCCGGATGGTCGGCGTTCGTGGGCATGCTGGAGTACAAGGCGACCCGGTACGGGCGTACCTTCGTGAAGATCGGCCGGTTCGAGCCGACCTCCCAGGTGTGCTCGCGGTGCGGCGTCCAGGACGGCCCCAAGCCCCTACACGTCCGCGTGTGGACGTGCAGGGCATGCGGGGCCGTCCTGGACCGGGACATCAACGCGGCGGTCAACGTCGCCAAGGCGGCCGGACTGGCCGTGTCAGCCCGTGGAGCGCAGGTAAGACGGGGACCCGTCCCCGCACAGCGCGGCGAAGCGGGAACCCGCCCGGAGCCGCACCCGACAACGGTGCGGCAGACGGGAATCGCCCTCCTTTAGGTGGGCGAGGATGTCAAAAGCGGCTCCAGGGCGCCGCCCCCGCCCCGCCGCCCGCCCGCCGCGGTCGTGCCGGCTCCGTACGACGCTCGGAAGCGGACCAACGCCTCGTCGCCGATAGCCGATGGGTGTTCACCGCTGACAGCGTCCGAACGTCACGACGTAGGTGCCGGCGCTGGACGACGAGGCCCCGGCCCGGTCCGCCGAGCCGGGCTGGGCCCACGGGCCCATCTCGCTCAGCGACGGTTTGAGGATGATAGCGCGGTGACCCGGGCTGTTCATCCACCAGTTGACGGCGGCCTGCGGAGTTCCCGATCCACCCCACCCGGTGTAGGTGATCTCACTGAACTCCCACGAGCGTGGGTTGGGACAGTATCCGGCCGCCTGGATGCGGCTCTGCGGTGTCGAGCCTGTTTGGGGGTTGCGGTGCGGGTCCTGGCCCGTTCCCCACCACTTCAGCTGGACGGCCGCGACGGCATGCTGCTGGGCCGCGTTCGTCAGGGCCTGGTTGATGGTCAGGGGAGGCAGCCCGCGCTGTGTGCGCTGCGCGTTGATCAGGCACATCACGGCATTCCTCGCCTCGGTGACCGTCCCGGCGGTCGGGGCCCGATTGGCGGCGGCCTGGTCGCAGGTCACGGCCGCCGCGGGCGAGGCCGTGACGGCAGGGAGGAGCGTGGCCGACAGGGCGGCGACCGCGGCGGTGCTCAGCAGTCTTCCGGTGCGCGATATGTGGCTTCGCACGGGCACTCCACCTCCTGTGAAAACGAAAGGTGTTGTAATCCAGGCTGCCACCGGCCCTGGCCCGTCGCCATCCGAGGCTGCGGGTCGGGCGTGCCGCTCCCGGATGCGCTTGTCCTGCTCCCTGGCTTTGGCCCGCAGCCGCTCTCCCGCAGACGACCGCCGGGCGACGACTCTGCCGCCGGCCGGTCCGCCGACGACCCATTGCGCCTAGGCAGTGAGCCTTTTCCACCCTCACTCTGAGCTGGTCAGATGAAGGGTGAGGACGGCTTGGACGAGGCTGGTGATCCGGGTGGTCGAGCACCGCAACCTGGAGCGACCCCGAACAGGTCACCCGCGCCATAGCCGTGTTCGAGAGGATGCTCCGCGGCCTACCGCAACGAGGTGGAGAGATACCCCGGATCCGGGGAGGAGACGCCCCAGCAGAAGTGGGCGAAAGAGCTCGACAGGATCCGCCGTGACTTCGAGTACGACGGCTACTACATCACCGACAGTCTGCGCATTCGCAAGGCCGGAGAGCGCCGGCCTGACCATGAGGCCTGAACGGCGCAGGGAAAACCGATCTTCTGCTGCGGATCGACGACCGTAACGTCCTCGTCGGCGAGGTAAAATCTGGAAGGGTGCCTCGAAGTCTCACGAGGCCATTGGCCAGCTGTTCGGCTACCTGACCCGCTACGACCGCTTCGTGGTGCTTCCGCTGTTTATTTATGCGGCTCGACGGAAGCCGATCGTGAAGAAGGCCGTTCAGTTGCTGGCCAACCACCCGCGCTGCGTCTCCGCAGCTGTTCCCGATACCGACGGCCGCCAGTACAGCTTCGTGCTGAGGTCCCCCTCGTCGACGCCGTGGGATGTGGAGGTGGCCCTGACTCCCTTCGTGATCAGCTAGGCGGTGCCACTGGGGAACCGAGTAGTGGCACGTCCCACGCGGAGCGAACAACGAGCCGCCAGCCGGCGAGTCGGAGTGGACCGCGCCGCGGCCGAACCGGGCCGACGAACCAGCCTGAGCAGCCCGACCAGCTCCACCTTTTCGGCCTGACGTCGGCCTTCGAGACCTGGTTGTGGTCTTGAAGGCCGACGTCGTCGTGTGGGGTGCGAGTGGATGTCGTTTCGGCCCACGGGCCCGGGGAAGTCCCGGCGGAGACGGTGCCGGTGGCGCGGCAGCGCTCCCGAGGGGAAGCCTGGCACTCCGGCTGCTGGGCGAGTTGGGCCGCTGTTCCGCGACGAGGAGTTCACGCATCCCTTCCCCGCGCGCGGTCGGCCTGCCTGGTCGCCTGCCGGGCCGGCGCTGGTGCTGGTGCCGCAGTTCGTGGAGGGGCTGACCGATTCGGTGACCGGCGCGGTGCCGCGGTGAACTGCTGAGATCCCCGGCCGTGGTCCGGTCCACCCCCGTCCGGCAGACCCGGCCCGATCTCTTGCACCATTTCCCGATGTTCGATGGGTGTTCGATGGGCATGTGTTCTAACCTCCTGACGATCCGTAATGGGGCGATGACCGCGTTGGCGAGGCGGTCGGCTGTGGCGTGCGCGAAGCCCGGCCGACTGGCCTTTGCCCGCGTTGCAGAGGTGCTGTGCGTCATCCGAGCAGTCAGCGCGCCATGAGAACGGCCTTGATGTGAAGGCGACACCTGCCCATGAGCGAGCACGGAAACAACCCCAGCGGAGCGATGAGGCGAAGAACCGTCCTGCGTGGTGGTGGCGGCCTGCTCGCCACGGCTGCGGCGGGCCTGCTCCCGGGGTGCTCCGTGTCCGGCGACGACTCGGGAGTCAGGACCCCGAAGAAGGGCGGCGTCCTGCGCGTCGGCTGTACCGGCGGCAGCGCAAAGGACACCCTCGACCCTCACAATCCCGTCATCTGGCCCGACCACGCACGGGCGGTGAACCTGTTCGAGCGGCTGTTTGTCCATGACGAGAGATACCGCGTCAAGCCCCTGCTCGCGGACTCGATGGAGCCGTCCAAGGACGGCAGGGCCTGGACGCTGAGGCTCCGTTCCGGGGTGGAGTTCCACAACGGCAAGACCCTGGACGCCGACGACGTCATCGCCTCCCTGCGCAGGATCGCGAACCCCAAGGCGCCCGCCGCCGGGGCCAGCAGCCTCGCCGTGGTCGACGTCGCGGACCTCAAGCGGATCGACTCCCTGACCGTGCGGATCCCGCTGAAGACTCCGTACGCCCTGCTGGAGGACCTGCTCGCGCAGACTGTCATGGCTGTCGTCCCAGCGGACTTCGACCTCAGGAAACCCATCGGCACCGGCCCGTTCGTCTACAAGTCCTTCACCCCCGGGGACGAGAGCGTCTTCACCAGGTTCGACAACTACTGGCGTCGCCCGGCCCATGTCGACCAACTGCACATCATCGACTTCCCCGACGACACGGCCAGGGTCAACGCGCTGCTCAGCCGGGAGATCGACGCCATGGACAACCTGCCGCTCGAGCAGATGGAGCTGGTCGAGGCCCAGGGCTGCAAGGTCCTGATCTCGGAGCCCGGGGCCTGGACCCCGCTGACCATGCGCCTGGATACCGGCCCCTTCGACGACGAGCGGGTCCGCCAGGCGATGCGGCTGATCGTCGACCGGCCGCAGATGGTCCGCCAGGTGCTCAGAGGACAGGGACGCATCGGCAACGACATCTACGCACCCTTCGATCCGGCGTACAACCACGATCTGCCGCAGCGCGTCCAGGACCTCGACAAGGCCAGATTCCTGTTGAAAGCCGCCGGGCACGAGGGGCTCAACGTGGAGCTGGTCACCTCCAACGGCATCGGCATCGGCGCGGTCGAGACCGCGCAGCTCTTCGCCCAGCAGGCCAGGGGCGCCGGGGTGACGGTGCGGGTCCGCAAGACCGACTCCGCGACCTTCTACGGCGACAAGTACCTGAGCTGGCCGTTCGCCATGGACTACTGGTTCACGCGGAACTACCTGGCGCAGGTGGAACAGGGATCGATCAAGGGCGCCCCTTACAACGAAACGCACTGGAGGGACCCGGAGTTCGTCTCCCTCGTCAACCAGGCCCGCGGCCAGTTCGACGAGGGCAAGCGCGACGAACTGCTCAAGGCGGCCCAGAAGATTGAGTACGAGCGCGGCGGCTACATCGTCTGGGGCTTCAAGAACCAGGTCGACGCGTACGCGGCCGGGGTCGGCGGACTGGTCCCGACCCCCAGCCACCCCTTGTCCGACTACCGGTTCCGCGACTTCTCCGTCGACGGCTGAGGGCCGAAGCGGTGCACGGGCGCCGCCCGGCAGGGCAATGACCGCCGCCCGAGCGCAGGGCTCCTCGAAGGCCCGGCCCCGGACCGGCCGGTACGCCCATCGTCACCGTTCTCTCTGCACGACGCTTGAACCCCACGGGCAAAAAGGCTGTAGTCTCCGCCCGTTCGGACAAGCGATACAGATCAGCACGGCAACTCACCCAGGCAACAGAGCAGCTTGCCCGTACGACATCGTTCCGGAGGCTTGGTGTCCCCGCACAAGGTGGAAGCAGCGGAACAGGCACGTCGGGGAGCGCGGGTTCGGCGAAGGGCCGACGTGTTCCTCGACCGCTGGCCGTTCCAGCGCAAGCTCAATGTGCTGGTGATCATCCCCGCCGCGGTGGTCGCCGCCATCCTCGCCTACGTCATCGCGGGCCAGGTCGCACAGGCGCAGTCAGCGGCGCGCACCGCAGCCCTCGTCCGCAGCAGCGAGCAGGTCGCCTCCCTCGTCGACGACCTGCAGAGGGAGCATCAGCAGGCGATTCTGCTCTCGGTGCGCTACCAGGCCGCGGAGCCCGGTGGGCCCGCGCCGTCGCCGCGGGACTACCGCCGGGCCCAGTGGGCCGTCGACCGCCAGGTCGCCGAGGTCCGCTCCGCGTTCGGATCCCGCCTTCCCGCGGCGGAGACCAGGGCGTTGCGGGGCGTCGCCGGGCTGACCGGGCTGCGCAAGACGGTCGAAGGCGCCTACCTCCCGGCCGACAGCATCGACCCGGCCTATGGCTCCATGGTGTCCAACCTCATCGACGGGCTCGGCCTCGGCGGATCCGCGGGCGGTGCGGTGTCGTCGCCCGAGAACGTCCTGGACACCCTGCTGCGCGCGGACGCCGCGCATGCCGCGTTCGAGACCGGTGTCTTCTCCGCCCAGACCGGCGACTCCAGCGCGCTCACGGAATTCACCGGCGCGGTGGGCAGCCTCCAGCTCTACAACCACCACGCCCAGCGTTTCAGCCGGATCGCCTCGATGGCCCAGAGCGGCCGGCTGGCCCGGATCGAGCGCAACGCGCACCAGAACGCCATCCGGTCCGAGTTCGCGTCCCTCCAGTTCGATCCCTCCTCCCTGGAGGCCAGGGACCTCGACGAGGTGCGGGCGGCCGTCGACAAGGCCATCGCGGCGTATCCGACGTACGAGAAGCAGGCGTCCACCCGGCTGGAGATCACCCGGTCACTGATCCACCAGATCGCGGACGACGGCGACCGGGCCTCTTCCGAGGCCTGGTGGCGAGTGGGGTGGCTGCTGACCGCGGTGGTGCTGATCTTCGCCTTCTGGCTGCTGCTCTCCCTCCTGGTCCGGCGCTCCGTCGTGCGGCCCGTGCGGATGCTGACCGCGGCGGCCCAGCAGGTGGCCAGGGCGACCGGGCAGGAGCTCGCGCGGGTGGCGGACGACGAGGCCGAGGACGACGGCCGGCTCAGGCTGAACGCAGTCCCGGTGCGGGCACGCGACGAGATCGGCACGCTGGCGGAGGCGTTCAACGAGGTACAGGAGGCGGCCGCCGCCCTGCTGCAGCGCCAGGTGCTCAGCCGGCGCAATGTGGCGGAGATGTTCGGGAACGTCGGGCGGCGCGTCGGCAACCTGACCGCGCGCCAGCTGGCGCTGATCGATGCGGTCGAGCGTGAGGAGACGGACCCCGCGCTGCTCGACCAGCTCTACCACATCGACCACTTGGCGGTGCGCCTGCAGCGCAATGCCGACAGTCTGATGCTGCTCGCCGGGCTGGCGGAGACCGCTCTCGAGGCCCGGCCGACGGCGCTGACCAACGTCGTACGGGGCGCGCTCGCCCAGATCGAGGAGTACCAGCGGATCCACCTGCGTGTGCTGGACGAGGTCACCGTCGCGCCCGACATCGTCGGCGATCTGACCCTGATGCTCGCCGAGCTGATGGAGAACGCGGTGGCGTTCTCCCCTGCCGAGAGCCCCGTCGAGGTGCGGGTGCGCTCCCAGGGCGAGGCGGCGGTGGTCGAGGTCGTCGACCACGGGCTCGGCATGAGCGCCGAGCGTCTGAAAGAGGAGAACGAGCGGCTGGTGCGCCGCGAGCGGCTCGACCTTGTCCCCACCAAGGTCCTCGGGCTCTTCGTGGTCGGCCGGATCGCCCGGCGCTGGGGCATCAGGGTCACGTTGACCGCGACGATGGGCGGTGGGGTCACCAGCAGGGTCTTCATCCCCTCGAAGCTGCTCATGCCGTTGAGCCACGTGCCCACGGTGTTCGCGGGCGAGGACTTTTCCTCGTCGGTCCTCCCCACCCGGAGTCGGCCCGTGGGGCCCGCCAAGCCCCCAGCGCTCACCGGGCCTGCCGTCACATCCGCCGTTCCCCAGCAGCATCCCCAGCCCTCGCGGCGAACCCCCGCGGATGGCGCACCGCGGGACAGCACCGGGAAGGAGCCCGCACCGTTGCCGCGACGTGTCCCGCGGACCGCGCACACGGCCGGTCCGCCCCCCGAAACCCGGTCCGCGAACACCGCCGAAAGGGCCGCAGCGCAGGCGCAGGAACACCCGGATGGCGAGGCACTCACCCCGGCACCGGCCGCGCCGCCGCTACGGCGCCGCGTGCGCGGCGCCACGCTCGAGAACGCCGCGGCGGCACGCCGGCCGACGCCGACGTCGCGCCGGCCGCTCGACGCGGAGGCGGTCCGCTCCTCGATCGAAGAGTTCGAGGAGGCGGTGGCCCGGGCCGAGCGCGAGAGCGCGCAGCCGGGACAACAGCCGACTCGGATGCCGGCATCACCAGAATCCCCAAAGGGACCGGAAGGAGTGGGGCAGTGACCACGTCGACAGGTGGAACTCAATCCAACCCAGTGGAGCCCGTTGACCTGCGTGCCGCCGCAGAGGACTTCACCTGGCTGCTCAACCGATTCGCGACGGAGACCGCGGGCGTGGTGGATGCCATCGCCGTCTCCTCCGACGGTCTGCTGATAGCGGTCTCGCGGCTGTGCGACCACGCGGACTCCGAGCGCCTCGCGGCGATCGTCTCGGGAATCACCAGCCTGGCCGCCGGCGCTTCGGGCAACTACGGCCTCGGCGCCCTCAACAAGGTGATCATTGATCTGGAAGGAGGCCATCTCCTCGTCTCCGCGATCGGCAGCGGATCCGTGCTCGGCGTCGTCACCTCGAACGAGGCGAAGCTGGGGAACGTCGCCTACGAGATGACCCTGTTCGCCAACCGGGTGGGCGCGGCCCTCAGCCCCGAGCTGGTCCTCGAGCTCAAGAACAGCGTCGGTTCCCCGGCCACCGGGTGAACCGTCCGCCACCACATGCAGCAGGAAGGAAAGACCCAGAATGGCGTCCGAGGGTGGTCAGCACCACCCGGGCTCCGGCGGTTCGGGATCCGCCGGCCGCCCTTCGGCGATCCGGCCGTTCCTGCTGACCGCGGGAAGGGTTGCGGGCAGCGACGCGGTAGCGCCGCTCCCCATCGAGACCCAGGTCGTGACCACCTCGTTGGGCTTGGCCACCCTCGAAACCCTGGCCTTCGAACACCGCGACATCGTCGCCGTATGCCGGCGGCCGCAGTCGCTGGCCGAGGTCGCCGCGAAGCTGCACCTGCATCTGAACGTCGTCCGTGTGCTCGCGGCCGACCTGCGCGCCCATGCGCTCCTAGCCGTATACGTGCCCAGTGCCGATGCCTCCCGCGACGTCTCCGTTCTGCAAAGGGTGATCGATGGTCTCCGTGGCGTCGCCGAATCCGAAGGGATACACCGTGACAGCCAACGGGATTGACGCACCGTGCGTCCCACACGAGACCGAACGGCCGCCCCTTCCCGTGAAGATGGTGATCGCGGGCGGGTTCGGCGTCGGCAAGACCACGACGGTGGCGTCAGTCTCGGAGATCGAACCGCTCACCACCGAGGCGTCGATCACCGAGGTCGCGGCGGGCGTGGACGATCTCAGCCACACCCCTCACAAGACCACCACCACGGTCGCCATGGACTTCGGCTGCATCACCCTCGATCCCACCCTGAAGCTGTACCTGTTCGGGACGCCCGGCCAGGAGCGTTTCAGCTTCATGTGGGACTACCTGGTGGAGGGCGCCCTGGGCGGATTGGTGATCGTCGACACCCGCCGCCTCGACGACTGCTTCGCCGCGGTCGACTACTTCGAGCACCGGGACATCCCGTTCGCGGTGGCCGTCAACGCCTTTGACGGCGAGGTCGCGCACGAGCTTGACGAGGTGCGCTGGGCGCTGGACGTCAGCGACCACGTCCCGCTGTTCGTCTTCGACGCCCGAGAACGGGGCTCGGTGCTCGACGCACTGCTGGTGGTACTCGACCATGCGCTGAAGCGGGCGGAGGCGTAGGCTACACGCCCGTCCGCAGGTGGTCGGCGGCGGCGACGGTGACGGCCGTCTCCACCGCGGCACGTGCTGGCCTGCCCGCTGCGCCCGCCGCACCCAGCGGCGACCGCGTCGTACGGCGCCGTAGCCGCCGTACGGAGACCACCACGACCACCATCAGCAGCAGGGCGGGCGCCGATTCGGTGCGGGCGCGCTCATCGGCGCCGGTGCGGCGGGCCTGGTCGGCGGCGCGCTGCTGAACGAGGACTGTGGCGGGGAACGTCGGTGGCGTCCGGGACCCGTCTGCGGAGGTACTGGCCGAGGCGGCCGCCGCGCGAATCGGCTGGCCACCAAGCACAAGCTGACGTACGTCGTCTACCGCAATGGGGCGCGGGTTCCGGTGCGCGCGTGGGCCGAGGCCGCCACGCTCGCGAAGTCGGCCGTCGGCTACAACGCAGGCACTCTCAACCGAACCCGCCAGGCCGGAGTGACCACGGTGGAGGTCTTCGACGGAGCGGACTGCGGCTGGACCACCCACCAAGACCCCGACAAGGCCAACCGCACGGTGCGTACTGTCGATGACGCGGCGGATTGGCCGATCTCCCACCCCCGTTGCCGTCGTGCCTTCGGGCCGCGCCCGGATCTCACCGGATCGACGAGCGCGGCTTCCGGGATGACGTGATCGCAACCGTTACGACTCGGCCCAGTACTCGCTGAGCATCTCGCCGGGCCAGGCCGGTTCGTGGATCTCGTCTTGAGGCCCCATCTCCTGGAAGTAGGGGCCGAGATCGTAGATGGGAGTCCCGTCGACCGCGTCCAAATCGGTGACATGGAGGTCCAGGCCGTCGACCTTGAGCAACCTGGGGAAGCTGGTGGCGAGTTGGTTCGGGCGTCGGTGGTTGCGATGCGCGAACGTGCCGGATGGTTCCCAGCGAGGGTTGTTCCGGGGGCTGCGTGCGTGCAAAGCAACGTCAGTCGGGGACGCCTGGCTGAAGTGCCAGGTGACGATCAGGTGGGAGAATTTGTCCAGTCCCTTCACGACTTCGAGGGGGAACTTCGGGTCAAGGCGGATGATGCACTCGACGCCGCCCCAGTTGTCGTCAGAGACTTCCGTTCGGCCACCGACAACGGTGCCGATGGGCTCGATCTGCAGAGTCATAGTGCCCTCCTCATCCCTCTGCCGAACGTGATCAATCTACGGTGCGCAGGTAGTCGGCTGCCCTGGTTTCCAGTTCGACGGCGGCTGGGATGCCGCGCCGCCGGTACGGCGAGAGGAAGGAGCGCATCTCCACGACGCGCTGCCGAGCTCGGCCGGAGTAGACGCCTTCCTCCATAGCGTCGAGGGCCTTGGACCAGGTTGCACACGCCTCTTCCACATTGCCCGTAGCAATCTGTGTTGCCCCGAGATATCCGAGCGTCACGGCGTGCGTCCTCTTGAATGCAGGTTCGCGAGTCCGGACGCTGCGGTTAAATTGGCTGATTGCCCCCTTATGGTCCTTGAGGTCGCGCAAGGTGCACGCCGTCTCATGGGCCAGTGACGCCTCGCCGAAGAAGAAGGTTCTGGCGGGCTCTTCGATGCCGTCATGGGCACTGCAGTGGTCGTCTTCGGCCTGAAGCAGCGTCTTCATCGCCGTCTTGTCCTGTCCAGTTGCAGCGAGACAGCGGGAATGGACAACGCCGAGCAGTGCCCGCTCTCGTGGCGTCGCGGACTGATATCGCTGGCCAGCGACTGAGGCCGTCGAGAGCTCCAGGGCCTTGCTGAACAGACCCAGGTCTAGGGCTTGATGCGCCATGGCACGGAAGATGTGGCCCGAGAGCGGAGCGTCGGCGGCTCGGGCGGCCAGCTTCAGTCCAAGAGCGAAATACCGCTCGGCGATGTCATGCTCGCCGTTGTCGAAAGCCATCCAGCCGCTGAGGTAGGACGCTTCTGCCGCGGCGGAGAACATCTGGCGGCGGACGTGGTCATTGGGGAACGTTCCTACGAGATAGCGGGCGACGTCCGAGCGCAGGTACTCGACGAGCGCGGTCCGGCCGTGCCCGCCGCCCCGGCGCTGGTCCATACGGGAGAAGGCCAACGTCATTTCGCGCACGTTCTCTACGTCGCCTCCGCCGACGCGCTGGGAGCCCTTCTGTTCCGAGTTGGCCGGATCCCTTGCCATCTCGGTCCACCAGGCATCGGAGGGGACAACAAGGGCGGCGGCCGAGTACACGCCTCCACGCAGTAGGTTCCGCCTGTCCGGATCCAAGTCAGTGCTCCCCAAGTCGGTCAGCGCGGTCAGCGGATCGACGCGCCAGTCCAGCGCCCCCTGCGCCGGCGAGTCAGGTGCTGTGAACCCGGCTTCGGCAGGAGTGATGATGCGCTTCAGGCGACGGGACAGCGCCTCGCACATGATTATGGGGGCCTGACCAGATGGGGCGTGTCCGGCCACCCAGTGCTGGACATGCTGGCGAGCGATGTGGGCGTAGTCGGTCAGGCCGCTCTCATTTGCGATTCGCACGAAGGCGCTCGCCGCCTGGGCCCGTGACCAGCCTGCATCCTTCAGTAACGCTTCGAACCGTTCGTTCCGCTCGCGCGCCATGATGCGGCCCCCGCCTGCTGATGATCTTGAGTCAGATTTGTCAACTGCGCTCGGCGCGCGTCGACATGAGGTGGCAATCCAAACCTATTGCTGCATCCCAGACGACATTCACTGAACTGAACCGACAGCCTTTGCCGCCGTTGACCGGAAGTGAGTAAACGATCTTGTGTCACGTTTGGCAGCGGCGCTCCCTCTGGCGGGTACCCGGGTCGAGCCGGAGGCGGTTTGCTGTTCGTAACCACCACGTGGCTCGCGTATGGGGCGCCGATTGCTGAGCTGCCCAGCCCTCTGGGCGCCGGAGCCCCCAGCCATGAAACAGGGAGTCCCCGTGAACCCGTCCCCGCACTACCCCGCACTCACCGCCGCGTTCAGCACCAGATCTGTGCCGTCCACCTCTGTGCCCACGCAGCGTCCCGACAGCGTCAAGGAGGAGTCCGAGCCCAAGCTGTTACGGCTCCCCCTCAAGGTGCCTGACGAACTGGTGTGCATGTGGGACGGAAGCGTTACTGCGCCCGCCGCCGCTGGCAGGAACGCCCTGCCTCTCGCTCGTACCCGCCTCACCGTGGCCCGGTGGACGGGCGATGTAGAGGACGCAGCCCGGATCGTGGAGAAGCTCGTGGACAACGCGGTCAGGCACACTCCCGTGGACGAGACCGACACGATCCAGGTGCATCTGTACGTCGACTCCGCCGGCCAGCTGCTGGTCGAGGTCGATGACCCGATGCCGGAGTTCCCCGGCTTCTTCGCCGCGTTGGCCTGGCAACCTGCCGGTGAGGGCGAAAAGCCCCGCGGCCTGTGGTGTGTGCAGGAGGCCGGGGCCGAACTCGCCTTTCGCCGTTGGCGGGACGTGAACGGCCTGGTGATGGGCAAGGCCGTTCAAGCCCGGCTGGCCGGGGCAGTTCCGGAGGTCTCGGCATGACGACGACGCAACTGCCCCGCCGTCATTCCAAGGTCGACCAGCGCCGCCCCGCGCCGGAGGTCCATTTCAACGAACCGCTGTTGACGGGTGTGCACCGCGAGCCGGCTGCGGACATGGGCACTTTGGCCGACCGCATCCGGCGCCTGATGGCTCTCTCGACGGGACAGCAGCTCACGATTCCGCTGGGCGGTCAGTACTTCGACATCGTCGTCACCGCGAGCGGTCCCGCCGCATACGGGCTGGTGAGACTCATGGACGAGATCCACCGGTCCCCGGGCGACGCCCCGGACGCATGTGGCCCCGTCATCGAGGATCCCCAGCGTGGCTGGCTGATCTGGCTCGTTCCGCCTGGGACCGGTGACCGATGGGCGCCCCACCGCTTCGCGATGTGCCTCGGCAGGCCGCATCAGCTCGCGCTCCCTCCGCTGGATCAGAGCGAGCCGCCCGGTCCGTACTGGCTGAGGCGCTGCCGCAGCGACCGCCTCGTGCCTTCTGGGCCGCTGCGGGATCACCTCAACCAGTTCCAGCCCGGCCCCGTGCCGCACGAAACGCTCCTGAGCTCGGTACTGAACGACATCTCGTGATCTCCGCGTACGGCGAGGCGCCCCGTCCTCTCCGCACGCGGCACTAGCTCCCTGCTGCCGAGGCTGTCATTTCCCCCGGTCTCGGCAGCATGGCCTCGACCGTAGAGGAATCAGGGAGCGGGCATCACGGCTCCACGACCCAGACCTCCCTGTCGATGAGGAATCCCATGTGCCAGCACCAACCACCGTGTCCGCCAGCAGATGCTACGGATCGTGAAGCCGCTCGTGCCGCAACCCAGCAACCGGCGCAGGGCTGGACGCTGCTTTGCAACGTAGTCCTCCTCTTCGAGGACACCGGCGAGTTGCTGCCGGACGGGCGGATCACCGCACCGAACCGCCCGCTCTCACCCGCGGTGGGGGTTGCGGCATGACCCTCTCTGCGCCGTGGTCCGCCGTCGTCCCATACGTCACCGCCCGCCGTGGCGAGGAACCCGAAGTTGCGGCCATGCTCGGCCTCCGGCCCGACGGCGGAAGGCTGTGCTACTTGGACGAGGCACCGGATGATCGGGACGACCAAGGAGTTCTCAGGGCCCGGTCCTCGCAACCCCGCGAGGACGGCTGGCCGGTCGGGTCTCCACGATGGGGCCTGGTACATCCGTCTCGGCAGCGCGAGACGATGCAGGGCCTACGGTGTCAGGTCTGCATCGTCTCGCCGGCCAGCCGCACCGCCAGCGGTTACCTGTTCCTCGCAACGAGGCCAAGAGACGCAACGCCGCCGGATTGGCCCGAGGGAGTCCTGACCTGGCAGCCGCCCCTCTGCCTCGACTGCGCCGCGATCGCGGTCGAGCGGTGCTCCCATCTGCTGAAGCACGGCGCGGTTGCGATACGGGCACGTGTTCCCCGCCTCTACGGGGTGCTCGGCACGCTCTACACCACGGGGGCTGATCTACGGCCGGTGCCCGTGGTGGTGAGCGACGAGGTGAAGGACATTCCGCTGCCCTACAAGGACCACCTGCTCAGGCCCTGATTCCTCACCTCGCAGCTCGTGCGCGAGCTGCGCGGCGTATCGGTTGTCGACCTCGAACGGGAGATCTCGACAGCTCGCCTCTAAACGGCCGCCTCGGTGAGTCGGTGAGTACGAGCCCGACCACCGGGGCGGCGCAAGACTCCGGCCTGGGACAGGCGGCCCTGCACGTTCTACGTGGGGGCATGGCACCTCGGGCCGGTGGCCGGGAATCACCTCTGCGGCGCTGTGGTCTTCACACGCTCCGCACGTAGGTGCCTGGCAGAACCACCATCCGCAAATCCACTTGTAGACACGGGAGTTCGCATGAGTCCCCAGATCACACCCAGCACGCAGGCCCAGCCGCAGGGCGCGACGTCGGACGGCTTCGACCTGGACGTCACCCTGGTCGAGGTCTCCGACACCGCCGGACTGATCAGCCTGACGGACGACGGCTGCGGCTCGACCTGCGGCGCCTGCACCACCAACGTCGCCTGACCTGACACGCACGTCATCCCAGGCCGGTGCCTTCGCACCTCACCGAGCGAAAGCACCGGCCGCCCGCCTGGACCACGGAGGTCGTGATGGCTTTGAGCACCGAGTTCCGCGCCGGGAAGACCGCTATCCTCCGTGCGGTCGCTCGGCCGGAACTTCCCGTATCCCCGTGCCCCGACCTCGATGACTTGTCCCCGTGGAGCGCGGCTGCCCGCCTCGCGTGGCTGCGCCAGGTGTGGTCCGAAGAAGACGTTGCCGAAGCCCTGGATCACGCCAGCCCGGCTCTCGCCTCGCAGGTACGCGCGCTGTGCTCGGCCAGCAACCCGGCCGAGCGTGACGTGCGGCGTGCGGTCGCTTCGGTGGCCCGCTACGTCCTGCGCGCGGAACACCGGGCGACGCCGTTCGGCCTGTTCGCCGGCGTTGCCTCGGCGTCGATCGGGACACGGGCACGCGCGAAGTGGGGTGCGGAACACACAGCCGTCGGCCGGGCGAGTGCGGAGTGGCTGACTGTCGTCATCGAGCGGCTGGAGGCGTGCCCCGAGCTGCTGGAGCGCCTGGCGGTGGTCGTCAACAACACCACGGCGAACCGTGGTGATCGACTCATCGTGCCGTACAAGTCCGACCGCCAAGGCGGCCGTAGGCGCGCGGTCGAGGCGTCCCTGTCCCTGACCGACCCGGTGAAGCTGGTCCTGTGCGCTGCCCGAGAGCCCATCCGCGTCGGGCTCCTCGTGGACAAGCTGACTGCCGAGTTCCCAGCGGCGGGACCGGCGAAGGCTCACCGCCTTGTACGGGAGCTGATCCGGAACGAGGTGCTGATCACCAGCCTGCACGCACCGAGCACCGAAACGGACGCGCTGGGATACCTACTGGGCCAACTTCACACGGCGGGGGCGGACGGTGTGGCACCGATCGCCGCCGTAGTTCGTGAACTGCACGCCGTCCGTGACGACCTGAGTGATTGCGCCTCGCGCAGCGGCCGGACCCGAGCCGCTACGCGCATGCGGGCTCAAGTTCCGGAGCTACGCCGCCACCCCCTGGCTCTCGACTTACGCCTGGACGCAGAGGTCTCGCTTCCCGAAGAGGTCGCCCACGAGATCGCGCGTGCCGCCACAGTTCTGACCCGAGTCAGCGCCCATCCGTACGGGACGGCGTCGTGGAAGGCGTACCAGCGCCGGTTCTACGAGAAGTACGGCATCGGCACGATGGTGCCGCTCAACGAAGTCGTCGCCGACAGCGGCACCGGCTTCCCCGACGGCTATCCGGGCACCCAAGACGACGGCCGCCGCTCCCGCCTGTCCGTACGGGACGACACCTTGGTACGGCTGGCGCAGACCGCCGTCCTCGACGGCCGCGACGAGGTCGTGCTTACCGACGAGCTGGTAGCCGCCATGGACCTGGGGCCCAAGCGCCCGAGGGTGCCGCCGCACCTTGAAGTCAGTGTCCATGTGTACGCCGCCAGCACCGAGGACCTGGACCGCGGGCACTTCCGGCTGGAAGTCGCGAGCGTGTCACGTGGCGTCGGTGTCAGCACGGGCCGGTTCCTCAGCGTGCTGGCTCCCGACGCCCGCGAGCGGCTGTCAGCGGAACTGGCCGACCTTCCGACCGCGGACGCCGGCACCATCCCCGCCCAGTTGTCCTTCCCGCCGCTGCTGCCCACGAGCGCCCATGTCACCCGGGCCCCGCAGGTCCTGTCCACCGTGATCAGCGTTCACGAGCACGGGGCCGCCAGCGGCGATGTGATCACGCCCGAAGACCTGGCAGTGGCCTGCGATGGGCGCCGCATGTACCTGGCTGTACCCGAGCGTGGGCAGCGGATCGAGGCCGTGGGAATGCATGCGCTGAACCTCAAGGAGCACACCCCGCCCCTGGTCCGGTTCCTCACCGAGCTGTCGCGCGCCCAATGCGCGCAGGTCACCCTGTTCGACTGGGGCGCCGCGAAAGCCATGCCGTTCCTGCCCAGATTGCGCTACGGGCGCACGGTGCTCGCCCCGGCACGGTGGCGGATGGAAGCGACGGAGCTGCCCGGCCGCGCCCGCCCCCAGGCGCAGTGGGACACCGCACTCGAAGACCTGCGGGCACGGAGACGGATGCCTCAGCGGATCGACCTCGCCGAGGACGACCGGCGCCTGCACCTCGACCTCCGCCAAGCCGGACATCGAACGCTGCTGCGCCAGCATCTGAACCGCGTCAGCACGGCCGTCCTCGTCGAAGCCCCGGACGCCGACGCGTACGGGTGGTGCGACGGCCGGGCGCATGAGGTCGTCTTGCCACTCAAGGCGACGCGATCACCGGGGTGGCCGTCCTTGCCCACCCCCGTCCGCTCCCGCACCTTCTCCCCAGAGCAGATCCAGACACCGGGCGTCTCGTCTCTGCTGCTGGCCACCCTGTACGGAGACCTGCGCCGTCAGGATGCCCTGCTCTCCCAGCATCTCCCGAACCTGCTGGATCGACTCGGCGGGCCGCCGTGGTGGTTCATCCGCTTCCGCGACCCGGATCATCACCTGCGAGTGCGCATCGCGCTGCCCGGCCCCGAAGCCTTCGCCGAGACCGCCCGCACGATCGGCACCTGGGCTGAGGAACTGCGCACTGCCGGTCTGCTATCGGACATGCGCTACCCCATCTCGTACCGTGAGATGGGCCGTTGGGGCTCGGGCGCGGCCTGGAGCGCCGCCGAGGAGGTGTTCCGGGCGGACTCGCGCGCCGTCGTCAGTCAGCTCCGCCAGCTCCAGCGTCCGCAACAACGTGCGCTGGTGGCCGCGCACACGATCTCCATCGCCACGGCGTTCGTCGGCAGCACCGAGGCCGCGATGCGCTGGCTGGTCGACCACATCCCGCCGGTTGCCCCCGTTGCGGTGCCGCGTCCGCAGTTCACCGAAGCCGTACGGCTGGCCGATCCGTCCGACGGCTGGTCGGCCCTGCGCAACGTGCCCGGTGGACAGGCCGTCATGGAGGCGTGGGCCGACCGGGACGCAGCAGTCGCCGCCTACCGGCTGCATCTTCCCGGCCCTGACACCGAAGGCATCGTCCTGGACGACGTCCTCTCCTCACTGCTGCACGTCCACTTCGTCCGGCACGTCGCGGTCGACTTCCCCGAGGAAGAGGTCTGCCTCTACCTCACGCGCGCCGCCGCCCTGGCCTGGTTGTCGCGGAGGGCGCGATGACTCACACCCTCGCGGTCAAGACGGTGGACGCCGTCGCCGAACTGCTCGCCGACCCCGTTACGACGCCCCCGGGATGGAACCCTGCGTCCTCGCACCGCCAGCAACTCGCGTACGGACCCACCGGCATCGCCCTGCTGCACATCGAGCGAGCCGCCGCCGGCACGGGCTCGTGGAAACGCGCTCATGCCTGGCTCACCGCTGCTGCACGGCAGCCGTTCACCAGCGGACCCGACAGCCACCCCTTCTACGGCGCGCCCGCCCTCGCCCACGCCTTGGCCTGCGCCGTAGAACACCTGCCGGGCGCCTACCAACGTGCCCGGGACTCCCTGGACCACCAGATGTCCGCCGACGTTCGCCGCCGCCTGGCCGCCGCGAGCCGCCGCGCCGACGCGGGACGCCTGCCGGATCTCGCCGAGTTCGACACGATCCGGGGCCTGGTCGGCTACGGGGCCTACTTCCTCCGCCACGACCCGGCCGGGGCCAACGTCCGTGCCATCCTCGACTACTGCGTACGGCTCACCGAGCCGATCACCCACGAGGACGAAGTCCTGCCGGGCTGGTGGACGCTGACCGGACCATCCGGCCGACCCGACGACCGCTTTCCCGGCGGTCACGCCAACAGCGGCACGGCTCACGGCGTCGGCGGCGTCCTCGCGCTGCTGGCCCTCGCCGCGCGACGCGGCATCATCGTCGGCGGGCACCGTGAAGCCCTCCACACGATCCTGGCCTGGCTGGACCGTTGGCGGGAGAAGACCGGCCCCGGCCTCGCCTGGCCGTACTGGGTCACCCGCGAGGAACTGCGCAGCGGCCACCTCGCCCCATCAGCGCCCAGGCGCCCTTCCTGGTGCTACGGCACAGCCGGTGTGGCCCGAGCGCAGCAACTCGCCGCCCTCGCACTCGGCTACGCCGACCGCCAGATCGAGGCGGAAGTCGCGGCCTTGGCCGCGCTCACAGATGTCGCCCAGCTCAAGGCCACGACGGACAACGGGCTGTGCCACGGCTTCGCCGGCCTCGCACACGTAGCGGCCCGGACCGCCACCGACGCCCACCCGTCGACGGCTGGACGGCTCCGCGCGGCGGTCCCACCACTGCTGAGCGCAGTCTGCCCGCCCGGCACCGTCCCGGAAGACGCGGCCAGGGCGGTCACTCAGGACGAGGAAGCCGGACCCGGATTCCTGAACGGTGCTGCCGGTATGGCGTTGGCGCTTCTGGCCCCTGCCACCACCGCTCCACCCGCCTCAGCCTGGGACTCCTGCCTGCTCATCGCCTGATCCGCCGATCGAAGGATCCCGTCATGCCCCCGTACCGCTGGCATCAGCACCACGTCACCTTTACCGACCGCACGACCGGCAAGCGAGCCATAACCGAACGCCTCGGTCCCGCACTACTCGCGGCCGAGGAAGACGGGCAGCTCACCGGCTGGTGGTTCATGAACAAGCATCCCTGGCCGCTGCGATACCGCGCAGCCACGCCGTCCCCGTTGATCGAGGCGCTGCTGAGCGACCTCGTCCGGGACGGCACGGCCCAGTCGTGGACGCCTGGCATCTACGAGCCGGAGACCACTGCCTTCGGCGGGGCGAAGGCCATGGACGCCGCCCACGACTTGTTCCACATGGACAGTCATCATCTGCTCACCTACCACCCCGGGCCCGGACGGCTGGGACGCAGGGAGACGGCTGTCCTTCTGCTCAGTGCCTTGATGCGGGCCGCCAACCTGGACTGGTTCGAGCAAGGGGACGTGTGGGTGAAGGCCGCTGCGTTCCGACCGGCGACCCAAGCCCTTGCCCCGGAGCGGGCCGCCGCCTTGGTCCTGGCGATACAGAAGCTGATGACTGTTGACACGCGCAGCCTGTGCCGTCCGACCGGCCCGCTCGACGGACATACGGATTGGGTTGCCGCCTTCGAGAGGGCTGGAGCGACGCTCGGCCAGCTCGCTGCCGGCGGTGAGCTAACGCGCGGCCTCCGAGCGGTCATCGCCCACCACGTGATCTTCCACGCCAACCGCGCAGGTCTCCCCTCGGACGACCAAAGCGCCCTGTTCAACATCGCACGAAAGGCAGTCATGGGATCGAGTGACAACACTGCGTCGTCCAACGAGGGCACGCCCGAAACCACTAGCGTCAAGCTGGTGAATACCGACACGATGACCACCTCCGAGGCCGACGCAACGCAGCTCCGCAACGCCCTGGTCGACAAGATCCGCGAGTCCGGGTACGCCCGCACGCCCGCGGTCGAGACTGCCCTGCGCACCGTCCCGCGCCACCTGTTCGTGCCCGACGCCGCGCTCGAAGACGCCTACGCCAACGTGCCGGTCAACATCAAGTACGACAGCGACGGCACGTCGATCTCGTGTGCCTCACAACCCGGAGTCGTCGCGCTCATGCTGGACCAACTGGACGCCCAGCCCGGCGAACGCATCCTCGAACTCGGCGCTGGCACCGGCTACAACGCCGCCCTGCTCGCCTACCTCGTCGGCGAGAGCGGCCACGTCACGACCATCGACGTCGATGACGACTTGGTGGAAGGTGCCCGCGAGCACTTGGCCGCAGCCGGATTCACCAACGTGGAGGCGCTGACCCGAGACGGAGCCCTCGGCCATGCCGAAGGAGCACCGTACGATCGGATCATCGCCACGGTCGGCGCGCACGGCGTCCCGCACGCCTGGATGCAGCAACTCGCGCCCGGCGGGAGGCTCGTCGTTCCCCAGCGACTCAAGGGCAGCGTGTCCCGCTCCATCGCCTACGAGCAGCGCGAAGGCCGCTGGACCAGTGTCAGCAGCACGATGAACACCTTCATGCCGCTGCGGCGCGGCATCGCCGACGACGACCGCCGCGTCATCCCGCTCAGCACGGACGGCTCCGTACGGCTCCAGGCTCCCGCAGGGCAGCCCATCGACGCCGAGGCCCTGGTCGGCGTGCTGGAGCAGCCGCGCTCCGAGGAGTGGACCGGGATGATGGTCCGCGCGATGGAGTCGCCGGAGTGGATGGAGCTGTTCGTCTCCTGCTCGCTGCGCAGCGGGCTGATCCGGATGCTGTTCCCGAAGGACGCCAAGGGGGCCCTCCTCACGGACGACCCCTACCCGTCGTCTACCGCGGCCGTGGACAAGGGCGCCGTCACGTACCTCGCCCGCCGACTGTCGGACCAGAAGACCCCCGAAGGCGGCAAGCTCTGGGAGTTCGGCGTCATCGGACACGGCCCCGGCAGTGACGAGCTGACCGCCCGGGTCGCCGACACGATCCGCGCCTGGGACCGTGAGTACCGCGACCGGGAGGCCACGTTCGAGATCCAGCCCCTGGACGCCCCGGCGATCGAGCAGAGCCCCGGCCTCTTCACTCTCGTAACCCCGCTGAACCGCATCGTCGTCGACTGGCGGTGACATCAGCGGGGACATGACGGCGGCGGTGCCCGTTGCGCGGCCGACGGGCACCGCCGCTTCTCCTTGCTCCAGCCCCTACCCGTCGTCCCAGGGGGACACATGGACCCGCACGGCCCGATAGCAAGGCGTTTTCCTCTCGTCGCCCGGTTCCGGCCCGCCTGCCCGCCGCTGCCCGCTCGAGTGCGGGCCTTGGCGGAGCTGGCAGACAGAGCGGCGGAACAGAATGACCAAGGGCTGTCCTCCACCGTCTTCAACCAAGCGGCGCTTCTCGCATCCGACCTCGGTCTTCCCGACCTGGCCCGGTCAATGTGCCACCGACACGCCCACGCGTACCTTCGCGCCTGTCCGCTGGCTGCCCTGACCGCCATCCGGGGGCTGGAACCCTTGGTCAACCTCGCCCGCTTGCAGATCCGCGCCGGCCAGACCGACGACGGGCGCCAGCGGCTTCTCGACCTGTACGAGTCCGTCGGCACCGGTAGCCCTGCTGTCTTCGAAGGCATCACCGTGCCAGCCAACTTGGCCGCGTCCCCCGAGGATCGGAGGGAAGTCCACGCGTGGCTGTGGCGTGTGTTGCTCGCTGACGGCACACGCACGCTGACCACGACGGGCCGCTGGCGTGAAGCCTTGGCTCACATCGAGCAGCACCGGGGCGTGGGCACAAGGATGCTCGACGGGCGGCAAGTTGCCGTCGTAGCAGCCCTCACGGGAGGCGGCAGGGAGCAAGCGGCGGCGTTGCTCGCCGACACAACTCCCGGCGAGCCCTGGGAACAGGCGGTCACCGCGTGCCTGACGGTGCTGTCTCGCCGCGACGCAGGCCACTGCCATGACGGCATCGGGACCGAGCTGGTGGACACCTACCTCAGCCGTGAAGCCGAACCGGGCCTGACCGTCTTCGATACTCGGCTCGGCCTCACGGTCCTGGACGCGGTCGGGCCCGAGCACCCCGGAGCCAGGCGACTCTTTGAGGATCTGATGCGACGCATCAGGGAAGCACGCAACGGGTACGCCGCCCGCGAGGTGGTGTCGCACGCGCTGTTGCCTGCGCTCGCCACCGAACGCGAGGCACAGGCGTGCCGCGACCTGATCCGGTCCTGCGGCCTGGGAGCAGGAGTTCTCCCAGACGAACTGTCGGGCGACCTCTCATCGGCTCTCGATCGCAGCGAAGTAGTGCTCACCAGTTCCTCTGCCGCCACAGCGACGTCGAACGCACCTACCCGGTGAGTCCCGCGCGTAGATTCCGGGCTGTCGGCGGTCGCGGCTAGCTTCGAACACATGAGCGTGCCTACTGAAAGGCTGACTCTGGGGGCCGTCAGCGCGATCGTCGAGAAGAAGATCCTCACCAACAAGATCTGCATCTATCGGCCTGGCGAGCCGGTCTTCAATCCGCACATGGGGGCACGAGCCCGGTCCGCCCGTCACCATCTACGAAGGCCCGGGGGCGATCTTCCCCACCGGCGGTCCTTCCGCCGTCCTGCATCCCGCCGGCCAGGCCTACGTGGACGACACCCCGTCCCCCTACCGACTGTTTACTCCGCTGTCGGCGCCGGCCGCCTCGCGCGAGGACACCGTGGCCGTCGTAGAGGCCGAAGATGAGTCGGCCATCGGCCGGACGTGGCGCGTCTGTGGGAGCGGGTGAGCGACACGTCATCACCTCGGGACGGCGGTAGCGGGACGGGGAGGTCCGCGGCGGTGGGGGCGGCCGCTGCGGCGGGGCGCGCGGAGGCGGCGCCGGGGCGGCTCACGCGGGTGCCTCGTGCTTGTCACCGTCCGGCTCGGACGTGATCTGGTAAGAGAGCAACTGCTGGAAGAGACCGGATCCCCGACAGCCAGGCCGCACGGCCACCGACGGCGACCACGCCGTGCCCCTGTACGGAGCGTGGGGGCGGCGCCACCACGCTCGCGGACGACGGCCCGCTTCGTCTCCAGCTCCGCCAGTCGGCAGTAAAGGGAGGACCCGCTGCCCGCCCTGTCGCCCCGTCCCGGGCTTCACCGCCCTGGAGGCGGACAACACCGGCGCGCACACTTTCGCCACGCCGGTCACCGAGATCGACGAGCGGGGAGCCGGTGACGCGGTCGACGCCCTCGAGACAGGAGCCGGCGGGTCACCAGCCGGGGTAGCGGTTCCACCAGTGCCGGTCCCAGCCGCTGGTGTACTCGGTGCCGCCCGGCCGGTCGGTGAGCTGGGCGACGAGGTCGCAAGCCAGGGTGTCGAGGACCCAGGCCAGTTCATGGCGGCTCACCAGGTTGACGGGCAGCGCCTCGGCGCCGTGCACCGCTCCGAGCAGCGCACCGGTCACGCAGGCGACCGAGTCGCCGTCGGGCGCCTCGGCGGCGAAGCGCAGTGCGGCACCGAGGTCGGCGCGGTCGGGGAAGGAAGCGGCGACATGCAGGCCGCCGAGGAGTGCCGACGGCGCGGTGGCGTCCGGAGCGAGCCGTGCGAGCCGTCGGGCGTCCGCGGGATGGTCCTGGCCCTGACGGAGTGCTGCCGTGAGTTGGCTGTGCTCGGTGTCAGTGAGGTCCTCGTCGAGGGAAGGCAGGGCGGACAGCCCCGCCTGCAAGGCGTCCTGGACCCGTTCGCCGGTAAGGCAGTGGCTCAGGAGCGCGGTCGCGTGGGCTGCTGCGGACTGCGCGGCTCTGTCGCCGTGGGTGAGCGCGGCGATCTCGCGGGCCTGTCGGACCCAGTACCCCGGGTCCCTTCCGGCGACGGCTACGGCGAGTGGGAGGGTGCGGGTGAGTGCATGGCAGCCGCGGCTGGTCGTCGTCGGCCTGTCCATGGTGCCCTGCTCGATCTTGGACAGGGCGGCCACGGTTGCCGGTGCGGAACCACGCCGTTCGGCCAGCACGGGCACCTGGGCGAGCCAGCCGTCCGGCGTGTTGTTTTCCCATGCCCAGCGCCGCGCCTCGATCCCCTGCAGGGCAGCCCACCGGCAGTAGGCGTGCCACACCACCGATGGGGGATGGCAGATGCCCTTGTGGTCGCCGCGCACGAACGCGCGGATCGTTCCCTCGGCGGTGAAGCAGGCCAACTGGGTGCTGACCCGGGCCTGCAGCGGGCCGTCGGCCGGCAGCTTGCCCCGGGCAGCGCCCAACGTGTCGCCCAGCGCCAGGCCGAGCAGCATCCCGCGCGCCCGGGACGCCGCCCCCTTCTCCTTCAGGAATTGCCTGCGCTGCTTCTGCTCGGCATCGTCGCCCGGCCCCGGCTCCTCCAGCAGCTGCTCCAGTTCATACACCGCGTCATACATCTCGGGGTGCGCCTCGAGATGCCAGCCGCCGGTCAGCGCCCGGCGCAGGTCCTTCAGCGCTGTATTGGGGTCGGCGCCGGTCGCCATGTGGCTGTAGATCGCGGCGACGGCCGGGGTGCGGCTCTGCCCGGCAAAACAGTGGAGCAGGACCCGCTTGTCCTCCTGACGCAGCCGCTGCACCTGGCGGGCGGCCTGGTCCAAAACGTAGTGGAGGTTGGCGTTTTCTCCCTGGCTGTCCACCAGCCAGACCCGGACGTGCTCGACGTCAGCACCGGGCAGGATCGGGTCCGTACCGACCCGGCACAGCGAGACCACGGCGTCGACGGGGACCGGCTCACCAGCCTGGGTCAGGGCCAGGTTGCCCAGAATCACCCCGGGGTCGTGCGGGTGAGGTATGGCGAAGCTGCGGTGGTTACCGACGGCCATGCGCGGCGCCGAGGGCCAGCCCTGGGCGTCATCGATCCCGCCGCGGGCGGTGAGCACCGCGAGGCGGACCAGGTCGGCTGCGCTGAGGCCGGGCCAGCCGTGGACGGCCTGCTGCCAGGCCAGCGGGATGCCGGAGCAGCCCCACCGCGCGCCGAGCAGGGCGCCCGCGATCGCCGCGACGGTGTCGGTATCCGTCCCGGCCCGCACCGCCGCCTCCAAGGCAAGGCGCAGGTGCTGGGCGGGGAAGCTGCCCTCGGCAGGGCTCAACTCGGGCACGGCGGTGCGGGTGATCGCCGACCAGGCGGCCTGGAGCGCGTGAACGACCCAGCCGTTGTTGCCGAAGTGGTGCGGCGCCTTGTCCTCCGCCTCATCGAGCCGCTCGGCCCACATCGCCCGGCGCTCCGCGGGAATCAGGTCCAAACCGGCGCGCACGCCGTCGAACGTGCCCTCAAGCACCGCGGTGCGGATGCCGGAGCACCACAGCACGCAGGCCTCGGCGCAGTCCGGATCCGGGTGGGTGAGCTCACTGACGGCGATGGCGGCCTCGGCCATCGCCGCGACGTCGCCCAGGTGGGTCAGGGCGACGATCCCGGTGCGCATCAGCGAGCCGTTCCCGGCGGCGCGATCGGTGCCGGCGGTGAAGCTGCGGGCGGCATCCAGCAGCGCCGCGCCCGGCGCTCCGCCGGCTCGGCCGGCGGTGCCCAGGACGGTGCGGGTCTGCGAGCCGACATCACTGGCGCCGCCGCTCAGCCAGCCCTGGAAGTTGGCGGCGATCGCGTCAAGGGCCTCCGGGGTGCGCAGGTCCGCCCCGGTGGCCGCGACCTGGGCGATACACACCTGCATCTGGGTGTCGTCGGAGTACTCGCCGGGCTCGTACGGTCCCAGGCCGCCGCCGATCATCCGCGGCTGCTGGTCCTCGCGCAGCCGCGTCTGGAACTCGTAGGGCACGCCCAATGCGTCGCCCACGGCCGCGCCGAGCAGCACGCCGGCGGCCCGGTCAGTGCCCCGCGCGTCCAAGGCAAACTGCGGCGTACGGGCTTGGGCCATGGAGTCTCCATAAGGTGCGGCGGCGCGCACAGGCGAGCCGAGCGGTGACGTGCGGGCAGCGATCCCAGGCGCAAGCAGCCTGGGCGGAGCAGTCGCGACGAGAGGCAGAAGGGGCTTTCGCAGCGAAAGTTTGAGGCTGAGTCAGCTTGGCATGACACCTCACTTATCGTCAATGAGACAATATGAAGTACTTGCCGAGGCAATCGCCGACAACGCCCCTGGGAGCCCGACACCGAGGCGACCATCCAGGCCGCGGCCGCAGCCGACGTTGGCAACGACGACCAGCCCGAGCCGCAGGCCGCCGCCGATGAGCCCGCGCCCGCACCGCAGGCCCCGGCCGACGAGCTCGCCGCCAAGCGGATCCGCCGCCGCAAGGTCGACTCCGCGGCCGCCGACAAGCCCAAGCCGCGCCCGGCCCGCAAGTGCACCGCCGCCAAGCCCGCCGCCGCCACGCAGGCCTCGTGCGGCTATCCCGTTCGTCGAGCGAAACTACAACCTCGTCGAGCTTGGCCCCAAGGGCACCGGCAAGTCCCACATCTTCTCGGAGTTCTCCCCCCCCACGGCATGCTCATCTCCGGTGGCGAGGTCACCGTGCCGAAGCTGTTCGTCAACAACGCCAACGGGCGCATCGGCCTGGTCGGCTACTGGGCTGTTGTCGCATTCGACGAGTTCGCCGGCAAGAAGAAGCGCACCGACAGGGCGCTCGTCGACATCATGAAGAACTACATGGCGAACAAGTCGTTCTCCCGCGGCGTTGAGACGCTCGGTGCTGAGGCGTCGATGGTATTCGTCGGCAACACCTCGCACACCGTGCCGTACATGCTCAAGCGCTCCGACCTGTTCGACGAGCTGCCTGAGAGCTACCACGACTCCGCTTACCTCGACCGGCTGCACTGCTACATCCCAGGGTGGGAGGTCGACACCATCCGCGGGGAAATGTTCTCGGACGGCTACGGTTCGTCGTCGACTACATCGCCGAAGTGCTCACGTCGATGCGCTCCCAGGACTACTCGGACCGCTACCAGCAGCACTTCTCGCTCTCGTCGGACATCTCGACGCGTGACCGCGACAGGATCCACAAAACGTTCTCTGGACTGATGAAGATCCTTTTCCCGCATCGGGAGGCAGCACCCGAGGAGGTCGAGGAGATCCTGCGGTTCGCGATCGAGGGGCGCAAGCGCGTCAAGGACCAGATCCTGCGGATCGACTCGACGATGGCCGACGTCAAGTTCGGGTACCTGGACAGGAGCGGAACCTGGCACACGGTCTCGACTCTGGAGGAGGATAAATACCCGGCGTACTACCAGGCTCCAGGAATACCGCCAGGTCAAGGCGTTCGGGGTGACCTACATCCGCGAGGGCCAGTGATTGATGTGTAGCTGCTTGGTTTTCAGCAGCCTCACTCCGCACCCCGGCCAAGGCCCCCGCCACACCGCTCGCGAGTCGTAGCCCAAGTACCGACAGCACCCGAACCAGTAAACACACCAGCGAGCGAGAAGCCGATCGTGGCCCATGCCAAGGGCGCCATACGTCGAGTCCCGGCGGATGCTCGAACCGCTCCACGCCGACATGTGCGTGGTCTACGGCCCCGACGACGAGGACGCCGCGGCAATCGTCGAGGCCCTGGCGCGGATCCGCCTCACCCTGAACCGTACCCACCGGGAAGCACCAGAGGCTTAACTGCCATGAGCCTGCGGCGGCGCTCGGCGTTCTCGACGAGCTGACCAATGGCGACGGCACTGTGAGAGTCACTCGTGGGCGTTGGAAGGACCTCCGCCGCCGCCACTGCGGCGGACGGTGGTGGCCGCACGGCCAGGAACGGGAACTGTTCGACCCTGGAAGGTGCGCGCGATGCGCTACCGCTCCCGGGGAACGGCTATCCCCGCGCCCTGGCCATCAGTCGGATGAGGTGAACCCCAGTACCCACCAGGGGCTTGTGAAGAGCCCGTTACGTCGTGAGGCGCACGGAGGGTTCGGCGAGCGGCCTGGTGGAAACGTCCGGCACTGTGCTCCAGGCCGACTCTACCTCCACGGTGATATAGGCCACATCCCGACTTCCGGGCGTGCAGTCGAATTGGTTGATTTCACATCAGGTTGCTTAGACGGCAAAACCATTGGTAGGCCAGGAGGCCACATCCCGCCCGCCGGGTACGAGACCACCTCGTACCTCGCAGCCAGAAAACCACAAATCACAACTACGATCTGAGATCTCTACCGAACCCGGCGGTTTGGGTTATGAAGTGGATGTGGTGTGGGCGGGGTGATGGTCCTTACTGTGCAGTTCTCTCTGGAGGGGATGTCGGCATGGAGATTGAGCAGGGGTCTTTGGGGCGGCGCGAGGATCACGCGGCCGCCATGGCAGACGCCATCACCGCCTACCGGGAACTGGGCACGCAGCGTCCCGACCTTCTGTCCGACCTCGCCAGGAGGCTGGAACTCGCCGCCCGGCTGGGGGAGCTGGGGCCGCGCGAGGAGGCCCTTTCCGCCGTCGAGGAAGTCGTCACCGCCTACCGTCGACTGGCCGCGGAACGTCCCGACGCCTTCCTACCCGACCTCGCCCAGAGCCTGAACAACCTCGCCAAGTGGCTGTGGGAGCTGGGACGGCGCGAGGAGGCCCTATCCGCCGTCGAGGAAGCCGTCACCTGCTACCGGGAGCTGGCCGCGACGCGTCCCGACGACTTCCTGCCCGGCCTCGCCGGCAGCCTGCACCACCTCGCCGGCGATCTGTGGGAGCTTTTTGGTCGGCCCGATGAGGCCCTGGCCGCCATCGAGGAAGCCGTCACCATCCGGCGGGAGCTAGCCGCGGAACGTCCCGACGCCTTCCTACCCGACCTCGCCACCAGCCTGAACGACCTCTCGCAGTGGCTGGGGGCGCTGGGGCGAAACGAGGAGGGCCTGACAGCGATCGAGGAAGCCGTCACCGCCTACCAGGACTTCGCCGCCACCCTGGACAATCTCGCCATCGATCTGGAGGAGCAGGGTCGGGACGAGGAGGCCCTGGCCGCGGTCGAGGAAGCCGTTACCGCCTACCGCTGGCTGGCCGCGACGCGTCCCGACGACTTCCTGCCCTACCTCCCCTACAACCTGAACATCCTCTCCGTCCGGCTGGGAGAGATGGGGCGGGACGAGGAGGGCCTGGCCGCCGGTGAGGAAGCGGTCTCCGCCTATCGCCGGCTGGCCGCGGCGCGTCCCGACGCTTTCCTGCCACACCTCGGCATGAGCCTGAACAACCTCTCCCTCCGGCTGGGAAAGGTGGGGCGGCGCGAGGAGGGCCTGGCGGCCATCGAGGAAGCCGTCACCATCCGCCGGGAGCTGGCCGTGGCGCGTCCCGATGCCTTCCTGGCCGACCTCGCCAGGAGCCTGTACAACCTCGCCATCGATCTGGGGGCGCTGGGGCGGCGCGAGGAGGGCCTGGCCGCCGCAGAGGAAGCGGTCACCGCCTACCGCCGGCTGGCCGCATTGCGTCCCGACGCCTTCGTGCCCGACCTCGCCGCCAGCCTGAACGATCTCGCCATCGATCTGGGGGCGCTGGGGCGGGACGAGGAGGGCCTGGCGGCGGTCGAGGAAGCCGACGCGCTGAGAGCTACCGCTGAACTCCACCTGACCCTCGACCGTCCGGAACATGCCGCGGAAGCGGCAGCCAGTGCCTTGGACCTGTACGCCAGTGACAGTCTCGACCGCGCGCGCCCGCTCACCGCCCTCGCCGAGAGCACTGGCCTTCAAGGGCGCCTGGTGGACGCAGTCGGACTCGCGCTCGACGCCGTCCGCTTGTATGACCACCATGCCCCACTGCCCCCGCACCGAGACATTGAGCTGGCCCAAGCGTTGTGCATCCTGGCAGATCTCCACAGCGCCCTTGGCGAACGTCGGAAGGCTGAGGAGTGCGCTGGCCGGGCAGCAGGCATCGTGTACCGCCAGTGGCTGGTTGACGCACCCGCCCGATACAGCCTCTTCATGCAGGTCCTGCACAAACTGGTCGCCTATGCCGTCGACGCCGCCGACCTTGCGGCCGCTGTCGAAGGTGCCAAACTGCGCGTCACAGCTGTGAGGGGGCATGCTGACGCACCTCAGGAAGAACTCGCTGGCTTTCTGGGCGAGCTCGGGAGCCTTCAGGCGAGGCACGGTGCTCACGTTGACGCGATGGCAACGTTCACCGAGGCGGGCGAGTTGGTATCCGGCCGCCCTTACGACCGTGCGGTCCTAGACGCCCGCAGATCCTCCGCCTTGCACAACTTGGGCAGGACCCCCGAGGCTGTGCAGCTGTCGAAGTACGCCATCGACCTGCTCAGTCCGGTCGAGAAAGAGCCCTCGCATCCCCTGCTTCCCTGGCTCGGCCACCTCCACCACGACCTCGGTACCTACCTAAAGGCCGAGCAGCGCCCCCGAGCAGCCCTCAGAGAGGCCGAGCACGCCGTGAGCGTCTACGAGCGTGTCGCGGCTGACAACCCGGCAGAGCACAGAGAACAACTCGTCTCGGCTCTGACTTTGGCGGGTGCGCTGTTGGATGAACTAGGGGAGACGGAGCAAGCCCGCCGCATGCGGATGCGTTTGCAGGACCTCCGGCAGGACATAGGCGACTCCCGGATCGAGGCGCCGGTGAAGGACATGCGGCACATCGCCGCAATGCTTCGCCGCCCTCGATGATGAGCTGCTCCGGTACCGCGTGCGGGAGCTGCGCCGTGGTGTCGGACAAGCGTTATGGGGCCTGGTGCCACTCGCCCTACCGATGAGCGGTCCGGCACCTGCCGGGGCATCGCCTCTCGGCCGCCCGGAAGGTGCAGGCCAGAGGGCTCCGCCCTGTAGACGTTCGCGGTAGACGGCTATCCGCACATGGTACGGGGACGGGCGAGGTCAGAAGAGCCCCGGCGCGTGGTCCGAGGGCGTGTCGGGGCGGTGGGGTTGGTGGACAGGGAGTGGCGGCGGCAGCGGGCGCCGTTGAAGGCGGGGCCGGTGTGGAGGAAGGTGGCGACGGCTTCGGCGATGGGTTCGCGGTCCTCGGGCACAAGGGGGAGGGCGGGGAAGGCTTCAGCGAGGTCGATCCAGGCCCGGCGGGGCGTCTTCGGGTAGTCGGCCAGAGGCGGGCTGGGCGGTCCAGCTGCGGTGGTCGAGCCCGGTGCTCTCGGCGAACTGCCGATCGCGGTTGCGGCCCACGTCGCTGGCGCGCTTGAGCGCGCGGCCTTCGAGGAGCGGGCATGGTTGCCGGACTTGGTCTCGCGGATCAGGGGCGGCCAGCCATGAGGCCACACCGCTGAAGGTCATTTCCCGTGCGCATCAAGATCGTTTCCCGCCGCCGTGATCAGCGGGTCTCTGGCGAGTGCAGGCTGACAAGCGACGGGCGTCAGCACACTGGACGCATGCAATATGCGGAGAAGGCGTGGCTCACCCGCGCGAGAGCAGTGGTCCCGGTGGCCAGGGGGCGGCGTTGAGAGACCCGAAGGTGCGTGTTGGCGGGCGGAGCGTGGAGGTCGGGGTAGCGGCGCGGTGGGTTCGCTCCTACTTCGATGAATCGGCGAACAGAGCCGCCGCGGCCGCCCAGGGGGGTAAGCCGTTCGCTTACCCGGCATACGACCGTATGGCCACAGGCAGCGGGCCGGACGAGTTGAACGATGGTGACTTCCTCGCTCCGCTCTCCTCAACGCCGGCCCCACGATGGCTGCTGTGTACTCACTGCAGGCTGTGCGGCCGGCGCTGGAGGCCGGGCTGGCCGCCATACGTCAGGACCTGACGCTGCAGACCGCAGTCGCCTGTGGTCGCCATGGTCCCCTGCTTGAGAGCCTGATCGGCGTCTTGGACGCTCCGGCAAGAGTGCCCGGCATCGGACTGACGAAGTTGACCAAGGTCCTCCACCGCAAGCGCCCGCTTTTCGTCCCGCTCTTCGACCAGCGGGTCAAGGCTTGCTACTACAGCACGCGCGCCAACTATCCGCTGCATCCCACGCCGGGACGCCCGGAGGCCCTCTTCTTCACGACTCTCGGCGCATGCATGGCCCAAGACCTCGAGGAGCAGCCCGAGCAGTGGAAGGCCCTGGCAGCGCAGGCTCCCAACGACGTGTCGCTGCTGCGGATCCTCGATGTTGTGGCCTGGAATCTGGGCGCCGACTCGCCTGGGTCAACGACACCCTGACCAGTTCGGGGCACTGGAGCGAGGCGTGTCCGTGAGTCGCTGCCGCCTGGCATCGTTCGCCGGGCGAGGCCCGCTTCGGCGAATAACTCTTCCGACATCTGCCTGCGCAGCCGGGGAGCCTTCCAACTTGTAGGCGGCGCATCCGCATGCCGGAGGTTTCACCGGTGGGTGGAGCGGCTGCTCGCAGGTAGCAGGCGAGGAGGGCCCGACAGCCCCAGGCGTCGCTCGTCGGGTGGGAGGGCGAGGGAGGGGCGGTGGGCGGCGTCGCCCTCGGCGGCTAAGCCGTCTGTGCTCGCGGTGTGCCGTCTAACGGTACGGCTGCAGCCCACCAGCGTGAGCCGAGTCCGCGTACGCACTGGTTGAGAAGTAAACAAGTACACACCTGGTAAGGGGAAAGTGTGTGTATGTTGCCAACGTATTCATTCATGGAATGGGTGTGAGGGTCCGTGTACGCTGGGGGTATGACGGACAACGGAGCTTCATCGGTCGCCCCGCTGGTTACTGGTGCCGAGATCGCTCGGTTGGCCGGAGTCACTCGGGCCGCCGTCTCTAATTGGCGTCGGCGCTACGACGACTTTCCCGCGCCCGCGGGAGGCGCTGCGAATAGTCCGCTCTATGCGCTCGCCGAGGTCCAGGAATGGCTGGACAAGCAGCGCAAGGGCCAGGAGGTGTCGCCCGAGGTCGAGTTGTGGCAGGCGATGCGGGCCGCCTATGGGGAACAGATGGTTGCTGGCTTGGCAGAGGTGGCCGGAGTGCTGGCCGGAAAACGTGAACCGGGACTGCCGGAGGACGTCGCCACCCGCGTTCGCGTGCTCGCCGAGAGTGAAGCGCCCGTCGACCTCGTGAATGGACTGACTGAACGTTTCATGGACTCCGCACGGCGCGCGGGATCGGACCAGGTAACTCCCGAGCGTGTGGTCCGTGCTGTGTGCCACTTTGCTCCTGAGTTGCCGGCCAACGCCACAGTCTTCGATCCGGCCTGTGGAATCGGAGTGCTGCTCCTGTCCGTCGCTGCACCGAAGACGCGCTGCTTCGGCCAGGAGATGGATCTCGACAGTGCACGTTATGCACAGCTACGCGCCGACCTGCTAAGCCGAGCAGGCGTGCGGATAGTGGCCGGTGATTCCCTACGTGCAGACGAATGGCCGGACCTGAAGGCGGATTTGGTCGTCTGTGACCCACCAGCCGGTGTGACCGAGTGGGGACGGGAGGAGCTGCTGCTCGACTCCCGCTGGGAACTCGGTACCCCGTCCAAAGCCGAAGGAGAGCTCGCGTGGCTGCAGCATGCCTATGCGCACACCGAGCCCGGCGGCCACGTCCTCATGGTCATGCCCGCCTCGGTCGCCTACCGCAAGGCCGGCCGCCGCATCCGTGCCGAACTCGTGCGCCGGGGCATCGTGCGCCAAGTGATCGCCCTGCCACCAGGGACGGCGCCCTCTCACGCTCTGCCCATCCATCTTTGGTGTTTGCGACGTCCAGAGAACACGGGAGGCGCGGATACCAACCACGCCGTGCGCATGGTTGACCTGACCGACAACAGCCCCGACGGGAGCCTGGAACCACGCCCCGACCAGGTCACCGATGTGCCGCTGATCGAGCTCCTCGACGACATTGTCGACCTGACTCCCGGCAGCCATCTCCGCTCCCAGCACCGCGACTACCCCGGTGATTACACCGCCCTGCGCAAGGACTTGGAGGGCCACATCCGTCGACTCGCCGCCCTCCTGCCCGAGCTTGCGCCGGGGGGCGGACCGGGCTCACTGGGCGGCGCCACCACAAGTGTTGCTGATCTTGCCCGTGCCGGGCTCGTCGCGTACGACGGTGCTGAACCCGTCTCGGCCAGCGAGTTGCTCGACACGGACTATCTGCAGGGATTTTTGCGCAGCTCCGTCAATGCCCGGCGGTCCACCAGTGCGAGCGGCACCCATCGCCTTGACAGCAGAGGCTCGCGTATCCCTCGCATGGGCATCGACGAGCAGCGTCGGTACGGATCTGCTTTCCGAGCCGTGTCCGAGTTCGAGGAAGGCGTGCGCAAGGTTGACGAGCTATGCCGGCAGCTCGCCGACGTCGCCCGTGACGGCCTTGCCACGGGGGCTCTGACGCCGGAGGAGTGAGGACGGCGCGGGGCACCTCGGTGGGTGCCCGCGCTGGTCTGTGTCGAGCAGCTGGTCAGGTAGCGCGTGGCAGAAACGGGCTCGGAGTTCCGCTCCATGTCACGCTCAGGGCTTCGCGAGCGCGAGTGCAGGCGACGAAGAGCAGGCAGCGTTCCCGGAGCAGGTCGGCGTCATGCTGCAGCGGGTCCACTTCGCGTGGGGTGATCTCACGGGCGAACGGAGCGGTGCTCTCATTGATCCCGAGTACGGACACCGCTCGGAACTCCAGCCCCTTCATCGCATGCATCGTTGCCAGCCGTATCCCCTCGGCGCCCTGCGATACCTGCCCCTTGACCCGCAGCACAGGGATGCCGGCGGCCTTCAGTTTCTCCTCGGCCGCGTCCAAAGACAGGTTGAAGCGTGCGCACACGCCGATCTCGCGCGGTGCGAGGCCCTCGGAAAGCAACACCCGAATTCGGTCCACCAGGGCCTCGGTCTCCTCCTGACGGGTCGCGTACCCCTGTACCTGAGGGCGGCGTCCGTGGAGCAGGGAGCGGTACCCGGCCAGCGAGTCCGTTCCCTCGCCCTCGAGGGTGTCGATAGTGACGGGCGCGAGGAGTCGTGCCGACCAGGCGAGGATCTCCTCGGTCGAGCGGTAGTTGACCCGCAACCGGAAGCTGCGGCCGGCCGTGGCTATGCCGAGCGAGCCGAGCGACACTCGAGAGTCGTAGATCCGTTGGTGCGGGTCGCCGGTGATGAACAGATCGTCGGCGCCGGGGGAGACGGCAGCGCGCAGCACACGCCACTGCGCAGGATGCAGGTCCTGTGCCTCATCCACGACGACATGGGCGTAGGGAGCCGGCTCGTCGGCGAGGAGTGCCGCCGCGCGGGCGCAGATCCGTAGGTGTGTGGTCTCGCCGCGGTCGCGCAGGAACTGTTCGAACCGTTCCACGCCGTTCCACACCTCCCGGCGGCGTGCCGGGCCGAGGCCTGTGCTGCGACCGCGGCGGCTCGCGCCGAGGTAGGCGTCGAGATCGCGAAGATTCTGACCGAGAACGACATGTCGGTACTCCTGGGCCAGGAACTGGGCGGTGAACGGCAAATCGAGCTGCTTGACGGCCTTCTCCCACAACTGCCGCTGTTCCCGGTCCCCGATCGGTTTAGGCGCGGCCGCCGATTTCGTGCGCACGACGCCGTTCGCATAGGCGTCCACCGTCGTCACGTCGACCCGGGCCAGAAGTGCTTCGTCCTCGTCGAGGAGCAGACCGAGCATCTCGCGCAGTCCGGCGGCCAGCGCGTTCGTGTACGTGGTGAGCAGGATCCGGCCGTCTTGGGAGCGGCCGAGCAGGTGCTTGACCCGGTGTAGGGCGGCCACCGTCTTACCCGTCCCGGGTCCACCGGTGACCTGGACGGGGCCTCCGTAGGAGGTGCGGTAGGCGACGCGCCGCTGGGAGGGGTGCAGGAACACCCGCCAGGCCTCGAAGGGCTTCTCCAGGATTTCTTCCAGTTCCTGCGGCCCGGTGACCAGGCGGATACGTGCGGAGGTGTTGGCGATCACCGTGGCCAGGTCCTCGACCGGCTCGGCGGGCGCGTCGGCGGGCCGGCGGACGGCCACGACGTCCCGGTAGACCTCTTCGGGGCGGAAGCCCTCGGCGAGGTACTGCAGCACCTCCAGCTGGTCCTCCGGCAGGAGCGTCGAGAACGCCTCAAGCTGGGCCTTGTCCGCCAGGGAGCGTGCGGCGCGCAGCACCTGATCGTCGATGCCGAGCTCGCGCAGCGTGCCGTCGGAGACGTCCGCGAACAGCAACAGGGGAGCCGTGCGCGCGGCCGACTCGTACAACGGTGTCAGCTCGTCCAGGGCGACGGCGTTGCGCACCTCCAGGGCGCGGGTGGCGGTGTTCGCGCTGTACAGGCGTTTCGCCGCCCAGGTGTAGGCGTCGTCATGCGGCAAGACGTTGACCAGGAGGAACACATCGCTGCCGTCGTCGGGAGCGAGGACGACGCCGCGCCAGAAGTCGGTGATACGGATGGTGCGCATCCGCGGGTCACGGGCCTTCTCGACGGACTCCAGGTGCAGTCCCTTGTCCGCGTTGAGTTCGGCGGCGCTCATGGCCTGGAACTTGGCCATGGCCTTGCGCACCCCGGCTCGGACTGGCTTCTCCAGAGTGTCGTAGCCGTCCCAGAAGCTCTGGGCGAAGGCGAGCCGGGGCATGGGGCGTCTTCCTCTCTGCCGGACGTTGTCTCATGATGTCGGGTTCGCACGGTCTCCGGTCAGCCGTCCGGCGATGTGCCGTACGGCCGACAGGAGTTGTCCCGGTTCGCGGGACAGGTCGAGGCTGTGCTGGTACAGACGCGTGCCGCGTCCGTCCGGTCCCGCGGTCGTTCCCCGCACCTCATGGAAGCGTTCGGGCCGCCGCCCGGCCGCGTACACCAGGTGCGCCTCGCGCAGGCCGAGGACGGTGGCGTAGGCGAGCGCCTGGTACAGGTCGGCGTTGTGGAGGCCGGCGGCCTTCTCGACCTTGTACTTGGCGTCCACGACGGCCACTGGAACGCGTCCGTCACCGGTGCGTACGACCAGATCGGGGCGGATACGCACGAGACCCGCGGTGTCGAGGTGGTAGGGAGCCTGGAGCCGCGCGGTCAGGCCGTACTCCCGGAGGGCCTCCCGCAGGGCCACCGTGACGAAGTCCTCGAACAGCTGGTTCATGTCGAGCAGGAACCCGTCGACGGCGAGCGGAACGGATCCGGGTGGCCGGTGTTCGGGCGACGTTCCGCGCAGGACCGCCTCGGCGAGCCGTAGCGCGGTCTGGTAGCGGGAGTTCAGGCGCGAGGGCTGCCAGCGCGGCAGCTCCTGCCCGCGTATCAGCGACGCCGCGTCGGCGAGACGCATGCGCTGGTGGGCGAGGCGGCGCCGGACGGGTCCGGGAACGCCCGGCAGCCGCAGCAACCGCTCTGCCGCGGCGCGCAGGAGGCGGTTCTCGGCCGTGTCAGCGGTGTACGCGTCGTAGGCGATCTCGGCGGGGGGCGTCCGGCCGAAGTGCCGCCGGATCTGCTCGGCCTCGCGCAGCCGCCCGCGTACGACGAGCGCGGACTCCTCCACCTCCCGGTATCCCTGGAGGACACCCTGCCGCAGCGCCGCGTCCACCTGGCGCTCCACGGCGTGCGCCAGTGCGGGCACGACATCGTCGTAAGTCCCGGTGTCGACGGTGCCCTCCCTGCTGTCGCGCCAGGCGCGGGCCGGGTCGAGGCTGAACCCGAGGAGGAAGAACAGCCGGTCCACGGGCGTCTTGGGCATGATCCGCACGACCAGGCCGCCGGGTGTGCGCAGGGCGCCGACGCGGCTGCCCGCACGCAGCAGCCATTGCCCGCCGCGGTCGGGGTCGGGAGTGGCGCTCCGCAGGACGTCGGAGGCGGCCAGGGCCCGCCCGGCCTCCGCGCCCAGCGGCACGGAGACGGCCGGCCCGTACTCGCGCAGCGTCACCTCGAGCGGGGTCACGGCAGCTGCTCGCGCAGCGCGTCGAGGGCGTAGCGGGCGGCGACGTCCAGGCCCTCGCCGTAGTGGTGCTCCTCCAGCAGTGGCAGGATTTTCGTGCGCCAGGTCCGCTCGAGGCCGCCGGCGCGGTACACACCCGGCTTCATCAGGTACGACGGCCCGATAGCGAAGTCAGCGTCGTCGATGCGGGCGTTGAGCGCGTCCAGAAGCTGGGCGGGCTCCGGATCCCTGTCCTCGCGCCTCAGCCAGCGCGCGAGGAGCCCGGCGGTCGGCTCGGTGCGCGGGGACAGCTCCACGAACGCGAAGCGGCGCCGCATCGCCGCGTCGACCAGGGCGATCGACCGGTCGGCGGTGTTCATCGTACCGATCACGAACAGGTTGGGCGGCAGCGCGAAGTCGTCCCCGGAGTAGGTGAGTCGCACGGACTTCGTCCGGTACTCGAGGAGGAAGTACAGCTCGCCGAAGACCTTCGCCAGGTTTGCGCGGTTGATCTCGTCGATGATGAGGAAATGCGGGATGTGCCGGTTGCCCTCGCGGGAGGCGAGATCGGCGAGTTCCCGCAGCGGGCCCGCCGTCAGCCGGAACGCAACCTCCCGCGTTTCGGGGTCCTCCACGGGCCGGAACCCCTCGAAGAAGTCCTCGTAGGCGTAGGAGGGATGGAACTGCACGATTTTGACCTGTTCCGGTCCGCCGCCGAAGTACTCGGCCAACTTCATCGCCAGGAACGTCTTGCCGGTGCCAGGCGGCCCGTAGAACACCAACTGACGCTCGTCGAGGAGCAATTCGCGCATCTCCTGTAGCCAGGAGTGGTCGTGGACGAGGAGGTCGGCGGCGAGTTCCCCGGTGATGTCCGGCAGTGACAGTTCGCGCTGCGCCGGCCGTTCCGCGGTGAGGTCCTCCCCGGTGCCGTCGTCCACCGCCGGGCCGGCGCCCTCCATGCGCCCGGTGAGGCCGTCGAGCGCCTCCAGGACGCCGGTCAGGTCGACGACGTCGTGCTGGACGGAGAGCTTCTGCTGCACCTCCTCCGGCAGCTCCTCGTAGGCGTGACCGCGCGGCGACCAGGCGACGGTCCTGCGCAGGTTGGACAGCCCGCCCGGCGAGGCGGTCTGGACGGCCTCCCCGGTGATCCGACCGACGTGCAGCCGGCCGTCGGCGATGGCGGCCACCGTGTCGCCGACGCGCATCTGAGTGAGGAAGGCGTGCACTTCGTCGACTAGGCCCCGCTTCTGGTTGTAGGAGGCCGCCCCCTCGTATCCCTCCTCGACGAACCGGCGCAGCGTGCTCTTGGTCGGCTCGGCCTCCTCCAGCGGCGGCAGATGCGAACCTGCGAGCGAGACGAACCCCTCCTCCAGCCACAGCTGCCGCACCAGGTTGTGCCCAGATACGTTGGAGCCGCGCACCAGCCATGCCTTGCGTGGCGCGCGCCAGCCCGTGGACAGGTAGTCGGCGAGCGGATGCCCCTCGGCGGTGCGCCAGGACTCCGGCCCGGAGGCGTCGTAGCCGTACACCAGCGCGGCGGCGGCCGAGGAGGAGTTGCACTCGATGTCCCGTGTCGCCACCCAGCGCGGCGGTGCCTCGGGCCGGGCCGGGTCGGCGGGGACGTCGGCGAAGCCGCCGTCCGAGCGCAGCTCGGCACGCGTCCGGCGTGCGTGGTCGCCGAGCCCCGGCCACGCCTCGGCGACTACGGACGAGTCCTTCAGGAGAAGGAACTTATGCGTGCCGTTGCCGCCGAACTCGGTGAGCAGGTGTCCGCGCGCCTCGCCGCCGTCCTTGGGCAGCTTGATGCGGAACTCGGGCGTGCCGGGGAGCCGGACGAACTGCGGCATGGGCGACCTTCCGGAGGGGCGGGCCTGCGCGGACGCGCTCACCTTACCTGTTGACGTCGTCAATTGATTTCGCTTGGCGGTAAACAGACCGCGCAAGCCTGTTGACGATGTAAACGTGCTGATTCTAGAGTGAGTGATGTGCCCGGCCGGCTCATCGCCGAAACCCGGGCGCTCAAATGCTCAAGTGGGGGCACTATGGGTGGGGAGCCGACGGCTGAGGCCAGACGGCGCACAATCGAGGCGGAGTTGCCGTCGGTCATCGAGAGGTTGAGGCGTTCAGCGTCTCGTTCGGGCCTCGTGAGTCACCGGGTCTTCGACCTGGAGGCGGACCGGCTCGGGCTCACCAGCGACGAGCAGCGACAAGGGCTCCGCAACGGGCTCGCCTCCGTGGGGCTGCAGGTGAAGCCCTTGCGTCGTAAGGCCTGCGGAACGACGGCCGGGGAACGGTCCGCAGGTCGCGTCTCGAACTCGGGCGTGCCCGTGAGCGCATCGGGCGCGCACCTCGGTGCCGTGACCGAACCCATGCCCGTCCCCAGCGAAGCGGCCAGGCGCCTGACTCAGGCACGGCGGATGCTCGCCCGCTACGCCGACGCCGACGGCAAGGTCGGCAGGCTCGCCCACGACGGCGTCGTACGACTTCACGGGCTCAGCCCCGCCGAAGCGCGTGAGCTGACCACCGGCTTCCCGGTCACCCGCCCCGGTCGGCCCGTCCCCGCGGTGAGCGCCGCTTCCCCGAAGCCGCCGACCGGCAAGAAGCGTGTCACCGCCCGCTCCGTGGCTTCCGCCACGGGCGACAGCCAGTCCGACGCCGTCCGCGCGGCGCGGGCCGTACTGGAGGCGGATCGGTGGCGGCGGCACCCGGACAAGGTGTTGCTCAAGGCGGAGGAGGAAGTGGGCCTCGCCGTCCTCCTCCGGGACGGCACCGGTCATCTCGGCCGTGACGTCCCGGAGGAGGAGATCAAGGCGCTGTCCCGGACCGGCGAACGGTGGCGCGCCTACGAATGCCTCGTCCAGCACAATCGGCGCCTCGTGTGGAAGATCGCGCACGGCTACCAGGGGCGCGGACTGGACATCGAGGACCTCGTCCAGCACGGAAGCATTGGACTGATGCGCGCGGTCCGTAAGTTCGACGCCACCAAGGGCTACAAGTTCTCGACCTACGCGACGTGGTGGATCAAGCAGTCCATCACCAGGGCCATCGCCGACGAGGGCACTCTCATCCGGATTCCCGTGTACATGCACGAGAAGGTCAGCAAGGTCGCCGTGGCCGAGCGCAAGCTGATGAGCGAAGGGCGCCCCAGGACCGTCGACAACATTGCATATGCGACGGGTCTCACCTTCGCCGAAGTGGAAGAGGTGCGCAAGATCAGCCGGCCCACCGACTCCCTGGACCGGATCATCGGCGACGACGCGGCCCTCGGTGACCTGATCATCGGGCCGAGCCGACTGCCGGGGCCCTGCGCCGTGGTGATCCGCAAGGAGTTCGTCGAGGGGGTCCGCAACGTCCTCGACTGCTTCCCGGAACGTGAAGCTCACATCCTGGCACGGCGCATAGGTCTCGACGGTGCGGAGCCGGCCACTCTGGACGCGCTCGGCGCCGTCTTCGGGGTCACCCGCGAGCGCATCCGGCAGATCGAGAAGAAGGTCAAGCCGGTGTTCCGCGACAGGCTGATCGAACTGGGGCTCATACCTCAACGCTCCTGAACCGCACGCCCGCTGCCGTCAGCCTTCCGCCCCCTCCCTGATCCGAAGGACCCCGCACATGGACCCGCGACAGGAGCTGGTCGACTACCTCACCCGCCAGCTCGTCGGCCCCGCCGGCGGCGACGACGAGGTACTCGACGCGCCGCCAGACCGGCAGTACCTCATGGGCACGCTCTACCCGCAACAGGCCGACCTCCAGCGGCAGCTCGCCCTCGCGGCCGACGACCCCGAGGCAGCCGGCGCTGAGGAGGACGCCCCCGACGCGAACCCGGCCGCCGACCCGGTGCCGGAGACCAACAGCTGGCTGCCCGCCTCCCTGGGGCTCAGCTTCTACACCGACGCCTCGCGGATCGAGGTGAGTTGCACGGCCGCCCGCTACGAGACGCGGCGGAACGACTCCGGGCGTGGGCGGCGCTGGCAGCGCGTCCCCCTCCCGCCCGAGACGCACACGATTAGTCCCGGCCGGAAGGACGTGCCGGTCCTCGACGGCCGCGCGAGGATTCAGGTGACCCGCCGCTCCTACGGCGACGGCACGCTGATCACCGTGGCGCTGATCAACGAGAAGCACCACGACGGCTCCGGCGGCAAGGCGCCGAGCTGGGACGACATGCTGTTCCAGTGCGGGCTCACCGTCCGCCCCGCCGACGGCTCCGTGCTGCCGTACCCTAGCGTCCGGCTCGCCAGCCGCGACCCCGAGGAGCGCGAACTGCGCCTGCAGTACCGGCATGTGGTGACGCACGCCGTCGGCCATGGGTGTGCCGTCCGCGAGGAGCGCAGCGAGGGTGACACGGTGGAGCTCCTCGCCTGCGAGGTTCTGCCGCGCGCCGAGGTGCCCGCCATACGGGCCGGCGGCCCGCTCGACGCCCCCGTGCTCACCCTCTCCCACCTGGCTAACCCGTCCGTAGGCCGGGATCAACTCCTGGAGGAGCTGGCGGATTTCGCAGCCGCCTACCGCGCCTGGTACGTCGGCCAGCGTTCTATCGAGGTGCCGGCCTGGGGACGGGAGGCCGCCGAGCGGATCCTCGACCGCGTCCATCAGGCGGTCACGCGCATCGAAGCGGGCGTGCGCACCCTGTGCGACCCCGGCCGGCCCGAACTCCTCGACGCCTTCCGCATCGCCCAGCGCGTCATGCTGCTGCAGATGCGTCACTCCGCCCCCGACCAGGCCGGTGAGCGGCGTCGCCGCTCGGACGCCGTGGCCCTCGAGCCGCCCGTCGACCCCACGGCCGCTTGGCGCCCCTTCCAGCTCGCCTTCTTCCTCCTCGCCCTGGACGGCGTCGCCGACCCCGGTCACCGCGACCGCCGGACCACCGACCTGATCTGGTTTCCCACCGGCGGCGGCAAGACGGAGGCGTACCTGCTCCTGGCCGCCTTCACCATCGCCCTGCGCCGGATCCGCGGCGGGGGCGGCGGCACCGCCGTGCTCAGCCGCTATACCCTCAGCCTGCTCACCACCCAGCAGTTCCAGCGCGCCGCCACCACCGTCTGTGCCCTGGAACAGCTGCGCCGCACCGAACCCGGACTCGGTCTCGGCGACGAGCCGCTCACGATCGGTCTGTGGGTCGGCGAGGGGACCACGCCCAACAGTTTCCAGAGGGCCAAGGAAGCCTTCGAGGAGCAGTACGGTGCCACCCATCCCGAGGACGTGTTCATCCTCGACCGCTGCCCGTGGTGCGGCACCCGCATCCTGCCGCCGACCCGGTCCGGCGTCCGCTCCGACTATGGGGTCCGCGCCGGGACGGACGAGTTCGCCTTCCACTGCACCCGCGACGAGTGCGCCTTCCACGACGTCCTGCCCGTCGCCGTCGTCGACCAGCACCTCTACGAGAGTCCGCCCACGTTCGTCCTCGGCACCGTCGACAAGTTCACCCGGCTCGCCTGGGAGCCCGACTCCGGCCGCCTCTTCGGCGCCGGCGCGGGCAACCCGCCCCCGTCCCTGATCATCCAGGACGAGCTGCACCTGCTCACCGGGCCGCTCGGCACCACGGTCGGCCTCTACGAGGCGGCCGTTCTGGAGCTGTGCACCGACTCGGACGGCCACCCGCCGAAGATCGTCGCCGCCACGGCCACCATCCGCCGCTCCGTCGAACAGGTCCGCGCCCTGCACCACCAGGACGTCCAGCTCTTCCCGCCGTCCGGGCTCGACGCCCGCGACAGCTTTTTCGCCGTCCCCGACACCGGCCGCTCCGGCCGCCTCTACCTCGGCGTCATGGCGCAGGGGCACACCGCGGGCCGCGGTGCCGTCGCCACCACGGCGGCCATGCTCCAGGGCGTCCACCAGCTCCCCGAAGAGCACCGCGACGCCTACTGGACCCTCGTCGCCTACCACCACAGCCTGCGCGAACTCGGCCGTACCGTCACCGCGGCCGGCGACGACATCCCCGCCCAGCTCCGGGGCCTGGACGAGGGCACCGGCGTCCGCGCGCTCGGTGACGTACAGGAGCTGACGAGCAACCTGAAGCGTGCCGAACAGCCCGTCCTCCTGGACCGCCTCGAAAAACCCTGGGACGACCCCCGGTCGGTCACCCTCCTGCCGTGCACCAACATGCTTTCCGTCGGCGTCGACGTAAAGCGGCTCGCCTACATGCTCATGCAGGGCCAGCCCAAGACCACCGCCGAGTACATCCAGGCCACCAGCCGCGTCGGCCGGCACCGCGTGCCCGGCCTCGTGGTCACCTACTTCAACGCCACCCGCCCGCGCGACCGGTCCCACTACGAGACCTTCATCGACTACCACCGGGCCCTCTACCGCTACGTCGAACCCGCCAGCGTCACTCCCTGGTCCCGGCCCGCCCGCCGCCGTGCCCTGCACGCCGCACTCGTCGTCCTGGTCCGCCACCGGCTCGGCCTGGCCGCCGAGAACCAGGCCGGGCGGATCACCGGCCACCGGGACGAGGCCGAGCGGATCGCCGACGCCCTCGCCGAGCGCGCCGCGACCGCCGAGCGCGGCGCCACGGGCGCCGACGTCGAAGTCGTACGCGCCGACGTCCGTCAGGAGCTCGCCTACCTGCTGGAGGACTGGTGCCGGCAGGCCCGGACAGCCGCCGCCGAGGGCAAGGACCTCTACTACCGCAGCCAGGGCAAGGGCCAGTACAACCTGCTCAAGGCCTTCGAGCAGCGCTACGGCCTATGGGAGACCCTCAACTCCATGCGCAGCGTGGACCGCGAATGCCAGATCACCGTGACGGGAGCGGGCAAGTGACACGCAAACTCCGGGTCCGCCAGGCGCAAACCGTGCTGCCGTTCGGCGTCGGCGCCGTGATCGACGTGCAAGGCGAGTCCTTCGTCGCCGCGGGCATCGAGAGGTGGCCGGACCTCAAGACCCCCGTCCCCTCCGACCGGCTCGCCGCCCGTCTCGGCGTCAAGAACTTCTACGCGGCGCCCCACACCCTCAACGACCGCTACGACCAGACCGACCGCCCCGGCGTCCCCTACGTCCGCTTCCCCGGTTGGTTGTTCTGCGGATCCTGCCGGAGCATGGTCCGTTTCCTCCACGAGGCGGAGAAGCCCGGCGAGCCGCCCGTCTGCACGTCCTGCGCCGCCGCACCCCGCCTCACTCCCATGCGGTTCGTGCGAATCTGCCCGGGCGGGCACCTCGACGACGTCGACTGGTGGTACTGGGCCCATTCCAAGCTCCCGCCCGAGGCACGGGCTGCCTGCTCCGAGGCGAAGCAGGCGTGGAAGGCACGCCGGCTCAGCTTCCGGGTCGCCGACCGCGCCTCCGGGCTCGAGGCGCTGTCGGTGCGCTGCGGGGCGAGCAGGCAGGACGGCACGCCGTGCGGCGCCGAGCGCGACCTGCTCGACATCCTCGGCCCGCAGAGCGGCCACTGCATGGCCCGCAATCCGTGGCAGCGCCGCAACGAGAACGCCTCCTGCGGTCAGCAGGTCCACATCGTGCAGCGCACCGCCGGCAACGTCTACTACCCGGTCGTGTACTCGGCCCTCGACATCCCACAGTCCGCCGAGCCCCCACGTGCCGAGCAGGACGCGGCGGAGGCGGTCCGCGCCCACGACTGCTGGAACTTCCTGCTCAAAGCACTCGGCAAGTCCAGCGCCGACGCTTTCCGCGCCGCGATCAAGGAGGACACCGGGGCCCCCGACAGCCTCATCGACCAGCTCGTCGCGGAGGCCACGGGTGCCCCGGCGCCCACGCCTCCCGCAGGCGGGCCGGACGCGAAGAAGGCCGACCTGAGCCGTGACGAGTGGTACGCCTTCGACGCCGTTCACCTTCCCGAGCCCACCGGCGAGTTCGCGATCCGCCGCGGCGACCTCGGCCTGGCCGGCGAGACGGAGGAGCCCTGGGCCACCCTCGACGCGCACATCGGCGGCGTCGTCCTCGCCGATCGGCTTCGCGAGGTGCGGGCGCTGACCGGGTTCCGCCGCCACTCCCCGGGCGGCACGCTCGTGCCTGCCGACACCAGCGGCACCCGGCGTTGGCTCCCGGCCACCGAGGTCTACGGCGAGGGCATCGTCCTCACGCTCGACGAGGAGCGCCTGACCGCCTGGGAGAACAACCCCCGCGTCCAGGCCCATGTCCTCGGTGTCCGTGCCGACCTCGACGCGTCGTTCCGCGGCGACCAGCTCGCCGAGACCGCCGGCAGCGAACTCTCCCCCCGCTTCATCCTCCTGCACACCCTCGCCCACCTCCTCATCCGCCAACTCTCCTTCGACTCCGGTTACACCACCTCCAGTCTGCGCGAGCGCGTGTACGGCCGCCCCGAGTACGACCAGCGCGGACTGCTGATCTACACGGCCGCCGGTGACGCGGAGGGCACCCTCGGCGGTCTGGTCCGGCAAGGCGAGGCGCCGCACTTCGCCGAGACGCTTATCCGCATGCTGGAGGCCGCCGCTTGGTGCTCCGCCGACCCGCTGTGCGCCGAGCACACCGGCCAGGGCTTCGGCAACCTCAACCGGGCCGCCTGCCACGCCTGCACCCTGCTGCCCGAGACGAGCTGCCAGACGGGCAACACCCTCCTCGACCGCGCCCTGGTCGTCGGCTCGGCCCGCGTCCCCGGCTACTTCACCGACGTCCTCACCGCGAGTCGCAACGCGGCCGCCACCGCCCAGGGATGACCCGCATGACCACCACGAACAGCACCGTCCTCCATCCCGACCTCACCCCGGCCCAGCGCGACTGCCTGGAGGCTCTGCCGCTGACCGGCAACCACGTCGTCAGCGGCCCGCCCGGCAGCGGCAAGAGCCTGCTCGCCGCGCACCGCGCCGTCCACCTCGCCCTCACCGGCCGCCCCACCCTGTTGCTGACGCGCTCCAACCTCCTGCGCCAGCTCCTGCGCGACACCCTGCAGGGCCTCACCGTTCCCGGAGCTCCCGTCGAGGCCGCCACCGTCCACAGCTGGGTCCTGCGGCACTTCGGGTACGGCGCACCGCGCACCCAGGACGGCTGGTTCGACTGGACGGCCCTCACCCTCCAGGCCGCCGCCGGCGTCGGCGAGAAGGAAGTGGACGCCCCCCACCTCGTCGTCGACGAGGGCCAGGATCTGCCCCCGGGCTTCTACCTGATGGCCCGCCTCGCCGCCGCCTCCGTCACGGTCTTCGCCGACGAGTGCCAGCGCCTCACCGACACCAACTCCACCCTCACCGAGATCACCGACGCTCTCGGCCGTTCCACCGGACGCGTTGAGACATCCGGCAACCACCGCAACACCCGCGAGATCGCCTCCCTTGCCGAACACTTCCGCACCGGCGGCGCCATCCCCCGCATCCCCTTCCGCAGCGGCGCCCTGCCCGTGGTCCGCCGCTACTCCGGCGGCAAGGATCTCGCCGACGACATCACCACCATGGCGGCGCGGCACCCGGCGGACCGCATCGGCGTCATCGTCAACTCCCTGCGCGCGGCCGCCGATCTCATGCGCCGCCTGGAGCGCGCCGGCCTCGCCCACGAACCCCAGCTCTACAGTTCGACGGCCGCCGCGGGCCGCTACCGCGACCTCGACCTCACCCGCCCCGGTGTCGTCGTCGTCCACCGTGCCAGCGCCAAGGGCCTCGACTTCGACACGGTCGTCATCGCCGACGCGGAGTCCGACTCCGCCACCGACCCCACGGCGGCGACCCTCCGCATGGCCTACTACGTCATGATCACCCGCGCCCGGCAGCGCCTGGTGCTGGGCTGGCAGGGCAGTCGGTTGCCGCGGCACCTGGAGGGGCTGGGCGGGTGGGTGCTGATGCGGTGACAGCAGGACTGGGCCACGAGCGTGCGATGAAACCGGCCCCGATCCGAGACGGTCCGATATGCGGCGAGTGACTTCCGGACGCGATCCGAGAGGACAAGAACCCCGATGAGCAAGGCCGATGACGCCAAGAACCTGCTCCAACAGGTACTCGACAAGGCGTTGGTCGCCCAGCAGCCTCTGGCGAAGAAGCACGTCGAGCGCCTGCGGCGGGTCCATCCCAGCGACACTCCGCAGGAGCTGATCCGCCGGTTGGACCGCTTCTACCTCGCTGGCGTCACCACTTCCGGGGGAGCGTCCGGCGCGGCGGGCATCGTGCCCGGCGCCGGGATCCCCACGGCTTTGGCCGACGCCATGGTCTTCACCGAGGCGTCGGTGCTTTACGCGCTGTCGCTGGCCGAGGTCCATGGCACGCACCCCAAAGACATCGAGCGACGCAGGCTCCTGGTCTTGACCGTCCTCCTCGGCGACAGAGCGGTGAGGGCCCTGGACAGATTCATCGGGCGCACCGGCCCTTACTGGGCACGGCGCATCGTCAGTGCGGTCCCCATGAGTGCGATCAACCGGGCGAACAAGGTGCTGGGCCCGTGGTTCATCACCAAGTATGGGACCAAGCAGGGGGTTCTGGTGCTGAGCAAACAGGTGCCACTCGGTGTCGGTGCCGCGCTCGGCGCCGGTGGCAACCACCTCTTCGGGAGACTGACGATCAGGTCCGCACGCGCCATCTTCGGACAACCCCCGTTGAGCTGGGACGGCGATTACCGTGAGAACGACGTGCCCTTCGATCATCCTGACTCGGGGGACTCGGGGGACTCGGGGGACTCGGGGGACTCGGGGGACTCGGGGGACTCGGGGGACTCGGGGGACTCGGGGGACTCGGGGGACTCGGCTCCGTAACGTCGCTTCCGGATGGACATGGACTGTCGGCCCTCACCCGGCTACCCGCAGGCCGCTGCGGGATCGAAGTGGCGCTCGTCGAGTCCCTCGCCCACGCAGCCCTTTCCGGCGCGACATGGCAGTCTGATGCCTTCCGTATCGTCCTGCGTGTGACCACCCAGGAGTGGACCCGGACACGCTTCATCCTCGTCCACGAGGTCGGACACCTGCGCGCCCGCGATGCCCAGGACTCGCGCGCCGACGCGCCACCGCAGCCCGGCAGACAGAAGGACTACACCGAGGCGAGGGCCAACGTCTCCGCCGCCCACTTGCTGATGCCGGAAGCCGAGATACGGGCTGCATGGCAGCGCATGGCCACCGATCCGCGGGGCCCCACCGACCAGGCCGAGAGACGGCCCTCCGTCCGCTTGCCGCCTACTTGGACCGCACCGTCGACGACCTGAGAGCCATGGCCGAACCCGCGCGGACCACGCGTCCCATGCCGAAGGATGAGAAGTACGACCCGGAATTCCAGCCATCACAGGTTCCAGGAACTCCTGCGGCCGCGTCAGCCTCTTCCCCGACAATACGGTGCTCTGCAGCTTCGGCACCGTGGGGCGTCTGAATCTGCTCCGCAAAGTGCCTGACGGATGCGGCCGCTGGAGCGAAGCGGTGGCGGAGGAAGCCCGTCGCCTACGTGCGCGACCTTGCCCGGCTCCCGGCGGAGGGCTGGCTCGGCGAGCCGATGGAACTGTGCACCGAAGCCGAGCTCGCCCTCGTCGACCGGTTACGCCGGGCGGTCTTCTGCGGTACTCCGGCCGAACCCCTGCGCCACCTCGGTGAAGCCGAAACCCTCGCCCCCATCGAGACACGATAGGAGTTTGCCTCGGCCGTCTGGATCACGGACGACCTTGACGCGGGCGAGTAGGCCACCGCACGCGGCATCTACGTCAAGAACACCGTCACTCTCGTGCGCGAGGCCGCTGTGTCCGGGCAGATCTCGCTAAACGAAAGGACATCGCCTCCTCCTGGCCATGGTTGCCGACGGCCGGCACATTCGCGGCGTCCCGGATCGCGTCCGGCGGCTGTCGACCGAGCCCGAAGAAGGGAGGCACGGGAAGGGACAGGGTGATCCGAGATCCCTCGGGTCATGCGGTGCAGGGCCGGTTGGGCCCTGCACCGTGCCGAGTTCCGCGACCTGTCACCGCTTGGACGGCAGGACGCTCCCGGCGGTGGGGGCGCTCCCCTCGGCGAGCTGGCCACGGCCCTGTCTTGTGAGGCGTCCGAGGCGTACGAGCTGGGTGTCCTGGGCGGCCTCGTCGCCGCGATCCACGGCGCTGCGCAGGGCGTCGCGGGCGGCCAGAATCTCCTTGCGGAGGGTCGTCGGGTAGGCGTCCTGTTCGGCGAGGCGGATAGTGACGAGTGCGGTGCGGACTGCCGGGTCGAGTCCGGTCCAGAGGTCATCGGCCCGCTCCGTGGCGGCCCCCATCGCGTCGGTGTCCATGGCTTCGCGTGCGTCCATGACCGCCTCAGCAGCTTCGCGCAATTCTTCCAGCAGCGGGTCCGACATCAGCCTGCGTCCGCCCTGCGCGGCGAGCCTCGCCAGGGCGGAGGCACCCCGGGCCTGTGCGCACAGCTCCAAGGTCTCGCGTGCAGAGTCCAGAAGTCCGTCCAGGGAGCGGCCCACGGATTCCCCCTTGCTGAGGGCCTTCAGGTCCGCCATGACCTCGGTGAGGGCATCTCTCTCGGCGTGGGTGACTTCCCGGTCCCAGGTGTGCAGAAAGTCGATGTAGCGGGCGTGGAGTTCGGCCGCCTTCCGGCCGACGGCGGCGGAGACCATGACGCGCCGCAGCCGGGCATTGCGCCAGTCGTCAGAGCCGATGCGGTACTTCAACTCCACGGTCCGGTCGGCGTCGAGCCGGGCCAGAAGGGCGAGCGGTACATCTCCCCGGAGCTCGTCACCCTGCTCGTCGACGTAGCTGCCGCAGAATTGGTTGCGCGGCGCCGAGCGCAGGTGCGGTCCTTCCCAGACGTTGAACCGCACCGAGGTGCTGCCGCCGCCGCGCACCACGAGGTTGTCCACCCGGCGCCACTCGGTCGGGTAGGGCGTACCGCCGGGGAAGAGTAGCGCCACGGTGCCGTCCGTGAGCTCGAGTCCGAGGTGCTGCGCCGTGACCTGTTCGGCGACGGTGGTGCCGAAGTCGCTGCCGCAGAACGAGCAGGCGCTGAGACCGGCGGCGTTGACCATTCCGCAGCCGGGGCACTTCAGGCCGCCCGCGTCCAGCGGCGTGTCGCAGTCGAGGCACGCGGTCGCGGAGGTGGGGTTGTCGTCCCGGCCGCATTCCGGGCACTCCGTGAGGGGGGCCACCGGAGCGGCCGCGCGCAGCCCGGACAGGTTCGTGGCGCACACGGGACAGGCGGCGGTGCGCTCGGAGGCGGGGACGTGGCAGACCGGGCAGTCCACGGTGGCCGTGCCGAGCAGCGGGGTGGCGCAGTCCGGGCAGGCGTCGGCGGTGACGGGAATGCCCTCGACGGTGCAGCTCTCGGCGGGGCAGTCGAGGGTGCTGAGGAGGCTGGCTTCCACGGCGGCGCCGTGGGCGACGGCCGCCATGGGATCCACCGAGTGCGCCACCTTGTGGGGGCCGAAGATCTCCTCGAGAAGGCGCCGGACGGCCGGGACGCGGGTAGAGCCGCCGACCAGGAGGACGCGGTGGATGTCTTCGGGCAGTGCCTCGCCCTCCTTCAGTACCGCCTCGACCGTCTTCCGCATCCGGCGCAGGTGCTCGCCGAGGAGCCGTTCGAAGACCGTGCGCCGCACCGTCCCGGACCAGGATCCGCCCTGGCGGCCGAGCGGAGCGATGATCACCTCGGAGACGTCCCGCGAGGACAGTTCGATCTTCGCGCGCTCGGCGGCGGTCCGGATCCGGGAGGCGTCTGCTTCGCCGCTGTGGTCGCGCCCTTCGAGCTGCTCGCGCAGGTGGTCGTCGAGCAGCGCGTCGAAGTCGGCGCCGCCGAGGAGGTTGTCCCCGCCCAGTTCGCTCACCGAGAAGTAACCCGGACCGATCGTCAGCAGCGACACGTCGAAGGTACCCCCGCCCAGGTCGAAGACGAGCACGGTGGCGTAGTCCTTGGCGCCGTTCTCGCCCGCCTTGATGCCGAAGGCGTGTGCGGCGGCGGTCGGTTCCTGCACGATCCGCGCCACGTGGAAACCGGCAAGCCGCCCCGCCTCACGCACCGCGTCGAACTGCGGCTCGGCGAAGTACGCCGGCACCGTGATCACCGCACGCCGGAACGGTACCCCCGCGGCGCTCTCGGCGTCCTCCTTGAGTCGGCGCAGCAGCATGGCGGAGACCTGCACCGGGGAGAGGTAGTGCTCGCCGAACCGAATCTCCACCGAGCCGTCTGCGCTCGCCCGGACAGGCGGCGCATCGTGGGGACGTGCCTTCAGCGCCTGTTGTACGAGCTCGTCGTCCCAGCGTCGTCCGATCAGCCGCTTGACCTCCGTGATCACAGAATTGGGATACCCATCACGCCAGTTGAGGGCTTCACGCCCGACGAGCAGGGCACCGCGGGAGTCGATCCCGAGGGCCGAGGGAGTGGCCTGTTCACCGTGTCGGTTGGGCAGGACGGAGGGGACGCCGTCGTGCAGCCAGGCCGTGACGGAGTTGGTGGTGCCGAGGTCGATGCCGAGGGTCCGGTGCATGGAGGGTTGCTTCCTGGTCGTCGTGGGGCGTGAGAACGTGGGCGGTGCGCTGCGGACGAGGTGGGGCTGCCGGGTCAGGAACGACGGGAGCGGCGTCTCCGCCCGGCGGAGGGCTTGCGCGGCAGCTTCCGCTCGGAGCGGGTGGTACGCCGTGGCTGTGCCCGCCTGCCGTCGGCTGAGGTCTCTCCGGAGGCCGCTGGGTCCGGTCCGTCCCCGGCTGCCGTGACCGGCTCGGGCTCTGGTGCGGGGCCCGGCACCGCGACGACCACCTGCGCGGGCCGTAGGACGGACGTGCCCAGACGGAAGCCGGTGACCTTCTCCCTCAGTACCGTCCCGTCCGGGACGGAGGAGTGGGGTTCCGTCCCGACAACGCGCATCTCCGCCGGGTCGGGGGCCTTGCCCACCGTCTCCATCGGGCTGACGTCGTGCCGGGCGAACTCACCGCGCAGCATCAGGTGTGCCGCGTCGATCTGCTCGCTCAGGGCGACGGCGGCCGAGGTCGTCTCGCGGGCGGATCGCACCTCGTGCAGGGCGCCGGCCCGGTGGCGTGTGTCGGCAAGCAGGTCGTCCAGTGGTAGCAGGGAGCTCAGCAGGGCGTGCAGTCGAGCCTCGGCCTCGTCGCGTTTGCGGGACAGCGCCTCGACCCGGCGCCGTAGTTTGTCGAGGTCGGACGGCGGATCGGTGGGACCGGTCGGGGCGGGGCCGTTCACGGGCGTACCTCGGTGTCGTGGCGGGGCAGGGGCGGGGTGAGCATCTCGGCGACGAGGGAGCCGATGGCGCCGCGGGAGGCGTGGTCGGCGCGGCGGATGCGCTCCTGCTCGACCGGATCCTGCCGGGCCGCGGCGAAAGCCTGCCCCACCCGGCTGCGGAGGACCAGGGGCCGGGTGCCCGGCGGACTGCCGGGGACGAGTTCGTGGAGCGTGGGACCGAACCAGGGAATCGGGAGTGTTTCGGCGCCCTCGGTTCCCGAGGCCGGCTTGTCGACGTTCAAAAGAGAGATTCCTGTCCGAAGTCGTGGTGGTGGCGTCGACGGATCCGGGGAGCAGGACCGAACAAAAGACCCTGATCCGGCAGTTCGGCACCAATCTGTTTCGCACACGCGCGGTCGCGCCACGCCCCGCCGAGGTCGCCTTCCTCCTCACGCGTCTGGGCACGACACAGATAGGCGGCCTTCACGGTCTGGTCGAAGCGTGCACTGACACCGGTGCGCATCACGTCCCGCAGGAACAGCTCGATGACGTCTGACGGGGACGCCGTCGTCTCGAGGTACTCGGCGAGGTCGAGCACCGCCGCCTCGTATTCCTCCCTGACGTGGTCACGGGCCGGGTCCGCGATGCCGACGGCCGTGCCCAGCAGGTCGACACGGCGCTCCTGTCCGGCGCGAGTGCCTTCGGCTCCGGAGAACCAGGCCGCGTCGACCAGGAGATCGACGAGCACGCTGCTGACGAGTTCCTCCCCGTACGGGCCCTCGCCGCCGTCGTACTGGATCACGTGGCGCACGGCGGACCGCGCCGCCGCCATGTGTCTGCCGGCCGCGGCGGCCACGGCCCACTCGGCGTTGCGGTCCCTCAGCCACCTCCGGGCCGGTGCGCAGTCCGGATCGCGCCGCAGCAGGTCCCGTACCGCCTCTGCGCGGATCTTCTCCTGAGGCTGTTCCCCGTCGAGCGCCCGACGCAGGTCCGCCCTCAGATGGTCGTCGAGGCCGGACCGGGCGTCCCGGTCACTGGGCGACACGACCAGGGCCCGCGCGAAGCGGTTCCTGCTCTGCCGGGGGTCGCTGCCGAAAACCTTCCGGCCCTGCCGCACCAGTTCGGCGGTGAGTTCGGCAGCCAGCGGGCCGTCCTCGGGCAGCAGCGCGTGGGCCAGTTCCAGGCCCTGGATACGCATGATGGGGGAGTAGTCGCGCCCGGTGCGGCTCCGCCCGACGTTCCTCCACGCGCGGCGGAGGGCCGCCCGGTCCTCGGTGCTCAAGGCGTGCCCGAGCCGTGCCGCCGTGCTGAAGTCCGTGAGTGCCTCGCTCCATTCCCCGGCCTGCACCCGGTCCCGGCCCCGTTCCGCTAGGGCCTGGGTGAGAGCGCTGGCGCACGCGCGGTGGTCGGGCGAGTCCACGGTCCAGGTGGTGGGGTCGGGGTGGCGTGCGGCGTAAGCGTCGAGGAGGGCATTGCCGCGGCCATGGCTTGCGAGAAGCAGGGCAGCGTATCCAAGCGGGATCAGGCCGTCCGGCCCGACGTCCGGGGGTACGACCACAGGACCGTCACGCTCCGCAGCCCAGGCCGTCTCCCAGGCGGCGAGGACATCCCGACCGGCCCGGTCGTCCAGGGCGTGCAGCAGATCGGTGATGCGTCCGAGCAGGTGGAGGCGGCCCTCCTCCCAGAGTTCGTCGGGCACGGCAGCGCCGCGTCGGCCGGTGAGCAGCGCGCGGAAATCACCCGGATCGTCCTCGTCCAGGAGGTGAGCCCACAGCACGATCGCGAGCGCCGCGGTGCCGGCATCGGTGTGCCGCCCGCCCTCTTCCCCCAGCCTGCGGAGGGCGTACACCGAAAGGGCGTGCACGACTCCCGTCGCCGCCAAGTTCAATTCGCTTTCGGGACACCGCCGGACCGCCTCCGGCCAGTTCCCGACCCGCGCGGCCAGCGCGGCACGGAGCACGGCGTACCGTACGGCCTCCTCGGCGTCAGGAACGCCGAACGTGCGCTGGATATGTTGTAGAAGCGGTCGCACCAGGTCGAACTCGGAGCGCAGAAAGGCGTGTTCGGCAGCATGCAGCAGGCCGTCCACCGTGACGGTCGGGCCGGGTCCACCGGTGTCGTCCACCTGCACGGTCTGCCGCCCCCCTGAGCCCCTTGCGTAGCAAAGGTCACCGTAAATAAGCTTGTTAGCGATGTCAACGTACTGGTGGGTGTGGTGGCTGGTCTGTGCGCGTCCAGCCGAAGTTGGGTACAGGAAGCGATGCGTGGCGAGCGGCTTCCCGACGCCTCGGTTCATGTCCTGAGCAGGCTCTTCCGCATTCAGGGCATGTAGTGCGATCGATGCACGCATGTCAAAGTTCGTTCCATCTGCTTGTCTCTCGAGGCGGTCGTCTCACGCGTTCATCGGAGGATCCAAAGTTGGGGCAGATCGACACCCGTCTCATCCAGACCGCGGTCATCGGAGGCCGCGACTCGGACCAGCCGGTGATCCTCCCGGAGCAGCCGCACAACCTCGACGAGTTTCTCCGTCAGTTCGGGAAGGACGACTTCTGGTGCGGCATGCTTCTCGGCGGCTGCGGAGAGCGGCTGCGCCCGAAGAGGTACGTGACGAAGGTCTGTCACTTCGCCCACGAACCCGACCCAGACCGTGGTGAATGCCACCGGATCACCAACAGCGTGGACGGCGCCGACCACTTGTTCGTCAAGGCCCATGCCACTCGCTGGCTGGCCGGGCACGGGTTCGCGGCCCAGGGTGAACTGCGCGGGTTGGGACACTGTCACGGCGATGCCGTGGACTTCCGGCTGCCTCGCATGAAAACGCTCCTGCGGTTCGAGCTACACCCGGAGGACTACCTCAGCTGGCGCAAGGCGGCGGACAGTCTGGGGGCGAAGGAAGGCCATATCGAGTGGGTCTTCGGCCAGGACGGCCCGCTCGCACGCGACATGGTGGCGCGTCGCGGGTACGCGCTGCTCGTGCGGTGCGAGACCGAGAACAACGACCGTCGAGTGTTCATCGGTACCGTGACCGACGGGAAGAAGACGCCCTGGGCTTCCCTGGACCAGTGCCGGATGACCGAACGAGGGCTCGTCACGCCCGCACTCGAGGAGTTGCGCGCCAAAGCGGCGGTTCGCGATGACGGCATCGGCTGCGACCCGTTCCCCGGCAGCGTGCCCCTTGCTGATGGACAGTTCGTGTTCGCCGTGGACACCGAGGCAGCACCCTTGTCCTCCTCGCAGTTGGACATGCCCGGCAGGCGTTTGTTTCCCGGCTTCGTCAAGCCGGTGGGAAGCCGCATCGTCCGAGCCTGTCTGTCCCTGCCCGACTCGGTGCCGGCCCCCACGGACGAGTACGTCTACCGACTCGCGGGCTCGGTTCGGCTGCTGGTCACGGACGTCGTCGAGGGAAGCGGCTGTGCGTGGGCGGTCCGGGCCGACGCCCTGAAACGGCTCAAGGGCCTGGAGGCGGAGCGGACCGGGTTGTGGCGTCCCAGCGTCGCGCTCGACGAGAAGCTGCCGGCGCCCCGGAGCTCCAGTACCCGTGAGCGGACCCCGCTCACCGCACCTGCGCCCCCTCGGCCGAAAGTGCCGGAGACCGTGCCGGTGAAGGCGGCCGACGCGCTCAGGAAGGTACTGGAGGAGGTCGCGGCGAAGGGTGCCACGGTGACGTGGAGCGATCTGAACGAGAGGCTCGGTGGGTGGGTCCACGGCCTGCCGAACCCCAAGCGCCAGGAACTGCTGGTCGAGGTAGACAGGCCTCGGGTGCCCGACCGTCCGCTGCTGAGCGTCCTGGTCGTCACCCACTTGGGCAGGCCCCTTCCGTACCTGGGGCAGGTACTGAGCCGACTCGGGGCCACCGAACCGGCCTCGGCGTTCGCCTTGCAGCAGTGGGCGGCGGCCGAGGCCAAGAAGACGCACGCGGCATACGGGGGCCGGCCGGCACGCGTGTCGGCTCCTCCACCGCCCCGTGTGCATCAGTCGGCCTCCAAGGAGCAGCCCCCCTCCGAGAGCGACCTGAGTCAGGCACACCGGAGACGCGCGGAGATGAGGGAAAAGCTGGAGGAGGCGGCGAGGACCCGAGCCCGGACGAAGGGGGCGCGAGCTCAGCGCCTGTCGGAGACGATTCGACAAGGGGAGAATTTTCTCCGACGGTACGAGGAAGTCCGTCCCCATAGGCGGGCCCTCCGCGTGTGGCTGGGGGAGGGCGACCGTGTTCTCGATCTCCTCGACCGGCTCATCGGCCGCCCGATCACTGTCACCCCCGCCAAGACGGAGCACGGGACCACCGCTCCCGAACCGAAACCGGCCAAAGTCATCGAACCGAAGTCGGTCGGGAAGACGGATCCGAATCTCAGGAAGATCAGACGCCTTCTCGGTGAGTTGGGCTCTACCCATAGGAAACGGCCCACCCAGGACCTGTTGCGGCTGCTCGACGAGATCGAGAAGCAGCGTGATCAGCTCGCCCAACCGCTGCCCGCCGCGGAAACCAAGGCTGTCAAGCGGTGGCGGAGCAGGTTGGAGGACAGGATGTCCGCCGAGCGCTCCGCCCAGCCCGCGACCGCCCCGCGGAACACGCCGGCGGGGACGGGCCGCACCGCCGAGCCGCCGCAAGACGACCGACTGTCGGCCGAGAGGATCGACAAGCTTGCCCCCACGGTCCGCGGCATCCTTGAGGAACTGGCCCGCGCCGACGGCACCCCCCTTAGTTGGGGCGACCTCCGCCTCAGGGCGGGTGGGCAGCTCCCGCCCCTGCACCCTGACGACCAGGTTGCGTTGCTCGTGGCGGTGGACCGGGACACACCGGCCGATGAGCCGCTCCTGACCACGCTGGTCGATAGTTCCGTTGCCACCCCGCACCGGCTCTATCACCAAGCGCGCCTGGAACTCGGCCGGGAGCCCGTCCCCGATACGGAGCTCGAGTCTCATCGGGCCATGGAGGCCCTACGGTTGCGGCAGCTCTGGCGATATCGGCGGTGAGCGGGGCGCGATACCGGTGTCCGTGACGGGGTGGGGGCGAAGCCGTGTGCGTCACGCATCGACTGAGGGGGTTGCACAGGTGGGTGCAGACGCGGTGATGGCGCGACGGAGGTTGCAGGTGTGCGAGGAAGCCGGCCCGGTGCCGGGAGGGTCCGATGCGTGGTGAGTGACGTCCGGGCGTTGAGATTCAGGGAGGACGAGAGTCCACCGTTCTTGTCGGGCGGCAGCCGTAGGCTGTGGCGGCAAAGCTAGGGGAGACGATGATTGACTACCGCAAGAAGGCAGCTGTTCCGGTGTGGACGCTGGCGACGGGTGACGTCCAGGTGCCCGCAGTGGCCGGGGACACGCCGATGACGGCTGAGCGCTTGGCTGAACTGCGCGGCGTGCTGGCCGCCCTTGCCGACGAGCCGATCGCCACGCTTGAGGTACATCCGTTGCCCGACGAGCTCGACCGCGGCCGGGGCATCCGGCTCGACGCCGTGAGTCCCCTGGCACAGCACTTGTCGCAGCTCATTACGCAGTCAGCGCGGAGTTCCTCTGCGGCGGCCAGGGCGACCGCTGCCGCTGAAGGCCTGTATCGAATGGTGGTTCCGGCGAAGGTCGCCGCCCAGTTCGGTCAGGGCATCATTCGGCCGATGGTGGCGAAGGGGGCGGCCGGTGCCATCCGCGGCCCGCTGGTGAACTCGGCGGGGAAGATTGCCGGTGCCGCGAAGTTCGTGCCGGTCGGTCAAGTGGCAGCGGCGGGCGCGGTCGGTGGGGCCGGTGCGACGGCCGGCGTCGCGGCCGCCGGCAGCGCGGCGCTCACCGTGGCGGCGCCGCTCGTGCTCATGGCCGTGGCGGTGGGGGTGAGTGCGCATGCCGACGCCAAGCGCCAGGAGGCCATCGAGCGCATCACGGAACTGCTGGAACAGCTGCACGAGCAGAAACTCGAAGACGAGCGCAGCCAGCTCGACGGCTGCCGCGATGCCATCGACAAGGCCACCGCCATTCTGCTCGACCAGGGCAAGCTCGGTGTCTCGCTCGGACTGGACTCGGCGGTGCATGCCATCAACGTGGGACTGGGCGCCGCTGACCGGCGCCTTGCCGGGTGGCAGAGCGCACTCGACAAGCTGCCTGAGGGCAAGGCCGTCGAGATCGGCACGCTGACCAAGTCGTTCCCCGGCGTGGACGACCGCGGCGGCAGGTTCCGTGCCCACCTGGAACTCGCTGCCCTGGCCATCGCGCTGAAGCGGCGGGTCAACGTCCTCCAGGCCGTCGACCAGGCACAAGGCGACCCTGGCAACCCGTTCGAGAACTTCGCCCGCGTGCTCAAGCGGGACCAGCAGCGTCTCGACGCACTGGAGTCGGGTATCGCCGGTGTCCTGGTACGCCTGTCGGCGCTGGAGCTGGCACGTCCGAACGGTTTGCTGCCTGTCTTCACGACCGGTGAAGTCGATAGCCTGATGCGCGCGGCACACCGGATTCACCGGTTGGGCGACGGCGTCACGGTCAACAGCCGTTCCACGGACGTGGCGATCGAGATCGCCCGTGACAAGGACGGTTCGGTGGTCGTGTTCCCCGCGCTGCCCGCGGAGGCGTAGGCGCGCTCGCAGCCACCTGGTGAGTGGTGAGGGGTTGCACCGAAACCTCGAACGCGGTGGTGGCGCAGGGTCGTCGTGCAAAATGGCATGGTGTCAAGTCTTCGCAGCGATCCTCGCACCGCCTCCGCTGCCGTACTCGGCAGCGGCTGGGTCGGTACATCACCGCAGGCCGAGAAGTTGCTGGCGCAACTGGCACCCGATGAACGGGTCGAGCTGCTGTTCACGACTCTTCGGTTCCACGGTGCGCTGACCCGTCGACGCCTTCTCCTGTGGCGCGGCGCCTTCAAGATGGAACACATGGAACTGCGCCGCCCCCTCACCGTCCTGGAGAGGGAGACTAAGTCCCGGTTCAGTGCGACGGTCGTGCTCGATGGCCCCAAAGGCGCGGTAAAGCTTAAGGGCCTTACCGCAGCTGCGGCCCGCGCTCTGGCCGTCGCCGGCCGGCAGGTCGGCGGCACTGCCTCGGCTGCTCCTCCGCCCAACGCGCAGGGCGACCGCAGAGCCTCGGAGACGCCCGGCGCCCACCGGGCGGGGGTCGGCCGGGCTTTCACACCTCCGCCTGCGGAAGAGGGCTCCGGCTCACAGGAGAGGGTGTACCGCGCCAGGCGCATCCGCACCTGGCAGGACGCCGAATTCGCCGCCGTCGACCACATGCGCAGCCTCGGCTTCACCGACGCGCAGAAGACGGCCGCCGGCGCCGATGGGGGCGTCGACGTGTTCGCCCGCGACGCGATAGCGCAGGTGAAGTACTACGGCCAGCCAGTTGGTGTCGGTCCTGTTCGGGAGCTGCGGGGAGTGGCGGACTCGCATCAGCATCTGCTGTTCTACGCGTCCGGAGGTTATACAGCCAGCGCCCAGGAGTTCGCCGAAAAGAGAGGCGTCGCGCTGTTCTCCTTCCTGGAAGTCGGTCACATCACCCCGGTGAACGCGGCAGCGGTTCGCTTGTCCGCTCGTCCTGCATCCACCGCCGGATGGAGCCGGACGATGCCCAGCGGGAGCCGGACGGCTTCGGCACGCACGCAGGCGCCCAACCCACGCGAGACTCAGCGTGCCGCCGAGCTGGAGGCCCAGCGGCAGACCGTGCTCCGTCTGATCACCCGCGTCCGTGCGCGCACGAGTGAGGTCCACGCGCTGCCGTCCAACCGGTACACCAAGGACCTCATCAAAGCACTGAAAGCGGCGCACAAGCTGACGGAGCGCGCCGACGCCCTCCTGGCCAAGTCGCGGTCGGACTTTCAGACCCACCGCGGGCGGAAGCAGCTCATCGCCATGGCCGACGAGAAGGCCCGCGAAGCCGCCTTCAAGCTGGGGATGCGCGCCTGATGGCACTCGGAGGGCCTTGGACCTGTGGAGAGGGCCGCCGTCACCGTGCTGTGTGAGGTGGGCAGGTGGGAATTCCGTGTCAGGGACGCTTGTAGCGCCAGTACTGATGCACCCGCAGGACCTCGTAGCTCCACGCCGTCTGCTGCTCGGTGGGGTTGCCGGAGTAAGGCAGTCCGAGCTGTCCCGCGATGACGGGGAAACGGGGGTGCATCTGCCGGTTGCCGACCGTGACGAGCGCCGAGAGAAGAGGCTCGCCTTGTTGGCGATCCTCGTCCACCAGCCACAGGATGACACTCTCGTCGTCCCGGTGAAGCCGCGGAAGCGCGGGGAGGCGCTTAAGGATCAGAGACCAACTGGTGGTCGCGCCCATGCGGGCGATCTGTTCCAGAAGCGGCCTGAGTTCGGTCGAGATCTCCGAAAGTCGGCCGGCCTCCAGCAGGGGCGGCGCGGCGGGACGCGCCGGCCTGTGAGGCACGGAAACCGCCGCATGCGACTGCGACTGCGGCCGTGGCTGCGGCTGGGAACGGCTCACCCCGGTCACCTTGGGCGGCTTCTTGGCGAGGCGCGGTGGGCGGAGACGCGCGGGCTTCTCGGCAGGGCGGGTACTCGGCCGCGCTGTGGTGGTGGGGCCGGGTATGACGACCCGCTGGGTCTCCGCCGCCGCCCGTCGACGCCCCTCCTCCTGCCAGCTCCGGGAGTTGAGGACCGCCTTGAACGACTGAAGCTGTTGCCGCTGCTTCCTGGACTCGCTGGGCGGGGCTTCGGCTACTTGGAGCCACGCCAGGGCGTGCAGGTCGGTCGCCTCGGCCACCGCGTGCCTTTCGATGGCCCGTTCCAGGTCCAAGAGGGTGTAGCTCAGCCTCCGATGGAGGCTGGCGACGTCCATGGGCGTCCGTACGGGGCGTCCTGTGGTCCTACGACGGAAGTCCGTCTGCCAGGCCGAGCCGCCGCTGAGCCGCACCCGGTTGTTCGCCAAACCTGCCCCCGATCCCCGCACAACAACAGACACCGTAAGCGAGCGCGTTGGCACTGCCAACAAACCGATGCTGCAGAGGCGGGGCGGTCTGGGCGGCGGTCCCCAGTGGTCGGTGAGGGCGGTGACGGGGGTCAGGCCGCGGCCGCCGGTCTGGAGCGCGTCGGGTTCGGTGTCCGCTGGGCGGGGCCGCGGGGCGAGGTCGCCGTTGGCGTCGCTGACTCCGTCGGACAGTCTGCGGACGTTCGGCGCGGTCGTCCAGGCCTTACGCGAACACGCGGGGCTTAGCCGGGCCGATCTCGGCACGCGGGTCAGCTACTCCAAGCACACCGTGGAGTCTGTGGAACTGGGCCGCCGGATGCCGAACCAGGCGTTCGTGGAGCGCGCGGAGGAAGCACATCTGACGCGGGGGAGGCGCGGCTTGCGGCTTGGTTCCGGCGGTGGGCTCGGCTGGAGCGGGAGGCGGTGAGCCTGTGCACGAATGAATGCCGGTTGGTGCCGGGGCCGTTGCAGTCGGAGGCGTACGCGCGGGCGGTGTTCGAGGGCACGATTCCGCTGCGGACCGATGGGGAGCTTGGGGAGCAGCTCAGGGCGCGAATGGAACGGCAGGCGATGATGCGGGAGCGGCCGAGGGTGCCGTTCAGTTTCATCGTTGAGGAGCACGTGTTCCGGCGGCGGTTCGGGGATGCGGAGATGATGCGTGAGCGGGTGGACCATGTGCTGGAGCGCAGTACCCCGCGCAACGTCACCCTTCAGGTGGTTCCGCTGCAGGCCGGGCTGCATGCGTGTCCGGACGGTCCCGTGCAGGTCCTGGAGACACCGGAGGGGCGACGACTCGGCTAGTAGGGACTCCAAGGACGTGACCCGCCCGGCCTTCGCGGTGAGCCGCGAGCGCTGGGGGCAGTTCGTGCGGCTCGCGTCGGAGCGGTGAGTGACTTGAGGGTGTGCCGTCCGCTGGAGTGGCGGGCGGCATGCCCTTATCGCGTTCGGGAGTCCTTGGCCTCGCTCGCGGGGGCGTAGCCCAAGGCCACGCGGTCTATGTAACGCTTGCTGAAGCTGTCAAACGGGTTGCGCTTCGCCCTTCGGCGGCGGGACTTCGGCTTGGGCTTCGGGGCCAAGTCAGGCTTCGGGCCTGGTTGCGGCTTGGGCTTCGGAGCGACCTTGGACTTCAGGACCGGGTTCGACTTGGGCTTCTTGTCGCTCTTGGGTACTGCCGTGCTGCTTGCTCCGAACTTCCTCCGAAGCTCGGCGAGCTGTTTGCGCTCCTGCACGGTTTGTGAAGCTGGAAGGGCTTCGACGAGTGCCCGAGCGCGGCTCAAGAGGTAACGGGCTTCGGTCCGGTGTTTGGTGGCGCTGGCCATCTGTAGCGCTTTGATCGCGCGTTGCAGGGCCTGAATCTTCCCTGCCTGCCCCTTTGGTAGAGGGAAGTCACCGCCACTCGAACGCCGCTGACTGGCGACGCGGCCATGCCAGTCAGCACCCGAGGTCAGGACGACAGTCGAGCGAGGGTTGCTGGTCTGGCTTCTACGTACCACGTGCTTTGGTTCCTTGGCTGAGCGTTGGGACGTGCCCTGGGGTGGCCACCAGGGGGCCACCCCAGGGGCAGGTCAATCGTGGCGGGGGCCCTGGCCGGGAGGCGGGGTGAGGGTGGAGCGGTAGGTACCGGACTCGCCCTCGGTGAGCGGGTTCTCCAGGGTCAGGCCGGCGGCGGCCATGCGGTCGTACTCGGCGAGGACGAGGCGCTTGGTGCGGTACTCACCCAATTTGGCGATCTCGTTGTTCTTCAGACCGCCCGACTCTGACTGGAAGGACTCCAGGATGTAGTCGGTGTCCGCGCGGGAGATTCCGTAGAGGTGGAAGAAGTAGGCGTCCAGTTCGGCGCGCAACCGAGCGCGGCGTTCCTCGTCCCACTGAAACGGCTGGCCCCCGTCGCCGAAGTCGCGGGCAAGTGGGGTCATGTCGTAGGCACTATAAACGAGTTCGAGGATGCGGGGAAGCAGGAAAAGAAGATGTGGTTCAAGGATGGCCGGGGTGGGAACCGGGAGTTGCTTCCAAAGGAATAGTTTCATGTGGGCGTCGCTCACCTTCTGGCGGCTGACGTAATCGAAAACCAGGGACGACTGAGCGGCGACAAGCCCAGCTACCAGGCGCGGTGAAACATGTGGGAGTTCGAGAGGTAGCGTGTTCAGTGCAGCGGAGCGAGGGAAGAATGCGGGAATGGCTGTCCGTTCATCAGTAGTACGACACACGTCACGCCAACCGAGAAGCCAGTCCCGGTTCCATCCCGCTCGAGCCAGGCGATCATCGATACCTGGCGCCGTTGCTTCTTTCCCCTTGCGGCGAAAGGCGATCTTTCCTGATTGGGCGATCCAGTGGCGGGGGGTAGCAAATGTGGCAGGGTTCTTCTTGTCGGTGTTAGTGATTCGGTGTGCGTCCTTCTCGTTCGTCCCGATATATTCGTTCCAGCGGTGATCGAAGAGATGAAGCATCTTGCCTTCGTAGAGCGGGGCCATCCTCTTCTCGCCCTTGATGAATTCCCTGCCGGTCGGCTTCCAGTCGTTGTCAAGCAACTGCTGACGGGTATGCAGGGCCCCACCATCGTTGGCCGCACGGACCATATAGAGGAAGGTTGTACCCCAAGGGTTTGAGCCACCCTCGCGGTGTAGAACCGGGAAGCGTCGGTGGATGCTAGCGGTGAGGAGGCCGTCGTGACGCGTGCGGAAGAGTGGAAGCGTCCCCGTGTTGGGACTGATCAGCGTCAGTTCGTCAGGGCTGAGCGGGAAAACACGTTCCGGATCGGCCATGTCTGCGCTCTCGCTGAGAAAGAAGCCAAGCCGGGCGGCGGACTCGGTCACTTCGTGACCTGTGAGGGTCAGCAAGGCGAACTTATAGCTGGAATGGACGCTTTCGAACCACTTGCCACCCTTGGGTAGAGCGGGAGATTTTGGACGCTTGTTCTCAAAATCATAGAGAGACGCAAGACTCTTGCGATTGACGATGTCGGAGAATAGGAATTGTCCACCGGCTGCGGTGGCGATGGACGTGGGAATTACGATTCCAGCGCGTCCCAGTGGATTGAGGAGATAAGTGAAACGTTCGGCGAAAAGTTGGTCTACTTGTAGCTTTGTGACGCCGTCGAGTGTGAGCGCGGCTGCGCACAAGGGGAATGTACTCGAGTTAGTCGCGAAGTGTGTAGTTGCTTTAATGAACCGGCGGGCCAGTAGGTAGCGTCTGTGCTGTTCGGGGAATTGGCTGAACCATTCCTCCATGCGGTCATCTCTGGCAGCTCCGGCAATCGCTGCAATTTCGGGCGCAGCTACACCGAGATACTTTTTGTCCTCGAATTCGAGTCGGTCCCACGGTGGGTTTCCGATGACGCAGGAGAAGCCCCCCGTCCAACCCGTGCGCGGGTCCACGCTAGGGGAACTTGGTGAATCGGGGACGGTAAACACGTCCGGGAATTCCAAATGCCAGTGGAAGAAAGAGTACTGCATTCGTTGGCGGCGGATCTCGTCAACGGTTTCCTGGATGGCTTCTTCCGGATCAGGGTCCTGTAGGGCGGCGAACACGTTATGAGTAACGGCTGGCGGGGCGTCCTTAGACTTTTCCCAGGTGAAGGCTGCGCACCATGCGTCGGCGACGCGCCGGGCACGGACGTATTCGCTGGATTTCGCCCAGGACCGGTAGGCATCCTCTTTGCGGCGTACGTCGCTGAGGCTCCCGTCGGGCACGGCGGCGATACGTGTCAGGCCAGCCGCCAAGGCAGTATTGGAGACCTTCGTCTCGACAGCAGCGAGATTGAACAGGCCGACGTTGCCGGTGCGCTGCATCTCGTTCTCGCTCGCCAGGTGTTTGGCGAACTTTTCGTCGTCGCCTTCAATCGCCTTGAACGCCTTGTCCGGGATACCGTCGCGCAATGCACGAGGCGTGGCACCGATGAGACCATTGCCGTGCTTGATGTGCGCGTCCAGGAAGCTGAGAGGCCTGCCCGGTTCCATGGCCTCGAGCCACAGCGACACCTTGGCCAGTTCCACCGCCATGGGGTTGAGGTCTACCCCGTACACGCAGCGGGCGACGACCTCGTGCAGAGCGTGGCGGACGGTCTCGGTCGTGGGCTCGGGGTTGCGGTGGCGGACGGCGGCGACGCGCTTGGCGATGCGGCGAGCCGCCGCCACGAGGAAGTGACCCGACCCGCAAGCGGGGTCGCAGACCGTGAGGGAGAGGAGTTCCTCGACGATCATGTCGGCGGTATCGGGTTGGCCCTCGGCGCTCGCGCGCTGCTCGCCGCGCTTGACGGCATCGTCGATCACCGGGTTCAGCGTCGAGTCGAGGAGGGTCTCGGTGAGCGCGGTCGGGGTGTAGTAGCTGCCGGTCTTCTTACGGTCGTTGCCGATGCGGTCGACCAGTTCGAAGGTGCGGTCGGCGGCGCTGTGCTTGGGCACCAGCTCCAGCAGGGCCTCGTACACCGACCCCAGTTCCTCGGCACCCATGTGCAGGTAGTCGACGGGACGCCAGCGGGCGGAGCCGGCGTCACGTACGCGGGCGAGATGCTTGACGGCCTCGAATAGGTGGCGGTTGGCGAGGCGGGCGCCCCTCAGAGGCTCGTCGGCCGGGGTTTCGTTGAAGAGACCACCGAGTCCCTTCAGGCCCAACTCGGGTCGGCCCTCCTCGGAGCCCAGCGCCTCGATCAGCAGCTCCAGCGCGCGGTACTGGTCGTCGTGGATGGTGCCCAGGCGGCGCAGGGCGTGGCGACGGAGGCGGGCGGTGGAGAAGTAGCGAGTGAAGCGCTCGCAGGTCCGTTCGTCTGCTTCAGGGTCCAACAGGGCCCCCCGGTCCTCGGCGACGAACAGGAAGATCATGCGGTAGACGAGCCGCAGCAGCGCCGTCTGGAAGGCGTGGACGTCCAAGTGCTCGCGCAGCTTGTTGTTCTGCGGGTGACTCAGGAACCCGGTGCCGAGGACGGTCAGCGCCGCCTGAACGCCGTCGCGGAAGTGATCGAGGGCCCGGCTACCGGACTCGATGGCGACCGTCCGCCACTTCTCCAGCCAGCACCCGGAGGCCGCCGCCCCCTCCGCCACCTCGAACCGCGACGCGTGCAGCACGCAGTACAGCAGCACGAACTCGCTGAACAGCTCCCCGTCGAAGATCGCCTCAAGGTCGAACTCGACGTAGGCCGCCGTGGCGAAGGACGACGAGTCCCGCAGCAGCCGCAGTCGGCGCCCGTTGGTGAGCACCGCCCACAGGTGGGCCTCGGTGCGGTTCAGGCAGTCCTGGAGCATCGACTGCGCCGGGACCTGACCGGCCACCGGACGCTTGTCCAGCTCCTGGTTCCACGGCACACGATGGACCAGCGCCGGCCCGTGCCGGTGCGACACCGGGAACCGCTTCTCCGGGTCGGAGTCGGCCGGGATGCCCGCCGCCCCGACCTCCGTCAGCGCGCCGAAGTCCAGCTTGCGGAACAGTTGGGCGAGCCAGTCGGTGCCGGCCCGGCCGGTCGGGTCGGCGGAGGGCGTACCCGTGACAGGGTCGGAGGGCAGCGCGGCGCGCAGGTCGCGCCAGAGGGGCTTGAGGTACTCCCAGGCGCGCTCGGCCTCGTCGCGCACGGGCACGGAGGCGGGCAGGCCGTAGTCGGCGGGCCGGGTGCCGGGCAGGTTCCGGGCCTCGGCGATGCGCAGCAGCATGTCGGCGGGGAGCAGCCCGCCGACCGTGGTGACGGCGGTGAAGGCCAGGGCGGTGCGGGTGGCGGCGGACATCAGGCTTCGGCTCCGGAAGAGGGGGAAACGGACTGCTGCGGCAGGTAGACGTACACGCCGAGGACGTCGGCGGGCTCCTGCGGGACGACCTTCAGGCCGCGGACGATCTCCTCGTTGGCCTTGCGCACCCGGCGGTGCGAGGCGTCGAGTTCGGCGGCCAGGCGGGTGCCGTACTCGGTGAGGTGCGCGGCGAGGTCCGGCAGGCCGCCCAGGTCGCGGGAGATGGCGTTGCGGGCGGCCTGCTCGTGGGTGTTGGCGGTGGCGCGGGCCGCGAGGAGGGCGGTGGCCGCGTCGTCGTCCAGCCAGCGGGCGCGGGCCGTCACACCCTCGTAGGCGAGCAGGCGGGCGTCCTCGGCGACGAGCTGCCGTTCGCCGGTGCGGGACGGGAGGGTGAGGTGGAAGCGGTAGCGGACCAGCAGGAGGGTAGTACGGATGGCTACCGCGTCCGTCATCACCACACCGCAGCGGCGGGCCGGGCGGGGGCCGAGCGCGTTGATGTCGAGCGCGGAGTCCAGGACGTACGAGGCTACGGCGCCGATCGCCGGGTCGGTGCGGACCAGTGCGGCCTCGCCGCGGCCGATCGCCGGGGTGGTGCGGAACGGGATCTCGCGGTCCGCCTCCACCAGCCGGTTGCCGAGCGTGGCCGCGAGGGCGTCGCGCAGGCCGGCCGGGGTGCCGCCGACCTGCGCGGTGAAGTCACCGGTGCCGTCGCGCGGGTCGCGAACCAGCGCGTCCAGGTCGCGCAGCGCCTCCAGCGCGAACTCGCGCACCTCCTCCGCGCCGCCGAGCGCGGCCCGTACGGCGACGACCTCGCGGGCCACCTCCTCCGGGTGGATGGCGCGCTGGGCGTACTTGGAACGGGAGGTCTTCTCCCGCTCGGCGGCCGAGGACCACTCGTGCTCGATGCGGTCGAAGGACTCCTGGTGGCCGTCCATCTCGAACAGGCTCTCCTGGCTGCCCTGCCGCCCGTGCAGCAGCAGCCACTCCACCACGGCGTCGGTGACGCCGGAGGCGGTCTCGTCGGGGACGGAGACGGAGATGCCCAGGTCCTTCTTGATCTGCCGGTGCTTCTTGAACAGCACCTCCAGGACCTTGCCGTCGATGCCGTTGTCCTCGCCGTACATCGTGATGACGCGGACCTGGTCGCGCTTCTGGCCGTAACGGTCGACGCGGCCCTCCCGCTGGTCGTGGCGGGTCGGGTTCCAGGCCAGGTCGTAGTGGACGACGGCGTCGAAGTGGTGCTGGAGGTTGACGCCCTCGGAGAGGCAGTCGGTGGCGATCAGCACCCGGCGGACGGCCGGGTCGCCGCCCTCGTCGGCGGCCTCGGCGGCGAGCTGCTCGATGCGCTCCAGGCGCTGCTGCGGGGAGAGGGTGCCGGTCACGGCGGCGATTTTCGTCTTCTTGCCGAGCTTGCCATCCAGTTGCTTGGCCAGGTACTCGGCGGTGGGGATGTAGCGGCAGAAGACGATCGGGTGGTAGCCCTTGGCGATCAGGTCCTTCAGGTGCCGGGTGAGCGCCTTCAGCTTCGCGTCCTCGGCCGGGCCGACCAACTGTCCGGCTCGCTCGGCGAGTTCGAGCAGTCGGGCGCCGGCGTCCTCCGTCTCGGCGGCGCCCGGGGCGACGTCCATGCCTTCCAGGCGGTCGTTGTCGGCGGAGTCGGCGGCCACCGGGGCGCCCAGCACGTCCGCCTCTTGTGCGGTGCGGGCGGCGGCGGACTCCGAGCGGGTCTTCAGGGTCTGCGCGGCGGCGGCCGGGGAGGACACCATCGAGCGCAGTAGCGCGATCACCGACCACCAGGCGATCCGGGCCTCCCGCTTGCCCTGCTCGCCGGCCCGCTCGACGCGGTTGCGGGCGTAGGCGATGGCGTCGTCGAGCAGCGCTCGGTAGGCGGGGGTCAGCTTGTACGGCTCGTCCTTGGTCCAGCGGTCGGACGGGAACGCGGTCCGCTCGGCCAGGGAGTCGTCGGCGAGGCCGTCCTCCTCCTTGGTGAGGTAGGTGCGGACGTCGGCGCGCTTGCGGGCCACGAAGTGCTCGGCGAGCTTCGCCCGCCCCGTCGGCGTCTCCAGGTCCAGGGTCGCCAGTTCGGGGCGGACCAGGCCGAGCAGGTTGCGGAACGCGGACTCCTTGCCGGAGTGCGGGGTTGCGGTCAGCAGCAGCAGGTGGCGGTCGGCGTCGGCGGAGACCTTGCGCAGCAGCTCGTAGCGGAGCTGGTTCGTCGCGGACGACGCGCCGCCCTGCGCGGGGTCGTCGGCGGCCACGCAGGTGTGGGCCTCGTCGACGATCACCAGGTCGGGGCAGTGCCGGAGGAAGTCCTCGCGGTGCCGGGTCGACTTGATGAAGTCGGTGGAGATGATCGTGAAGGGGTGCTTGTCGAACAGGGACTGGCCCAGCTCCAGGGCGCGTTCCAGGCGTGACACCGTGGAGGCCAGGACCAGTTCGGCGTCGATGCCGAACTTCTCCCGCAGTTCGCCCTGCCACTGCTCGGCCAGCGCCGGGGAGCACAGTACGGCCAGCCGGGTGGCCTCGCCCTGCGCCAGCAGCTCCTTGGCGATCAGGCCGGCCTCGACCGTCTTGCCGATGCCGACGTCGTCCGAGATCAGCAGGCGCACGGTGCGCTGCCGCAGCGCCATCAGCAGCGGCACCAGCTGGTAGGCGCGGGGCTCCACGGCGATCGATGCCAGCGAGCGGAACGGGCCCGCGCCCGACCGGAAGCCGATGCGCAGCGCCGTGCGCAGCAGGCCGGCGGCGCGCTGGTCGCCCAGGTCGGCCGGGCTGGGCGCCGCGAACTCGGCGGGGCGCACGTCCTCGAAGGCGGGGAAGACGGCTGCGATGTCGTCGTCGCTGCCGCCCAGCGGGCGCAGCACCAGCATGTCGGGGGCGCTCTCGGGCAGCACCACCCATTCCCGTCCGCGGGCGGCGACCAGCGAGCCGGCGGTGTACGTGAGGCTCATGAGATGTCTCGGATCCTTGGTGTCGGGAGCCGGTGAGGCGGTCAACGGAGTTGGAAGTAGGCGGCGTTGTGGTCGGCGATGGCCTCCCAGTCCGCGTCCGTGGGGAAGCGTAGGACGTCCCAGCCGCGGTCCTCCAGGCGGTAGCCGGCCTCGAGGTCGCGGGTGGAGTCGGCCGGGTGGCCGGGGACGTCGACGAACACGGCGAGGCTGGCGCCGTCCAGACGGAAGACGAGGTCGGGGCGGGCCCCGGCGTCCGGGACGAGGGCGTCGAGCTCGTCCGGCAGCCGGTAGCCCTTCGCCCTGAGCCAGCCGAGCAGGTCACCGGCCGCGACCAGGGCGGTCAGGTCCGCCTCCACCGGGGTCGGCGTGGCGCTCGCGGGCGCGGCCTTCCCACCGCTCGCGGACGCGGTCTTCCCGCCGCTCGCCGCGGGGACGAGCCTGCGGAACCGCTCGCTGCGGGACTCGCCGCGGTCCTCCCGCTCGGTGCGGGCGCCGGCCAGGCGCAGCAGCAGCGGGCGGGCGGCGTGCCGGCTCAACTGGCGGTGGTGCCCCTGGTTGGCGTACGTCAGCAGGCAGGCGTAGCAGCCGCGGGCGCACTTCTCGCCGTCCGCCGGGCCGCCCTTGTCCTCGCCGGTCTTCCGATCGAAGTGGCAGATCTCCAGGGCGGTGCGGGCCGCCTCGGCGAGGGCGTCCTTGTCGTGCTGGATGCGGCGCAGCACACCGGCGCCGCCTTCCGCGGCCTCCGTGAACAGTAGGCGGCGGCGCGGGCCGTCGTCCGGGGGCAGCAGCTCCGCCGTCAGCTCGGAGTCCTCCAGTTCGAACGCCGCCTCGATGCCCCGCTCCAGCGCGTACAGGAAGGACAGCGCCACCGGCTCGGGCTGCGGCTCGTCGAGGGTGACCACGAGGATGTTGCGGCGGTCCTCCACGTACGGCAGGACCCGCTTCTTGCGGCGTTTCTCGTTGCCGTCCTCGTCGACCACGGGCATGAGGGTGCCCTCGATGGCGTCCGCGGCGGCCCGGTCGTTGAGCCAGCGGCCGTCGCCCAGGTCCAGCCAGTAGCCGTCCGGCTCGCCCTCCTTGTCGCGGACGCGGCCGAGGTTGGTGATGCGGACGGTCGCCGAGTCGCCGTAGTCCAGGTCGAGGACGGGCGCTCCGCCCGCGTCGCTGACGTGCGAGGTGAGGCGTCCCTTGCGGACGCCGTGGTCCTGGAAGGCGTACGAGGTCTCCAGGCGGAAACCGGCCCGGCGGCGCTCCTCCTCGTCCGAGGAGATCCGCTCACGCGGGGTGGTGTACACGGTGTGCAGGTGCAGCAGGCCGGTCTGCTTGGTCCGCAGGTCCTCCCCGCACATCGTGCACCGGTCCGTGCCGGGCCTGACCTCGTGGTGGTAGCCGCAGCCGTCGCACCGCTTGGCCTCCGCCGTCGCCAGGTCGCCCGAGGCGTCCGGCGGCAGCTGGACCCGGGTGACCTGGTAGCGGGCGCCCTCGTGGTAGATCAGCGCGCCCGGGCCGAACTCGCGGATCGCGAGGAACCGGGGACGCTGCAGGTAGTCCCCGTCCGCGTTGCGGCGGTTGCCGGAGCGCGGAATGTACGCGGCCAGCGGTAGCCGGGGGAAGCTGTAGCCGGGCAGGAACCCCTCGGACGCCAGGTAGCGGTACGGGTTGAAGTCGCTCATCACCGACTTGCTGTCGACAGAGCGGTTCAGCAGCAGGTTCGTCTGCGTCTCCGCCTCCCGGCGGCGGGTGCGCGCCTTGCTCTGCTCACCGGGGGACAGGGTGTGGTCGACGACCCGCCTGTTCTGCTCGTACTGGTCGATGACGGCCGCCCGGAACAGGTCGCGCCACCGGTCGAAGGAGGCGTCGAACACCTGCGGGGCGCGCTCGATGCGGTCCTCGATCCACTCGTCGTACCACCAGGTGGTCGACTCGAAGTCCGCGATCAGCGGGGTGAGGACGGTGCGGGCGGCGGTGACCGCGCGCCGGCGGGCGTCCTCGTCCAGGGACAGATCGCGGATGTCGGGGAGGAGGGGCAGCGGCATGTTCGGATCGGGGCGGTCGCCGCCGTCGGGGTCGTAGGCGACGTCGACGACGTCCGGGATCGCGGTGCCGAGCTTCATGCCGGTCTCCGCCAGCCAGATGCCCTGGAGGTGGGAGCGGACCAGGTCCTCGTTGGCGAGGTCCAGGCGGGGCGGGGCCACCTGGCCCGACACCATGTCCTGGGAGCGGCGGAAGTAGTACTGGTCGTGGCTGTTGCCCGTCGCGCAGTAAGTGGTCACCAGCGCGGGCTGGCCGGAGCGGCCCGCGCGGCCCGAGCGCTGCGCGTAGTTCGCCGGGGTCGGCGGCACGTTGCGCATCATCACCGCGTTGAGCGAGGAGATGTCCACGCCCAGTTCCATCGTCGGCGAGCAGTACAGCAGGGGCAGTTCGGCGTCGCGGAACTTCCGCTCGCGCTCCAGGCGGTCCTCCGGGGTGACCTGCGCGGTGTGCTCCCGCGCGTACAGACCGGCCAGCTCGGCGGCCGCGGTGCGGTACAGGTCGCGGAAGAAGGGGTTGACGCGCGGCCCCTCGCCGCTGCTGTAGGTGCGTGCCAGCGGGTCGACCGCGCCCCGCTCACCGCTCCCGGCCCGCCAGATCAGGGCGGCGGCCGACACCCGGTACCCGGTGCGCTTCTGCGCCGCCCGGCGACGGTAGGCCGGGCCGGACTGCTCGGGGGCCGCCTCCACCTCGCGCACCAGGTCCGCGTCCCGCAGCACCGTCAGCAGGTCCTCGATGACCTTCTGGATGTCCTCCAGCGACACGTCCGGTGCGCGCAGGTCGGGCATGTTCCGCTTCAGGTACTTGCCGAACTTGCCGCGTGCCGACAGGAACAGCGCGGAGCGCTCCATGCCCGGCCGGGAGCCGTACGGGTAGGCGGTGCCGACGGCCGGACGGTCGCTCTCACTCAGTACCCACGGCCCGGTGAGGCGCTCCTCGCTCGCCCGCTGCAGGGTGTCGAAGTCGTCACGGAAGTACTGCACGTCGATCGCGAGGCCACGCCGCATGAAGTCGAGCAGCGTACGGCACACTTCCTCGCGCAGCGCCGGATCCGCGTCGCGCAGCACGGCGTGCGTGGGCCGCCAGCGTTCGGGGTGGGCGGCAATCCAGGCCAGGTCCTCGTAGTCGATCCGCAGCAGACCCGTCTGCTCCAGGTTCGGCATCGTGATCCGCCAGCCGCGCTCCAGATCGCGGTAAAGGCGGTACCCGACGACGTCCCGGAAGGCCTTCGCCGCCCGGCGCTCCAGGGAGGGCGGCAGGTCCGTGCCCGCCGCGTACTCGCGTGCCGTCAGGCCCATCACCTCGGTGACGGCCTCGGCCAGGTCGTCGTGGTGCAGCCCCTCCTCGCCCGCGCGCACCGCCGCCTGGTAAAGGGCTCCGCGCAACTGGGTCACCTGGGCGAAGTCGTTGAAGTGCCCGGCCTGCAGCGAGGCGTCCTGCCGGTTGTCTACGAAGGTGAGGAGCTTGCGCGCCTCCTTGCCCAGGCTCTCCTCGGGCACCGCCCGCAGCGACTTCACGATCGACGCGGAGATCAGCGAGGTCGCCGAGGAGCGGCCCTCCTGATCCAGGGTGGCCAGCTTGGCGAAGTCCCGGCCGCGGGTCTGCTCATAGGAGACCTGGCAGTGCACGCAGAACAGGAACGGCGCGGGCACGAACGCCGACACCAAGCCCTGGCCCGACTCGTTGCCGTGGGCGTCCACGACGACACGCTTGGGCACCCGCGGCTTGTAGGACTTCTTGACGACCGTCACGCCCTGCGCGTCCGTCTCCAGCCACGACTCCGGCAGCCGCCGGTCGTCCACGGCCTTCTGCGGATCGGCCGGCCACTCGTAGTCCTGCCCGGGCATGCCCAGGTACAGGTAACCCTCACCGGCGCGGCCCCCGGAGGCGGATGTGTCCCGGCGCGGCTCGTACCGGAACGTGCCGCTCTCCTCGGTGCGCCAGACGGTCAGATACTCCTGGCCGCACTCGCGGCAGAACGCCAGCGGGAACAGCGGCTTGCCGTCGCTGTCCGGCTGCTCCAGCTGGTAGGTGCGGGTCAGCGGCCGGGTGAGCGGGTCCTCCAGCGTCGTGTAGACGGTGTCGCCCTTGGACAGGAACTGGTGCAGCCGGAACGCGAACAGCGGCCGCTCCGTCACCGGATGCTTGGCCTGCGCGCCCGCCTCCAGGGTCGTCCGGATCGCCTCGCGCACGCTCTCCTCGGCCACCCCGGAAACCGAGGCCAGCTCGGCCGCGGCCTCCTCGACGGTGGCCGGGGCGCAGCGGCGCAACCGCCCCGTGCCCTCCTCGCGCTCCAGACCGAACCGGGACTCCACCCAGCGGGCCAGGGGGTCCTTCGTCAGCGCCTCGTACGAGCGGGGCGCCGCCGGCACCCGCAGCCGCTCGGCGGGCACGGTCGTCGGCGCTTCCTCGGTGGCCCGGACGAGGGTCTCGCCGATGACCCGCTTCGGCAGCACCGTCGCACCGAACAGCCGGCCGGCCACCCGGGCCACCTCGCGCCGCTGCTCCTCCCAGGAGCCCTCAGTCGACATGGTCGCCGAGGTGCCGATGCACTGCAGGGTCGCCGAGGCCCGGCAGGCCTCGCGGACCCGGCGGATCAGGAACGCCACGTCCGCGCCCTGCCGGCCGCGGTAGGTGTGCAGCTCGTCGAAGACGAGGAACTGCAGCCCCTCCGCCATGCGGATCAGGCTGGACCGGTCATCCGGCCGGGTCAGCATCAGCTCCAGCATCACGTAGTTCGTGAGCAGGATGTCCGGAGGGTTTTTGCGGAGCTCGCGCCGCTCCTCGGAGGACTCCTGGCCGGTGTAACGGGCGAAGGTGACCGGCTCGCGGCCCTTCCCGAAACCGTGGCGCAGGTACTTCTCCAGCTCCCCGAGCTGCGAGTTGGCCAGCGCGTTCATCGGGTAGACGACGATCGCGCGCACACGGCCCCCCGCGTTCGCCCCCGCTGCCTGCCGCTCCTTCAGGACACGGTCCACGATCGGGACGATGTACGACAGCGACTTGCCGGAACCGGTGCCGGTGGTGAGCACGTAGGAATCGCCCGCCTGCGCAGCCTCGATCGCCTGCCGCTGATGGAGGTGGAAGGTCAGCGGCCGGCCGTCCGGGCGGGGCGAGCTCTCCTTCTTACCGGCCTGGAAGATCTCCGCGCACTTGGGGTGCAGCACTCCGTCACGCACGAGGTCAGTGACTTGACCGCCGTCGGCGAAGAACGGGTTCAGCGACAGCCACGGGTCGGGCCACTGCGACTTCGCCGCCAGGTCGTCCGCGACGAAGCCGGCGATCCGAGCGTCCCGGATGACCGTGGCACTCTTGGTGAAGCTCGCGTACTCGCTGATCAGGTCACCGTGGATGCCGAAGACGTCCATCGCCTCAGGCAGGCGCGGCTCCTTACGCGGCGCGGGCGCCGGGGCGGCGGGCGCGGGCTCGGGGAGCAGCGCACGCAGCCGCGCCACCGGGTCCATCACCCGCCAGTGGGGAGCCAGCAGGGCGGCCGTGTCGTCCACCGCGAGCGCCAGCGGGACCAGCACCTCACGGACCATGGCGGCGTTCTCGGGCCGCAGCTCGGCGTCCTTCTCCAACAGGCGGTCCACCAGCCGGACCAGCTCAGCGGGCAGGTCCGGGCGCACCAAGGTCAGCCGCGGCGGCCGCTCGTGCTGGTGCTGCTCGGAGAGCTCGAAGGGAGTCCGGGCGGAGAACGGCGGCCGTCCGATCAGCAGCTCGTACAGGATGCAGCCGAGCGCATAGAGGTCGGCCGCGGCGGAGACCCGCTCGGCGCGGAACTGCTCCGGCGCCATGTAGCGGGCCGTGCCGACGCTGACGCCCGTACTGGTCAGCCGCGTCTGGTCCGGGTCGTCGACGATCGTGCCCATACCGAAGTCGAGGATCTTCAGGGTGCCGTCGCCGGTGAGCATCACATTGGCCGGCTTCAGATCGCGGTGCACGACTCCGGCAGTGTGCGCGGCGGCGAGACCGGAAGCGATCTGCGCCCCGATGGCGGCGACCCAGGAGACCGGAAGCTGCGGCTCCTCGTCGACGAGGTCCGCGAGCGGATTACCGTCCAGCAGCTCCATGGCCAGGTAGGGCAGACCGCTGCCGCCCGGCGTACCGTCCACACCGCCGTCAATCAGTAGGGTGAGGTTGGGGTGGCCCTGGGAAAGCATGCGCATGATCCGCACTTCCCGACGGAAACGCTCGACGTCTTTGCCGGACCTCGAGGCGTCGACCGCGATGCCGGTCCGGCCGCGCAGCACGGTCTTGACCGCCACCTCCCGGTGCGGGGAGTCCGGTGCGACCTGGAGGTCCTCGGCGCGGTGTACCTCGCCCATGTTCCCGCGCCCCACGATCCCCGTGATCCGGAACCGTCCGTCGACCGTCTCCAGACCCACTGTGCCTCCCCGTTTTGACCCTCGTTGTGCAGGGTGGTAGCCGCCCCGCGGAGAGTGTATACCTTACAAGCGTCACGTTTGCGCGTTGACGACGTCAACGGAACCTTACTGGGTATCAGCTCCGGGGGCCAGCCTTCTCGAGTGGGGCCTATCCGGCAGTTCACTCTTGTTCTTTGGTTGCGGTGCGTCGCCCGTGCAGCACGTCAATGCGGTCGCGGATGGTGTCCTTCGGGTTGAGCTGCGTAAAGCGGAGGCGATGCTGGGGCCTCAGTGGTCGCGCTGGCGGGACTGACTGAGGCCGGGTTGCGCTGTGACCCGCAGGTTCACCAGTCGTTGGAGACATGGTTCCGCCGTTTTGGCTGAGCCCGCGGCCATTCCTTGAATCCGATTGACTGGCGCCCGCTGCCTGCTTCAGTAGCGGGGCGGTTTCGACCCGGCGCCGACTCTTCGCTACCGCCGTTGTTACCGCGCGCGGGTCAGGATGGTCAGAAACCGGGTTGTCGTAGCCCCGTCGCGCGAACGCGCGTAGTTACCCTCCCCCGCGGTTGAATGCCGGAACACGGTAGCCCACTAGTGGAGAAAATGTGAAGGGGTGTCACCAATGGCCTGGCCCAGATCTGGGTCAGGGACTTGTCCATGAACTGCTGCGAGCGCAGCACGTCCAGCATCCGGGCCTGCTCCCGGCTCAGAGGGCCGTCGGGTGCGGCACCGGAGGGCGGCGCGGTGCGACTGACCCCGGCGTGGTTCCTGCAACTACCGCACCACGAAGGGGATCCCGTGCCAGCGCGCTCACCGTCATGGCACGGTGGTCCGGGCGTACCCTGCCGTGTTGCTGTCGGCAGGCTCACGCGCACCACTCCCCAACGGCACGGCAAGGAGGCCACTGATGGACGATCCCGACTGGTACATAGACGAAGACCTTTCCGTAGAGGATGTCGTCTGGGAACCGGTGGAGAAGTGGGGCGACACCGTCTTCGGTCGCGGTACGACGAAAGAGGACGGCGCTCTCGCCGTCGTCGTGCGCTACCCGGGAGAAGACCGGGTCATGATCGCGCCCAACGAGTGGTGGGCCACCGACTGCTTCACCCTCTGGCTCGCTGACGACATGCTCAGCGATCCCGGCCAACGGGCCTGGACATGCGGCAACGCCCATGTCCGCGTGAGCGCCTACACGGGTGCCTTCTACGTCCTGATCGAACGGGGCGAGTGCGACTACGTCCTCGAGCAAGTCGACAGCTACCCTTCCGCGGTCATTGAGGCCGCCGGCCACGGTCTGGGCAGGCTGCGAGAAGATTGGCCGGACGATGCAGTCCACCTCCTCGACGCTCAGCGGCACATCGGCGTGGCCCTACGGCAGTTGTGGGCCGACGGTCTGATTGCTGCATCGAGCACGATCAAGGCTGTCGGGGAGGTCCAGGTCGCTGAGGCACTGGAAATTGGCAGGCCCCTGCTCAGCCAGGTCCTCGCCGGTCAGGCATGGGTGTGACGTTTGGCCTCGGGTGCTCGGCTGCCGGGCGGTTAGGTGTCGAGGATGACGAGGGCTTTGGGACGAGGTCTTGGTCCTCGGGATGAAGTCGTCTCATGAGTCTCTCGGCCATCACGGAGGGCAGGGTCGGGTCGTAGCGGAGTTCCTTGTGGAGTCCGGTGTTGCGCAGGATCCACTCGGCTATGGCTGCACTGATGTCTTCTGGATGCCAGCCACCGATGGCGGAGAAAGGCGCGCGGTGCTCGGCGGCCAGCCGTATGAGGCGTTGTGCCTGCTCGGTGGTGAGTTCTCCTCCGGCTGGGACGATGGCAGCGGCACTTTTGTAGCCGGAAGCCTGATCCAGCGTCCGGTTGGTGACCGCGTGGACGGTTACTGTGTACGGGAGTTCGATAACGAACCATCGGGGTTCGTCAGCTTCGTCGGGGTCCGGGCCGGGGTCCACCGTCCAGGTCCAGGACAGTCTCGCGGTCGCGCTGGCTTGCGGGATGTCGACGTCGACGTACCCGGTCAGTACCTCGGTGCCGCTTGCGTCGCGCCAGGACACGTGGTCCTGGGTCCACGCCAGGACTTTTGGAGCGGCATTCAGCCACGCGAGGAGTCGGGCTTGGCTGCCGGTCATGGAAACCTCCGCCGGTTATCTCCGCCGCCGAGCACCGCAGCGCGCGGCGCAGGTAAAGAGGGTGGGCGTTAGCTGGGCGGCGTGCTGGGCTGGGGGGTGTTCTCGGTCGGCGTCGGACATGGTGGTGTGGGGCTTAACCGTGCCACGACCCACCCGGTGAGCCGCCCAGCACCAAGGGGGGTATCGCGTTCTGAGACGCGCCCGGGAAGTCGCCGCCGAAGGTTGCCTCCCGCGGTCGTTCACGGGCATCGAACCGGTGGACTCTGCCGGTTGTGCGGTGGCTTGTGGTCGGGGCGGTCAGAAGAGCGAGTCCGGGGCGGGGCCGTTGCCGGGTTTGGTGGACAAGGCGTGGCGGAGGAAGCGGGCGGCGTGGAAGTCGGGGCGGGTGTGGAGGAGGACGGCGACGGCCTCGGCGATGGGTTCGCGGTCCTGGGGTGTCAGGGGGAGGGTGCGGATGGCCTCGGCGAGATCGATCCAGGCCCGGCGGGGTGTCTTGGGGTAGGGGGTCGAGCTCGGCTGGCTGGCGCCGGGCTGACTGCTCCAGTTCCGGTGGTCGAGGCCGGTTCCTGCGGCGAACTGGCGGCCGCGGTTGCGGCCGACGTCGCCGGCGCGCTTGAGCGCGGTCTTCGCGGAGCGGGAGTGGTTACCGGCCTTGATCTCCCGGATCAGTGCGGCCAGGACGGCGAGTTCCTCGTCGAGGTCGGCGGCCATTTCGGCCGGTGCGATGGTGGCAGCGGTCTTCACCGCGTCGCGCGCCCGGCGCAACTTATCGAGCGCCTCCTGCGGGTTCTGGCGCCTGAGGGCGATAGCGGCGTGCCGCTTGGCCTGCTGGGCCTGCTGGAAGACGACTTCGGTGTCCACACGGGGGTCGGAGGTACGGGTCGCGGCCACGCCGGGCGGTACCACCTCGGCGTGCAGGGAGACGGTGACGGTGTGCTGCTTGAGCGTGGGCAGCTCCGCCCATGACAACTGCAGTTCGCCGAGCCGCACGGGGCCCAGCGGGGGTCCGGCCGGCAGGTCGAGGACGAGGGTGAGGGTGCGGGTCTCCCCGGAGTACAGGCTGCCCAGCTCGATCAAGGCGCCGTCCGGCGTGATGGTGATGGGCAGTTCGTTGACGAGTTCGACCCCGCGTACGGCCGGCTCCATCCGCAGCAGCAGGCTGACGGCCTGCGCTGCCTGGCACAGCAGACCCTCGATCTGGGCTTCGATGAACTGCGCGGCGTCATCGCTGTGTTCGGCCATCCCGTCATTGCCGCGACCGCCACGGGCCAGCGCGGCCAGCAGATGCTCGTCATATCCCTGGCCGATGCCGAGCGCAGAGGTGGTGATGCGCCGGTGGAATGCCTGGTCGGCCTTCTCGCCGAGGACCTCGGGATCGGTGACGCCGCGGTTGGCGTGCCCGTCGCTGATCAGCAGCACCGTGGCGCCGGCGTCTGCGGCCACCCGCTGGGCCTCCTGCAGCCCGCGCAGATAACCGGCGGACAGATCGGTGCTACCGCCGGGGCGCAGCCCCGCGATGGCGGACTTGGCCGCGTCCTTGTCCGTCAGCGGCCCTGCCGGGACGACGACCTGGACCTGGTCGTCGAAGGTGACCAGTCCGAAGTTGTCGTCCGGCCGGAGGCGGTCGAGCACGTCCCCCAGGGCGGTCTTGGCCACCTCGAGCCTTTCCTCGTGCCCCATGGAGCCGCTGCGGTCAAGCACCACCTGCAGCGTGTGCGGGGGCCGGGTAGTCGCGTCGTCCGGGTCCAGGCGGGGCGCGGTGATGTCGACCAGAACTGCGACCTGTTCGTCCATGCCCTGCGCGATGAGGTCGAACTGTGAGCGTACGTCGATACGCATACGCGTCCCCCCTTGCTGCGGTTGGAGACGGCTTCCGCAGCCGCCCCATTGATATGCTAGTAGCGTAATGCTGATGGCATTGATTATGCAAGGAGCGTAGCTAATGGGTGCATCGGACCGCAGAGCGAAGAACCTTCCACTGCTGGGCAGGTCACTGCTCGACCTCCGCAACGAGCGGGGTTGGAGCCGTAAGGAGTTGGCCGAGCGCTCTGGCCTGTCCTACCCGTACATCAGCCAGTTGGAGAACGGCGACCGCGAGCCCTCCTTCGACACGCTCACCAAACTGGCCCAGACATTTGGCCTGGCCGTTGACGCACTCCTCGCCCCGTCCGCCAACCAGCGCCCTGCCCGGGTCCGGCCGGAGGCTCACGGTGGACAGCGGTGGATCCCTAACCCCAACTACCACCCCAACGCGAGCCACCGACAGCGGCCCCCTGCCGGACCGCCCAGTCAGGTGCCGGCGAGCGGGGAAGAGCGCATCGCCGTGGTCGACGCCGCCTACCGGATCCTCCTCGCCCTCCCACCCGACGAACGCCTGGACGCCGCCGGCGCCCTCCTCGCCCGCTGCCTCAAAGCAGCCTCCCCACCCACCGGGTGAGGCATGCGGCTTCCGATATGCGCGGTCTGCGGGTAGAGGGGTGCCGGCCAGTCACCGACTTGCTCGAATGCGCGTACGTCCGGCGGACGATGGGAGCAGGCCAGAAGCTCTCTTCCGCTTCGACCAAGAAATCTCGTCAATGCGGCCTGGCTCTCATCCCGGTGAGGAGGTCTCGGCTTCCCGGCGGGTGGGGACCAGGCGGGGAGCGGGCCCGCTCCCCGCCTCCGCTGTGCGCGGCTGCGGCATCCTCCTGGCTGCCGCTTGGAAGCGGCCGGTGCTGTGGAGGGCGGGGGCGAGGATATCGGCCAGGGCCTTTTCGGCGTCCTGTGGCGGCAGGCGTACATCGATCCCCGCCACGTGGAGTTCGGCGAGCTGTCCACGCGGTGCTGTTACTCGCAGACGGCGGTGTGTGGCACCGGTGGGGGAGGGGTGGACGACCACGGCTGCGCCGGTGCCCTCGGGGGAGTACCCCGCAATGTAGGTGAGCATCTGGTGGATGTCACCGGCCGAGACGGACCTGCTGTCGTAGCGCTTGTACTTGGCGTCCACGGCCAAGAGCGTGGGCTGCGTGCCCGCGAAGTGCAGTAGGACGTCGGGGCGGAACGGGGAGTGGGAGGAGAGGTCATCGGACACCTTGATCGCCGTGCCGCCGGTGGAAGGCACTGGGTGTCCGGACATCTCGGCGGCTACCTCGATCGTCATCCGCCGGACGACGGCCTCCCACAGAGTCTCCATGCGTAGCAGCAGGGAGTCGGCGGTGTGCCCGGTGTCGACCAGCAGGTCGTCGACGCCGCCACCGTCGAGGAGCAGGCGAGCCCAGGCGTGGGCGGGGCGGTAGCGTGCATTCAGTCGTGTGTACCTGGCTCTCGCGAGCATCCGTACGGCTGCGGCGCGGTTGGTGGGCCTGGGAAAGAGTGCGGCCGTGTCGGCTGCCGCTCGTGCCAGCTCGTGGCGGTCGGCGAGTCGGGCCGCAAGATGGAGTGCGGCGCCGCACACCTCGTTCTCCCAGATGGCGGCGTCCCTTTCGAAGGCGCGTAGGTGGAGCCGGTCGAGTTGGCCGTACCGTCGGCAGACCTGTGCGGCAAGGTCCAGTCGTCCTCGCAGCACCGGTTCGACCAGGTCGCGGCGGACGTAGTCCCGGCGCAGGCCGCCGAGGAGGAGCATGCGGCACTCCGCGACCAGGGCGGAGATGACTAGGTCCGTGAATCCGGCAGGGTCGGTGTCCCATCTGCGGAGGGTCGCCGCGTGGGGGAGGGGGAGGTGGAGGGCGTAGCACAGCCAGCTGATCAGGCGGCTGCCGTCCACGGCAGTCTTGGGTTCGATGACCAGTCGGATGTGTTCGAGTACCAGCACCCCCACCGTCGACAGCGCCTCGATGCGCCAGCCGTATCGCGTCTCGGACACCCGTAGGCACCGCTGGTCTGTGAGCGAGTGCAGGTGGCTCAGATCCGTGTCGGTCAGCTGCTCCCTTTGCACCTCGCGGTACTCGTACTCGCCCAGGCGGATCTCCTCAAGCTGCGTGCGGTGATCACCCATCGAGGGCCCCGACTGTGCCTTGGGCGGTGAACTCCGTGGCGAGCGCGGCCGCCAGCTCGTCCGCGGGTATGAGCGCGAGGCGTCCGGTCTGCGGGTCGACCAGCCTGCCGAGCAGGTGCCGCAGCAGGTCGGTGCTGCCGAGGGTGTAGTCCTCCAGCAGCGGGACGATGTCGTCGTGGAAGGCAGCGGCGAGGTGCGTATCGCTGGCGAGGGGTTCCCCGTCCCGGAGGAAGAAGGCGTGTCCGAGCTGGTGGTCGGCGTCCAGGAATCGGATGATCCGGGAGTTGAGCTCCTCGAAGAACGCGGCCAAGTCCAGCGGCCCTACCGATCCGGAGATGACGTCCGCGTCGGGACCCACCTCGATAAAGGCGAACCGGCGCCGGATCGCTGCGTCCAGGTGGCCGACGCTGCGGTCCGCCGTGTTCATCGTTCCGATGATGCGCACGTTCGGCGGCACGGAGAACGACCGGCTGCTGACGGGCAGGACTACAGGCAGGTCGCGCTTGTCGGGCTCGAGCAGGGTGATCAGCTCCCCGAAGATACGGGGCAGGTCGCCTCGATTGATCTCGTCGATGATCAGCAGGAAGGTGCGCTCGGGCTCCTGGGCCGCGGTCGTGCAGAGATTGAAGAAGACGCCGTCTGTAAGCTGCAGAGACAGCCCGCTGCCTGCCCGGGCCGGAGCGGGCTTGAAACCCTCCACGAAGTCTTCGTAACCGTAGGAGGGGTGGAAGGTCACGAGGCTGACCGCGGGCTGGACCGCGCCGGCGCCGTCCCCCCACTCGTCATCACCAAGGATCCGCTCGGCCTCGCGCGGTGTCAGCCGGAATGCGGTGCCTTGCATGCGGTGCACCTTCGGCTCGCTGAGACTCAGGACCGGATCGGTGTCGAACTCCTCCCAAGTGGGGCCGTCAAGCGTCCGGACCCACTCAACGCTCAGGCACTCGTCCTCGTTGGACAGGTCGATGCCGGTGATGCGGCCCAGAGCGACGGCCTTCATCGTGGGTGCGCTTTCATATCCCACCACGAGGTCGCCGGGCCGCATCTGCTCGAAGTTGCGGGCGAGTCGTCCCTTCCAAAGGGTGGCGCTGCCCTCTTTCTTCAAATCGTCCCAGCACCAGTCGCTCTTGTTCCGGCTGGCGACGCACAGCCATACCGCAGGCCGCCCGGACGCTCGGAGAGTCGGCGACATCATCGCCTGCACGGCCTCCTGGCGCTCCGGCGCGGGCGCGTCGATCCGGCCTGGCCTGCCGGTCAGTGCCAGGGCCGAGCTCAGGGCAAGGCGGGTCTTCCCAGTACCGGGCGGGCCGTAGAGGATGACCTGCCCCTTGTGCTCGAGCGCGTCGATGACCCGCCTGACCTGGGGAGGGACTGCTATGTCTGGAGCATCGGCGACATCCAGGCGGACGGAGTCCGCGGACGAAGCACCGCGCGGTGTCGAACCCGCCTGCCGTCGTGCCTGCAATTGCTTCCACAGTTTCTGACTGACCGGGCCGAACGTCTGTCGCCATCCGTTCTGCGGCGAGCCAAGGGTCTGAGCGTACGAGGTGTCCCACGAGACGCCGACCAGATGGGGCGCCTCGGGCGACAGCGCCTCGTCGTAGCTGTACCCAGCGTCCGTCACCGTCCCCACGGCCAGCACCTCGGACAGCCCGCGGTTCGCGACGATGCGGTCGCCAGGTTTGAGATCGCGGTAAGCCAGTAGTCGGCGTGCGAGGGCCACATGCCCGCCTGCTTGTTTCGGCCAGTACTCGGTGAGTGCTTCGCGGAGCTCCGAGTCGCTGCCGTACTCGGCGAGGTTCCCCACCTCTCCCCAAGCCACACAGATGTAGCCGTTATTCAGGCAAAAATCCCAGTAGGAGGCCTGCCGTCCCGGTGCGACCTTAAGGAGAGTCGGGGACTGCGGCCGCGGGTCGAACGCCTCGTACAGCAGACGCATGACCTCGTGCGAGCTCCAGTTCTCCAGCTCGGGCCGCGCCAGTACCAACTCGCGCAGCCGCCGGTTCAGGCGCCAGGCCGGCGCGCCAGAGAGGGATCCGCCGAGGAGAGCAATGAAGTGCCGCAGGTGATCGCTGGAGTAGACAGGGAGAAAGTCGTCCGGGAAGTACGTAGCGAGGGACTTCGTCACCAGCGCGGGACCGTAGGCGAGCACCTCCAGGTCGTCTACCCGATCGAAGGCACCGTCCTGGGCCGCCGCGAACGCCTCCACGAACTCCTTGCGCAGCCGCTGCCACGCATCCTCGGGGCTCATTCCCTTCAGCGGCGCGGATTGCTTCCACTCTCCGCTACGGTGCAGGAACATGATGTGCTTGCCGGCGGCGCCACCCCTGATGCTACCGAGTGCATCGGTATGAAACTCCATCCGAGCGCAGAAGGGCGCACCCCACTTCTGACGGTCGGCGAACCCCAACGCATACCGCTCCAGCGGCAACTCCGGCCAACTCTCCAGAGGGAACTCACGAAATATTCCCTGCCGCTGCTCCTCGGCTTCCGCCAACTCCTGGACGTACGAGGCACGGTTGAAGGCAGCCACTGCGGTTGCCAGAGCGTCCTGATCCATGCCGTCACTATGGCCCACTTCGGCGCAGCCGTACCCGTCACCGTCCCACTTTTCGCCCGGAGCGGCGAAGGCGTGCAGGAATACCTGATCCGTGCGGGCCATCGCCTGGCTGCCAGGCTCACGAGCACTGCGGCCGGCAGTGCGCGGTTCTTTGAAGCCACTGCGCGAAGGAGACACCGAGGCAGCGTCATTGGCGACGCCTTGCTCGAACCAGACCGTGAAGCGCGCCCGCGCCGGAACAGCAGCTTTGCCGCGCCGACATGACGAGGAACCTTGATACAAGGCTGGGTGCAGCTGCCGTGTCTGAACGCGCCCGCGCTCAGTACGACGACGGACCGATAGTGTGCGGCCGTGGAAAGCGGATGCCTGGTGATGCACCGTCAGAACGGCAGCAGGGGCGGAAAGTACGTCGGAACGGTCGGCTTGGTCGAGGGTGACAGTGTGGTCATCGAGTGACCAGGAGGCCGACGAAGTCGGATACCGCTGCCAGTACCTTCGGACATTTGTCATACCGGTCCCCGCAACCGGGCCGGGGCACCGACCGTGGCACGAGCGTGTCCGCGAGCGCCGTGCCCTCCCACAGCCGTCCGTCGGCCTTGTCCACGACGGCGACGACGACCCGCAACCAGCAGTCCCCGGCACGACGCCCCAGGGGGCGGCCCTGCCACCCCACACCTCCGGCCCCGACGCGGATACCTGGAACTGGCGCGCGGCCGCCGCTTGCACGCCGCATCTGCTCTCTGTCGTCCTGCTCCGACGGCGCGGCGAACACCGCCTCGCGTACTGCCGGTTCCACGGTCACACTCCCTCCGTCACAACGCCGGCCTCGGGGCGCTCAACGGGGCGGGGAAGCAGCGCGTCACGCCCCGGCCACCGGACCACCAGGCGGCAGTGCTCCTTGTCCAGGACGTCCCCGGCGGGCAGCAGATCGTCGGGCGTCCCGGCGGGGTGGACCGTCAGGACGGGATCGGCGTGCTTGCTGTTGTCGTCGGCACGCACGTGGCGGTCCCAGGCCCGGACCGTGACCGCCAGCTGATCGGCGAGCTGCGGGCCCTGCTCGCCGAAGGCGTGGACGACCCACTCCCACTCCTTGTCCTCCCGACGTTTGCCGTCCTTGGTCTGGATGGAGACGAGGTAGGCGAGCGAAGCGTCGCCGAGGACCGCGGGCGCGTCACGGCCCTTCGCGATGCCGGCCACGCCCTGGTCCGGGTCCTGTTGGGCAGCCAGCCGGCAGAAGCCCGGCAAAGTGGTAGCCGCGTACAGCTGCAGGGAGCCGAAGTAGGCGCCCGCCTCCATGGTCACGCCAGTGGCGATCTCGTGCCGCTCCCCGCGCAGTGCCTCCTCCAAGCCATCCGTGTCAGCGGCGGGCCCGTGCTCGAAGCGGAGCGTCAAGCCATCGTTGAGAAGGGAGACGACCGGAATGGTGCGGGCCTGCTGTCCCTGATCACGGACGAAGCCGCAGTAGGTGAAGTGGCGGGCGTGCAGCACCTGGCCACGCCGCTCGAAGGCGATCGCCCGTGTGTAGCCGCCGATCTCCAGCGGCAGAACCAGTCGTCCACCCTCGGCCAGCTGCTCCCGCCAGGCCGGGGCGATGTCCCAGCAGTTGTAGGTGATCATGCCGCCGTCGAAGCCGCCGCGGGGCACGAGGCGGGCGGGCGCGCCAAGTGGCGCGTCGGCTTCGACGATGCTGACGCGGCCGCTGCCGGCCTCCGTGAGGAACCGGCGGGTGCGGCCCACGACCCATGGGTCGATGTCGACGGTGACCACGCGCCCGTGGGGCCCGGCGGCATGGGCGATCAGCTCGGCGTTGTAACCGCCCGATCCCGCCTCGAACACGATCGCGCCCGGATTCAGGCACAGGGCTTCGATCATCTCGGCTTGGAGCCATGCCGCGGACACCGAGCTGATCGTCGCTCCGGTCTCGTCGCGCCGGGTGATCACGGCCCGGTCGCCGCCGTCGTACGCGTTCGCGAGGTTCACCTCCGGGGCGAAGCGATGGCGGGGCACGGTCCGCAGCGCGTCGCGGACCGGCCTGGACGGGGCCCAGCCACCATCGATCACCGTCTCAGCCATCGCCTGGCGCAGCCGGACCGCCTCGGCCGGCTCACCCGGCACGGGCGGCTGCTCGACGGCGAGCGGGTAGGACACCACCACGGGCGGCAGGCCGGGAACGACTCCGGGCCACACGGCATCCAGCGCCTGAGCGGCCGGGACGAACACGGCACCAACGCAGGCAAGGCCGTGCAGGTCGAAGAACTCCCAGCGGGCGAACTTGTCCGCCTCCGGATTGGCGAGGGTGCCGGACCAGTCGGTGATGCGGACAACCGCCGTGAGCCGCGGGACGTCACCGGCGGCGTCGGCGAGCGTCGTCACCACATACGCGTTCTCGGCCTCGGCGATGAGCCCGGTTTCCTCGGCGAGTTCGCGCACCGCGGCCGCCTCGAACGACTCCGAGCCGACACTCTTGCCGCCGGGCAATTCCCACACTCCCCGGCGCGAGCGCCCGAGCAGAACCCGGCCGGCCTCGTCGGTGACGACCGCGAGGGCGCCCGTCACGGCCAGACCAGTGGGCGGTCGCTGCCGCTCCACCGCCCGGGTGCCGGTGTGACAAGGGCCGCGCAGGATCAGGACCGCGAGGCGGTCGGCATCGAACCGCTCCGTGCGCTCCCAGCCCTCGGTCAGCAGCCCGATCTCGTCCTCGTCGAGCGCGATACCCCGTTGTTCGTCAGGAGTGTGCTCGACCACCGGGGTGATGACGACGAGCGTGCCGCCGGGCCGCAGCCGCTCGCCGAGCCTGTGCACGACCCGCGTGCGGTCCGAGACGAACGGATACATCAATCGCATGACGACCAGGTCGTACCCCGCTTCGTCCAGGGGGGGGCCGGGTCGTCGCGCTCGATGTCCAGAGGCAGCCACCGCACTTGCTCCAGGCGGGCGTGTTCCTCGCGGGCCCGGGCGATCGCGCTGCCGGCGAAGTCCAAGGCGTCCACGGCGTAGCCCAAGGAGGCAAGGTAGGCGGCCAGTTCCCCGGTGCCGCAGCCGACGTCAAGCGCGCGGCCGCCCTCGGGCGCCGGCACGTGCTCGAGGATCAACTTCTTCTCATCGTCGCCGAGCCGCCGGAAACCTCGCCCCTGGATGTAGTGCTCGGACCAGTCAGTCCGGGTGATTCCCACAGATCGCTCCTCGCAAAAGGTGGGGTGGCGGGTTGTCAACGCAGTTCGACGGGGCCGTAGAGGGCGGCCGGCTGCTGGCTCTGCAGCGCCCAGTACCGGTCGCCGAAGCTCCAGTGCCACCACTCCGTGCCGTAGTTGATCAAGCCTGCGGTGGTCAGCGCGCGACCCAACGTGGCCCGGTTCGCTCGGGCCCGGACGCTGAGGCCGGGGGCATCGGTGTAGCAGCCGCCGTCGGACTCCTCCGGGGAGGCGTTGACGCGGGTGCCCATGTCCAGCTCGCGGCCCTGGTGGTCGATCAGCGTCACGTCGACGGCCGCGCCGGCGGAGTGCGGCGCGATCTCCGGAGGCGACACGAAGCGGCTGGCGGCATCCCGGAGCTGGGCGGCCTGCCAGTCCGGGTGCGCGCGTGCGAGCTCGGCGGCGTACTCCTCGAAGTACCGACGCTGCAGGGCCGGCGGCCGGAAGCCCTCGACGAACAGCAGCAGCACACCGGGGGGCAGCAACGACTGGGCGTGCATCAGCCGGGCGAGGACGCCGTGGCGTACGTGGGCCCAGGCCCCGGCCTCGTCGCGCTTGCGGTCGTCGACCTTCAGGCCGTGCGCGCGGGCGTCGACCAGGTCCTCCCCGCACTCCTGGACAGGGATCGCAGCAACCCGGCGGTCGGACATCAAGGTGATGCTGCCGGTGGTCATGTGTCCCCCCAGGTGTCGACGTATGCGGCCACGCCGGTGCGGCGGGCCTCCTCCACGGCGCGTAGCCGCGCGAAATCGTGGGCTGGCATCAGTGCCTCCCATTCGGTCAGGGGCAGGACGCGGGCCTCGTCGTGCTCGCGCGGGTTGAGGGTGAGGGCCCGAATCTGGGCATCGGTGAGGCGTCCGCCGTCGAAGACGAGCTGTAGCGTGCTGTACGGACGCCGCGCCCGGGGCTGCCCGAACACGGTGGCCAGCAGCCGGGGCGGACCCACGGCGGTCATGCCGGTCTCTTCCCGGCACTCACGCACCACCGCGTCCCAGGGCCGCTCGCCCAGATCCATCGCGCCGCCGATCATGTGCCAGGGGTGGCCGGGGGAGTAGACGGAGTGCAGCTGGAGCGGCCGGTCGTTCTCGTCGGTGACGTACAGGCAGACGAATGCGACGGCCTTGGGCAGGGACTGGGCGTATTGCTCCGGCGGCATCCACGAGGAGTCCGCTCTCGCCGCAGGAAGGGCGACGGCGGATGTGCTGTGCCGGGTCATCCTCATGAGGGCCGGGTCGCCGCTGAACCCGAACTCCCGGTACAGCGGCGCGGCCTCCGCGCTGGTGTGCAGCTCGAACAGAGTGACGTCATCGACGTCGGCCAGGAAGTCCAGGAGCGCGGAGACGACGGCCCGGGCATGGCCGCGACGTCGGGCCTCGGGCCGGGTGACGACCAGCTGCAAGCGGGCGGCCAAGCCCCGGGGGGTAGGACCGAGCCGGGAGCACGGGGTGGATCAGGCCGAGGGCGCAGGCCGCCATCGAGCCGTCGGAGGCATCGATGACGAAGGCCCGCGCGTCTCCCTCCGGTTCCAGCCGTGGCGTCAGCTCGTCCGTGCACCGCCGGATCCACTCCTCGGTCATCGGTGCGGACAGGACGTACTGGGAGCGCATCCGGACGATGGCTTCGGCGTCAGCGGCGGTTGCCGAGCGGACCGGCGGTCGCCCGGCATCGTCTGGCGGCTCGGTTGAGGCAGTGGGCGCTATGTCGGCGTTCACCTTGCGTCTCCTGTCGGTGAGAGGGCTGCACGATGCTCGGCGCGCAGCCGGGCAAGCGTCCGATGGCCGCGCTCGACCAGCTCGGGATCACCGTGGGCGGCGCCGTAGGCGACCCCGCTCACCGAGTCGAGCGCTGCGTCGATGACTAGCTGGGCCTCCTCAGCGGCGGTCAGGGGCCTGCCGTACCCGGCGAGAAACGCCTCGAAGAGGTCGTCGCGCCCGTGCCAGGCGTCGGACAGGCGGACCAGGTCCCGTAAGGCCGGTCCCGGCTCGCTGCGCTCGAGATCGATCACCGCCAGGAAGGGCCCGGAGTTTTCCGCCTCGCCCGGGTCGGCGGGGGTGTCGGGGTCGTAGAGGATGTTGCGGAGCTGGAGGTCACCGTGGGTCTCCACCCACGCCAGCGGCTCCAGGTGCTCGGCCTGTGCGACGAGGGCGCGAACGAACTCCTCATCGCCCGGTTGGAGATGAGCCCGCGCCGCCACCAGATGCCGGTCCGCCTTGGCGATCGCCGGACCGCTGCCGGCCGGAGCGGGACGGGCAGGGCAGGACTGATGGATGCGGCGGGCCAGCGCGCCGATCCGGCGGAAGACCGCCTTCTCCCGCTCCGGCGCCAGGACCACGCCATGCAGCGGACGGCCCGGCACCGCGGTGATCACCATGGCCCGCAGTCCCTCGTCGGCGGCCACCAGCCGGGGCGCGGCCGCGCCCAGCGCCGGCGCCCACGTCCGCAGACCCCGCACCTCCCGGCCGTGGAACCGCTGGTTCTGGTGCACCTTCACATACCAGGCGCCTCCCTGGGCGCCGTCGGCGCGCCAGACGCGGCTGCTCTCGCGCGCCCACGACGTGTCCGTCCACCTGATGATCCGGCCGACCGCCCGCTCCGTGAACTCCACGACTGCCGCATCGGGACCGCCAGGGTCCGGCCCACCGGTCACGTCCGGGACGAGACGCACCCGATCCGCTGCCGGGTCGAAGGCGACAGCGTCGCCGGGCATCTGGAAATGCAAGGCAAGCCGTGCGCCGGCGGTGTAGGCGTCCAGCCCGGCGCGGCAGTACGCCACCATTTGCGCCGGCAGCGCGTCCAGGGCTGCCCAGTCCATCGCATCGCACACGTCCGGCTCCGCGATCCAGGGCTCGCCCTGCCACCGCCGGACCTCGAAGAAGTGCCCGGTGCGACTGGCCCCGCCGGGACTTCGGTGGTGCACGGTCACTGCGGCCCGCACGTCGGCCGGATCGATCACGACGCCGGTCTCCCTCGCGCCTCGCGCACCAGGGCGATGACGACGTCCTCGTGCGGACCGTCCAGATGCCCCGACGGCAGGTGCCACAGGCCCGCGGCGTACACCGGACCGGCTCGCCGGGACAGCAGCACCTGCGGCCCCTCGGCAGTCTCCCGGCGCAGGATCAGGTGGACGTCCACCGGTTCGGTGTGCCGCTGCTCGCCGCTCATCGGGCACCTGCCGGATTCCGGGCGAGCAGGACCGTGAACACGGCTACCTTCAGCAGGGGCCCGTCGTCCGCAAGGTCGTCGTCGGGGTAGGTCACGTGGCGGATCCTTCGTTGATCGGGCGGAGGGCGGGAAGAGGCCAGGACAGAAGGCCGCACGCCGAGGCGGCCCGTTGGCCGCCGTCCGGACCGACGTGGAGGCGGTAGCGGCTGGGGCTGCCGGCCGCCTGCCACCGGGCCTTCAGGTCCTGGAGTTCCATCCAGATGTTGCGCGGCCCCCGGGTGGTGACGTTCCAGCGCCGGTGGCCCACTGGCTCGACGCGCAGCCACGAGCCGCAGTCGGGAGCGCCGATCACCAGGTGTTCGACGCCGAAGTCCCGCACCAGGCCGCCGAGGAGATGGTCTGCGGCCAGCCACAGGCCCCGGTCGGCATCGGCGGGCGGCGCCAGCATGCTCCGCTGGGTCCAGGTGCCCGGCTCGGCGTTGATGCGCTTGCGGAAGTCCTCGTTCAGCCAGATCCGCTTCATGCTGTGCCCCGCCCGATGCGCAAACTCCACGGCCCGCAGCTCCGCCGCGATCCGCCCGTCGGAGGTGCGCTCGACGACGGCGAGGCCCGGCCACGACGGTGACGCGCTGGTGATGTGCACGAGGAGCCGACCGCCGGGGGCGAGTTGCTCGACGAGCGCCGTCGGCACGCGTTGCATCGCGTACGACACGAAGACGCGGTCAAACTCCAGCCCTGGCACCCCCTGTTCGCCCGAGCCGCACACGACCTGCGGCCGGAACCCCAGGTCGGCCAGCCGGACCGCGGCCGAGTCGGTGAGATGCCGGTCCCGGTCGAGGGTGACCACGCCGCGGTCGCCGCAGACCTCGCACGCGACCGCGGCGGTCACCCCCGCCCCGGTGCCGACGTCCAGCACCCGCTGACCGGAACACAATTCAAGTTCCTCCAGCAGGGAGGCGGTCAGGCCCATCACCGTCGACATCGACGTGATCGACGCACCCGAGCGCGTCCCGCGTGCCCGGCCCAGCAGCGGCTCTCCGTCGTGCTGGACGAGCACACTGCCCCCGCCGTAGAGCAGCCCGAGCAACTCGGAGCGGTCCTCGGGCGCTGACCAGTCCAGCAGGTCCCACCGCGGCGGGTCCTCGCCCGGCGCGCTGCGCCGCACGTACGCCTGCGGCATCAGCACCTCGCGCGGCAGCGCCAGCAACGCGTCGCGCACGGGCCCGGGCCGCAGCCCATGCTTCTCCTCCAGCTCGGCGACCATCGCCGCCCGCGCGGCAGCCGGATCCACCGCGAGCGGGGCGGTGTCGGCCGGCCGCGCTGCCGGTCCGGGGGTCGCGGGGCTCGTGTGCAGGGTCGTCATCGCCGGTCCCACCCCGTTTGCGAGTACAGGCGCCCGGCGAGCACCCCTTCAATCGCCTGGCGGGTGTAGGGCACGACGTCGGCCGGGAGGTCCTTCGGGTTCCAGAACCGCCACTCCACGCACCGGTCGGGCTCCCGGACGGCCGGGGAGCCGGACCAGGTGCGGGCCCGGAAGAGCAGGCCGATCCGAGGGCGGGCGGACGGCGAGTCCACTAGGTGGACGAGGTGCACGAGCTCGAGTTCGTCCGGCTCGATGACCAGCCCGGCCTCCTCCTGGGCTTCCCTGACCAGGCAGCTGACCGCCTCCTCGCGTTCGCAGTGCCCGGCCAGGAAGTGCCACAGACTGCCCGCGTACGCCGAGTCGGGGTGGCGCAGGCCGAGGAGGATCCTGCCGTGGGTGTCCTCCAGGTAGAGGTGGACACCGACGATGTGGAGCTCGGTGCCCTCCGGCGCCTCGTCGCGCAGCAGCCGGGTCGGGGGCGGGGGGCTGCCGGCGGGGGGATGCTCGGCGGCGTGCCGGCGGATCAGGTCACCGAGACCGGGGCTCAGGTTCAGCCGCTCGAGCATGTTCGGGGTGAACCACCGCAGCAGCACGCCCTCGTGCAGGTCCACCGTCTCCGGGTCGCCGCTCCAGCGGGCCTGGAAGACTTGAATCGGCACCGCGAGGCCGTCGACGCCCGTCGCCTCCTCAAGTGCGTAGGGCGCAAGATCGACCACCTCCAGCCCTGGTGCTTCCTCGCTGACTTCGCGCCGCAGGGTCGCTTCCAGGCTGGCGTCGTCCCGTGTGCGGCCGCCGCCGAGGAGTGCGAACGTGCCCGGGGCCCAGATGCCTGCACGCTGGTCGCGCAGGTGGAGGAGGTATCTGCCGTGGCCGTCGTGGATCAGCGCGGAGGCGTTGACGGGTTCCGGCCTCCCGTCGAGACCCTGGTCGCGGGCGTCCAGGAGCTTGGCGCGCAAAGTGCCGGAGCGGACGTCGGCGAAGTCGAGCCAGCGGGCGCCGGAGACCTCGTCGTCCTGCAAGGCGAGCCGGGGGTGCTGCTCGGGCACGAGGTAGAAGACGAAGCGGAAGTCGAAGTGGTGGTGCGCGCCTTCGCCCTTGGCGGGGTTGGCGTCGATGTCGTGGACGTCGATGTCGATCGGGGCACCGAGGAACTGCGGGGTGAGGCACAGGTCGCCCGGCCGAAGGCCGGTCTCCTCGCACACTCCCCGCAGCGCCGCGCCCAGCAGCGTCCGATCCCCCTCGACGTGGCCTCCCGGGTTGAGGAGCAGCCCTGTGCCGCGGTGGCCGATGTGCAGCACGCGCTGTTCACGGTCGATGACGGCCGCGCTGCACGTGACGTGGCCGGGGAGCGTCGCACGGTCGGCCGGGTCGTCGGCGCCGTCCAGAAGGGACATCAGCCCGGCGAGGCAGTCCCGCTCGTGCGGATGCCGGGTCAGGTACGCCTCGGCGGTTCTGCGGATGTGGGAGCGGGGGAGCGGCATGTCATCACCTCGGGACGGCAGGATAGGGGCGGGCAGGTCTGCGGCGGTGGGGGCGGCCGCTTCGGCGGGGCGCGCGGAGGCGGCGCCGGGGCGGCTCACGCGGGGGCCTCGTGCTTGTCACCGTCCGGCTCGGACGTGATCTGGTAGGACAGCAACTGCTGGAAGAAACCGGGCTGTTGGGAGAGCTGGGCGTAGGTGCCCTCCTGGACGATCTTGCCTTCGTCGAGGACCACGATGCGGTCGGCGATGGCCACGTTGGTGATGCGGTGGGTCACCAGCAGTACCGCCCTGTCCTCGGCGAGGGTCCGTAGCCGCTGGAAGATGCGAAATTCGGCGCGCGGGTCGAGGTTGGCCGTCGGCTCGTCGAGGACCAGCAGACCCGCTGGGCGGAAGAACGCCCGCGCCAGGGCGATGCGCTGCCACTGGCCGCCGCTGAGTTCCTCCCCGTTGAGCCACTCGCGGGCCAGGAGCGTGTCCAGGCCGGCGCGGAGCTTGTCGACGACCTCGTCGGCATCGGCCGCCTCGCACGCCTCACGGACCGCGGCGTCGCCGCGCGCGGTGGGCTGGCCCTGGGTGACGTTCTCGCGCACGGTCAACGGCCAGTGCGCGTAATCCTGCGGCACGAGGGCGACCTGCCGCCACAGGGCTTGCGGGTCGCAGTCACCGGTGGGGACGCCGTCCCACAGCACCTGCCCATCGGTGGGGAGATAGAGACCGCTGACCAGCTTCGACAGCGTCGACTTACCCGAGCCGTTGAAGCCCACCAGCGCGGTTACCTCGCCGCGGCGCAGAGTGAGGGAGACGCCGGACAGGGCGTCGCGGTCCTTGCCCGCGTAGCGGTGGGTGACCGCCTTGACCTCGATCGTCTCCGGCGCCGCGGGGTGATGCGGGCCGCGGCGCATGCGGAAGCCGCCGGCCTTGTCGAGGAAGCCGGTCCAGTCGTCCATGTACAGCCCGGTCCGCACCGCGCGGGCGCCGACGGCCACCAGGCCGCGGACCGCCATGCCGACGGTCTGCAGCGCAAAAACGGCCGTGCCGGCATGTCCGACGGTGATCCGGCCGGTCGCCAGCAGCCACACGACCGCCGCCCACACCACCGCCGACCCCAGCCCTCCGCACACCGCGCCGACCAGGGACATCCGTGCGCCCTGGTCGGCCGCGGCCCGGTCCTCGCGGTTGATCCGGGCGACGGTGTCCCGGTAGCGGCCGGAGAGGAAGTCGGCCATGGTGCCGGCTCGGATCTGGTCGGCAGCGTCCTTGGTGTAGATGTGCCAGCGCAGCACCGACAGCATCCGGTTGTCGCCGTTGCTGCGGAGGTTGGCCAGGTAGCGGACGCGTGCGGCGCTGACCTGGGCGAGGGCCTGCGGGAGGCTGGCGGCGACGAGGAGGGGGAGAAGCACCCAGTGCACGCCAGCCAGGACGATCGCCCCGGCGAGGAAGGCGGCGGCCGACGCGATCAGGTCCTGGCCTTCGTTGATCAGGTCGCCGGTAACTTGGGCGCCGCGGTCGGCGGCCTCACGGTCGCGGTTGAAGTCGGGGTCGTCGTACGCGCACAGTTCGACCTCGGCGCAGCCGGTGAGCAACATCTGCTCGGCCTCACGGGACATCAGCGGGCCCAGCCGGGAGGAGAGCCAGTTGACAGTGATGCCGAGGAGCGCGCGCACGCCCGCGGCCCCGGCGAGCAGGGCGACCGAGGGCCACGCCTGAACGAGGCGGTGGTAGACGTCTCCCTCGCGCAGCAGGGCGGTCAGGGTGCCGGCAACGGCGACCAGACCCAAGGCCTGCATCACGCCGGTGACCAGCTGGCACAGCAGCAGGCCGACAGTCGCCCGCCGGTCGACGCGCCAGGCGAGAGCCAGCGAGCGACGCACTAATTGCGGCAGACGGTGGGCCATGTCCCGCATGCGGATCGAGCGGCCAGCTGCCTCGCGGCTGCCAGTCAGGTCGACGTACCGCATCTGCGCCTCGGGCGCGGGCGCGGTGGCGGAGGGGGCGGGGGACGGCACGGTGGTGGTGCGCGGCCCCGGAACGTTGTCGGCTGATGCATCGGTGGGCTCACTCATACCGCCCACCCCGTATCCGGGCGTTCTGAGATACGTGCGCCGTCAACGCTGTGCGTGAACGGGCTGGACCGCCGTTCGATTCCGGGAGGCTGCTGCAAGGGGGCGAGGGTGGGGTGCATGGCGTCCTCCGTCTGAGCGTCGGTGTGGCACTGATGCTCTAAAAACGCGGCGGATTCGGTCCCGTCACGGCCCAATGGAGGGCATTCGGCGAACGCGAGTTCTAATGCCAGGGTCGGCCCGTGCGGTTTCCGGGGTGTCGCCGTTCAAACTCGTTCGATCAGGTCGTGTCACTCCTTCGGGGGATTGCGGACAGCACGGACCGGGCCGTGGCGCACGAAGGCGGCGGCCTGGGACGGGTGAGCGGGGCGGGAGGGGCGGGAAAGGGTCAGGCGTCCCTACCTTGTTGATCGGGATGAGCGAGCCATTCGGCCGCGCAGGGCACCGGCCTCACTGTGGGCGGGCCCGGCGTGAACGGCTCGAATGCGGCGACCCGCAAGCTGGCCTACAACAGGCACACCGGCGAGTGGCTGGGCTCGTTCGTCGACACAGAGACCCCGCCCGTCCTGCTCGCAGAAACCCTGGCGTACATCGCGGAGACGAAGGGTATCGGGGCCAACGACATTGAGCTCCGCGACCCGCCCGAATTAGACATCCGCGCCATCGGCGGGTGAGTGCCGACCGTGGAGCACATCATCAAGGCCATCGTCGGCTTGAAACTCGTGGGCTTGGTCCTGTTCGCCCTCGTGTTAGCCGTGAGCATCGTCTACACCATCGCCGTGGGACCGGACGACCCCGAGTCGACCCACGGCAACACGGCCGTCTGCAAGGACGGCGCGGTCCTGGAACCGCCATGGAACGTCTGCGGCGAGGAAAACGGCTACCTCGACCACTGGACGACAGGGCCGTCCGCGGCGCCGTGAGCCACCGGGTGAAGCGGCGCACGTACGAGGACGGCGTACGCTGATCGTCGTAGCATCGCGGGACGGCCCGGCCGGCGCCAAGCGCCTGCGCTCTTCGCCTTACCCTGGGTGCGCGATTTCGATCGCCCTGGACAAGAACGCCTTGCGCTCCTCCTCCATCTGCCGCAGGGCCTCGCTGACGTGCACTCCGAAGTATTCCCCGCAGACCTTCACAACTGTCTCGACGGATCCCATGGCGACCATCGCCGCGGCCACCACCGTGGCCGCCTCTCCGGCCAGCCCGTCCCCGTTAGCCGAGTCCTTGGCGCGGCCGATCATCCATGGCCGGTTGTGCGCCGCTCCGGACGTCAATCGGTACGGCGCGGGGAGCCAGGCGGGCATGGCCTTGGACGCGCGCTCGGTGATGTTGATATCCATGGGCGCGGTCTCGCCGTCGATGATGTAGCCGATGAGCTTGCCGTTACCGTTGCGTCGTTCGACGGCCTGGCACTTGCGCAAGCAGTCTTCGACATAGGCCAGCATCTGGGCGGCCTTCGCCTGATCCTCGGGACCGATGGCCTCCGCCTGCTTCTGGGCGTGGAGGGCATCGGTCATCCACATCCCCGTGAGGCGGGCGAGACGCTTGTTCAGGGAGATGGTGGGGTCGAAGAGGTATTCGGTGAAGAGCACGCCTTCCAGCACGACTCGGCTGAGGGTGAGCGGCGACCACACCGGTGGCGGCTGCATGAGAATGTCGTGCTCCAGAGCGCGTACGTGGTCGAGCGCGTTGTCCTTCGTGAGGTCCGCGGTCTGCAGCAACATGCCGTGAAGGCTCTGACGCTCGGTGCCCAGCGGTTCGCTGAGGGCACCGAGCGCCGCTGCCTCCCTGCGGAACAGGGAGGTGGTGTTCTGCTCGAATGCCTCAAGGTCCTCCACGCGCAGCCCGTCGTCCGCAAGTTCGCGGAACCGGGTCAGGATCGCGGCAGTTTCCCCCGCGAGCTCCTCGGTGATCGGAACGGTGAAAAGGCGTATCGCGTCGCCCTCGGGCATGACGTCGTTCATGCGTAGAACGGTAGACACCAGACGTCTTCCGGCATACCTAATTGATCCGGTCTCAAGGCCTCCCAGTTGGCGAGGCACGCGCGCGCCAGGCGACTGGCACCACTGCAAGAAACGCGCAGGGTACGACAAAGAACCCCCATGCCTGCGGTCGGGGGCGAGCGGTGAAGCGTTGTCGAACCCCGCGGCTCAGGACTCGTTGGGCCTCGCCCCCCTGCGGCGGGCTAGGCGCGCGGCCGTCTCCGGCGTCACCAGCTCCACCTTGCGCCGGAAGTCACCCTCCACGACGAAGAAGCCGGAACTTCCCGAGCGGGCCGATCTCCCGGCACTCGTACAGGCCATTTCCAGGGAGCGGCCATCCGTAACCCTGGCCGCTGCGGTGGCTGCGCTCAAGGAAGGTGCGATCAAGCAGGCGATGGAGGGACGTCCGATCGAGGCTGGCTGGCGCCTCGATGAGACGGGCGGCTGGGTACGGCGTCGCGCGGTTGCGGCGCGGGCACCGGAAAGGGAACGGCCCTACTCAGGACCAGGAACACGGGCTCTAACACGGCGGTGGTGCCGTTTTCGACCAGCGTGCGAAGCTTGAGCGTGAGGTCAGGCTAGTCGCCGTGGGGAGGCGGATTGCAACAACTGGGCGGCGCGGCTTCACCATGACCCTGCAAGGCCCTCCGCATCTTGCAGGACCTCGCTCAGCGCTCCTAGGAGCCCCAACCGCCCTGTAACAAGGGAGCGGTTGAGACCGCCGCAGCACTCGAGGATGCCGCTTAACATGACCCCCACGGAACTACCACGTCGAGCCCACGCTCCGCGGACGCAACCGCAACGCCAGTCAGGACTCTTCCCTCCCCGACAGTGCGGAGCAACGAGGATCGGCCGGTGACTACTCGGCAACGCCAGGACTACCACAGATGGGTCGGGTCACCGCCCACTGTTTGACGAGCTCTGTCGTCGCTTCCGGGGTCGGGGCCGTCGCATAAACGACGAACTCGGTGTAGCCGGGGTCGTCGATCGGCAGCGGAGGCAGGGGATGTTCGCGTAGCCGAACTACGAGGTACCCAGCCCTGAGCAGGTCGTACGACTTCTCAACGTCGAGTTCGGCCTTGTTGGCGTGCCAATAGCTGCCGTCGTACTCGATTGCAAGGTTGCGCCCTTGTGGCAATTCGGCAGTTATGTCGACAAGCCAGTGCGAGCGTCGCGTGAACGCTGCGTGGCGAACCGACTGGCCGGACGCGGCGCGACCGAACGCCTTTGCGGCGGCCTTGTGGTACTCGAGTTCCACACGGGACTTTCCATGCTCCCGGCACTCTGGGCAGCCGCTGCCTGCGCTCCTGGACGGGAGGGAGGCCTGCCAGGTGTGTTCGGGAGTCCTGGAGCATATCCAGAGGGGGATGAACTGGGTCTGGCCTGTTGGGCGCACCTGCCAGGCGGACAAAGGGTTGCCCGGCGACCATTCGGCTGCGAGCTCTGGGAAGTGGTACGCGAGCGAGTCGAGGATGGTGCGGCACTGCGGGCAGCGAAGGCGCTGACCCTGGTCACGCTTGCAGGGGCTCTCCTGCCACTCGTGGCCGCAGCTCGGCTCTCGCCACCAGACGCTCTTTCGTGATCCCGGGGAAACCGTCGCAACCTGTTTGTTGCGGTTCTTGGTCGGGTGCCACTGCGCAACAATCTCAGGATTGAGCCGGTACGGCGCGGTGTCCTCGCCGGTGACGATGGGCAGCTCGTCGACAGGGTCCGGTTCAGCGCAGGATGGGCAGTCCAGGTGGAGGTACATGTAGGGCGATATACGAGTGGCGTGGCCCTGCGGGCATCGAAAGTCGCGCGCGGGGCCACCAATCTCGACGGTCACGCTGCGCGGATCAGCCCCGTCAGTCCACGCTTCGAGCAGGAACGGCACGTCGGCAACGGGCGTAGCCCTGTAACGCTCATCGCGGGCCTTCTGTACAGCACGTTGCCCGGGTTCGCAGCTGGGACACGACCTGTGGTTCACCATGTCCCTTACCCGCTTGGTGAACTGAAGTCCGCAGTCGGGACAGCGCCAGTAGACCTCTCGCGTGGACCGGGTTGTGGCAGTCTCCCAGTCTGCTGTCGTGTTGCTCTCGTGATCCCACCACGTAAGCACGCCCAGTCCGCAGTCCTTGGCGAGGTTGCGAGGACCAGCTGCGGCTTGCTGTGCGCTGCGGCCAGGGTTGACCTGACACGTGCACCCGAACTCGATGTCGCCCAGACGATCTGCGCTCACCCGCTGGCAGTGCCGGCACCGGACGTGATGAGGATCGTCCGTGAGCGACGGGCTGGTCAGTGGCCCGAGATAGTCGTAGCCGTGAGCCTCCGCGATCTGCTGCGCATCAGAGGCCGGAATCGGAACCAGGTTCGCGTGCGCCCCTTGCGCCCGACGTTGCTCCGCAGCCCACGCCGTCCAGAAGCAGGCACGGCATGTCGCTTCCCCTGTGTTGTTCTTCTCCAGGGTGTACTCGAACCGGTAGTGCGCCTCCACCCTGCAGTTCAAGCAGCGCGTCAGACGCCAGGCCTTCGGCTTGGTAAACGGCTCCAGCGGCTCCAAGCCGCCGACGCGGAGGATCTTGGTAATGCAACCGTCACACCATGCGGGGCGTGAGCGGGTGCGGTATGCGGCCGACTGTGAACAGTCAGGATCGGAACAACGCTGGGCCGACTTTTTAGAGGGGGTAGCGCTCACCGGACCATGTTCCCATTTGGGCCCTGCAAGTGCTGCCCCAGACGTACTGGTGACGTCTGCTCCCGCCGAGCCATCGAACGACCCATCCCCGCTGTACACCAGAGGGATGTCCGCCAAGACGACGACCGGCGGTACGAGGCAGCCGCCCGGGATAAGTACCGGTACGTTACCGCCGTGCAGGAAGTCCCATCCGCGGTTCTTGACCAGATGGAGCCGCACCCGCGACGAGCACGTCGCCTCACCCTCCATCCCGACCAGCATCAGCCGCCCTCGAACCTTCCCCGGCAAGACGGCCCAGGGCGACACTCCGGTGCGGGCTCGGAAGCTTCTGGCGCGTCGGTCCAGGTGGTCGAGGAGCGGGCCCAGGTGGTCCTGTCGCCACTTTGCACCGCGGACGGCTTGGCCGCACAGCTCGTACAGGTCGGCCACCCGGCCGCCGGGATCGGCTCGGAGGTGCAGTGGACCAGGGTGACGACGAGTTCGTCGCCGTCGATCTTCATTCCGACCAAGTCGGCTGCTTCGCGGGCGCGGTCGTCGTCGATGAGGATGGTGAACTCCTGCGACTGCTGCAGGTGGGCGGAGATGTAGGCCTGGATGGAATCAGGTTCGCCTCCGCCTCACGCGTCGAGGGTGCGAGAGCCCGGTTGAAGAGGCCGGTGGAACGGGGCTGGCTGGTGGAGGAAAAGCCCGGGAGGTTCACCCTGCCGACACAACAGCGCACTGATGAGGCTGTGCAGCCAGGCGGCGGTTCATGAGGGCGGCCCAGGGCGGCGAGCACCTTGCGGTGCCAGTCGGCGACGCGTTCGCGCCAGTCCTTGTGCTGGTGGCGGCCACGGACGGCGGAGCCACCACACGTCATCGACGATCAGGCCCGGATGCGTCACGACCTGACAGTCCTGCGGTCGGACGACGAACAAGCCATCGAGCTGCGGGTCCTTACCAGCCGCCGGGCCGACCTGAACGCGGACTGCACCCGCAGGATCAACCGTCTGCGCGGCCAACTCACCAGTCCGGTCGGGGGCGGCGCGTACGTCGGTCTCCTCGAGCAGCTCGCGGGCGGCCCCGGCGGTGAGGGTTTCGCCCTGGTCGAGCTTCCCCGACGGCAGATGCCAGCGACCGCAGCCGTACGGGCTGCCTCGCTGATCCTGCCGCCGTCGCGGACGATGACGTGGGTGTCGATGGTGGGCTGTGCCGGTTGTCCGTTCATGATTCCTGGTGGTTGGAGGGAAGGGGTCATGCGGATGCGGGCGCGTTCCCGTGCTGGGCGGCCCGCTGGCGAACGTGGGCGTCGGCGGTGTGCGGTGCCGTGATGGCGCTGTGATCGGGGATGGAGCGGGCCGCGAGGGTGACACCGCTGGCGATCCGGCAGTCACGGCCGACTGCGACGCCGGGGCCGAGGCTGATGTTGTTGCCGGTCTGGACGCGGTCACCGATCAGGGCGCCGAACTGGGGTGTGCCGCAGCGGTACAGGCCGCCGGGGGCGCGGAGCACGATCTCGCGTTCGGGGTTGCTCATGTGGGGGCTCCACAGGCTGATGGCCGCGACGGTCACGTTGGCGGACAGGTGGGCGTCTGCGCCGACCAGGGTGCGGTTCACGCCGATCCGGTGGCCGAGGATGGTCCGCTCGCCGAGGAACGTGCGGGTGACTTCGCAGTTGAAGCCGACTGATACGCCGGCGCACAGCACGGAAGCGGTGCGGACGGTGGAGAACTCCCACACGCGTACTCCGGGGCCAATGATTACGTCGTCGCCGATGATCGCGGTCGGGTGGATCTGCGCGGTGGGGTGGATGCGGTGGGGGAGCTGGGTCAGGGCTTGGGCGTGCCAGTTCTCCCAGGCCGCGAGGAAGTCGGACAGGTCCGTCTCCTCGATCTTCCCGTACGGGGTGCCGGCGAGCATGTCGCTGGTGGGGGCGGTGAGGTAGTTGCCGAGGCGGAGGGTGGGCATCGAGAGGCTTCCGGTAGGTGGTCGGTGGCCGGTCCGGCGGCGGCTAGCATCACCGGCACCGGAACCGAGGAACGGGGAGTTCATCCGTGCATCACCCGCGCTTAGGCGTCGCCATCTTGACGATGGGCAATCGGCCCGCCGAGCTTGCCGACCTGCTCGCGTCGGTCGCGGGGCAGGACACGCCCGCCGCGCGGGTGGTGGTCGTCGGCAACGGCTCGCCGCTGCCGCCCCTGCCCGAGGGGGTGACCGGTGTCGAGCTGCCGGAGAACCTGGGGGTCTCCGGCGGCCGCAACGCCGCTATGGCGCGGTTGCGGGAGTTCGGGGACGTCGATGTGGTGGTGGACCTGGACGATGACGGTCTGCTGATCAGCCCGGACGTCTTCACCCGGCTCACGCAGCTGTACGCGGCGGATGACCGGCTGGGCATCGTGAGCTTCCGTATCGCCGACGAACGCGGCCGCACCCAGCGCCGCCACATCCCCCGCCTGCGCGCAACGGACCCGACGCGGGGCGGGCTGGTGACGACGTTCCTGGGCGGCGGTCACGGGTTGTCCATGCGGATGCTGGATCAGATCGGCGGCTGGCCGGAGCCGTTCTTCTACGCGCACGAGGAGACCGATCTCGCGTGGCGGGCCCTGGATGTGGGCTGGAAGGTGCTCTATGCGCCGGAGCTGGTCCTTCAGCATCCGTGGACGTCGCCGACCCGGCACGCGGTCTTTTACCGCATGGTTGCCCGTAACCGGGTCTGGCTCGCCAAAAGGCACCTTCCCGCCCCCCTCGTTCCCGTCTACCTGGGTGTGTGGGCTGTGCTGACCGTGGCCCGAATGCGGTCGGTGGCGGGGCTTCGGGCCTGGCTCGGAGGGTTCGCCGAAGGCGTGCGTACCCCGTGCCCGCCCCGCCGGCCGATGCGCTGGGCCACGGTGTGGCGGATGACCCGGCTTGGCCGGCCGCCGGTCATCTGATCAGGCGGAAGCGGCCTCGGACTCGGACCGCAGCCACCCGGGGATGGCGCCGGGGGTCCGGCTCAGCCAGTCCGCATAGCGGGCCACTCCTTCCTCAACGGTGATCGTGGGCCGCCAGGTCGAGGACCGAGTCCATGCGGTTGATGGCGGCGTACCCACCGAGCGGGTCACCGGGCGGCATCGGCGTCTCCACCATCCGAGTCCCCGGGTACCGGGCGGTGACCAGCTCCGCGACCTTCCGAATGCTGGTGGGCGTGCCGGTCCCGATGTTGATCGTCTCGTTGTGGGCGCGGGGCGCGATCAGGGCCCGCACGGTGGCTTCGGCGATGTCATCGACGTGGACCAGGTCCCGGATCTGGTGGCCGCCTCCGTTGAGGTGCAGGGGCAGCCCCAGCGCGGCCCGGGTGGCGAACCAGGCCACCACCCATGAGTGGCTGTTCTCCTTGACCACCTGCGGATCTCCGTAGACGGAGAAGTACCGGACGATCGTGTACGAGGAGCCCACCGCGCCCAGCGTGAGCGCGGCCTGCGTCTCCCCCCACGCCTTGGTGTTGCCGTAGACGGACATCGGGCGCAGCGGCGCGTGCTCGTGGAACTGCGGCGGCACCCGCCCGTACACCGATTCCAGCAGGGCCCGCACCGACCGGAACTCGTCGCAGGGGCGCGCCCAGTCGTCGGGGTTGCCGTTGCCGTAGACGCTGGCCGAAGAGACGTACACCAGGCGGCGGATCCGCTCGCAGGCCGCGACCGCGTCGAGAAGTACCTGCGTGCCGGTGATGTTGTTGTGGATCGCTGCCATGGGCTCGCGGGTGCAGGCGGCGACGTCGGCGAGCGCGGCCGCGTGGATCACATAGTCGGCGTCGGCCACGGCCTTCTTGACCAGGGCCGCGTCCTGGACGTCGCCGACGACGACGCCAGGGTCCGCGGGGTCGACGCCGAACAGGTCCCGGTAGGTGGCTCGCGGGTAGGCGTCCAACGTGCACAGGGCAATCGGACGGGCTCCGATCTGCCGCAAGTAGTTGGTGATCCGGCTGCCGATCAGCCCGGCGCCGCCAGTGACCAGTACGGTCTGGCCCGCGAGTTCCGTTAACTGGGTGTCGTGCACAGTGCCCTCCGTCTGTGGTGAGGTGTGCGACTCGAACGCGCACAGGTGCGTGCCGGCGCTGGGGCCCAACGGGGGGTGGAACCCCAGCGCCGGTCTCCGCCCGCGCCGACTGCCTGGTCAAGGACGGGCGGAGTCTGTCCCACAGCAACCTGGGGGAGTACCCGGCCGGGCTGCTGCGGGCGTCTTGCCCGTTGCTGCACGCTCAGGGGGCGTCGTGCGGCAACGGAGTCTCTATGTCCGGCGGCTGGGCGCGGCCCGGCGAAAGGACGGCCGCTAGCCTGCACATCTCAAGCAGCGACCGGGCCAGGCATGCCATGTCGTGAAGTTGGTGGGGGGCCTGGGCCCGGTGAGACCCAGGGCCAGGGTCTCGCGCGTGCGGCTCATGACGTGCTTGGCGGTCTTGCCGGTCTCCCCGGGTATCTCACCTGCCCGGGCTTCGAGGTGCGCGAGGAGTACGCGGAGCTGAATGAGCAGGCTGGCCGTAAGACGCGCGCGCTTCTCGTCGCCCGGGGCCGGGGGGCCGATCCGGGCGTCTCCCAATACTTCCTCGTAGGTGCGGCGGATGTAGTCGGCTGAGATGCCCGCGAATGCGGTCGGCGCTCGGGTGGCGGCGGTCATTGGCGTACCACCTTCCGTGTCACGAGATCGTGCTCAGCATGGAGCTGAGCACCGCTTCGTGCGGAGTCGGGCCGGGCTGGAACAGGTCGAGTTGCTCACCCAGCGCCGTCGGCGGGACGAGCCGGTCACCGCGGAAGGGGCGCAGCCAGTAGGGGCCGGGCGGCTCCGTCGTCGTCACCGCCGGCAGTGCGATGCTGTGCGGCCGCCCCAGACATGTCGCGTACCGGTGCGGCTTCCCTCCTCGAACAGGGCGGGCGAGTCCTGCTCCAGGCTCCAGCGGGCCACGACCGGGAATCCGGTGAAGCACTGCCAGTCCTCGCTGTACTGCAGCGACGCGGCCATGAACGCCGGGGACTCGTGGTCGGCGTTGAGGGACTTCAGGATCTGCTGCGCCCCCTCGGCGGGTCGCTGCCCTTGTCGCAGAAGTAGGTGTGGGCTTCGTCGATGAGCAGCACGACCAGCGGCCAGCGGTCGGACGGACCGAAGTGTGGCTGAGGTCGGCGGGGGGTTGCTGGAGACACACGTGACGGGTGCTCGTTCGGCGAGCCCGCCGCCGTGGCTGACTTTTGGTGGTGCAGGTCCCGACCGAGCTGCAACTGTGACCCGCTCTAACTTCGCGATGGGGCAGGGGGTTGCAGCCGCACCCGAGTTCGGGCACGCCGACCACCCCGGTACCATCGGCACCGGGGCCCTGACCAGGGACTCCCTCGACCGGACCACCCCGGATCGCTGTCCAGGCTGAGGGGTGGTCCGGTCTCTTTTGTGGGCGCCCGCCGATCGCGGCGCGTGCGGCGAGCAACGGGCGCCAGGGAAGCCGGAAGAAGTGGCGGGGGTCGGCGAGTAATACGTCCGTCAGACTGAGCAAGCGGTCGACGTACTCACCCAACGAGCCGGGCCACTCTCGGGTGTCGAGCATCCAGGGGGCCGCACCGTCAGGCAAGGGTGCGCACCCCTCTCGGATGAGGGACTTGGACAGCTTCGCGCCCGTGTCCGTGACCACCTGGGGGCAGAACAGCCGGGCGGCAACTGCCCGCGGGTGAGTCCGACTGCCTGTGGGGCACCGTCGACGAGGATGCATCCGGGTATCCAGTCGCTGCCCTTCACCATGACGTACAGCGTGCCGACTGCCCCGCTGATCATCAGTTCCTTGTCCCGCTTCAGCACCGGTTCCAGGGCGGCCAGCGACATGGGGCTGCTCATGCGTTCGAGCGTAGGCGGCCGCGCGGACAGGTCCAGGCCGTTTCCTCTTGGGGCCCTTGCGCGGTAGCGGCGGGGCGGCAGCAGTGGCCCCCCGAAGCGGCTTCGGGGGGGCCAGACGAGCAATGCCGTACGTCCGGTCCGGGACTACTTCTCGGGCCGCCCGATCTGGTGCACGGTCCAGCCGGCGGAGCGCCAGCGAGCGGCGTCGAGGGTGGTGCGGCAGTCGACCATCAGCGGGTCTGTCACGCTGTCCCGGAGAGCTTCGGGGTCGGCCTGCCGGTATTCGGGCCACTCGGTTCCCAGCACCACGGCGTGGGCGCCGTCGACCGACTGCGCCAGGTCGTCGGTGTAGTCGAGTTCGGGATTGCGCTGCATGGCGGTCCGCACGGCCTGCGGGTCGTGCACGGTGACGTGCGCGCCGGCCCGCTGCAGGGCCTGCGCCAGCGCGAGGGCGGGGGACTCCCGGACGTCGTTGGTGCCGGGTTTGAACGCCGCGCCCCATAGGGTGATCCGGGCGTCCCTGATGGGCCGGTCGCCCAGGGCGTGGGTGATGAGTTCCAGGGCGACGCTGGTACGGCTCTCGTTGATCTTCTCGGCAGCGAGCAGAAGGGTGGCGGCCTTCTCGGCGCCGAGCTGCCGGGCGCTCGCGGTGAAGGCGCGGACGTCCTTGGGCAGGCAGCCGCCGCCATAGCCGATGCCGGGTCGCATACCGCCGCTACCGATGCGGGGGTCGATGCCGAGGATGTCCACGATCTGGGTGACGTCGCCTCCGGCGGCCTTGCACATGTCGGCCACGGCGTTGATGTAGCTGATCTTCAAGCCGAGGAAGGTGTTCGCCGCGCCCTTGGCCAGCTCGGCGGTCGGCGGGTCGGTAACGAAGATGGGGACGCCAGTGTCCAGGATGGGGGCGTACACGGCGCGGATCGCCTTCTCACCTTCGGCGGTGGTGAGACCGGCGATGATGCGGTCCGGGCGCAGGGTGTCCTCGACCGCGTGCCCCTCGCGCAGAAACTCGGGGTTCCACACGATGTCGACGGCCTGCCCCGCTGGCGCGAGGCGCTGGGCGAGGGCTGTGACCTGGCTGGTGGTGCCGACGGTGACCGTGCTCTTCCCGACGATCGTGCACGGCCGGTCAAGGTGCGGGGCGAGCTGGCGGATGGCGCCGTAGACCTGGCGGGTGTCGTAGGAGCGGCCGTCCGCGTCGATGGGCGTGCCGACGCCGATGAAGTGCAGCTCGGCGAAGGTTGCGGCCTCGCGGATGTCGGTGGTGAACCGCAGACGTCCACTCGCGGTGTGCCGTGCGATCAGCTCGGGAAGCCCCACCTCGTAGATGGGGCACTCGCCGGCGTTGAGCCGGCCGACTTTGGTCTGGTCGACGTCCACGCCGATGACCTCGTGGCCAAGCTCGGCCATCGCCGCGGCGTGCGGGATGCCGAGGTGACCACAGCCGATCACGGAAACTCGCATCTTGCTGTCCTTGTCGGTTGGTGCCGTGGGGGGGCCAAAAACCATCGGCCCCACCCCCCGAAAAGCCGGTAAGAATGCGCCTAGTAAAGTTGGGTGGGTATTTACAGCCGAGCACGAATAAAGTTATGATAAGATGTGGGGGGGCCCGGTCGGAGCCA
>NZ_JBHVUH010000018.1:0-18573 GCF_042884245.1 Streptomyces sp. NPDC058145 | reverse complement strand
GCGGGGGGGGGTGGGGTGTGCCCGCGTCCAACACACCCAACACCCCAATCTCTTTGGGGGGGGGGGGGGGGGGGGGGGGGGGGGGGCCCCCCCCCCCCCCCCCCCCCCACGACGCTATCGCCCTGAACGAGGGCCCGTTGAACCTTGCGCTGGTTCTGTCACGCCTTCACGTCGAGAAGTTCGCACAGGTGGCCGAGGGCCGGGATCGCAGCCGCCCGAACCACTGTGTCCCCCTCGCGGGCCCCTTCGATCCGGTACTCCTTGAAGACGCCGTTCTCCGTCAGCCCTTCCGGGTCCACGAAGAAGATCCGCATCCCCTTGGCGCGGGCTCGCGCCTGCACCGCACGCCGGTCGGCGTGGAGGCCGATGACCAGGAGAGACCGGGCCTCGTCGAGCAGCGGCACGGGCGGGATCTTTTGGTCGTAGCGGCGGACGAACACCTCGGGTAGCCCCGCCCGGGCGGAGAGCACGTCGAAGTTGTGGGTGATGACGGGGCCGACCATGTGCCCGGCGTCGTGCAACGCCTTGAGCGCCGTGTGCGCCGGGGTGGGTTCGGCGATGAAGCACTGAGCGAACATCTGCGTCAGGTCCTGCGCCTTCGCCGGTGCGTCCAGCAGCAGCTCCTGGACCAGCGTGTCGGCCTGGGGCGAGAGAGTGAACGCGTGCGCCTGGGTGAGCGTGTTGTCCTTCCGCGCGGTCACCCGGTACACCTCGTGCAGGTAGTGCAGCGGCGGGATGCCCGCCTCGATCGACGTGCCGCAGCCCACCTCCACCTGGAACGGCAGGAAGTCCAGGATCCCGGTGAGGTCGCTGCTGATGGCCGGGTTGCCCCGCTTCTCCTTGATGCGGATACCGCCGGCCAGCACGTCCCAGGGCAGGTTGCGCAGGGTACGCGCCGGGCTGCTGTAGCCCTCGGACGAGAACCGCACGTCCAGCGACCGGAACCCTTCGGGCGTGTCCCGGTCGGCGCGCTCGTCCTGCGGGTGGACGTCGAACTCGGCGAGGGTCACCGCCAGGTCCCCGCGCTGCCAGGTCCCTGGCTGCTGGGGCTTCCACCGGCCCTCGCTAAGCCACATGCGGACGTTCTGGCCGTAGGCCGCGATCTCGTCGGCCGGTGCGGTGTGCGACACGTACAGGTACAGCTCGGACAGCACCAGCCGCGGCACCGGGAAGGTGTAGTCCAGCGCGTAGTCGTACCGGTAGTGCACGATCCGGCGACGCCCCGCGGCGTCCTCGGTCCACCCGGACTGCTCGGCGTTCGTCGGGTCCTGGGTGCGCCGCCAGATGCCTTCCTCCACGCTGCGCGGGCGCTCGTGACCGTCACCGGCGAAGTGCCGCTTCCAGGTCGCCACCTGCGTCTCGGACAGTTGCTCTATGACGGGGTAGGGCAGGTACACGAGGGGTCCTCCTCGACTCCTTGAGTGGCCCGCGATGGGCTCGATGTCTTATGGCCTGCGCGCGTTGTGCGCGCGGCGCAGTGAGAAGGCCGCCGGATCGGCGGCAGGCCAGCGCCTGAGCGGCGGTGACGGCCCCGGGGGGCTAGCGGCTCTCGGCCAGCGTGGTCAGCGCGTCGACGAGCGCCGTGACCATGAAGTCGATGTCCGCGTCCGTCGAGGTCAGCGGAGGGGCGATGACGAGACCTTCGCTCCTCGGCTCGCCGACTCCGGTGAACGGGTAGAAGAACACGCCGCGGTTCTCGGCCTCCGTCATCAGGGGCCAGAGCAGGCCAGGCGACAGTTCCACGCCGTACAGAAAGCCCAGGCCCCGGACGTCTCGCACGGCCGGCAGGTCGGTGAGGGCCTGCAGGAGCCTCCCCAGGCGCTCTCCTCGGGCCTGGAGGGTGCTGTCGCCTTTGGCTTCCAGCTCGTCCAGGACGCCGAGACACATCGCGGCCTGGAGGGGATGGGTGGCCATCGTGCCCATCGCGGGCAGCGGGTCCGCGTCGTTGTGCCAGATCAGCGGCGCAATCTCGGGCGCCACCAGTACTGCGCCGACGCCGGTGTACCCGGCTCCCAGGCCCTTGGAGAGGATGCACAGGTCCGGCTCGGCACCGTCCCAGTGGTGACTGGCCAGTGCAGTACCGGTGCGCCACAGCCCGGTCAGCACCTCGTCGTGGATGACCAGGACGTCGCGTTCCCGGCAGATCTCCGACACCCGCCGCAGGTACCCGGCGGGCGGCACGTAGGCGCCGCCGGTGCTCCCGTTGACGGGCTCGATCAGGACGGCGGAGACGTTCTCCGCACCGATGCTGTCGATCGCCTGCGCGATCTCGTCGTCGGCGCACGATGCGTCGCAGGCGCCCGTGGAGTGCGGGTGAGTGGGCGGGTAGGGCGGCGCGAAGGCCGGGCCGAGGCCTAGCGCGTCTTCCGGCCGTGGCCGGCGGGCGTGGTTCCCGGCGAGGCCGAGGGTGAGCGCGCTCATCCCGTGATAGCTCAGGGTGGACGTCAGGATGTCCCCGCGGCGCTTTCCGTCGCGGACCCTGGTGATGTTCCGGGCCAGGCCCACTGCGACCTCGACACCGAGCGTTCCGCACGTCGTGAGCGCAACGGAGTCCTCCGGTCGGCCCACGGCGTGGCACAGGCGCTCCATCAGCTCCATCTGGACGCGGGGCTGGACCACGGCGGCGCCACCGTAGGTGTACCTGGAGAACTGTTCCGCGAGGCGGCCGAAGACCTTGGGGCTGCCCTGCCCCACGTTCGCACAGAGCAGGCCACTCGATCCGTCGAAGATCCGGCGGCCGTCAGCCAGATGCAGCCAGGAGCCGCTCGATCCCACAACCTCCCAGTCCGGCATGGGCCTGGACGACGTCAGCAGCCGTCCGCGCCGGGTTAAGTAGTCCACGGGTGGTCCCTTCTTGCGCACATGCAGTGTGGTGGTGCCGACCGTGCTGCAGTCGGCACCGAGACGGCGGGTTTCAACGCGGGCCACGCAGCACGATCCCGATGACGCTGTCGTCCCCGTCCAGGCCGTACGTCGTCATGTACCGCCAGCCCTGGCGCAGCTGCTCGATGTCCTCGTCACGCAGGCCCTGGTGGGCGGCCGCCGGCGGCATTCGCTTCGCCCGGTGCGTGGTGATCTGCAGGACGCCCGCCGAGGTGAGCCAGCGCCGCGCGTCGGTGAGGAACCGGGGCCGATCCAGGAACTCGAAGCTGTGCCGGCAGGAGATGACGTCGACCGTGCCGGGCACGAGTTCAGGCGGGATGGCGTCGGTGGTGAAGTCGTGTTCGGCGAAGGTCAACTGGTCGCCGCAGCTCTGGTGGCTGGCCCGTGCGTCGGCGATGGCCACGGTGCTGAAGTCGTAGGCCAGGACCATTAGGCCCCACTTGGCCATGTGCGCAGCCATGTGACCGCGGCCGGTGCCGACGTCGACGGCCAGCATCCCGGCCTTCACCGTGGCGTAGTTGCGGAACATCTGCCGCTCGAACGCCTCGGGCTCCTTGACCCGATACCCGGCCTCGTACAGGTGGTTCCAGTACGCCGGGCTCCGGCGGCTGTGCTCGACCTGCACCTGTTGCCTCATGCTGCTGGCTCCGGGTCGTTCATGCCGCCGCGCACCGGGCACAGGCGGGCGAGGCGGAAGGGGTCGGTGCTCGCGACCTCGCCGGCCGGGACGCCGAACAGGTTCACGTCACCGGACGGGGCGGGCGCGGTGCCGTGTATGACGCGCAGCGCGGCGCCGGGCTCCCGAGCAGGCAGCTCTGCCATCGGCTCTCCTCTCAGTGGTGATCTGTGTACAGCAGTGCGGAGACGACGGCGGCGGTCACGGAGATCACGTACAAGACCTGCGCGACGATCTGCCGCCAGCCGATCTGACGCTCCTCGAGCCAGCGGCCTAACTTCCTTCTAGGGACGGCCTCGTGGATGACGAGCAGCAGCAGCGCCGGGCGGTCGCCGAGCCAGCGGAGTTCTTCCGCGTACTCGTCATCGCGGACGCTGACGGCCTCGCGGTTCAGGACAGCGATGCCGTCGGCGAATCCGGTGGAGACGAGGCGTCGGGCCTCCAGCCAGCCGGGCCGGGCCAATGGTGCGTGCGGGGCGTGCACGTCGGCCAGCTCGTGAACCACGTCGTAGCCGTGCCGCGCGATGAGGAGCCGTACGGAGGTCATGGTGTGATCGGCCTGCCCGCCGGCGTCGGTGAGCGCGTAGGCGATGATGCGCCGCTTCCGACTCACGGGCGTCTCTATGGCGACGGTGTTGCCCTGCTCGCGTCGCCGCTTCAGGTACAGGCCACGATGCGCGGCCGGCCGCATGGTGCGGCCGCGCATCCATTCGTCTACCTCGTTGTCCCGGTCCATCCAGGACGTCGGTGCCGTGCTCGGTGACATGGAGGTGTCTCCGTCCGGTCTGATTGGGGGGAGAGCACGCAGGCCGCCGTCGAGGGGAATGGTGCAGTGCGACGGCGGCCCGTCTCAGGGGGTTGGTGCTCGCCGGGAAGCCGCGTCGGAGCAGGCGGGCGCACCCGGGCCTCGGTAACGGACCGCAGTTGGAAAGAGCCGTTTCCGTGGCTCAACAAGGCTGACTCATGCGACAGTTGACCTGCAAGACGAAGTGAAGTTTTCACGCGACATGGCATATGCGAGCGCCGATGCTCTCCTCTTTGCAAGGGGTACTAGAGCTGACACACTCGGGGCTCGCACCCCGACCCGACGGACTCACACGTCAAGCCGCCGAACTCACTGCCGAGTTCGGGGGACTCTCGACTGAGCGCCAAGGGCTCGGGGCAGAATCGAGTCGACTGGACGCAGGAGGGCACGTGGCGGCTCCTACAGGACCGACAGTCAGGCGCGTGCAGCTTGGAAAGGAGCTGGAGCGCCTGCGCGTCAGGGCCGGCTTCAAGTCTCTGAAGGAGGCGGTCAAGGAAACCGGCATCTCAGATTCACAGCTGTACCGGGTCGAGAAGGGCACATCCGCGTTCCGGCGGGCCGCTGACCTCGTCACCCTGCTGACTCGCTACGGCATCACCGACCTGGAAGACGTCGACTTCCTGGTCGAGATCCACCGCGACAGTCTGAACCGCGGCTGGTGGTCTACATACGCCCGCACGATGCCGTCAGGCTTGGCCATGTATATCGGCCTTGAGGATGGTGCCAAGTCCATAAGGGCGTGGGAGCCGGGCGTAGTCTTCGGGCTGTTCCAGACCGAGGAATACGCTCGCAAGCTGTTCGAGACCGGCAAGCTGGTAGAGGAACAGACGACCGAGTTCGTGGAACGCGGTGTCGCCCTCCGGATGGAGCGCCAGGAAATCCTCACCCGGGACAACCCTGTCCAGATCCGCGCCATCCTCGACGAAGCCGCCCTCCGCCGGATCATCGGCACCCGCGAGATCATGGTGAAACAGATCGATCGCCTGATCGACCTGGCCGGCCTGGACAACGTGACGCTCCAGGTGCTGCCCATGAACACCTCCGGCTACCGGGCTCACTTCAACTTCACGTTGATGGAGTTCGAAGATCCGGTACCCACGGTCGTCCAGATGGACATGGCCGACGGGGCTTCCAACCTCACGGACAAGGACACTGAGGTCTGGAGGTATGCCCGCAGGTTCGACGCCCTGCGGGATGGCGCCATTCCCGTCGGGGAGACGCCGAATTTCCTGCACCAACTATCACGAGAGATCTAAGACATGGCCCTCAACAAGCGCGCCCTGGACCTCGCCCCCGAAGGCGACTGGTTCACGTCTTCCTACAGCAACAACGGCGGCAACTGCGTGAAGGTCGCCGCCCTGACCAGTGCTGTCGGCGTATGTGACTCCAAGCAGACCAACGGACCGGCCCTTGCCGTCCGGCCGGAGGCGTGGAAGGCATTCATCGCCTCCGTCGCCTGAGCTGTTCCACCGCATGACCGAGGCCCCGCGCGCACACATCGCGCGGGGCCTCGTCGGTCTCCTACCCCGCAGGCAACGCGTCGTACAACATCGCCCGCCCCGGCCGGCACACGCTCTCAGCCAAGGCCATCCCGGCTCTCACCCGCTACGACGCGCATGCTGTGCGCGAGTACCGGCGCAGCATCGACCTGGTCCGCTATCGGTACTTCGGCAACGATCTCATCGGCCTTGAGACCGTGGCATCGGTCACCCGGCACTCGGTCCCCACCAAGCGGGCACGCCGGCGCACGGCCGGGCTGTCGTCGGCCCGGAGGTAAGGCGGAGCGATAACAGAGCTGGCCGAGGCGGGCCTGCTCGACAGTGGTGTCCCGCACCCATAACCATGTGGGATGCATACCCTGCTTATCGGTCATGGCGGCTCAATGGCCGTTGCCGCCATGAGACGGGGCAGGCTCGATTCAGAGGCGGCCGTGCGGCTGCGGTGGAAGACCTGGCCTATGGCAGCTCACGCAGGTCGGTGATAAGGCTGAGTTCTGCAGGCGTGAACTGCGGGCCAGCGAGCTGCGGTCGCAGAGGGCCTATCAGCGCGGACAGCAGCACACTGGGCCGTACGAGCGAGGTGGGCGAGGCCTGAAGTGTCAAAACGTCAGTCAGTGCTGTGGCAGCGTGGAACGAACCCGTCGCGGTGAGCGAGAGCCGGCTGACGTAGCGTTGGAGGAGTCGATCGGCGATGTTGGGACGCTTGCCGGTCGTGGTGGAGAAGTGGATGTCCTGCCCGACGGACAAAGCCCACGCCACATCGACGGGACGAGCGATCGCCCGTTGGGCACGCCGGGCGAGGCCTGGGACCAGGCCGTCGGAGAGGACATTGCGCAGGGCGAGAGCCCCTTGTGCGATTACTGAGATGCCCTGCCCGTAAAGGGGGTTGAAGGCCGCGACGGAGTCGCCCAGTACTACCAGTCCCTCAGGCCAGGCGCCGAGCCGCTCGTAGTAGTAGCGGCGGTTGGCAGTGCTGTGGGTGACGGTGACATCGGTAAGTGGCTGAGCGTGCGTGAGGAGATCGGCAATGACGGGGTGTCGTAGGGTGCGTGCAAAGAGCTCGAAGCTGTTGGCGTCACGGGTGGGGTGCCCCCCGGGAGCGCCCATCAAGCTCACGTGCCAGCGGTCGCCCTCGATCGGCAGGATGCCCCCCGCGTTCGCAGGTTGAGGCGAACGTGAGTCAGCCTGAATGCTGATCATGGGCCAGTCTTGATTGGGGACAGGAGCACGGTAGATACGGCTGGCGTAAACCAGGCCGGAGTCGATGTGGTCCTCGGTGAGGCCATTGACTCCCAACTCGGCGAGGAAGATCGGTGTGCGGGATGCCCGGCCGGAGGCGTCGATGACCAGGTCGGCAGGCAGCTCTGTCGCAGCTTGGCCGACCGTGTGGATCCGTACACCGGTGACTTGGCGGCTGTTTCCGATGAGTCCGACAGCTTTGGTCTGTGTGCGTACGTTGATCCTTGGGTCTTTGAGGATCCGCTCCCGGACGATGTGGTCGGTCAGGTTCCGGCTCGCTGCTATCAGGTGGTGAGTGGTGCGCTGCCAGCGGCGGTACCAGCCTTCGGGCGAGTAGATGACCATGTTGGTGGTCATCGGTATGCGGTGAGCCCCCGCGGCGAGTAGTTGACTCATGGTTCCGGGCAGAAGACTCTCGATCGCATCGAGGCCGCCTGAATGAAGGAGGTGAATATGCGCTGCTTGGGGGACGCCAACGCGTGGGTCGGGCCCTGCGGGCAAGTCGTGGGCCTCGATGATTTCAACGGACTCGACCTGGTCCTTGATAGCGGCCGCGGCAAGCATGCCGGCCATGCTGCCCCCGATGATGACTGCGCGGGCGGAACTGTGGCGGGAGGCCTGACTCATGATCGGCTGCTTTCTGCAGAGACACTGGGGCGCGCGTGATTGTCTTGGATGAAACTCGATGAAAGCGCAAGGGACAGCGGAATCAGGTCCTTGGAGCGCCATACCGATGCTGGCACCTCGTCTCCAAGGTGCGCAGGGTGGGTGCGTTGCCTCTGGAGAGCGGCAATGATCATGGCGGCGTCCCCACTGGCAGTGGCCGAGGCGTCGTCCTGACCACGGCGGAGCGCTTCCTGATAGGCCGCATCGCGAGTGGCGGGATCGCAGTAGGGAGTCAGCGAGAGTATGGCGTCGTACAGCGCTGTTTTCCGGCTCGTCAGGAGTAGGGCCGGCGAGGTGCGCCACCAGGGTAGTACGGCACGGACCGCACCAGGGGTGGGTACATGCTGCAGTAGCCGCCAAAGCGGCGCGAGTTGTCGCAGTTGACCGATGACTTGGACATTCTGTGCCACGCGAGGCCCTACCAGCGGAAGAGTAAATCCGATTGACCCGGGGACTGCAGAGAAGGCAGCGAAGAGAGGGGAGACCTGGTCGATAAGGAAGTCAAGATTGTGCCCGCTCCACCGGGCAGCAACGGCGACAAGTCTGCTTGCGTCGTAGCTCACATGGAGGAGGTAACCAAGCACGAGTAGACGCAGCCCTGCCCGCAGGGAGCCGTGAATGTCTTTGGACCAGCGCCAGCACATGACTACGACGGCGATCGCTGCCACTCCGTGGGCAACGAGGTACAAGACAATCATTTCTCGGATGTACGGCGTGTTGGCGTAGTAGGCGTCGAACAGAGTGACCTGCTCGACGGGAGTTCTCCCCATCCCGAACAGGACGAAGATGGCGATGACGGCCACGCTGTAAGCCGCCGTGCACCAGCGAGCGTTGCGCAGCGTCTGCTCTGGTGGTGCCGGTCGCCAGTGGATGATCAGCAGCAGACTTGCCCCAGAGTACGCAGCGAGTGCCGCATAGACGACTGGCGCCGTGAAATTCGTAACCCCGCTGGCCTGGTTCAGCGTGACGATCGCCTCTCGGGAGGCGAGAATCATGATGCAACCGCCGGCGAAGAGCAGCATGAAGGCTGAGCGGAGTAACGGGTCGTGTCGCCTGCGGATGAGCGCTGGGACCTTTAGGGCACAGGTCAGAAAGAGCGCACCCCCGCAGATGTAGTAGGCAATATTACTCGGACCGGATGTCACCGTGCTGCATCTCCTCGTCACGCGTCGCGCGCAGCCTCAGTCGAACCGTCACGATTGGGCAAAGCGATGCGCCATGGAAGCCCCGATGCGACCGCTGACCTCTTGTGGATGAGCTGAGGAGCGCGCCTGCAGCAGAGCCATCTGCAGGTGCGTGGCGAGCCGCATGCCAAAGTGCTCGGCCTGCAGTTCCTCGTCTACTGTGCGGGTGTCCGAGCGTGCGGCGTAATGGAGGGATGCATCCGTGCGGTCGGTCAGAGGCATGTAGGCATCGTCGGCGTCGGAAACAGCAGCGACGAGTCTCGCGAGGTCGGCCGTCTCCTCGCTGGGCAGAGCACGGGAGGCAGCGGGTCCATGAGTGATGGCATGGTTGCAGTGGCCTTGGAACATGTGCCAGGCCTCGTGGCCGATGATTACGAGCTGGTGTTCCGGCTCGGTGTTCTGCTCGTAGACGATTAAGTCGTGGCGCGTGCGGTCCACCCACAGTCCGCTGGCCGTCATGGGTGGGAAGGCTGCCTTGCGCAGTCGGACCGTCCGTCCCCGTACCTGGCTTAATGCTTCGCCGATGAGAGGGATGACGTCTTCATCACCGGCCAGCTGACGCATGTTTTTGATCAACCGGGCGCTGAGTCGCCGCATCGCCTTCGGTCCGGTGCTCACTGAGGCTCGTCTCTCTCATCGACCTCGAGCAATGCCTTCAAGGTCGCTTCCAGTACGTTCCATCGCTCCTTGGGCAGGTCCATGGCCTGGCGCAGGGCGATACCACGTACGTCGGCTAGTTCCGCGGGCGTCTTGGTACCGGACGTGGCGCGAAGGTCCTGTCCGTCCTGCGTCGGGTCCAGTGCAGCGAGGATGGGGAGCAGTGCGCGGTTGAGGGCTTCGGCGGGAGGGGCGGTAAAGAACGTCTCCCCTGCCTGAACACCGAAGACATCTACCAAGCCGTGTAGGAGCTCGATGCTGGGTACCTTCGTGCCGGAGCAGACCTGCCTTGCCCAGAAAGCGGATACCCCCAACTGTTGCGCGATGGTGCCAGCGAGTTCTGACATGCGCTCGCCTGTACGCGCCATGCGGGCATCCGCGAGGGCCTTGATGCGGGTGCGGACTCTCTCGTTCACGGTGTCGGCGGGTGGCGCACCACCCTGCAGGATGGTGCGCACGACGCTTTCGGGAAGCGCTGTTGCGCCGGCCAGCGTTTGAACGGTGAACAGGTCTGATCTCTTGAGCCCTCGCTCACCGATGAGTGCTTCCAGGCGCTCAAGGGTTGTGCGCAGAGGCGAGGCGTTGGACACCGAAGCGCTCCCCAGGGCTGACAGATCAACGTTTGGTGTGCGCACGACACCCTACCCACACCTATCATTGGCCCTCAACGATCGTTTACCGCCATAGGCGATCGTTGAACTACCCAGGTGGCGCGTCCTGCAGCACGGCCGTTATGCCCTAGATGGCTGCCGCTGTTACCTCACTGTCGATCACCGGCGTCTTCGGGTGGCGGGGCACCTGAGGCAGTCACTTCGGTGGGTAGTACGCGGTCTGCTTCGCGTGTTGGCGATCTTCCGGAAGCGAGCACTCGGATGGCACCGCGCTCAAGAGCGGTCACGATTCAACGATCGTTTACTAGCTGAAAACGATCGTTGACACATGGCACCGGTGCATAGCAGCATCCCCCGAAGTACTGCGTCACTGGTACCAAAACATGACGATACCGTCCAGAGAGACAGGTGCAGTGTCAGGAGGTCCGCAGGTACTGGCTGCTGGTCGCCGTATTTCTGTCCGCCCTTCAGGACCATCCGCGGCCGGCTCAGTTGGCTGCGGCCATCTCGCCCACTCGGCGTACCAGTTCTTGCGTGGGTCCCTCCGGCCACGGGCCGTATCACCACTCCCTCTTCACGAAGGTAAGACGATGCATCAGCCTTTACTCCTTCTCGGGACCGGTGACTCCGCCGTCCACGAGTTCACGCTGGCTCAGATCGCAACTCTTCATCCTGTAGTGCTGGCCGACGCTGTCCTCCCTGCCTGGGCACGCCCCTATCTGGTCCGGCACCTCGCAGTTGACCCTGCCGACGGAGTGACAACGATCGACGGTGTGGAAGCGTACGCAGCGAAGCATGAGCTGAAAGGCGTACTCACTTACGTGGGGGAACATCTCCGCACCGCCGCCCAGGTCGCCAACCGATTGGAGCTGCGCGGGCCTGCTGCGGAGTCCGTTGCCGTCTGTTGTGACCGGGTCGCGGCCCGGGCGGCACTGGCCAAGCACAATGTACCTGTCCCGCGCTGGGCCGAGGCGTACAGCCCCGAAGATATGTACGGCCGTATGAACGGTGAGCCGCCATCGGTTTGTGACAGACCTCGTCAAGGCGTGCTGCTCGAGCAACTTCACACTGGTCCACAGGTCGCGGCTGAGGTTGTCGTCACGGACAGGGGTGACCCACAGATCGTGGCAATCACGCGCACCATCTTGGGGCCGCCTCCAGCGCGACAACCGGTGCGCCACAGCATCTACGCGCACGACAGCCTGATGCATAACCACCTCATGCGACGGACGGTCGAACGAGTTGCCTCAGCTCTGGGTGTCACATTTGGATTGCTTCATCTGGAGATGAAGCTGACGGCGCTAGGCCCACGGGTCACAGACGTTGCATGTCATGTACCTGGCAACCTCATCCCCCTGCTCATCAAGCGAGCCACCGGCATCAGCCTTCCGCAGGTGGCCGCGGATCTGATCTTCGGCCGGCCCCCGCATCTGACCCCCACCAAGCAACGGGCAGCAGCTGTGCACTTCGCTTACCCCGCCACCAGCGGCCGCATCGAGCGACTGGCCCTGACCACTCCTCAGTATCGACCGCTGGTCGACCACGCCGCTGTCACTCAGCAAATAGGTCACGAGGTCGCTGCGGTATCCGACGCAGCCTCGACCGACCGTCTCGCGCACTGAGTCGTCATGGGTCCAACGGCTGGAGACTGCCACCAAGGCTAGATCAGATGTCACAGGAATTCACACTCGACATCGCACCGTGCACTTCTGTCATCAGTTAGGTGTCGGGCCAACGGGAGCCCGGGTGTCTGATCTCGGACAGTGCCAGCAAGTCGACCTTTTCCCACAGAAACTGTCCCGGCGGCGGCTGCTGAGATGGCCGAAGGCATAGCCGCGACGTCAAGGGGGGCCGAAGTGGACACCAAATGCATAACGAGGTAAAGCGGGCGGATGTCAGGGAGGCTTTGGCGACAGAAATGCGCGGCAAGCGCTTGCAGCAATTTGTCAAGGGCCGTCGTGATCACCTGGACCTCACCCAGGAAGACGTGGCCGCGCGCCTCGATATCAGCGCTCGCGCCTACGGCAACTGGGAGCGAGGACGGGTACATCAATGGACGGACGAGAAGCTCTACGCCCTGGCAGAAGCCCTGGAAATGTCCGAGTTCCAGACTTTTAGGCTCTTCCTGTACGCAGTTGGCCGCGCACCGCAGCCAGACCGGCGTGCCATCTTCCGCCGTACGGACGCGGTCGACCCGGCCATCTTGGCCTTCCTCAGCGACTACAGCGTCATGATGGAAGCGCTGCCGCTGCCCACCTTCGTCATCGACCAGCGGTGGGACGTGAAGATGGCCAACAAGGCCTACCGCGAGCTGTTCCGTGGCGTGCGGACTCACCCGACCGCGATGCCATGCACCAACTTTCTGCGCTTCGGCCTGTTCCACCCAGACGCCTCCGCCGTGCTCGTGGACCACTCGGAGTGGCAGTTGGCCATGCTTGCGCAGCTTGCTTCCAGCCTGGAACGGCACGACGAGGACACGGGACTCCAGGCGATCCGCCGCGACGTCTACCTGCACCCCGCGCTGCGCGACGCTTACCTCACAGACATGCCCAACTGGGTTCTGGGCTCGGGCGCAGACTTGGTCCACAACGAAAGCGCGATCCGCGCACTGCGCCACCCCGATCCGAACATTGGCGTCCAGGGTTGCCGACTGGTCGAGGAGACCCCGCGGTCCGTGAAGGGGCTCGGGCTTACCCGCCTCACTCTCGTCCTCGTGGACGCCCCTGAACGGTCCATGCCTGAAAGGCGCCTTTCGCACGACCATCACGCGGCCTAACCCGCTGGCGCCAGATCGCGCAACTCTGCCGTAACGCCGCAAGGCGCTGCCTGCGGCCCGAGCAGCGAGCGGCCCGATTATGGGCTACCGGCCGGGAGTCGCGGCTGTCGCCGCGGTGCGTCGGGCGGCTGCGGCACGGGTGCGGGCGATGTCGGTGGGATGGATGCTGTAGCTGGCGGGATCGAGGCCGATCAGATGGCGGTGCAAACGGCGTATCCGCAACGCCAGGTCGAGGTGGAGCCCGGGGTGTTTGTCACAAACGTCTGCGACGGTGCGTGGATTGACGTCCAGGCCCAGGGCGAGTGTGGTGGCTGGCCATCCGGCTCGTGCCAGGTCGGCCAGCGGCCGGGATGCCTCGGTGGAGTCGGTCAGGCTCGGGGAGCCAGAGTTGCGGCGGTGGGGGAGCGGGATGCCGAGGATGGCGTCGGCGGAGGCGCGGGCGATGTCACGGGGCGTCTGGCCTGGCGTGGGGATGCGCAGGGTGCGGCGGACCAGGGTCACGGACAGGCCGGCCCGGTCGGCGATGTCCTGCGCGGACATGCCCTGCGCGCGCAGCCGGACCGCCCCCGGGCGGCGGCATGGGGCGGCACGCGCGCGGACAGACCGCGCATGCGGTCTTGGTTGCGCTGGCGGCGGGCACGCAGTGCTGCCTGGCGGCACTCGGCGCGGGTGCAGCCATAGTCGGCGCACGACGCCTGGCCGTGACGGACGGACGACCGCCGCGGCCGACGCTGCCACGCCGCTGGCACGGCGACGGAAGCGGACTGAGCTTCCGCCAACTTGAAGTTGCTGGTCAAAGGGCTGGTGTGGATTGTTGCTCGGGGTGCTCGTGCTGGTCGTAGGCGGAAGTCCATGGAGAGGATCGTCCGGCAACGGTTGACTTCGAGGTTCGTCAGGACGATGAGAGCTCGCAGGAGCTGGGTGGTGCGGGCAGCGTCGGTGTTCAGCCTCGATCGGCCAGGCGGTCCTCCCGGCACCAGAACCACGCACCGGCTGTCGGTCTGCTGGTGCCGGTCGATAGTCTTTCGGTATGTCTGAGCGTGTTATCCCGGGCCGGGCAAATGGTCTGGTCGCTCTCGCCGCCGCGGACAATGTGTGGGTCAGCCTGACGGCCGGTAGCGTCGTACCGACGACTTCTGCGGTATTCACCCGCTTTTCTTCTGATGCCCGGCCGAGGCGGTACGTCATGCTCGGCGCCTGTGTGGTGGAGCTGGTGATGACGGGCGACGGCCGGTGCAGTGTTCCGGAGGCCGAGGTGCGCCGGGCGGCGGCGGCATGGAACGCGGTGGAGATGGACGCCCTGGACCTGGTCCGTATCGGTCCGTTCCGCGGTGTGCCGGAGCAGGAGCGCGCGGGTGGAACGCTGCGTGGTTGGCGTCGGCGCATCAGCTGGGAACTACAAGAGGAAGATCATCCCGGACGGCAGGGCGGCCATGAGCCTGGACCGTGGTCTCATCTGGCGGGGGTCGACTGGCGGCGGCTGTTGGTGCAGCGCTCCCGTGACGGGGTGGAGCGGTCGTGGTGGCTTCCGCGTGCGGCGGTCAGGCTCCTGGACGCGGCCGAGCACACCGAAGCCGAGTGGTTGCACATCCCTCGGGCCGGCGAGGTAGACACAGCTGTCACCGAACAGCACCGCCGGGATCCCCGAGCCACCGACAGCCAGTCCACGAGGAGCGTGGACGGCCCAGCCATTGCGCAGCGTCCGTACAGGGGGGAGCTGCGAGGTCAGTTGTACTCGGTGCTGAGCCGCAAGCCAGGTATGTCCCGCAAGGTGGCTGGGTGGGTGTGTGCCGTCTGCGGCACAGTGCCGGCTGCTGTGCTGGATCACTGCCATGAACACGGCTATGTCCGCGCTCCGGTCTGTCCTTCCTGCAATACGCTGGAGCGCCCCGACCACCTGTACGACAACGACATCCGCGTCGCCGGCCGTTACCAGCGCCTCTTCGACACCGACGCGGTCACGTGGCTGCGCCACTGGCACCGCTGTCCAGGCTGCCGCACCCGCAGCACCCTGCCTCTGCCTCACCTCGCCGCATGGACCGCCCATACAGCCACTCGCGCCCTGCGCCCCACCCACCGTGGCTCCCGCGAGCGGAAGCCCTGCGGAGTGCTGCGCGTCTCGTGGACGGGCAGCCAGAACACACCCCGCTCCTGCCTGCTCACCGTCTCCGTCGACTTCTGCCCCTCCGGTGAGCACCGTGTCCTGGCACGGGTGCCCTACCGGGAGGCCGTCGAGCGGTTCGGTACCTGGCTGGCCCTGACCGCGCCTGCTGTGGCGGCCGCAGCCGGTCCCGACCGCCTGGACGGCCTCCCTGCTGAACCTCGGCCCGTCATCGCCGACACCAGCGGCGAAGGCATGGCGCTCTTCTGACCGGACACCAGCAAAGCGGTTGCACAAGTGGCCGGACCGCGTCCGGCGCCTGTGCGCCGAGCTCGGAAGGAAGCGGCGGCTTTCAGGTGGAGCCGTTGGTTACGCTGCGGGGTGTGATGCCGTGGACGGCGAGGGTGTTCCAGACGCTGGTGGTGCTCTGGCCGGAGCGTTCGGCGATCCGGCCGACGGGCTCGCCGTTCGCGTAGGCGTCCAGGACGGCGGCGGCCAGCTTTCGGCGGGCAGTGTGCAGCGCTATCTGTGCCGACTGGTATTGCCGCTGGGCTGCTTCCAACGCGTCCTCGCCATGCTGCCAGCCCGCTCTCTGTTCACCCGCGCCACTGCCGGTCCGGACAGCGCTCCCTTTCCCCGAGCGGTGCGCAATCTTGCTGCGGCGGCAACGGGTCGGTCGCGGTGGGGAGTGAGGTGGCTGCGTTGCATTCGCGGCAGGGGACGGTGCGGGGTTGGCGGAGGATCTCGAGGGCCTGGTCGAGGGTGATGGGTGCGGCGTGGGGCTGACAGCCGATGACGTGGATCAGGCGTGCTCCGGGGTGGCCGGGGCGGTGAGGGAGGTCTTGTACCGTCCAGGCCTGCCGCCCGTCGGCGGTGGGAGTAGCGAGGGTGGGGATGCGGCTGTAGTCGCCGCCTTCGAGGGGGCGGACATGACGGGCGTCGAGCCAGACACTCTGTTCCGCACGCTCGGTACGGCCGCTGCTGCCCACTGCCCAGCAGGTGATGCCTACCCGGTACTGCCATCCGACCGCCGCGCGCCGCCGCTCATAAAGGCGGGCCAGCAATTCCTGCCCATCAGGCATCATGACGGTCACCCGGGCCGCGTTCTGCGGCATTTCGATCCCTCCACCCTGCCCAGCATCCTAACCGGACGCCTCGGCAAGGTCATCGGTCGGAACGGGGACGGATTCTCCCGCGAGAGCGGGAGCCACTCCGACAGGGATTAGGGCTCCGCCGGGGCGGTGTGCATCCCACCCCCTGTCGATGACGTTCGCCACCGTGACGATCACCCGAACTGCCCGACCGGTTCCTGCAAGAGACCGCTCCAGACGATCCCTGGGCCTCCGCCAGTCCCGTCCGTCCGAATCTTCGGGGTTCGTGCCCCTGACAGTCCGACCGCCCCCCAGCATCCGCTGCATGCTGGATCCCGAGCTGCTGGAACGGATCACTGCCCGTCGTGCGGAACTGGACGACCTCGAAGCACAGCTGACCGAGCAACTGGCCGAGGTGCGATCCGAGCGGGACGAACTCGCCGTCGTCGAAAGAGGCCTCGATCGGGTGAGCGAAGAGATTGCAGGCGAGCGCGCTTCGTTCTCCCCGGCGCCTGGCCAGGTGGCCGGACGGCCCGTGACGCTCGTCCCGCACCGCGGCCCGGCAATGCAGGAGACGCTGCTCCGACCGGACTACCAGCGCATCCTCACCGTCCTGCGCCAAGCCGGCGGACCGGTCACGGCCCGGCAATTCGACGAACGCTGAGAGTAGACCTCAGCGTCAAGTCCAAACTGGAACCACTGCGCGGCAAACTGATCAGACTGACCGACCGCGGCTGGCTGCGAAGACAACCCGACGGTCGGTTCACCCCCGCCTGTGATCCCCTCCAGTACGACGCGTCCAGCGGCGGCAGAGCCGTAACCGCGGTGTCCCCGGCAGCCGTTGGAATTGTGTGACGAACCAAAGAGCACGCCGAGGACACCTGCCCGTTTGTCGTGACGGCTTCGCCGTGTCTAGGTGACGACAGGCCGCAGCCCTGTGCGCGCTCTTGCTCTCGGCCCCACCACATCCGCGGTTGCACGGGCCCACGCCGCCTGGGTCCTGGCACACCGCGGGGGAGTGGTCCCACCGTGCGGAACGCCGCCCCCGGTCGCCATGCCGGGCCCTGGCACGCCCGGGCGCCGCGATTCCGGGTCAAGGCCCGCCATGCCCACACAGTCGGCCGGATACGGGGTGGCGGGCCGTCCCAGGGCAGGCCATTTGGCCGCGCGGCGGCTCGGGAGCAGGAAGGACCTCCACCCCCATGTTTGGGGTGAAGGCCCATCGCTCATGAACGGCGCCGAGGTCAGCGCTTGAACATGTCCTTGATCTTCTCCTTGGCCTGGCGTGCATCGCCCTTGGACTTTTCCGCCTGGCCCTCGGCGACCATAGGGTCATCGACGGCGGCTCGTCCTGTGGCCCTCTTGAGCTTTCCCTTGGCCTGCTCGACCTTGGCCTTAGCCTTCTCGCCAGCCGACATGGCGCACACGCCTCCTGCCATGGTTGACCATTTGTCCGCATTTAGCGGTGAGTGCTGTGTACCCGGCGCTGCCCCTCACAAACGGCTGATACGGCCATGACCAGGCAGTACGGCGCGACCACCGGACACGCGGGGTTCAGGAACCCTCACGGGCAGCATCAGCCTTCAACGAGCGGTACATCGCCAACCGCGAGATCGCTGCGGAGACGGACGTAACGAACCGGATGCCGCCATCGGCCGTCATCGACCGCGGTGTCCGCGAGGAACTCAGCGACCAAGTGGGGCCGGACCGGGATGAAGATGAGGTCGCCACGACCCCAGCCGGCGGAGAAGCGAACCCCGTACCAGGGGTGCTCGGGGCCGCCGCGGAGCAGCAGGGTCCCGACCTCTCGACGGACGGCCGTGGGCAGGGGTGAAGTGCGAGCGGTCAGCCGGAGGCGCTCGGTCGCGTCGTAGCGTCCCAGCGGGAGGGTTGTCGGCGTCCGTACGCTGCTGGTGACCGGAGTTCTTGAGCGCAGGCCCCTGTCTTCAGGGAGGGGTTGGCTCGTCCTCGGCGGGAGCCGCGCAGCGGCGGAGTTCGCTGCGTTGTCAGTGGCCGCCGGTACGGTGATCACATCAACTGGAGGGGGTGTATTCATGCTGTCGGGTCGCAGATACCGGCTTGATGTGACGGCCGAACAGGCGCAGATGTGTGAGGAGTTCGCAAGCGTCTGCCGGGCGGTGTGGAACATTGGCCTTCACCAGCGCCGCGAGTACCGGCGGCGCGGTGCGTGGATGAATTACGCGCCGCAGTGCGCCGAGCTGGCCGCCGCCAAACCCGATCATCCGTGGTTGAAGGCCGCCCCGTCGCACGCGCTTCAGCAGACCCTGAGGGATCTGGACCGGGCGTGCCGGGAGCATGGAACGTTCAGGGTGCGGTGGCGGTCCAAAGCCCGTTGGTCGCCCTCGTTCAGGTTCCCTGACTCCA
>NZ_JBHVUH010000017.1:0-184612 GCF_042884245.1 Streptomyces sp. NPDC058145 | reverse complement strand
GTAGACCTTCCGCACGCAGCCGAACGTGCGCGACAGCTCTGCTGCCTGCGCATCGGTCGGATAGAAGCGGTACTTGAACGCCCGCTTCACATGAGAGGGCATGCTCACAAACTAGCGGGACTGCAGGTAAAGATCAAACCTGCCGGTCGGGGCACGGTTTTTCGCCCCGGGGGCGAAACCCCGCTCCTTGCCCTACTCCGCAGGAGTTTCGTTTCCTCCCCCACCTAAAGGCGGGGGTATCCACGAAAGGAATCAGATGAAGGTGGCCAGTCGGCAGTCGGATTGCGGGCCTGGCCCTCTGCTCCCGCCGGTCAAGGGTGGGTGGAAGATGCGCGCCGACCAGGTGGTCGACCGCAGTCAGCAGGGCCGTTGTCGGCATCGTTCCGTCGAGTACGAGATCGGCCCGATGCCGGGAGGGGGCGACGTATTGAGCGTGGCGGTCTCGGCCGCTGAGCAGGTGGTTGCGCAAGGAGACCAGTGGGTCCTGGTGCTGGATCTCGATCTTGCGTATGAGCTTGCGGGCCAGGCGGATGTCATCGGGGGCGTGGACGTAGATCCGCCAGGTGGCATGGGCCACGACCTTGGGCAGGGTGGTGAGGGCGAACAGGCCCTCCACCACCACGATGCGGTGCTGTCCGTTGGTGGCCGCTGCCTCGAGTGCGGCAGCCGCGGCGTCCTCGTCGACGGAGCCAGGATGGTTCCAATCCAGCGTTTCGGCACCCGTGGCGCTCAGAGTGCGGATGCCGCGGTGGGGCTCGTGCGCGGGGACGTAGAAGTCGACCAGGTGGATGAGAGCCACGGCCCCGGGCCGGTGCAGTGCCAACGCCTTCGCGAGGGTCGACTTGCCCGAGGCGGTGCCGCCGGCGATCGCCAGCACGGGCACTCGGTGCCCGACGCTCGCAGCACTCGGGTTCCGCCCCGGCATCTCCACCTCCGGGAATGAGGTGCCGTCAGCTACCGGGCCTGGGTGCGCCTTAGCGTGGGTGAGGACGTGCTCGGGGGTTTTGGTGTGGGGTGTGGTGGTCATGGTTGCTGCCCTTGGATGAGTGGGGTACGTCCGGCGCGGCAATGTCCGGCCGGTCGGGCAGCAGCGTGCCCGGGTGGCGGGCTAGCCACGTACGCCGGTCGGCCACGGCTACGGATGCGTCATGTCTTCGGGCGAGGCAGACTGTTCATGGAGTGCGAGGCACTCAAGCCCCTCCTGACGCACCGCTCCCACCTGGCTGGACAGATGTGGGCGACGAAAGGTCGAGTCGGTGGACGGCATACGAGAGCATCGCCGGGCAACCGCCTGGTTGCAGCAAGCTCGCACCGCGGAGACCCGCGGCTCCCCTCCCGAAATCACGCGCCCCACCAGCCGCGCGGTCCGGGCCGCCCTGGGCGACGCGGACGTCGACGACCCGGAAGCACCGAAGCTGTACCGCTTCGTCGTGGGTGTCGATCAGCAGGCCCGTCCGCTGGACGCCCAGGAGCTGGCGGAGCTGCGAGATCCGATGGCCGAATTGTTCTTCCGCAAGGGCACCTTCCCGTTGACGGTGCAGGATCTCCTCGCTGGGCTGCCTGAGCCGGCGACGAAAGCGAACCAGTCCGTGTATCTGATCGGCGAGGCGGGGCAGATTCCGCTCGGCTCCACCCCCGAGCTGCCGCGTTCCATGCGGTTCGCTATCGCTCGCGCCGTCACCGGCCGGGACGTGGACCTGCTGGTCAGCACGGGGGCGAACGAGGATCCGGCCGCGACGTTTCTACAGGTGGCCACCTGGGATCCGGCCGCGAATGTCTTCAACTACTACATGCGGATCAGCCCGGTATGGGTGTGGGCGGGCAACTCGTGGTCCGCTCTCGCCCCCGGCTCCCGCGGCCACGGCTGCTTCGACAGCCACATCAACGGCAGTGTCGTGATGAAGGAGCTGAAAGCGCCCTGGAGCAACTGGCAGTCCCAGGCGGCGAACATTCGCCTGGCCCCTGACGACCACTTCCGTTTCGACCCGTTGTATCAGCAGGTCATCGGCGCCGAAAGTCTCGAGCTGACCGTCCGTGCGCTGATCGGCCGCTGGACTGCCGCCCGCCTGGCAGCCGTCACACAGGACGGCACCGTGGAGCATCCCGAGCAGCTGATGCGCCATCTGTTCACCACTACCGCTGTGAACCTGGCCAGTACGGCGACCCAGAGTTCGACGATCACCCCCTCCAGCGGTGACCTGCCGCTGCCCCCGGGCTTCTGGGTGAACAGCGACGCGCTCCTGAGTGACCTCGAACTGCCCGTCGCGGCCGCCCTTCCTCCCATGGCCCCGGCCGCCCACTACGTCGAGAGCCTTGCAACCTTCGACTTCGCCCTGGAGGAGAGGAGCAGTGGTTTCTCCCAGCCGGGCGACACCTTCTTCGCTTTCGTCGTACCGGAGCCAGCCTGCGAGGACAACGACGTGGTTCGGCAGATGGTGGAACAGGGCCTGATCACGCGCAAGTTCGCTGCTTGCGCGTTCATGGTCGATTTCACCAACCCGGTCTTCAGTCCCGTCCGGGAGCAGTTGATGGCCTATGTCCCCACCACGCCGACCGCGGTGACCGAGCTGCAGGACCACGTCGCACAGGCGATCCTGCAAGCCGCCATCAGTCTGCCGCCCAGCAGCCCTGAACGCCGTTTCGCGGCGGGCTGGGTCCTCGCCGACGACACCTGGCCCAAGGCCTTCGCCCAGCGGATCGACGACTACTTCGGTCACGTCGGCCAACGGATCCGGGAGTCCGCCGGCTTCGACGACTACGTCCGGCTGGCAGAGTCCCGCCGCCGCGACTTCAAGGCGATGCGGCTCAACGAGTTCGAGCTGACACTGCCGATCACCAACATCCCCGCGGACGCCGCGCGGCTCAGGATGAACGACAACGGCACGGTCGCGCCCACATCCTGACAGCCGCCTCCGTCCGCGGCTCGTACGCCCACGGCCACCTCTCAGCGAAGGAATGCCCCATGAGCTTGCACGCCTCCTACAGCCCACCCGGACACCTCGACGACCTCGACGAGACGGGCTTGAAAGCCTGGAACATGTTCATCAGCGACCGGGTCGACAACTCGATCACCGGACCCGATCCCCACGAGGTGCTCAACGACAGCCCTCGCAGCCAGTTCTACAACCTGACCAAGACCGGCACAGCGGCCGACGCCCAGGAGGCCACCGTCACCTGGACGGCCTTCCCCCGTCTGGTCAAAATCCAGTTTCTGGCCGACGCCCAGCGGTGGCGGCGGGCCGACGCCAGCCGGGACGTACAGGACGAGTACTGCGAGTGGAGCGTCACCCGCAATGCCGCCGGGAAGATCACCAAAGTCATGTTCACCTGCGAGGGACCCGAGTACTGGCATCTGCTCGCCCAGTCGAACCCCGCCAAGGTCCTCGAGCTCTACCGGACGTACATCAACCCGAACGTCCAGCACAGTGACCTCTTCGGAGCCACCGGCACCTACAACCCTCGTAACCGGTGGAACGACTCCACGACGGACGGCGCCATGCATTTGATCCAGCGCAACAACACCCTCGGAGCCGAGATCGAACTCGCGGCCGCGGCCACCATCGTGCGGGTCATCGACGGCCACGAGCTGATCACTGAGCAGGAACTCGTCCACTGCAGCAAGTACGGCGAGCCCGAGCGCAACAGCGACCCGCACATCGGCGGAGCCGTGAACGACCTCGCCCGGCAGAAGGCGAACATCTCCCTCGCCGACCCGGTCGGTCTCTACCTCGACAAACTGGTCACGGACGGCTGGGCCACCCCGGACGGTTCCGATCCCCACGACTACTGGATCAGGCAGCGCGGCGACGTGGCCCACCCCGTGCGGTTCGTGTACGAGGTACCCCAGGACAAGGGCTTCGCTGTTGGTGACATCAAGATCAACGGGAAGCCCATCCAGTTCGGCGCGCAGATCGCTGACTTCATCACCATCAAACTGACAGGTGTGGCCTGCCGATTCGGGCAGAGCACCACGCAGCCTAAGACCGCCTGCGTGCAGGTGGCCCCGGCGCCTGTCGAGCCGGCAGCGGTCGCCCAAAACCTCAGCGCGGCATCGGTCCCCGGTTACCGGGCCGCTCCACTCACTACTTCCTGGACCCGCCGCCGCTGAGCCGCCGAAGCCCAGCAAACGCTCCATTGAGTCGAACGGCAGGACCGTCTTTGGACGGCATTCATCGGCGATGATCTCCTCGTCCTGGTAGCGTCGTTACCCAAGCGGCAACACGCGACTACCGTCCGCAGAACCGGTGCGCGCCGCGATGTCAAGGTCCTGCGCGGCGCGGGGTCTCATCGTCGACGACCTCATCGAGCCGCGGCCCGAACTCGGAACGCCTAACGGCTACAACGAAACCGAGCCACCCGACTGGGCATACCGCTGGCCGGCGGAACTGCTCTGGGTAACCCACAAACCGTAAGTTCCGCCGCGCCGAGACGTGAAGGCATCCCCTCGCGGCGGCGGCAGCGGCGGCCCTGCGCCCTTGATCGGATGCAGCGTTGCGGGCCCGAGCTTCGACGCCGCACCGGCCCCCGGACATCAGCCGAGCAAGACGCGCTGGCGACGTGGCTTTGCTGTCACCGAGTCGGGGGACGGCGGCCAGGGCCGTCGATGGGCATTGAGGGCTGCCGGCGCAGTGGCGAGGTGGGCGGCAGGAGGGTGGCGCGTTCAGCGGCGGTGCGCCGGCGTATCTGTTCCAGGCGGTGTCGGACGCGGGCGTGGGTGTAGAGGTCGATGGCGTTGGTGAGGTGGTCCCAGGCCTCGCCGTCCAGGCCCTGGGGGCGTGGGCCGAGGACGTCGGGGCCATCGCGGTGGTGGCGGCGTCGCCGGTAGTCGCCGATGGCGGTCAGGAGCCTTGTGTAGGCGTGCTGTTCGTCTTCGTCGTCCCCTGCGGGGGCGGTGATCTCTTCCATCCAGGCTTCGGGCAACGGTTCACCGGCGAGCACGGCGGCAAGGGCGCGGCGGGCGAGGCGTGCGTCGAGTGCTGCGTAGGAAATGGGGGTGACGCCGAAGGGGTCGCGCAGGGCCGGGTGGTCGGGCAGCGGGCTTGCAGGCAGCGGGGCGTCGAGGTGGCTGAGGGCGGCGGCGATCATGACGGAGGTGGGTGCGTCGGGTGGCGGGAGGTGCAGCGGGCGGCGGCGTCCGGTCAGGGCGCGCACCCGGGCGTCCAGGTCGTCCCAGGCCGCCGCGGCTTCCGGGTCGGCGGGCCGCGGGCCCAGTCCGGGCAGCCCGGTGATGGCGTGGCGGGTGCGCCACAGTTCCACCAGCGCGGCGGTGGTGGCCCACGCGCGGCGGCGCCGGGGCGCGCTGGTGGGTGGCGGCGGGCCGAGAGGGCGGACCCAGGAGGGCGGCGCGGCGGCCAGGGTGTGGCCGCAGTCTGCCAGCGAGCGGGCCAGGATGCGGTGGCGTTCGGCTAGATGCGTGCGCCAGTGCTCGGGGGTTTCGGGGTGGACTAGGGCGTGCCGGTCGGCGACCCAGTGGGGGATCTCCCCTCGGTGGTTGGGCCGGTGGGGCAGGTGGTCGGGGAGACGTTCACGCAGGCGCAGCTCGGCGTGGATTTTGTCGGTGACGGCGTCGGCGCGGGCCAGTGCGGCGCGCGTCAAGTGCAGGCGCTGGGCTGTGGTGGTGCGTCGCGTCTGAAGGGTGCGGCGGATGGCGGCCATGGAGGTGGCGCCCGGGTGCGCGGCGGCCGTGGCCCGCTCGCGCTGATAGTCCTCGCGGGCGCGATCGCGCCAGTTAAGGGCGCGGCGCAGCTGGGCTTCGCGGGTGAGGTCGGCGATGTGATGCCGGGCGGCTGCGGACAGCTCGGTTCGGCCGGCCTGCGCGCGGCGGATCTGGGCGCGCACCGCGGCCAGGTGGGACGCGAGCTCGCGGCGGGTCAGGCCGCCCAGCGGGCGCTGGTCCCAGGCCGGATGGGTGTGGCCGGTACGGGTGGTGACGCGGCTGGGCAGATGACTGGAGGCGGCGTCGGCGGCCTTGAGGGCCTCACGGGCCACGGCCCGATGGAAGGCGGCGAGCCGCGTCAGGGTGCGCAGCTGGGTCAGCGTGAGCGCGGCCAGAGGACGCGGCCGGTCGTCCTGCTGGGCTTCGGCGGCATCCTGCAGTCGCTGACGCAGGTGCCAGGCCAGCAGGGCCGAGGGGTCGTCGGCGTCGGTGAAGCCGCGCGCGGGCACCGCGCGGGACAGCAGGCGGGCAAGGTCGAGCCCGGCCCGCTCGGCCGTGTGGAGGGCGCGGATGAGGGCCGGGTAGGCGTCGGCGGCCAGGAACGTCGCGGCCCGGTCGGCGCCGAGAGTCCACTCGAGCAGGCCGGTCAGCCGGGCGGTGGTGGCGCGCTCGGCGACCTCGGCGAACTCCGCGGACAGCTGCCCGGGCGCGCCGATGTCCTGCTGCAGCGCGGTGATCGACTCGGTCGCCGAGAGCTGGGCGCGGCGGCGGGCGGCGATCGCCGCGAGGACGGTGTCGAGGCGGTCGCCGTCCTCAATGGCGACGTAGAGGCGGTTGGTGCGCGCCCCGCGGGTCAGCTGGACGTAGACGCCCTCGCGGGTCGAGCGGGCGGAGGCCAGCGCGTGGGAGGTGTCGACCGTCATCCCCTGCGCGCGGTGGATGGTCGAGGCGTAGCCGAGTTCGCACTGGCGGGCCAGGTAGTCGGCGGGCAGACGGATACGGCCACGGTGCTGAGTGTGTCGGACTATCGCGTCCCCGCCGGCCAGGATCTTGGTGATGGTCCAGGTGTCGCCGTTCTTCACGAAATCGCGACCGCCGCGCACCATCATGCGGCGCCGGTTGAGACGGGTGACGATTACGTCTCCTACGTGCGCATGCTGCCCGGCGCGCAGCGCGGCAGCCTGGCTCGTGTCGACGGCACCGGCCTCGATGTGCCAAGCCTGAGCGCGCCGGTTGAGCACGGTCACGGTCGCCGTGTCCCCGGCCGTCATCAGCGAGGTCAGCCCCTTGCCCAGGTCTTTGGCCCAGGCGGTGAACACCTGGTCGCACATCGCCTCGTAGGTTCCGGCGACGATCCGCCCCTTGTCCCGATGCCAGGTGAAGGCGGTGCGCGGGTCGTCACCGTCACGCAACACGAGGGAGGCTTCGGCCTCGTCGGGCACGCGGAAGCGGTGCAGCTGGTCGAGTTCGACCGTGCCCCCTGCCCGGGAGATGAGCCGGAGGGCTCCCCCGGCCTCGACGGCGGCGAGCTGGTGCGGGTCGCCGAGCAGGCGCACCACCGCCCCTGCGGCCGCCGCGTCGGCGAGGATCTCATCGAGCAGGAGGGTACCGGCCATGCCCGCCTCGTCGACCAGGACGACATCGCCCGGCCGCAGCCGGAAGTCCTCACCGCCCTGCTTCCCATCGGGTAACCGGGCGCACTGGTGCAGCCAGGAGTGCAGGGTGTGGGCGCGCAGCTTCAGGTCGTCGCCGAGGACCTTCGCCGCGCGGGACGAGGGGGCGAGCGGGACCAGCCGGCCACCGGCCGCGTCCACAGCCCTAGCCACCAGCCGCATCGCCGTCGTCTTCCCGGCACCGGCCGGACCCAGACCGGCCAGCAGCAGCTTGTCGGAGAGCGCGAAGGAGGAGGCCAGCGCGCGCTGCCCGACATCCATCGGACCGCGGTGCAGAGCGGCCACGCGGGCGAAGGTCCCCCGGCCCACGGGCGGGATCACGCTTGTGCGGGCGGCGGCCAGGAGCCGGTCCTCGGCCGCCAGGAGGGAGCGGGTGGTGTAGGTCTGCGAGCCGATCGGCCGGTAGATGCTGGTGCCGTCCGCGCGCGTGAGGTCGGAGTGCGGGGGGTTGATCTCGGGTGGGGTGATGTCCACGCAGTCGCCGTGGGTGAGGACCCTGTCGGTGATCCCCTCCGCCGCCCGGGGCGGGGCGGTGGCCCCGGCCAGGGTCCGCATCAGGTAGCGGCGGGCCTCAGCGAGCACGTGGCGGCGGCGGAACGTCGTACGCCGCCCGGCGACCACCGTAAGGACGTCCTCGGCCGCCGCGGCGACATCGAACACAGCCGGCGCAGGCCGAGCTTGGGCCCGGGCGTGGGCGGCGGCCTGCGCGGTGGCGAGCAGCTGGTCGACGGTGGGACGGTCGGTGGCGGCGATCGCACGGCGCCGCCACGCGGCCAGGAGGTCATCCAGACAGCGCGCCTTGCGCTTGGCCGGACTGCTCTGGGTGCGTGCCCGCTCAAGCAGCGTGTAGCGGGCCGCGCCGTGCGGCTGGCGTCCGTGGCGCCGCCGGTAGTCGTCGAAAAGGGCGTCCGCAGCGGTCCGTACGGCGTTGCCCCGCTGCGCGAAGCTGGCGCGCAGCCGCGGGTCGATCCCGGCGATACGCATCACCGGCCGCTGGCCGGCCGTGACCTCGACCTCCTCGGCGACAAGGCCCAGGCGGGAGCAGACGAGCTCGAGGGAGCGCTGGTTGAACAGCTCACTGGCCGCCACGGCATCACGCAGCAGGAGCCGGGAGTCGAGGTTGCGCCAGCGTCCGTCCGGGCTCTGCACACGCGGGGAGATGACCACGTGCTCGTGCAGCATCGGATCGCCCGCCCGGGACTCGTAGTGCAGGTAGACCGTGGCCAGCAGACCCGGCTCGGCCCGTAGTTGGGCCGTGCCGCCCGGGCCGGTGCGGACCGCGAGCGCGTTGTGCTCTATCCAGGCCAGGGTCTCCGAGCGGGCCTGGGCCAGTACCTCGAGGACGGTCCTGCGTACGTCGGGGCCGCCGAGGGCGAACAGCAGCGACAGCTCCTCGGAGGAGAAGGTGAGGTCGTAGCCGGTCAGGGCGCGGCGCTGCGGGCCGGTACGGGCGGTCAGGAACCGTCGGAGTTCGGCGTCGTCGGCCGGGGCGCGGTGGTACTCGGTCTGGAAGGCACGCGCCGCGCACCGCATCCGCACGTCCCTGGTCTCGGCCTTCGTCAGCGGCCGGCACAGCTGCTCACTGACCTCCTCGAGGACCTCCTCGATCTCCCTATCAAGCGGCGAGGAGTCGGCCAACTGCGGTACGGCCGGGCCGAGCTTGGCCGCCCTCATCGCCTGCTTGAGCGAGGCGCCCTCGCTCAAGTGCTGGGCGACGATCGCCACGGCATCGGGATGCATGCCGAGCCCGAACAGGGCCCGCATCTGGGTGTCGCTGACGATGCCGGCCAGACCCAGAGCAGCCGCGGCCTGCCCGTGCCAGACGCCGGGCGGGACTCCCGGCACGCTGGAGGACACCGTCAGCTCGGTGCCCCGGGCGCCGTCGCCGAGGGCGATATCGCGCCGGTAGTAGCGCTCGCGTCCCGCCGTGATCGCCTTCGCTGCCATACCCATAACCGCCAGAAGACCACCGCCATGCGAGTCGATGCGGGCATCATCCGGCGCGGAGCCCCGAACCTCCCACGGCCCTGGATGCGATCTTCCAACGCGTCCCGCTGGGAGGGACATCGGCCCTTAGGGCCAATACGGGGTCGCCAGTGCCAGAGGTGCTCGGCAACCGTCTGCCACCGGCCCCGGGGGCAGACGGTTGCCGAGCACCGAGTCTCACCCGGCAGCTCCGGCACCCGTGGCGTCCACGCACCACCGGCACCGCGCCCGGGCCCTCCCCCGTCTCCAGCAGGGCCGCACCTGCCGGCACCCCACCCCTTCCCTCCCCGCCCGGCGCGGCCGCCGTCCCGGCAGCAGGACCAGGCGCGGCGGTGGGGGTGCTACGGCCTGGGATACGGACGGCGCCGCCGGTCGGTGCAAGGGACGGGCGGCTGAGACTGGCCGCGTGGCGGCCCGCGACCGGCGGGCCCTGACGGCCGGGAGGTGGTTTGCGGTGACGGCAAGCGGGGCCAGGAGCAGGGGCAAGAGCGGCGGGGTACTGGCGCGGCGGAAGGCTGTGTTGCAGCGTGCCGCGGCGCGGGTGGCGGAGCAGCGGCGTGTGGCGGCGGAAGCGGAGGCGGAACGGCTGCGGCGGGAGGCGGTGCTCGACGAGCTGGCGGCTGACTTCGAGTTGGCGCTGGAGGACGAGCAGGCGGTGGCTACCGGGGTGGAGGAGGAAGTGCGTCGAGTGCGGGTACGCGGCCGGGTGCGGATCGAGGCGGCACGGAGCCAGGCGGCGCGGGTCGTGTGGGCGATGGGTGAGGCTGGGGAGACGGTGGCTGGGTGCGGGCACCGTCTCGGGGTGGGGGTGGAGCGGATCAAGGAGCTGCGGCGGCTGGCCCGTGAGGCGGTGGCCGGGGAGGAGCCGGGCGCGGAGGGGGCCGGGGCTGCGCGGGGGGCGTCTGCGGGCGGGGAGCAGGGGCGCGATGGGGTACGTGCGGCTGGGCCGGCGGGCGGGGAACGGGTGGCTACTCCCCCGGCGGGCGCGGCGCGGGTGGCCGGTTCGGCCGAGGGTGCGGAGTCGCCTGGTTCGGTGGGCGGAGCGCGGCCGGGATGGCCGGAGTCGCAGTGAGGCGCGGGTGGGGGTATGGAGCGGTGAGTATGGAGCGGCGGCGGGTAGCGGGGTGGCGTGCGCGTGGCCGGTCTGGAAGGTGCGGGACCATGGGTGCCCGGGTAGCCGCCCCCCGCTGGTACCTCCCCCTCTGGCGCCTCCCCCGGCCGCTGTCACGACGGCGTCGTCGGCCGGGCCGGGGACGCCTGCGCCGGTGGGTGTGGCGCGGCTGGGATGGCCAGAGTCTCGGTGAGGTGCGGGCGTGGAGCGGCCCCCATTACCTGGGGGCGGTGACCGGGGCCAGGGTGCGGGGCAGGGCCGGGGCCGGGGTTCCGAGGTGGGGCCGCTCGTTGGCCCAAGGGGCGGCGAGGTGGAGGGAGCAGGCGGTAATCCGGGGCGTACTCCTTTAGAGTCTGGGATTCTCAGGCGGGGCGCTTGGCCATGACGACCACGCCCGGCCCGCTCCACTTATCCGCAGGGAGCCGGAGTTCGGCGACCGGCTGCAGTCCGGCCTGCTCGATCAAGTTCACGAGCTGCTCCGGCCGCCACTTGTACGTGGTCCAGCGAACAGGCACTCCTCCGTATGCCTCGGTGCGCACCGCGTCCTCGTCGCCGACGTGTGTGCCGGCGATGAGGTGCCCGCCCAGCTTCAGGGCGTACGCGAAATGGGCGAGGACCTGGGGAAGGACCGGGGGAGGTTGAACAGGGGCCACCACCCGCGCACGCCGCCGAGGGAGGCTTCAGCTAGGTCGAGGTCGGTGGCGGAGGCGACGCTCAATCATGCGGGGCGAGAGGTCGACCCCGGATACGTCGAGTCCGCGTTCGGCGAGGTAGCCGCTCGCCGTGCCGGGGCCGCAGCCGACGTCGAGGACGGGCCCGGGCTCGCCCACGGTGTCGGCGAAGGCGTCGATCGACGCCTTGAGCCCGGGATGGTGACGGATGCCGCCCATGCCCGTTGTCACCACCATGTGGGCGTAGTTGTCGGCCACATGGTCATAGGAGTCACGAACGACGTCGAGATCGGCTGGACGGTCAACAGGGTGCGCGCGCATCGGACAACCAGAGGGCGGTGGCCTTGTGGAGGCTGGGGATTCGGGTACGACGGTCACCCTGCCCGGCACGGGCACGGCAGCCTGCGGCCCCTGCGACCTACTTCTCTCGCTCGGCCTGCCTGCCGTGCCTGTTGCCCTCGCCCGTCTGATCGTCCTGGTCAACGCCGGACGTGAGCGGTTGAAGAGGGCGGCCTACGGTCATGAGACCGCGTACCAGGCCCGGTAGCGGGCCGTCATCGTGCACGCGTCCGCGGGCGCCCCGACGCGTACATCGCCCGCGAGACGGGCCTGCGCGGACACCGTACGGATGGCACGACCGCTTCGTCGGCTGCCGATCCTGTCCGACCGCAGGCGCTCGGGGTGCCCGGCCCGTTACACCCCTGTACAGGTAGCCGAGACGGGGCGGCAGACCGCTGGAGGGCCGGCTGCGGGGCCGGTGGGTGCCCTGGCAGTCGCTCCCCCGCTGGTACCTCCCCTGGCCGCTCCCCCGACGGTTTCGCCGGCCGGGCCGTCGAGGGCGCCTGGGCCGGTGGGTGAGGCGCTGCCGGGGTGGCCGGAGTCGCGGTGCGGGGCGGGCGGGACGTTCGCAGCGGTGGTCGACACGGGGCCGAGCTGGTACCTGGGCGGGCGCGGGTCGAGCCCGGCCCGGCGCGGGGGCCCGGCCCCCGCCCGGCGCAGGGCCGGGGTGAGGCCGGGGTGGGCCGTGGCGGCGGGGTCCCTCGCTGGGCGGTGGGTGGGCGCGGGGCCGGGACGTGAGCGGGGGCGCGCGGGTGGGCCCTGGCCCGGCGCGGCACGAGGCCGGGGCCGCCGGGGGGGGCAGCTGATGGTGGGGGTGATGCCCGGCCGGGGTCACCGTCGACCGTGTGGCCGGGACGTCGGCCGGGGGTGCGGCCGATGATGGTGCGGATCGCGGCGGCGGACCGCTCGGCGAGAGCGTCGAGTCCGTCGGCGGCACTGGCGAGCTCGAGGTAGACGCCTTCCTCGTACCTACACGCGCCCTCGGGCAGTTCCGGGCTGTCGGCGAAGCCGTCGCGGGGGTGCGCCCGGTAGGTGATGCACAGATCGCCCTCGTAGACCGCGGTGAACTCGAAGACGGTCCGGTGCGTGCGGGGAGCCTCCGCCGCGCCGGTGACGCCCCAGAGCCCGGCCTCTGCCATCCAGCCGGGTCCGGGGAGCCGCGCGGTGACGCGGGCGACGTCGGAGATGGCGAGCGGGTAACTCCGTGCCGGGGGCGGGCGTGTAGTTGCCGCATCCGTCTCACAGGGGCGGCTCGGCCAGCGGTGTGGGAACCGTGCCCGTGTCGGGGTTGCTGGTGAAGTCCGCGAGGTGACCGGTGACGGGCGCGGTGTCGGGCTTGATGGTGGTCATCGGGGTGCTTCTTCCGGGTCGGGGTCGGTGTGCTGTGGTCGGTCGGCGGCACGGAACGCGCGGGGGGCTGGTGCGGTGCGTCGATGTGCAGCGCGCGGGGTGCTCGGCGCGGCGCACGGCTTGCGGGTGCCGGGGCCGCGTGGCCACTGGTCGCGGGTCAGCGGCGGCTGCGCCGGGGACGCCGAGGGCGCTGCGGGTGCTCGCCGCTGAGGGTCCTCTCCCGGTTGGACACGGTGAACTTCCCGGTGGCCAGGTGGTAGACCGCCCAGGGGGCGTTGGCGTGCGTGCTGGTGGTGTCGGGCTGGTGCTGCCGGTCGTTGTTCGGCCCGTACGGGTTGTGGAAGTGCGGGAACTGTCCGGCGCCTGCGACGGCGTTCAGTGCGTCGGTGAGGTTCTGCCCCAGGACGTCGGCCCCGGCGGCCGGGCCGGGGGTGGTCGGGTCGGGATTGGCCACGGCGTGGGGCCTCTTGTGTGAGCGGTGGGTGTGCCGGCACGCGGGGCGCGGCGGGCCACACGGTCGAGGGCTCGGGGGTTAGGGCGGCAAGCGGCGACGGGCGTTGCGTCGGCCCCCGCCCCCAGGTCGCGGCACCGGGGGACGGGGCTGGGTGGGGCGGGGACCGGGTGGGTCAGTGGAGGAGGCCGGTGACGGTCGTGAGGCCGCGCTGGGAGGTGAAGGTGACGGTGGGGTCGAGCGGCTTGACGGCGTACTTCCAGGCCGGGTCGTAGTGGGTGAGCAGTCCGAAGGGCGGCAGGTCCACGGCGAGGCGCGGGAGGCTGGTGTAGCCGTGGGCGGTGAAGAAGCGCTTCTTGTCGTGTTCGTGGCGCAGGGTCAGCGCCCGGTATCCGGCGTTGCGGAAGTCGGTTTCGACGCGGGCCATGAGGCTGGACGCGATGCCTTGGTGGCGGTGGTCGGGGTGGACGGCGATGGTGTCGATGTTGGAGACCCGCTCGACCAGGGCGCGGCGGGTGTGGGCGGGGGTCTGCCGCTCCAGCATCCATCGGGCCGGGCCGACGTGGACCGCGCCGACGGGGGTGCCGTCAGCGGTTTCGGCGAACAGGAAGTGGTTGAAGCCGTGGGAGAACGGTCCCCTCTCGTCCTTCAGGGCCTGCCCGATGGTGTCCTTCAGAGCGGGGAGATGGTCGGCGGGGAGATGGAGGTCTACGAGCAGGGTGAGCGCGAAGTAGGTGTCGAGTTCGTTCGCCTGCACGGGCCGGATCGTGATGGCGGGGGTGTGCGGGAGGCTGGTCATGTGCGGGGCCCTTTCGGTCCAGGAGAGCGGGGGCCGGACTCGCCTCAAGGGGGCGGGGTCCGGCGGCGTCCGGACCGTGACGGGGCCAGGGGTTAGCGGGGCAACCGCCGCCGTCACCGGATCTTCGGGACGGCGGCCGAACGCGGGCGGGCTCATGCCTGGCAGGGCCGGGGAACAGGTCAGCCCCACGCCCGGGGGCGGGGCGCGGTGGCTTGGGGGCCTGCGGTGCGTCAGCCGGTTCGTCGGGTGGTTTGGGCGCGGGGGTCGGCGGCGCGGGTGGTGATGAGTGCCCACTGCTCGCGGCTGACGTGGTGGTGGGAGAGGGCGCGCAGTGCGGTGAGTTGGCGGCGCAGCCGGGCGGCGTCGGCCAGGGCCTCGCGGGCCCACCGGCGGCACTGGCTGGGCCGGTAGTTGGGACAGTGGGGCGGAGGCTTCCGGCCACGAGTAGCTGGCGGTGTGCAGGGCGCGGCGGGCCCGGCGCAGGGTGAGGTCGTCCAGGTGGCAGCGTGCGTACACGGCGGTGGTCATCGCGTTCCTTTCGGTCGGGGTCAGTGCAGGGAGACGGTGAGCGCGAGGGCGGTCAGCACGATCAGTACGGCCGCGGTGATGGCGGTCTTCAGACGCTGGACGGTGCGGCGGGTGCGGGTGCGATGGTGTGACATCACGAGTCCAAGGCGCCCCTTCGCAAAGGAGGGCGGGTTCGGAGGCCGGACCGCCCCCGGGGTGTGAGGAGGGGGTGGGGGCGGCCCGGTCGGCCGGGGGCTTCGACCGACACCCGGCAAGGGGGGTGCGGGAGCAGGCCGCGGCGCCTACACTGCCCCGAGCGCGGCCAAGCCGTGCAAGACCCAGCCGGGTGGAAGCGCACCAGGCGGCAGACGGGCGGGGCACGGCCGGGCGGGGGCGCACGGGTACGGGCGGCGCGGCCGGACGACGTCAACGGAGGACCCGCGGCGCGGACACCCAGCCGCCGGGGCACGCCCGGGGCGCTGGGGGCACTCGACGAACCAGAGGCGCCCGGGACGGATGCGATCGCACCGATGCGGCGCAGCCACGAGGTCAGGCCGGTGTCGTTTCGGCCGAGCCTGATGTGTACGTACAAGCCTGATGTGTACGCACAGGAGGGTGTCGGTGACGGGTTGGCAGATGCAGACCCGGGGCTGGTCGACGAGGTCGGTGTGCGCACGCATAACGGGGTGTGTTCGGCGGGAAGCGTGAACACCGCGGCCAGGCTGCGCAGGATCCGGCCGACGGGTCGCGCGTGTGTGGGCGGGTGCTTGCAGGCAGTCGATGTCGCCCGTGACGCCTTCGGCCCGTGGCGGCCCGCCCGTCCTCGCCGACGTTTCCCGCCTCACGTCCCCACCGCACTGACGTTACGGGTACTGCTCTCAGCGCTGCGGGAAGCGGTGCCGGGTCTGCGGGCGTCAGGTGGCGGTGGGCCAGGTCCGCAGCAGAGCGGCGATCTTCCCCGCGGTGCAGGCGGGGTCAAGGAGCAGGTCTTTGAGCGCGATGGCGTCCTCGCGGGCGGGTTTGAGGGTGATCCCGGCGGCTTCGAGGTACATGACGCCGGATGCGGCGGCGACGGCGAGGTTGGAGCGCTCCAGCCAGCGGCAGCGGCCCAGCGTGTGCACTAGGGCGGCGGCCTTGGCGTAGGGGCCGTCGTAGACGGGCTGCTCGAACAGTTCCGCCCGGTGGCGGGCGACCGCTGAGACGGGCACGCCGTAGTCGTCGGGGGTCGGATCGTTCGCCCCGGCGGCTTCGGCGACCTGCAGGATCCAGGGAACGTCGATGTTCAGATCCATCAGGCTGCGCGCGCTCCGCGAGGCGTCTGCTGGGAGTGTTCGGCCTCGTCGAAGACCGCCTGGTGTTCGGCCAGGAAGCGGGCGGCCGCGTCCACCGCTCGGGCGCGCAGGCCGCTGGTGTCGTCCTGCACCAGCCGGCCGAGGTAGTCGCCGATGCTCAGCCCCAGGTCGGCGGCGCGCTTCTTCGCGAGTTCCGCCACGTCCTCGTCTACGCGCGCGCCCAGCTGTGTCTTTGCCATACCAGCATGGTAACAGCTGTTACCGAAAGTGGGGCGGCAGCGGGCGGCGTGCCCGCCCGGCCAGTCCCGCCGGAGACGGGCGGTCTACGGGCGCACGTGGCTGATCATGCCGGTCACGGTGGAGGGGGGCTCGGTGTCATGGCGGGGATCTCCTGCCGGCGGGGCGGGAATGGGACCGGCTTGCGGGGTTTGCGGAGGTCAGCGCCCCCATGGACCGGTGCCCCGGGCCATGAGCAGGGCTCAGGCTAGACCCGCAGCCGGCCATCGGCGCGGGGGCAGACGTCGGCCCTCGGCCCCTCCGTGCGCGGCATCACTGAGGGAGGGCGACGAGCGGGGCGGGGCGGCGGTCGGCCGGTCGATGCAAGCTGGGGCGGCCGTGCTCGTGCTGGCGGCCGGGAGAATGCGGGACGGGCCGCCCCCAGGTATGGGGGCGGGCCGGAGGGTGCTGCGGGCGGTAGCGCGGGGTCAGTCGTAGCAGGGGCCCGCTGTGGTCGGGCCGTAGCTCTCACCCGGCTGGCCGGCTGCCTGGGGACCGCTACCGCCGCCACCATGGCTGAGAACGCGCCAGCCGCGGACCGCGTAGTAGCCGGTGCACTGCGGGCTGCACGGCTCTTCCTGGTAGCCGAGGAAGTTCCCGCCGCAGGCACAGGCTTCGGACCACTCGGTGACGATGAGCTGGCCCGGACGGGGGCGCTCCGCGGCAGCCAGGCTGCGCAGGATCCGGCCGACGGGGCGTTGCGTTGAGCGGGTGCTTGCGGGCATGGATGGGCTCTCCGGAAGCTCGGGGTCTCGTTCTGGATGCGGCGCGGGTGCAGGGGCCGGGCCGCCCCTTGAGGGGTGAGGGACGGCCCGGCGGCCGGGGGCTCGACCGCACGCGGCAGGGTGGTGCGGGAGCGGGTTCTTCTGGCAGCACCGACACTGCCCCGGCCGGCACCAAGCCGTGCAAGGCCCAATGCCGTTGTTTTAGTCCGCGGGCGTACGCTGCTGCGTAGTGCTTCCCGGGGGTGGTGCGGGTGTCTGCGGATATCGGCGAGTTATCGGGGTTAGGGCTGCTGACCTGGGTGTATCGGCCCGGGTTGGTGGATCGTGTGGTGGCTGCCTGTGGTCGTGGTGAGCAGCGCAGACGTCTGCTGCCGACCCGGCTGGTGGTGTACTTCGTGCTCGCCCTTGCCCTGTTCTCGCCGGCGCCGTATCTGGAGGTGATGCGGCACCTGGTCGAGGGCTTGCGGGACCAGGGGCTGCTGGGCGAGTGGCACATCCCGGCGAAATCGTCCCTGTTCCGGGCCCGCCAACGCCTGGGCTCGGAGCCGCTGCGGGTGCTGTTTGCCACGACCGTAAAACCGATGGGCACCGAGGCCACACCGGGGTGCTTCTGAGCGGCAGTTGCGGGACGGGTCCTGGCTCTCGCGCATCCACGCCGCCACCGATCGCGCGCACCGTGATCCGGTCACGGTGCGGGTGGTCGCCTATCAGCTGCACGGCACTGCCCGCGAAGGCGAGGACTACCGTCTGGTGACCACCCTGCTCGACGCCCGTCGCTTTCCCGCCCGCCAGCTGGCCGCGCTCTACCAGGAACGCTGGGAGGCGGAGGCTGTCTTTGCCGAGCTCAAAACCCATCAACGCGGAGCCCGCACCGTGCTCACCAGCAAGACGCCCGACGGCGTCCTGCAGCAGATCTGGGCGCACCTGCTGGTCCACCACGCGCTGCGCGAGCTGATGGTGAGAACGGCCGCCACCCGCGGCCTGGATCCCGACCGGGTCTCTTTCACCGAAACCCTGCGCTCTGCCCGGCGCAGCGTGACCGTGACGCCGGGCAGTTTTTCCCCCTGAGCTGCTGGTCAGAGCCCTCGTCCTGCTCCAGCACGACCTGCTCGAACGCCTCCTACCGCCCAGACGCCTGCGCAGCCAGCCCCGCGTCGTCAAACGCAAGATGTCCAACTACCGGCTCAAACGGGCCGACCACCACGGCTGGCCCCAGCCCAACCGCGCCGGCACCCGAGCAGTCCGCATCCAACGACCCCAACCCGCGGAGCCCTAAAACAACGGCATTGGTGCAAGGCCCTGACGGCTGCGGGGTGGCGTCCGTGCTGGGTCGGCGCCTCCCTTGCCGTCATAACCAGCTGAGGCAACGGGCAGAACGGCAACAGGCGGGCGGTGGGGGGAGTCGTGTGCGGGTCGGCGCGTTGTGGTGCCGGGGGGGTGTGCGAGGGCGCCGCTGGCGGCGGTCTCCTGTAGCGCGGGGCGGGCAGGGCGCGGCCCCCGGACTCCCGCCGTGCGGGGGCGGGGGCCAGGGGTTCGGGACGGGCGGGCGGCGGGTCAGCCGATCGTGAGGTGGACGCGGAGCCGGTCCAGGCCGCTCGCGTTGCGCCGCTGCCGGGCACGCAGAGTCCGAACGACGGCTTCTTTGCGGTGGCTGGTGTAGGGCAGGGCGAAGTCGCGGACCACTGTTGTGGCGCGGGTGGCGTCGCGTGCCGCGGGGTCGGCCGGGTCGTAGGCTTCGGCGACCTCGTCGAAGATCAGCCGGGCTATCCGGTGGGGGCAGCCGTTCAGGAACGGCTCGGCGTCGGGGCCCTCGCTCTCGAACGCGGTGATCGCCCTCTCGGTGAACTCCCGGTGGCTGCGGGTGCGGGCGGCCTCCTCACGCAGGTGGTCGAGGATGTTGGGACGGGTTAGGACGTAGCCGCTGGGGGTGACACGCATCTGGGGGGCCTTCCTGTGGGTCGGGCACCACGGGCTGGTGACCGGTCGTGGGGCCGACAGTGGCCTGTCACACGGTTACGACGTTGTCGGCTATTGATGTTGAGGCGGGACGACCTGAGAGTTCGGCTGGTGGGCGATTTAGCAGGTCATCGGGCTGACGGGCACGAGTTCGGTGCTCGGTTCGCGGCGGGTGGGCCGCTGGGCGGCTCGGTCGGAGACCAGGCCGGCGACGGCTCGGTGCGTGGCCGGGTAGTGCTCGCGGCGGCCGAGGAAGCGCTGAAGCGGGCGCCACTGCTTGTGCTCGGCGTTGGCGTGTTCGACGCAGATCCGCGCCGAGGACTGGCGGCGCCGTTGCTCACGCCAGGCGTACCGGTCACCGAGCGGCACGTCTTCCCTTGGCTTTTTCGGCGGCGCACTGACCTGTTCGGGGAACTCGTTCGCCAGACCCCGCTAGCCCTCATCCACTTCGGCTCTCACGTCTGGGTGGAGGCGGAACTGCTCGGCAATGCCCTCGGTGCGCATGGCAGTCTGATCGTGCATTCTTCCGGGCCGGTCGGCCCCGGACCACATGGTGCGGCCCTGGCCATCGCTGATCGTGGTGGACTTCATGGTGTTCTGCTTTTTCTTGCCGGAGACGAACGCGCAGCGGCCCGGGCGGTGGGCCTTCGGGCGGCGGACCTGGGTCTCGGTCCCGTCGATCCGCAAGGTCACCCCCTCCGCATCGGCGTAGGCGAACACGTCGGCCAACGTTCGCAGGCGCAGTCCGGGCTGGTTGGGGACGGCGAAGCCGCGGTCGGCGAGCAGCGGGCGGATCTCGCCGATGGCCTCGGTGACGGTGGAGCGGCCGACCCCGTACAGCTCGGCGAGCGCGGCGTGCGGGAGCTGAGTGCGCAAGTGGACCAGTGCGACCAGCACCCGGTCGGTGAACACCAGCTCGTGCTTACGGCCCGCCCCGGCGGCACGGTGACGCTTCCCTCCCCGCCGCTGATGCAATGCCGATTCCCGTCGGGCCTGCCACGGCCCGGCCAACTCCTCGATTAAACCGCCGAGATGGGCACGCGAGACGCCTGTGAAGACAGGATGGGACAAGGCCGCACGGGCCCACTTCTTGGTCACACTCGAAGAACCCGTGCGACCGTCCACACGACACGGCCTGTGACCGTGCTCATGGTTGGCGGGCAGGACGGGAGTTCTCCTACAGGAACGCCAAAACCGCCTCGGTGAACGCCTCCGGCGCTGCGTGGTGGATCAGGTGTCCAACCGGGATGGTGACCACTCGCCCGCCGGGGATGCGGCGGGCCAGCTCGGCGACGCCGTCCTGGGGAACATGGCTGTGTGGGCCGCCGGCGAGCACGAGGGTCTTGGCGGTGATCTGGCTGAGTCGCTCCAGCCATCTGGGGTCAGGCACATCGATCTGCCGCCTGACGGCCAGCGCCATCTCCCAGTCGAAGGTCAGGGCGCCGTCCGGCCTGGTCGGGGTGGTCTGCTCCCGAGGACGCGGGATTGGAACGTCCTCCAGGATGAGTCGACTCACCCGCTGCGGATGGTGCTGTGCGAGCAGGTAGGCCACAATCCCGCCCATGGAGTGCCCGATCAGATCCACTGGGCCAAGTCCCAGTGTGTCCAGGAACCGAAGCACATCGGCCTGCATGAGTTCAAGCGAGTAGTCCCCCGGCCAGTCGCTTCGGCCGTGCCCGCGAAGATCGAGGGCATACACCCGTCGACTCCGGGCGAGAGCGGGCACAGCCGCCTCCCAGTCGGTGGCATCCTCGCCCAGCGCGTGCAACAGGACTAGCGGCGGAGCGTCCGGCGGACCCGAGATCTGATAGGCCAGCCGGACCGCGCCAACGTCGACCGAACGTTGATCAACCATGTCCGGAGGATATGCGGGCGGGTCCTGTCGGAGGATCGGCGTTCACCAGCGGCCGAACCACCATCCCCAGTCAGCACTTCGGGCCCACAGCCACACGGTTCTCGCCCCGATCTTCAATAGCCGACAACGCCGTTAGCGGGGCAACAAGCACGGGGCGGCGGCCATCCGCCTGAAGGTGCCACGACCACACGACACCCCCACCCCGCGCTACCCGGGGACGCGCGGGGGCGCAGGGGCGTGGGGGTATGGGGTTCCTAGTCGCCGGGGGTTGGGGCGGGTGGGGCGTTGCGTAGGGCTTGCCGCGCCATTTCGCGGACCAGGCGTGCCGAGGACGTCGGCGACCTGGCGCACGGTGGCGCCATTGAAGAGCGCCAGGTCCGGCCAGTCTGCCTTGACGGCGGCAAGCTGGTCGTCGGTGAGGCGGTCGATGGTCCACGCCGACGGGGCGGCGCTGTTGATGATCCGGCGCTCGGGCATCGCCTCGTCTATCGCGCCGAAGTCCTGCACGATCTGCGCGGCGATGTCGTCGCGTTGGTCCAGCAGAGCGATGTCGTAGGCGAAACCCTTGCCTCGCCGCTCGTCACATGTGTGCCGCTTCAGGCTCGCCTGCCACTTCGTGATGTTCTCGCGGAGCCGGGCGAGCCGGGTGTCCAGGTCAGGCTTCTCGTACACGGGAGGATGCTTGCCGTTCGGGGTCGGTGAGCGCCTCTCCCGGCCCCGCGCCCCCTGGGTCCCGCCCCCCGAGGGCGGGACCCAGGGGGCGCGGGGCGGGTGGGGTGGTGTCAGGCGGCGGGGTGGAAGAAGACGTCGCCGACCGCGCTGGAGTGCAGCGTGACGATGCAGCTCGGCAGCTCCAGGTGGACGCTCACCGTGCGGGTCTGAGCGGCCTGCCAGGCGATGGAGCGCAGCCAGTCCCCGGAGACCGGCTCGTCGTAGGTGAACGCGCCCTTACGCAGGCTCAGGCAGCGCACCCGGCTCAGGTAGCGGTCACCGGGGATCAGGCGTGTCTCCGTGGGGGTGAGTCGGCGTACCAGCGTGAACTGGCTGCCCGGCATCGTCCTGGTCCGCCACCAGCCGGTCACCTCCCGATCGGTGAGGAACACGCCGTCCGGCTGTCCGGGAGCGATCCACCGGCTGAGTCTGCGCATCCACTCGGTGCCGCGCGGGCACAGCACGCAGTCCCCGTCCCTGAAGACCGGCAGTGTGGTCACCGCACGCCCCTGCCTGGCCCGGGCGAAGAAGTCCGCGGCGGCGATGCGGGGCCCGTCGTAAGGCGCCAGATCGGCGGATGCGGCTGGAGCGGCAGCGACTGGAGCAGGCTCGACCACGGTGGACGCGATCGGGGCGGGGTTCAGGGGCTGGGGGGCAACGACCGGGGCAAGGGACGCGGGCATGACGACTCCTTGGAACGGGAGGGGCGGGAAGAGTGCGAGAGCGGGCCACGACAGGGCCATCGCCGATTCGAGGCGGGAAGGGCTCGACCACCCCCGGCCAGTGGCCGGGGGGGAGCCGCGTCCTCGATGCCCTCACACTGACCCGACACCCACCAAGCCACGCAAACCCCCTCGCAGCCGGGCGCGGTCGTCGGGGGCGGCAGATGGGCGGTGACTCCGGCGCGCGGCCGCCGAAGTGGGGGCGGGCGGCGCCGCCGGGGCACGGCCGCCGGGGGCGGCGGGTGGCTGACCCCCGGCGGGCGCCGCGACGGGGTGCGGCCCGGCCGGTGATGGTGCGGGTGGGTTGGTGTGCGGGCGGCCCCGCGCCGGGGTCAGGGGGTGTCCAGGCGCGAGGCCGGGGCCAGCAGCAGGCCCAGCCGGTGGTAGCCCGGTGGGGCGCGGCCAGGCGCGGCGGCGGGGCCGGCCGGGCGGTGGGCTAGGAGGGCTGCCCGTTGGCGAAGGCGTGGGCGCTGACCACCTGCCGGTGATCGCCGTCGGCGTGGACCAGCCACTCCCCCGGCCGGGGCTGCGGGTGACCGGCCGTGCTTTGGGTCAAGGGCGGGCGCCGTGCCGTGGCGTCTTGCTCATGCGGCGCAGGGTATTGGTGTGGTCCGGGGCTTGAACACCACGATGTGAGCGGGCCCCGGGCCGGGACGGATGTCCGGGCGCGGGGCCGGTCGTCACGGAGCAGGGACGTCAAACTTGAAGGTTGTTCCTCCTGGTACGCGCAGCGGCTTGTCCGAGGGGCCCTTGATACGGAGCGGGATGATCTCCTCGCGATGTTCGTGGTGGTCGAGGGCGGTGTCGTTGAGTTTGTGGTGCAGGTAGGGGTTCAGGCAGGTGCTGCGGCGGTAGGGCGGTACGGGCCAGCGGCATGACCACTGAACCGTGCGGCGGCCGTCGGACGCGGCGGCGTCGCGGTGGGCCGCCGTGGACGCCGGGCGAGAGGGGGCTGCTAGGTCGATCACCCGCACGGAGCCGTCACCGATCTTCTGGACCGCTCCTGACCTCTTTGCCTTTTGGCCTGCCTTCTTTCGAGCGGCGGGCGGCAGTGAGTGTCGGATGGTCTCGGTGAGCTGGGATTTGCCTGTCTGCTGCATGATCTGCCAGGTGGTGTAGACGGTAGCGGCCCAGTGCTGGACGGTGCCCGGCTTGGGGTCGGCGAAGGTCTCTCCTTCGGGAAGTACGAGTTCGTTGTTCCAGGCGAGGGGCCCGAACAGGTCGGGGTCCCATCGTTGGAAGGCTGTGTCTGCCAGAGCCGACTCAGCGGCGGTGATCAGGCTGCCGTCGGGGCCGACTGCTACTGCCTGGCTGGCGTCAACACCGAGCATTTCGCTGGTGCGTGGGGCGTAGAACGTCATCCAGATGCCCCTCATCCCCCGGCAGGGGACGATGGCGCCGTGGCTGCTTTGCCTGAGCCAGGTCACCGCGTGTCCGTCGACGTGGTCCTGGCTTCCGTCCCACAGCGACCAGGAGACGGCCACGATCGGCGTGTGGATCTCTGCGCTGCTTCCGTTGGCGGTGCGGTAGGTCTCGGCGTCGGAGCCGATCGGGTCGGTGAAGAGCATCAACCCGCTGGGGCTCGGGGGGCGGTTGAGGCTGATTGGCTCCTGAGGGGCAGATCCGGAGCTCGCCGCGACAGCGAGGCCGGTGGCGTTGGGTCCGATGCTGTAGGTGCGCGCTTCGCGCAGGCGGTCCGACTCGGTCAGCATCAGTGCGCGGGCGGCGAAGTCTGTGACGGTAAATGTGGTGGCCTCATCGGCCAGGGGCATCATCGTCCAGTGACCGCCCCGGATCGCCGTCTCCAGCATGCGTTGCGTCAGATTCGACCGGGTGAACAGTTCCTGGCGGCGTTGCCAGTCGAGGACGCTGAGCGGGGAAGGGGCACGCCAGCCCGTCGGCTTGGTGATCTGGGGCGCGGATGACACGGAAGGCTCCTGACAGCAGTCGTGATAGGCGCGGGGTGGCCCGGGCCTGTCTTGGCGGAGCGCACGGTGCAGTGGCGTGACGTAAGGGGCGCAAGGATGGGTTCGGCGGGACGAGTTCGGGCTCGTGGATGAGGTTCGCCAGCCGGTAGTCGCTGCTGAGGGCGGTGTCCTGCCGGCGGCGGTGCGGGGCGACGGCCAGACCGTGGCTCACGATTGCGGGGCTGACACCCCGCACCGCGGCGTGAGCATCCCCGTCGGCGTGCAGGCGTTCGCGACCTGCTCCCGTACGGCCTGGGGCCCAAGCCCCACCCACGGCGGCCTGAGCCCCGACGAAGCAGCCGTCTACATCAGGCGCCTGTCCGCGGACAAGCGCTACGTCCGCGAAGTCTGCTGACAGCACGGCATGCGGTGGGCATAGCGGGTGGCGACGGCCTGGCCGGGGAGGCCGGGAGCGTAGAACGGACGCTGTTGGTCGCGTGTCGCGGGCAAAGCAGAAACGGCAGTGGGGGCGGCTGGCGGAAGGGAGACTCGAGATCTCCTCGCTGGGTTGGAGTCGGGCGGTCGGGCCTCTTCGTAGGCCGATGAGCCCGTATCGCCCCGTACCCTTCGTGTTGTCTACGGCGTCACATAGCGGGCGCCAAACCACTGGAGGCAACACCCCGTGCTCATTGCTCAGCGTCCCTCGTTGACCGAAGAGGTCGTCGACGAGTTCCGCTCCCGTTTCGTGATCGAGCCGCTGGAGCCGGGCTTCGGCTACACCCTCGGCAACTCCCTCCGCCGCACTCTCCTGTCGTCGATCCCCGGCGCTGCTGTCACCAGCATCCGCCTCGACGGCGTCCTGCACGAGTTCACCACCGTGCCGGGCGTCAAGGAGGACGTCACCGACCTGATCCTCAACATCAAGCAGCTGGTCGTCTCCTCAGAGCATGACGAGCCGGTCGTGATGTACCTGCGCAAGCAGGGCCCGGGTCTGGTCACCGCCGCCGACATCGCGCCCCCGGCCGGTGTCGAGGTGCACAACCCGGACCTCGTCCTCGCCACGCTCAACGGCAAGGGCAAGCTGGAGATGGAGCTCACGGTCGAGCGCGGCCGCGGTTACGTCTCCGCCGTGCAGAACAAGCAGGTGGGCCAGGAGATCGGCCGTATCCCTGTCGACTCCATCTACTCGCCGGTTCTCAAGGTCACGTACAAGGTCGAGGCCACGCGTGTCGAGCAGCGCACCGACTTCGACAAGCTGATCGTCGACGTCGAGACCAAGCCGGCCATGCGTCCACGTGACGCCATGGCCTCCGCCGGTAAGACGCTGGTCGAGCTGTTCGGTCTGGCCCGCGAACTCAATGTCGAAGCCGAGGGCATCGACATGGGCCCGTCCCCGGTGGACGCCGCCCTCGCCGCCGATCTGGTGATGCCGATCGAGGAGCTCGACCTCACCGTCCGTTCGTACAACTGCCTTAAGCGCGAGGGCGTCCACTCCGTGGGTGAGCTCGTGGCCCGCTCCGAGGCCGACCTCCTCGACATTCGCAACTTTGGTGCGAAGTCCATCGACGAGGTCAAGGATAAGCTCGCCGGCATGGGCCTCGGTCTCAGGGACAGCCCGCCCGGATTCAACCCGACCTCCGCTGCGGACGCCTTCGGCACCGACGGCGTGGACACGGGTTTTGTGGAGACCGAGCAGTACTGAACGCTGCGCTGCGCCGGACATAGCGACACTGCGGGCACGGGGGCAGGAGAACCTCCGCGCCGCCCGCTGGGCGGTCTCGACCGGCCGCGACCGCTTCGAGGAGCGCGTCAAGGACTTCGTTTTATACCCCCGACGGCGGCGGTCACAAGATCATGGACCGCCGCCAGGCGATGGACAACAAACTCGCCACCACCGACCGACGCCGCAGCTGCAAGCCGGTGACCGGCTACTCGTTCGTCCACTCCGCCGTCGACGACTACTCCCGCCTGGCCTACAGCGAGGTCCTCACCGACGAGCGCAAGGAGACCGCCGCCGGCTTCTGGCAGCGGGCGAACGCCTTCTTCGCCGCCCACGGCATCACCGTCGAACGGGTCCTGACCGACAACGGCTCCTGCTACAAGTCCAAACTGTTCACCCAGACACTGGCCACGTCCGGCATCACCCACAAGAAGATCCGGCCTTACCGGCCGCAGACCAACGGCAAGGTCGAACGCTTCAACCGCACCCTGCGCGATGAATGGGCCTACCTGCGGTCCTACGCCAGCAACGAAGAACGCACCGCCGACCTGGCAGACTTCCTCCACGCCTACAACCACCATCGCTGTCACACCGCACTCGACGGCCACCCACCGATCAGCCGTGTGAACAACGCTTCAGGTCAATACAGCTACGACGTGGCCAGGTCTTGGAGATCGGCGGCCTTCGGAAGTCGCCTCGCACGGTCTACTCGGGCGCACTACAGCAGTGCTAGGAACCCAACCGGTCTTCCCAGCACACGGAACGGGCCGGTGAATACCTCTGGGCCGATCGCCATCTCACCGAGACCGAAGGCGAACAACAACGCCCCCAGCCGTAGAGGCGAGGGCGCGCGATCCCCGGTCGGACCTTCGGGAGCATCCATCCGCGAGTGATCGCCGCGATGCCGAGGACGGCGTTGACCAACGCCGCCAGTACGACCAGTGCCGTGAGACAGACGAAGAACACGACCCCCCCTTTGCGTGCCGGAACCACGCCGGACATCGGCGTGACACTACAGCCCTCGCGCCGCGCGTCCGTGCCTCCCCGCGAACCGCAACCGGCCCCGTCCAGTCGAACACCCTCAGCTACGCCCAGGGCGCCACGTCCGGACGGGGGCACGCCTTCCGCATACGTTTGGTACGCGCGATGTGCGCTTGATGAGCGGGCACGAGCTGCTCGGCGCCGAGTGGGGGATGAGCGCCCCGGTCTGCGCGTCAGTCGGACAGCGAGCGCCCGCAGGCCGCTGGACGGGCCAGGACCGAGAAGGCGGGCTCCCCGCCCCACAGGCGCTCCTTGACGCGCACGCCATCCGGGGACAGGTCCATCGCGGACAGGGCGATGCCCGCTGTACGGCGTCCCGGGCGATGGCGGCGCCGTCCACCCCAACGGCGCCGATCCATGCCTCCATCTCCTGCGGCCACAGCCCCGCCCGGATCCAGACCCGCGCCCGGCTCCGCAACTCGGGCCCGCGCAGGCGCACGACCTGGCGGCTGACCGCTCGTGCGAATTCGGCCCCGCCGATACCGCCGACGAGGTCCACACCATTGGTTGTAGCCGTCGTGAAGCGGCAGTCGGCATACCTGCAGATCGGCTCAGGTTCGTGGCCGCTCCGAGCACCTTTTCGGCTGCCCAGAGCGTCAAACGAGCGTCGCAGCCAGCCCGATGGCCACTCCTACTTAGCGATAGCAGCGAGGTCCTCCAACAACACATCGGCTACCAGCTCCTCGACCACGGCGGTGCCGTGCTCCGCCATAGCGTCGGCCAACTCAGGATCCCACGGTGCTTCGGTAATGCGCCCAGGCTGAGGACCGTGTGCATTACAAACGACCGCGGCTCGGTAGTCTGCCGCCGCCATACGCCAGGGGTGCGCCCGTGTCTTGTCCAGGACGTATGCGGCGATGCGGATGCCCTCGCCATCGAAATCACCGTGGTAGCGGAGAGCAGCACCGCGGTCAACAAGTACGCGCAGGAGCTGGATCGCGGCGCTGTTGGGCCAGCCGGACGTGCAGACGACCGGCGGGCAGCCGGGGCCGAAGCGGCGGAGGGCGAGAGCCAAGATGCTGGGGTTCTCCACCACGTGGACGACGGGTGGGGCAGGGCCGGTGGGCAGAACGAGCTCGCCCGGGTCCCGGACGTGGGCGAGGGTCAAGCTGGCGGCCTGACCGGCCTCGGTACACAGACGCACCATACGAGCGAGCAGGCCCTCGCCGGCGGGGCTCAGTCCGCCGGCAACGACGGTGCTGGACAGCTCGTCGTCGGCGACGCCCGCGCGGGTCCACAAGGCTCGCCGTTCCTCCGCGGACTGCGGCGGGGCGGTGTCGTACAGGGTCGCAAGCGCACGGAGGACAAGGGTGGACAGAGGTGTGCCGTCGTCGAGGGCGTGCGCGTGGCCGTTCAAGACTCGGGCGGCGAAGACAGGCAGGGGTTCGGCCTGGCCGGGAAGTTCGGCGAGCACCTTGAGCGCGTCGGTGAGCAGTGTATGGGTACGTTCCGTCGAGCCGCCGACCATGCCTGCGGCTCGACAGGACGCAGCCCAGTCGGCGAGCACCGGCTGCGCTCGTACCGTGTCGTGACCGGCCAGCCAGGCCCACAGACTGGCACGTTCGTCGTCCTGGCGGCGGCGCTCACCCGCTCTGTCACCAAGTGGGCCGACGAGGGCGGCGACGACTTCTCGTACGGTGCGGCCTGAAAGTTCGGTGACGGCCTCTTCCAGGCGGGCCAAGGTGACGGAGGGACAGGCGTCCGGCAGACGGTCGAGACCGAGGAGGTCGGCTAGGGCCTCCCGCTGGATCTCGTCCAGCGGTCCAAGGCGTACCCGTGTGACGGAGCGGCCGGAGGAGAGACGGCTGTGAACCGTCTGCCAGAGGGGGCGAAGTTCGGGGCGGCGCAGGGTGGCTTCGCCCGGGCCCGGTTCCGTGGCGGTTGTCGCGTCCGTGGTCGTCATTCCGCCTCAATGCCGGTGCCGTTCCAGACAAAGCGCGCGCTGGTGACGGCGTCGTCGTTGCCGTCGGTAAGGAGCTGGTGGACAGCGATTCCGGGCAGCTCGCGGTAGGTGCCCCACTCGTGGTCGGAGGTGATCATGAGGTCCAGGTCGAGCGCGGTGAGCAGGGCAAAGACCTGTCCGCGGTTGACGGTGTCGACGCCGACGAAGACCTCGTCGAGCAGGATCGGGCGAGGTGCCAGGGGCACATCCTCGTAATGGGCGGCCACGGCGGCGAACAGTGGCAGGTGCAGGGCAATGGCCTTCTCCCCTCCAGAGAGCGCGCCGTGCAGCCTCTTGGTCAGCGGCTGCCAGCCGTTTCCGTCCGCCCGGTCGAGACGGACGATGAAACGGTGCCAGGCGGTGTAGTCGAGCACCTCGCGGAGATGTTCCTCCCAGCTCGCGGTCGTGTCGCTACCCTTGGCCTCCTCGATGCGGGCGCGGAAAAAGGTGTGCAGGGCCTCCCGGTCGGACTCGGTGACCCGGCCGGGGTCCTTCAGGAGCAACTGGCGGGCGGTGCGGGTGCTGTCGGGGAGGTCCGGACGGACGTCCCAGACGAGCTGGACCGCGACGTTAGAGGCTGTACGGACCCGCTCTAGGTGCCCGTTCATGTCCTCGACGAGCTTGCCGGCCCGGCGGATCCGGGCGGCGAGGTGGCGGCGGATGTCGCCGGAGAGGATCTGGTCGAAGAGACGCCGCTCGGCAGTGCTGATGTCGCCTCGGCTGCGGTCGCGTTCCTGAGTGAGCGTGGTGAGCAGGCCTGCCGCCCCCACGCGTACGCCGTCCAGAGTGGCGGTGAAGAGCTGGACGTCGTCGTCGGGCTCCAGAGCCAGGTCGGCACGGACGCCCAGGTGTCCGCGAGCCTCGTGGACGGCTTCGGACAGACGGGTGGCAGCATCACCGAGGTTCCGCGGGGCGTGTGGGAGGCCGGGCCACTGGGCCGCGATGGCACGGGCAGCCTCCAGGGTGGCCTTGGCGCCGTCCCCAGCATAGAGTTCTGGTGCGACTGCAGCGTCCTCGGCCAGACCGACCAGGCAAAGATGCCGGAACCGGTGTGCCGCGCTGTCCCGGGCCGCAGCGGCCTGCTCCCGTAGATCAGCGTCCTGAACGCTCGTGGCCCGCAGTTCTCCGATGCGGCCTTCCAGATCCACCAAGAGTCCGATCGCCCGGCGGGCTTCGTTCCGGCAGCGGTCCCGTTCGGACCGCGCCTCCGCGACGCGCGCGACGACCTGCCGGTAGTCCTCGCCGACGGTCACCTCCACTGCCTCCAGGCGCGCCGTCATCCCGGCGGCCTTCGCCTCGGCGGCAGTCGCGTCCCCGGCCCTCTCGTCGGCGATGCGGCGAGACCGGTCCGCCTGCGCGGCCGTCTGCCGAGCCCGCTCGGCAGCGACGATCGCGGTGAGACGGGCGTCGACCCAGGTGTCGGCAAGGTCGCGGAACCTCTCGGTGTCGCCGGAGAGGGTCCGCAGCCGATCGCGGTCAGTGGGCAGTCCGTGTTCGACGGCCCGGAAACTCAGCGTACGCAGCGCGTCCGCCACGCCGGTCTCGCACTGGCCAAGGTGGGTGGTCGCGTCGCGTACGACCTCGTCCCGGGCAGCCACCTTGTCCTCGGCCCGGTCCCAGTCCCGTCGGCGGGCATCGAGTTCCTTGTGGTCGGGCAGGGCAGCCTGGTCGGTCTCCAGCCGGGCGGCACGGGCATCGAGATCGCGGAGCTGGTCGTCGAGGGCGGCGAGGGCGCCGTCCGCTTCCCTGATGCGCCTGGTCAGTTCGGCGAGCCTGCGTTGCCGGGTCCGTTGCCGGGCCCGAGCACCGATGAATGCGGGTTCCGGCTTGCTCCAGGTCCCGGTGGCCAGCGCGAGGCGCCAGGCTCCTTCGGCGGAGACGGCCGCGGGGTGGCCGCTGGGCAGGGTGGTGCCGTACGCCACACCGGCGAGGATGCGGGCCACGGCGTCGGCCGGTACGGGGATGTCCTCCTCGGGCTGCAGCACGTCGAGCAAGCTGGGCCCCGGGGCGGTCTCGGCCAGGGCGGCCTCGGCACGGGTGTCGTGACCCGGCAGCGTGATCCCGTCCGAGGGGCTGACCCACGCGTCCAGGAGACCCGAGGCCTCCAGTGCCGCTTCCACCGCGGCCTGGACAGCGACCGCGACGCCTTCGCGGAAGGCCACCAGCCGCCACAACGGCGCTCCCGCCGCCGTTGTGCGGACGGTAGTGCGCGTGGGCGGAGCCGGTGGCGGAAGGTCGGTCTCGCCGCTGAGCTGGCGTACCTCTTCCTCAAGTTCGCCCCGCTGTTCCCCCAGCCTCCGGCGCGCGGCTCGGACACCGGCTCGCGCCGTGGCGATCTCCTGGACCAGCGGTCGTCCGGCTGCATCGACCAACGCCCGCACGTCCGCTTCGGCCGCCGCCCTAGCCGCGAGTTCACCGAGGTCGGCGATGCACAGTTCCATGCAACCCGCGGCCCAGGCCAACAGCCGTTCCGCTTGCGCGGCAACGGCGTCGTCCCAGGCTCCGGCGGTCGCGTCCCTGTGGACGATCGCCTCCCCGAGCCTGGTGCGTGCCTCGTCCAGCAGGCCCTCGGCGGCGCCCCGGTCACGTACCGCGCGGTCGTGCTCCTCGATCGCTTCGGTGATGTGGGTGACCTGCTCGCGTCGGGCGGTGACCGCGCCCCGAAGCAGTCGGCGGGCCCGGCGGGCTGCGTCCTCACCCACCGTACGAGCGACAGCACCGGAACCGTCGGACCGTCGGCCGCCCGTCCCGTTCCCTTGGCCGTCGGTGAGGAACGCCGCCGGTTCCGCTTCGAGGAGCGCCCTCACCTCGTGGTGGATGGACTCCATGCCCGCTGCCCGGGCTGACCGGTGTGCTTCGTCTACAGCCTCACGCGCGTGCTCGTCGAGGGTGCGGGCGTGCCCCGCAGTCTCGTCGGCGAGCTTGCGGTCCTTCTCCGCCCCGGTCTCAGCGGACTGAGCGCTGGCACGCCGCTCCTTGGCAGCCGCAACCAGATCTGCGGTTTCACGGCGGAGCCGGTCAAGTTCCTCCCCCTTCTGGTACGCGTCGCTCTCGCGCAGCCCCTCGACGGTCTCGTCCAGGGCGTCTGCCCGCAGCTCCTGTTCGTCGCGCAGAGTCTGCGTCGAAGCGCGTTCCGCGAGCGCCGTGCCGAGCTCATCGGCGCTCTGGCGGGCGGCGCGGGTGAGGTCGTCCATGTCGGTCGTCGCGGAGATCAGCCCGGCCGCGCCAGCACGCAGGACCCGGCGGGCATAGGCGCGCTGCCGGGAGGCGAGTGTCTCAGCCGCCTTCATTTCGGCGTCGAGCCTGTCGAGGTAGTCACGCTGCCGATCCAGACGTTCGAAGCCCTCGGCAAGCTCGGTGATCTCTCCCTCGCCGAGCGGGGGCAGGGCGCGGGACAGCAGGGTGGACAGCAAGGACGGGTCGAGCCGTTCGGACAGCTTGGGCTGGCGCAATTGGAGCAGGGCAGAGAGCAGCGACTCGTAACGCTGTTCCCCCATGCCCACGAAGAGTTCGCGCCGGACGGCGGTGCGGTAATCGGCGGCTGACAGGTACACCTCACCGCAGTCACGAAGAGCGTCGGCGAGAGCGGCCTTGGTCAGGGGCTGCCCCGCTTCGTTGACAAGGGGTACGCCGTCGGGGTGGGCAATCCGGGAGCCCGTGGTGAAGTACTCGGCGTGTGCCGTGCTGGTGTGCACGCTCGCATGCAGGCGCGCACCGCAACCGAACCACCGTTCGACGCCGTCGTCATCGACACGGTGGAACTCCATCCACACGTACCCCACACGCGTCTTGCCGGAGGCACCCGCACCGAGCATGTTCCAGTGCATGGTGCGTTCCGAACCACCGAACGTGGAAAGGCGGTTGGGACGGAGGCTGGCATCGAAGAGAAAGGGGAGCAACAGCTCCAGCGCCTTGGATTTGCCGGAGCCTTTCTGGCCGCGCAACAGCAGGCGCCCTTGGTGGAAGGAGAAGGTCTCGTCGTAGTAGCGCCAGACGTTGAGGATGCCCGCACGGTGGGGCTGCCAGCGTCTACAGGCGGCGCCGACCTCTCGAGCGGGCGGCACTTCGGCAGTCCCCTCGGGACGTCGCTGAAGGGGAAACTCTGTTACGTTCACTGCGTGTCTCCTTCCGCGGCAACGCCGCTGGAAGCGGTAGTGCCTTCCGGGTCGTTCTTCGAGGCTGGGCTCATGGTGTCCGTCAAGCGGTAGCGGTATGCGGCCGGTTGTGCGACGACGCGGCCTCGGGCTCTGTCAGCTAGGCCGACGTCGAGCAGGACGCGTACGGCGTCGTCGGCCAAGCGCGCCGGACCGTCCTCGGACTGGTACGCCCTGGCCCAGCCCGGGAAGCGGCGCAGCTGATCGGCTCCGGCCTCGGCCAGCTGCTCGGGCAGCATCCCTGCGGGAGCGGCGCAGAGCGGTTCGAGGAGGAGCAGCGCGGCGACTCGGGCGGTGGAGGTGTCGTCGGGGAAGCGGACGTCGGTGGCAACGCCATCGGGGTCTACGAGAAGGAAGCCTTCGGCCCGCTCCTCCAGGAGGAAGCCGGCCTGTTCGACCGAGCGGCGCAGGATCTGGCGGCCGGTCAGAGATGTGACGTATGCAAGTTCGTCCTCGGCGAGGTCAGCCCGGTACAGCACGGGATCGTCGAAGAGGCGGCGGAGTATCGAGTGGCGCAGTTTCAGGTTGCGTTGGGCGTCCGTGGTGGCAGTCTCGCCGGGCAACTCGTCGGCCGTCCCGTCGGTGGCCGCGCCACCGTAACGGCGTTCCCTCACCAGGCCGGCAAGGAGGTCCTCGAACCCTGCGGGCACCTCGTCCAGAGGCACGGCAAGCCGGGAGGCTCCGACGGGCGCAGCCGGCAGCCGCATCAGCAGCGTGTTGTCCACCCGGTATAGGACCTTCGCCTCTGCGGAGTCGACGTACGCCTCGGTCGTCCCGTCCACGGCGCGCAGCACGTCGTACGACTCCATTAGTTTCAGGACGTCGACGAACGCCATCCGCTCCGGTCGGTGGACCGGGTCGAACGCCGGCAGCGCCCGGTCGGCCGCGGTCGCCTGGACAACGCGGTCGGCGAGCATGCCGATTGTTGTCATCGGCATCGACAGCAGCTCGGCTGCGGTGACGCAGAGCAGGACGTAGCGTCGGCGGTCGAACGGGGCGCGGCCTGACCGCGCTCTGCGCGCCGGGCGGGAGCCATCGGGATTCGCGCGGATCTTGGTGAGGCGGGCGTACCCTCGGCGGGGCTCCACGACCAGGCTCCAGCCGCACGTGTAGTCGAACCATCGGGCCAGTGGGTCGCGCCGGCGCCGTACCAGTCCGAAACCGGTCGGGTCGGCTGCCTCGGTGAGTAGCGGGCGGGCCAGGAGAAGACGAATGGCGCGGGCTACCTCCTCCCGTTCCGCGGAAGCCAGTTGGTTGGCGAGCGTGCTCATCCAGCCGCCTCCTGTCCCGTGGCTGCGTGGACTGCCGGGAAGGCGACCGCTCCGCCCGCGGCCATGATGTGAACGACGTAATCCGGGCCTGCCAGCGTCCCCTTCTCGGTGTGCAGTACGGCGGTACGCGCGTCGGGGGGTGGCGACAGCGCGACCTCCACCCGGCCGTCCCCGGTCGTGGCACGCCGCAGACCGCTAGCGTCCGGCGGGGCGGCCAGGGCCCGGCCCAGCAAGTCCAGTAGGCGGTCGAAGCCCGCGGGATCCAAGGTGCCGAAGGAGGAGAGCCGCACGGGGCCGCCCGTCTCCAGCGCCTGCCAGGCGCGCGCGAGTTCCGCCCGCTCTGCACGTGCCCTCTCTGCGCGCTCGATCCTCGTGGCCGCGACGTCCCTCACTTTGCCGGTGCGGGTGAAGCGCTCCGTCCGTCCGCTGGTCCGCAGCAGCACCGACACCTCCACCGGCGGCGCCTCGGACCAGGAATGGGACGAGGGGATCAGCTCCGGGTCGGGGTGGGCAAGGTGGGCGTGGCGCGCCGGACCGAGACCGAAGGCCGCCGCCCACAGCCGGTGCAGGTCGTCCTCTTCGGGGGCCGCCGCGAACCAGCGTGCCAGCTCCCGGAAGTCCTGCACGGCGCTGGAGGAACGGCGCCGAGACTCGTTGATCCGCTCCAGAACCTGCAGGAGGGAGACGATGGCCCGCCGGGCGATGTCGTGCAGCTGCTCGATCCGGGGGCGTGTCCCGTCGTCCGGCAGGAACCAGGCCCGCAGGCCCGCCCAGCGTGCCCGTCGGCTCTCCAGCCAGCCGGTCGCGGGGGCCTCCCCCGGCACCGGCGGGAGCTCGGCGCCGCGCAGGGCCCGCTCGCGCAGCACGGCGATGCCCCGCTCCTCCACACGGCCCACGGCGGCGGCAACCGTCTCGCCGCGTCGGTCGAGGTTGACCAGGAACTCCTGGAGGTACGCGACGGTCGCGGCTTTGACCTCACGGAACACATCCAGGTCCGCACCCTCGGCGCGGAGGAGTCGCTGCAATTGACCGTTGAAGGCCTTGGTGTTCTCCACCAGGGCCTCCAGATGGCCCTCCAGTTCCCGCAAGGTGCTGAAAATGCGGCGGTCGGCCGCGGCGGGTTCGCTGGACAGCACAGTCAGCTCGTCGAGCCGGTCGGTGATCGCCTCCAGCACCGCGGTCTGCAGCGCACCCGTCGAGGCCAACACCTCCAGGGCGTGTCGCACCCCGGCCAGCGCGGCTTCGCCCTGGCGGGTCAGCGAGTAGTGCAAGTTGCGCCGCTCGTACTCCTCGGCCGTACGGTAATTCTCGGCGTGGTTGTGGACCACGTCGATGAGTCCCCATCCCACCATCCGATTTAGTACGTCGTACAGTTCCTCGTCCTGGAGGTCTGCGATCCAGCCCGCCGCATGCAGGTGCTCGCGTACGCCGTCGAGCCCGAGCGTGGTCTCCAGGTACTCGCTGGCCACGCCGAAGGCCTCGAGAACGGCCCCGTTCAGGTCAGCCTTCTCTCCCGTGGTGAACCGGAACATCTCCGGTGGAACTCTGCGCATGCCCGTACGTCCCCTCCTCCGCCGCCACCCCCGCGGCACTTCGACCCTCACGGTAGGGGGCGGCTCCGGATCCCGGTCTCGATTGGCTGTCATCGCTGTGATGGCTGTCACGGCGGGGTCTACTCCGTGCTTTCGAACGGGTAGATAAGGCTCTGCGCCCCCCGGATGCCGGAGACCAGCACGTTGTCGCTCGGCCTGTAGGGCAGGTGCTTCAGCGGTTCCAGGATGATCCTTACGGTGACCGGTGCCGTTCCTGCCTCCAGGCCGGAGACGACCACGAGGAAGAAGTCGTCGCTCTCGACCGCCCGCTGGAATTCCGCGGGGGTGAGCTGGATCGTGTCTGGCTCGGCACCGCCGTACGTCTTGAGCTCGTAGAACCGGGCCAGCTCGTCCACCGCGTCCGCGCCCAAGCCGTGCTGGGCCCTCAGGTCACGCAGCTCGGTCTCGTCCAGCGCCAGTGCCCGGCGCACGAGGTCCAGCGCCACCTTCTCCTGCTCCACGGTCGAGTAGGGACGCGCTGAGCTGCGCTGCTGGGGGACGGCCGAGCCGGACCGGGGCTGCGGCAGGCCGGACAAGCCCTTCTTCAGGACATTGGCAGGCGCGGGCCCGGTCCCGGAGGGCGGTGCCGTGAGGTTTCCCCGGTCCACGACAAGACGGAGGGCGCTAGGGTCCACCAGCCGGCGGGAGGGGGCGACAGGATGCCCAGCCGGGACGGAGGGGAGCCGGCCGGGCGCGATCACGGGCGGTACAAATCCCTGGCCACCGGTCGTCGGCGGCGCTCCCGCAGCCGGGCGCTTTCCTTTTGCGTTCGTCCGGCCGCGTCGGTCCACCTCTTCCTGCATTCCCCTGAGCCGACGGTCACGTTCGGCTGCGGCGGCTTCCTGGTCACGGCGCACTTGGTCCTCCGCGAGGCTGAGGTCCACGGCGGCACGGCCCTGTTCCGCACGGTCGTACGCGGCAGTCCAGGCGAGGGCCGCCTCCCGGCGGTGCCCCGGGAACCGGGCGGCGATCGAGGCACCACCCATGGAGGGCCGATTCACCGCCGACGGGTCGCGGACGTAGAGGGTGCCGGAGGCCCAGTCGACACCGGCGTCGACGGGCACTTCCGCCACGGCGCCAGGCAATTCCACCCGGCAGATCAGGTCGGATGCCACGCTCACTGTGACTGCCGCGAGCTCGTCCCAGGGGCACTCCAGGCTCCGGGCTACCGCCGGGGCGTTGCGCTGCAGGTCCTCTCGCAGGTGGTTGACGGCCTCACGGATCAGCTCCGTCGCTTCCGGGTCGTGGGAAGCGGGGATCGTGCTGTGCACCGTGAGCTGCTCCGCCCCGATCCAGGTGAGGTGCATGGCCCCGGCCAGCGGCCGGAACTGTTCCAGTTCTGCCCCCGGCCGCCACACCGCATGGTCACGACCTAGGCCTTCGGCGACCATGGGGTCCTCGACCGCGTACACCGGCCGCTTGCTCAACCAGCCCTTGCTGGTGACCAGGGGCAAGCGTCCTAGCAGTCCGGCTGTCAGCTCCTCCGGCCGGACGGCGACCGGGTCGCGGAGCATCTTCAGTGTCTCCAGAACAACCGACTGAGTGGTTCCTTCCGGAACGTCCCGACGCTCCTTCCTGTCCTGCTGCGCCAATTCCTTGATCACCTTCACCGCGTCGTCGACGGTCGGACGGCGTGCCCCGAGCCGCTTCCAGAACGCCTCGCCACCGGTGAACATGGGAGCGAAGGCTCGAGACGCCCCGAACAGCGGCTCCCCGATCAGACAGTCGCCCGGGCGCCGCCAGCCGGAGTTCGTGAGAATCAGCCCGTCGCCCGTCGTGAAGGCACGGAGGACGTCATTGAACGGCATCTCGCCCGACCAGCCCGAAATCCCCCTTGCGGTGACGCGCTCGGCCAGCGCCTCGTAGATGATCAATGCTGCGGGAGCGTTGCGGGCGGCCCCGTCCTTCTCCTCACGGCGGAGCCGCCGCAGGCACTCGACGAGATCCCGGGTCCGGGCGTCGCCGGCGACCTCCAACGCACGGAGCACCTCGGTACGCCGACGCGTCTGGTCCTGGATCTCCGGGTGCAGGAAGTGCGCGTCCCCGTCCCCGTAGACAGCCACGGTGCCCGCGGTGCGGGTACGGAGCCGGGGTGGGCGGGACGGAGTGCCGTTCCGGTCGTCCAGCCAGGCCACGTCGCGCAACTGCCAGAGCCAGAAGGCGGCGGTTCGTCCCTGGTTCTGCCAGCTGTAGTGGTCGTACGCCGCAACGACCTCGGCGCGTTCGGAGAAGCGGTTCCACGAACGGCCGAGTACGTGGAGGAGCGCGACCGCCCTGCGCCGACGGCGCGCGGGGTCGGCGTCCTTCGCGATGTCGGTCGCCACAGCGTGCAGGTCGGGGCAGTCGTAGTCGTCGAGGGTGTAGGTCGCATCAAGGGCGTTCATGGCCTTCGTGCGTGCCTCCGGCCCCGAGGCGAGACGTGCGGGCAGTCCTCTGGGGCCTCGTTCGAACCGCGCGCGCTGCCGGGGGTGACTGCGCGGCCGGGGGGCGGTCTCAGCGCCGAGGAACCGGAGGAACCTCAGGGCCCCGATGCTGCCGCCCTGCAGCACTTTGGCATAACGGGGCCGCAGCCACACCGGCCCGCAAGCTGGGCCGGCCGCGAAGGCGAAGCTCTCGTCGCGCTCGGCGCTGTCCAGAGCCGACGGAAGGTAGGCCCGGGCCGGAACGGTCTCGACGTCCTCCCTCTGTCCGTCGACGGTGTAGCGGTGGCCCTGGAGCCGTACGGCCAGCCCGACCTTTTTGCCCCATGACTCGCGCCGGTTGTCCGGCACGTGTGCGAAACCATCGCGCAGCGCCGCGAGCTGACCGTCTGTGAGGGACAGGCCCACGGTACCGCCTCGCGCAGTACTGAAGTCCGCGAGACGCTGGATCACCGCCGCCGGATGGTCGTCGTCTAGCAGCACTCCTTGCTTGCCGAGCCATTGCTGCACCAACCGCGCGTCGTCGGTGTCGGCGAGGAACGCCGGATGAATCTCACGGGCCAGCCCCAGTTCGACCGCCAGCCCGCGCGGAGACGCGGCGAACATCACCGGGACAGCGCCCAGCGTGCGATACCGCGCGCCGGAGCTGTCCACCAGCCAGTCGTGTGACGGCAGGCAGTCGACCCAACCCGCTTCGATGACTCGCGCGGCCAGTTGCACCGTCGCCTGCGGTGACCGTCCCTCGTCGCCGAGGAGGGCCCGCGCGACGTACACGCCGACCCGGGCCGGTGCGCCGGCCCCGTGTTTCTCCCAGTCCGACAGCACCTCTCGCCACCGGCTGTCCGGTCCCCGCATCACCCAGGGCAGCGCGGAAGGCACATCTGCCAGGCGGGCGACTTCCTCCTCGGTAACGACGCCCTCAAGTTTTTCGTCCTCCACGGCGAGGGAGCCGAGGCCGAGCGGACCCTTCCCTGGCACGTTCAGGAGCAGCTTCGTGGACACCAGCTGTCGGGCATGGTCGAGCAACCGACGTTCCAGCGCGGCGCCGGGGCCTTGGGCGTCACGGACGTCACCGGGCAGCGGAACGGCGCTCCACGCGTGGACCGGATCGTGCTGGAACTGCCGCAGGACGGCTGCCGTCCACAGATCGGCCATCAGCGGAACGAGCGCAGTGTTCCACGGGGTCTCGTCGAGCTTCTGACGGCTGGCAAGCGGATCAAACTGGGCACTCGCCCAGAGGGCCGCCCCGGTCTCCTCGACCGGCAGGCCGACATGGATCCGGCCGGGACCATCGTGTCCGAGCGGCAGCGCGACGGCGAGTGTGGTGGTAGGCCCGGCGGCCTTGTGGGCCCTGCCGACACCGGACGGGCTCGGCACGGTGGTACGGCATACCAGCCACCGGCGTCCGGTGTCACGGGCGAGATGGGTCTCGACTTCGGCTGGCCCACCGCCGACCTCGGCCTCGAAGACGGGTCCGGGCTCGCGGGTCAGAGCGAGCTGGCGCCGGACGTGGCCCTGAGCATCCAGGTGCGTGACTCCGGCCACCCGACCGAGGAAGAGCAGCGCGCCGGACGACCAGGAGTCCAGCCACTCGTCCACCGTCTCTGCGGCGAGGACACCTGGCTCCAGCGGGATGCGAAGTACGGTCCACGTGTCGTCCGCGAACCAGTCCGGCATGTCGAGTGGTTCGGCGACGGAGACGTACGGGTCCCCGATCCGGACGCGATAGTGGCCGTTGTGCACCTCCAGGTGGGGCGAGAGGGACTGCAGGGTCATCAGTCCGATGCCGAACCGCCCCGTCGACTCGGCCTGGTCGGCCTTGCTGGACAGCCACGGCAGGGCCAGGGCCACCACGTTCGGCAGCCGTACCGAGACACCGTTGTGGGCGACCAGGAGGTCTCGCTCTCTGGTGAGGACGCGTACGTCGGTGGCGCCAAGGTCCTCCGCGTTCTGGACGATCTCGGAGAGGCCCTGCAGGCGGTCGCTGGACAGATTGCCCGCGTGGTCCCTGGTGCGGTCGAAGGCGTGGCGCACCATCCCCGGAAGGGCCGCGAGCAGTGCCCCCAGGTGCTGGACAGCCGCCGCCGTCGCCACCTCGCCCTCCGGTTCCGATACGTCGGCTCCCTCCCCCATTCCCTCCTGGTCGAGGAGCCGTTCGGCGGACCGGCGGGCCCGTTCCACCGCCTCCGTGCTACGCGTCGCCATGTACCTCGTCCTCGCTGTCCTCGTCGGTGTCGAAGTCGAACGTGAGCTGCCCGCCGTCCTGAACGACGAGGGGCGCCGCGACCGGTCCCACCGTCGGGTCAACCGCCTCCTCCTCGTCGTGCGGCAGCGCGTACTCGTCCGCGAGCCCTGCCAGGTGGAGGGCGAGCGGCAGGCCGAGCACGTCCCGGTAGTCGTCCCTGCAGATGCGCTGCTGGTGGACGAACGCGGCCCATGCCTCGGGGTCGTCGCCAGGCTGGAGGCAGGCCAGGGTGAGCTCTAGCAGCTCGGGGTTCCACGCGTTCACCGTCGGCCGGTGGGCGCTCCGGCCGGTTGGGTTGACGTGCGGGGTCAGCTTCGCGTCGTCGTTCGTCAGCTTCGTCTGCGTGCTCGCCTTGTCCGCCGTGCTGTAGAAGACACGGCGGGGGGCTCCGGGCTCGTGAGGCACCCACAGCCCCATGCCGAAGCCGCCCCGCTGTTGCCCGGCCAGCTCAACCTCGCGCTCCTCCCGCTCGGCCCACCATTGGGGCGTCTCGTCACGGCCGCTGTCGGCGACCCTGATGACCCTGAGGTGCTTGCCATAGAGACCGATCCGTTGTGCAGGACCGCCGTCGAGGCCGATCCGGTCGGCCTCCAGCCCACCGTTGGTGAGCCACGGCCAGCGCTTGCGCATGTCCTGTGCGTGGGCCAGGACCAGGGTCGGCGTGCCGCGCAGGCTCGCCAGGGTCCTCCTGATGAAGGCCGCAGTGACGGCGGACTGTTGGGCCGAGGTCCTCAGGTCACTCCCCCGCACTCGACCGGTCAGGGTCCGGAGCAGGTCCGGGTAGGGCATCCACTCCGATGCGTCCGCTGTGCGCCCGAGAACACACGGTGCGTCCGGGCGGAGCAGCACGGCGATCGGGGTGAATTGTGCCTTGCCCGTGGGACCGTCGACCCGGCGCTCGACCAGATGGAAGGCCACCTGGTTCAATCCGAACGGGATGCGGTCGCCGAGAGTGTGCCTCGGCACGAGGCGGATCCCGGTCTGACGGAGCCCGTCCGCCCAGGCCGCTTCGGCCCGCAGAACGGCGTCTTTCTCGGCGTCGGCCTTGTCCATCGTGGTGTCCAAGGGGCGGATGAACTGGGTGACCAGGCCGGCATCCGCGCACCCGAGCCGGATCGCGTACTTGGGGTCGGTGCGCCTCGCGGGGCCCTGGAATGCTTCGCTTCCTTCCAGCTCGACGAGGGCGATCCGCGTCCCGGGTACCTGCGCCCGCAGGCGGGCCATCGTCTCGGCGACCTGCCCGCGCCGCTCGCGGATGGCCTGGTCGTGTTCCTGGCCCGCGCGCGCTAGCCGGTCCTCCGTGCCGAGAGGAGATCCGAGCTCACCGAGCGGGTGGGCGTGCAGGCGTACGGTGAGCTCCTCGGCCTCCCACACCCATGTCTCCGGTCCCTGTTCACGCCGGAATTCCGTGAGACCGAGCGCGCTCTCGGCGGTGGCGGCGAGCCGGTCCCGTTGGTCGTCGGTCTGGTGGACCAGGAAGCCAACGAGGTCGGCGCCATCCAGCGTCGAGGCGAGTGCCGCGCGGCGCACCAGTGCGTTCTCCGCCGCGGTCTGTTCTGTCCGCTCCAGGACGGAGGCGAGCTCTTCGGTGGTGGCGTTCTTGGGCATGGCGGGCCGCTTCGTGAGCTGCCTGCCGGGCGGGCGGCCGTACCGACTGCGCTGGAGCTTCGGCGCGGGGGCGAACTCGGGGGCAAGCGCCTGCTCGGCCCACTCGACGAGACGGCGGCGTTCGCTGGGCATCAGCCCGGTCCCGATGGGATGCCTGCCCATGGCGGCCTGGTGACCGACTGCCAGCCTGATGCCGTCCCTTCCGTCCCCGATCCACCGGTTGGCCTCCTTGACCAGTCGGTCCACCGAGGGGAGCCCGTCGAGTGCGGCGACGGCGGCGAGCATGCCGCCGTCGCCGCCCTGCCGCCAGTCCGTGGTGCCGTTGCGCCACTGCAGCATGGCGACCGAAAGTCGCTGGGACACCGGCCCTTCCGGCACGAGCGAGATATCCGGCAGCAGGTAGACCGAGACGCCCTTGCGGGAGGGCATCCACACCTTCCCGGTGACGAACCGACGGATGCCCGCGCTGAGATGGATCCGGGGAACCGGCGAGAACGGGACGGTGCGTACGCCGACGCGGAGGGTAGCCGCGTAGTACGACGGCTTGCGCTCGCCGCTCCTGCCCGCGGACTGGTACTCGATCGGCGGCCACGACATCAGTTCCGCAGTGCTGCTTCCGGCCTCGTATCCGCCGCTGACGCCGGCAACCTGATGGAAGGTGAGTTGTCGACCACCGTGCTCGTAAGCGCCTTGGCGCGTGATACGCGCAGCCAATTCGTCGGGGAGCAGCCGGTACACCTGACGGGCGGGCATGGCGGTGCCGCCGGGAGACGGCTGCTGTTCGAGCAGGTCGACGGTGTCCGCCCGCCAAGCCAGGGTTCCGGTGTCCAGATCGCGGAAGCACTCCGTGAGCAGACGCCGTGCGGCCGGGTCTTCGGTATCGCGAGGGAGGCTCCTGAGCCAGGTGGCGGCATAGAGGTTGGTCACCGCGGCGGGGAGCAGCTCGGCGCAGTAGAGCCAGGGGGAGTCCGCTCCGAAGGTGGCGTTGGACGCGATGGTGACGACGTCCGGGGCGGTGGTACGGATGAGCTGGTTGATCTCCCGGGTGGGGATGCGGCGTGGACCGTGCCAGCGGCCCTCCGGCCGGCCGTGGTCACGCAGTCGGCCGAGCGGCTCCTCCCAGTGGGCGGGCAGCGAGAGCGTGTGCCGTTGGACATGGAACGGACCCTGTGCCGGGTCGGGCACATACGAGGCGGTCCGTACGTGCTGGTACGCCATCTTGGGGGTCTCCTCAGATCGGAGGGAGGTACGGGAAAAGGTGTGGGGTGCGGGCGGGCAGCGTGGGCTCAGCCCATGTCGACGAGAGCGCGGAAGAGCGGCTCGTACAGTTCGCGGACGAGCGACTTGTCAATGGGGGAGGGTTCCGGCGGGACTTCGGCACCGTGGGCGACAACGTCGGGCTCGTCGAAGTAGGGGGCCAGTACGGCGCGCATGCTCGCCAGCAGGCTGGTGTCTGGGGTGTCAACGGCCTCGAATCCTGCCTCGCGGGGTGAGAAGGCGGCGTCCACGAAGACCACCCTGGCGGGCACGCCGCCGCGTACAAGACGACCGATCACCTGCCACATCACGACCAGCTGGTCCCAGGTGAAGGCGGCCTTCTCGTCGTCTCGGAGACTGGACCAGGCCAGTCGGCGGGTGAGGTACCGGTTCCACTGGCGGCGGGCGCGGCTGCGGAAGCCGATGGCGGCCTGGTGCGGTGTTGCCGCCGCGAGCGTCGCCTGCGTGAAGGCCCTGCCGGTATCGCGGAGCTGGCGTACCGCCCAGTCGTTGATCGACTGGATGGCGAGGGCGATGTCGTCGGGCCGCGGGTGGGGCCGGGCCAGGAAGTAGACACTGCCGATGGCCGCCTTGCCCGTGCTCAGCACGATGTTGTGCCCTCGTTCGACCGCGAGCAGCGGCGCGATCAAGAGTTCGCCGCCGGCCTTCGCGAAGGACTGCACGTCGCCTCGGGTAAGGGTGCGCACCGCGGGGTCTTCCGGCAGCCGGGCCCAGGCGGTGTCGGCGTCCGCGTCGTCCGAGGCCAGCTGGACGACACGGCCGTTCCACTCGGGGACGCCGTTGAGGAACTCGGCCGCGCGCCGCGCTTCGTCGTAGCTGCCGACGAGGAGCAGGATGCGGCGCCGGTCCTGGTCGGGGATCTCGTCCAGCTCGGTGTCGAGCATGCTCGATGCGCCTGGCAGGCTGCGGTCCGGGACCGCGAGCTGCCGGAGCATCTCGACGAGCGCTTGGGGCCGCTCCTGCGGACGGCAGCCCGACAGCCGCAAGGGCCGCGGCGCTTCGCTGCCCGGCCAGTGGAGGAACTCCTTGCGGAACTCGGTTCCGAGGACGGCTTGGACCTCCTCGTCCCGCGGTTGGAGCACAGCGCCCACCTCGGCGTGCAAGTGGTAACGGCTGGAGGCGCCGGCCCAGCTGGTCGCGGACATTAGCAGGACATGGGGGGCGGGTCGACCGTCCACCCGACACAGGTCGCCCATCTGCATGAGGAGTTCGCGCCCCACCCCGTTGCAGTGGAAGAAGCGCAGCTCACCGCTGCGGTCGCCGTCGCGCTCCGGGTCCGTGAGGCGGAACTGGAAGCCGAGGACGTTGCCCATCGGTGATTCGGGGATGACCGCCTCGTAGTCCTTGGGAGGTCTGCGGGAGAGGACGTTGGAGGCGTTCTCCAGGTGGAGTGCGGCCTCGACGCGCGGCCACAAGATGGTCATGAAGTCGAGTCGGCTGTGGAGTGCGGCGAGGAGCAGAGTGAACTCGAAGCGCCGGGCCTGTACGTCGATCCGGTCGAGGACTCTGGAGTCGTCGCCCACCACGGCGGCGAGAGTGGAGCGGAGCCGTTCCCGGGTGCGGGCTCCCTGGGGGGCGTGGAGCAGTTCGAGGGTCAGGTGGACGAAGGTGTTGACCAGGCGGGTCACCTGGTCGCCGTCGCCGGTGCTCTCGTGTTCGTGCAGGGGGTCGTCCCGGAAGCGCAGCAGCGCCTCGTCCAGCAGACGCGCCGTGGGCGGCGGCTGGTCGCCTGCGTCCCGGCCGGGGAACCAGCTGTCGATCAGCAGGTTGTGCAGGGTGAACGCGCTGAAATAGTCGACGCTGATCCACTGCCGCAGCTCTCCGTTCTTGACCAAAAGCGAGTAGAGCCGGTCGGTGGCGGCGCTGACGGTGTTGACGGCGTTCGTCCAATCGTCGACGTCGCGCTCGGACAGCTGGAGTCGCCCGTCCCGGGCCATCTGCCGGAACTTGTGGACGGCGACTTCGTCGAACCAGGAGTTCGGATAGGTGCCGACGAGGGTGCTGGCCGGGGCGAACACCGTGTCGAGCTGCATCTGCACGCGGTCCACCTCGTCGACGATGATCAGGTCGCTGAGTCGGCAGGCGAGTTCCAGGTAGCGGATCTGCTCGTCGTGCTGGTGCTGGGGCACAGAGCTGTGCACCAGCCCGGCGGGGGTCGCGACCCAGACGCGGGCGTCGACGAGATCCCGGGCGCCGCGATGCCTCGGGCAGCGGTTCCACAGCGGGCACAGCCGCCGCTGAGGCTTGGGCCGTGGCGCTCGGTCTGCCGGCTGCTCCGCTTCGACGAGTGGATCGTCGGGGGTCTCTTCCTGCTCTGCAACGGGGTACAGCCCGAGGCACGGGGCTTCCCTGATGCCGAGGGGGCTGCGTGCCTCCGTACCCCGCAGCGCGTCCACGGGGCAGGCGCTGCTCAGGTACGCGAAGCCGGGGTGGTCGTGTCCCAGCATCGTGTCGGCGCCTGCCACTGCAGTGCGGCGGTGCAGTCGTCCGATGTTCCGTTCGCGCGTGGAGTGGCCGAGGATGGGTGCCGCAGCCACCCCGAGCCGGTTGAACAGCTCTACGACGGCCAGGGTTTCGGCCACGTCGCCGACCACCAGGGTGACGCGGCGCGACGTCCGGGTGACCAGGTGGAAGGTGAGGATGTCACGGAGGGTCGACTTACCTGCACCGACCATGCCGACCATATGGAGCAACCGGTCGATCCTGAGGTGTTCACCCCGGGTGAACCGGCCGAGGGCCTCGTCCCGGAAGAGCAGCCGGACACGGCTCAGTCGACCGCACCACCCGCTTCGGGAGCCTCCGGCGACCTCCTCAGCCGCGTCCATGGCTGCGGCGGCCGTCTCGAGTTCCGCCCAGGTCACGTCGACGGGTTCCCCGCGCCCGGCAGGCGCCACGTCGAGGGAGTGCGGCCTGGGCAGGGCACCGAGCAACAGGTCGTCGGTGATCTTGACCGAGTGGAGCCGGTCCTGGGCCCGGAAGGTGTGCTCGCCCGCCTCGGCGAGCGGGACACGGCGGGTCGCGAACTCGGGTCCTGTGGTGAGCAGTTCCTCAAACACTTCGAAGCGACGGGCCGCCCGGGCGGGTACGCGTCGTCGCGGCACCGCGTCGACGCTCGCCAGGTCGTATCCGCGCAGCTGCTGCGGCACGCGCAGGTACTCCTCCAGCGCCTCGGTCCAGGCGTGTCCACGCCTGAGGACCCAAAGGTGGTGGCGGGCGCGCAGGATGCGCAGCCGCTGTTCGTCGGAGCGCACGTCCCCGAACGCCTCGCTGTAGGGGTATCCGCCGAGCAGGGGCCACGCGTCGATCGCGGCGCGCGTGGGCGCCACGCTCTGCAGCAGGTAGAGGCCGAGCTCGACGTCGAGGAGATCGGTGGCCCGGAACGCGCCGAGGCCGTCCGGCCATACGTCGGTGAGCCGGTGGGGCGAGCAACGACGGTGCCAGCCGCTGCGATCACGCATGGTGGTCTCCTTCAGGGCTGAGGGATCCGGCTTCCGTCCGGCTGGCGATCCGGTCGGCGATCTGTTCGGCCACGAGACGCAGAAAGGTACGGTCGTCGAGCAGGGTGATGCGCCCCGCCAGATCGTCGGGGAGGTTCCGGCGGAACTGGCGTCCGTACGCCTCGTTCTCGCGGAACCGATAGCGGGGCACGACCAGGAAGGCTCGGTCGAAGGGCGGATCGGCCCGGAAGTGGGTGAGCGTACGGGCGAGCAGGACGGGGTTTACCCGGTCCTTGACATCCACGGCCCAGTACCGGCCGCCGGGCAGCGGGACACGCAGGTCGTACGCGTCGAACTGGGGCCACATCTCGGCGTCGATGCCGAAGCGTCTCTTGAGGGCTGTCCCGATGTCGTTCTCGGCCAGGCCCGGGCTGGTGACGAACATCCGCAGCGGGCGGCTGAGCTGGTGGAGCCCGCTGCGGTCCGGGCGTACCGGGACCGCGGCAGCAGCGGTGCCGTCACGGCGGCAACGGTCCAACTCGCAGCGGTGACCGCCGCCGGGCAGCGGCACCATCAGGCAGCGGCAGCGTCCGCACTGCCGGTAGCTGCCGTCGTCGCTCCGATAGGTGACGGGGACGGGTCCGTAGCACTGTCTGATGATGCGATGGAGCAGGAGTCCGCACTCCGGGTCGCCACCGAGCAGGGCGAGCTCCGCACCAGTGAGCACGGGCCGGGTGGTCAGCAGGCACCGGAAAGCGCTGTACGCCTCGGGAGCGCCTGCTGCCCGGCATACGGTGAGGGCCTCCAGCATGCGCTGGTTCTCGAAGATCTCGGCGGCGGGGTCCGCCGCGTCCACTTCCCACTCGAGGCAGAGCTGGTGGGGCAGCCTCGTCCGAGGATCCACAAGCGTGCCGGTGGTTCCACGTGCTTCGGGAGCCAGGTCCAGCGGCCATCGTGCCAGCGGTCGTTCGCACGCCCAGCGCACCATCTCGGGGATGCTGCCGGGCGGTTCGACTCCACTCCGGAGGCAGTGCAGGACGAGGCGGTTGTAGGCGTTTTGGGCGGGCGCCGGGTAGACCGGGTGGGACACGCCGCGCTGCCGGGACAGACGGACGAGCGCACTGGCGATCTCCCGGAGTAAGGGCTCGTCCGAGCCCACGGCGGGTTGGGGAAGCGGGCCGGATCGGGCGACCTCGGCGTTCGATGTGGTCCGAATGCTCACGCCTTCCCCTCCGCGTCGGCGGGGTCCTGGGCGCTCGGGCACCACCGCGAGACCGGGCACCGGCGGCAATGCCCGCCCGGCCGCGCCTCCCACGCCCGGTCCTCGCGCCAAGGCCCTGCGTACCGGCGAAGCACCGCTCGCGCCTTGACGAGGCGCTCCGCGTCCATCGGGTCGATCACGTGGGGGTCGGATCCATCGGGCCGGAGGATCTCTAGCTCCACCCTCGAGCCAGAGGGATCGCCACCCAGCGCCGTCTGGGCGAGCAGGACGACGGCCAGGGCGAGCTGTGGATACGCGTCCAGCGGGTCCTTGCCGATGCGGGGCGGGGTGCGGGTCGTCTTGAGCTCCCACCACACCCAGGAACCGTCCTCCCGGTAGAGCAGGTCCGGCTTGGCCACGACCAAGGCCTGGGCCGCCGTATCGTGGAACACCCGGGTCGGTTCGCACTCGACCCGCTCGATGGCCCGGAGAGGCTGGAAGGGGCACGAGTCCACATGCTGCAGGAGCATGCGGCGGCCCGTTTCCGCTTCCTCGTCCAGGACCCTCCACCGGCCGGTGGTCCAGTTCTCCCCCTGCGGGGGCATGTCGTCGCGTGTGCAGGGGACCGGGCCTGTACGGCGGTGCAGCGCCTCGATCCAGCCGTGCACAGCCTGGCCGAGCTTGGCCGCGTCGCTGTACTCGTCGGTCTTCGGCAGGTGCAGGGAGCGCAGCAGGGACTGCGCCGGGCAGGCGGCGTGGTATCTGAGGTCGCTGATGGACACCTTCCGCAGCGGCAAGCCGCGGGAGGGCAGGGCCAATACCCCCGGAGACCGGTGCACCGCCCCGCACCCGGTGAACTGCTTGCAGTCGAAGCAGACCGCCCCGGGGCGCTCCGGGCCGCCTCTGATCACGCTCCTTACGTGGGCGTCGCCGTGGGCCTCGTAGTACGCCCTGGCCTCCTCCGCCGTCCCGTCGAACTGAACGGCCCGTGATCCGTCGCCCAGGCCGACCTCGATGATCCGGACCCTCGCGACGCGCCCCGGCGAGCCCTGGATCGCGAACTCCTGGTTCCAGCGACGCGGCCACGCTGCGTCGGCCCCGAACGCCGCGGTGTACGCGGCGACCGCGATCTCGCCCCGGCTCGACGCGCGGGCGTGCCCGTGTCTGAGGCGCCGGTATTCGCGCATCGTGCCGTCGGCCGACTGGTAGCGGCGCCACCATGCGTAGAGTTCCCAGCGCCGGCCGTTGTCCTTGCGCACCACCCAGTACGGCTGGACGGGCACGAAGGCGTCCGGACCATGGCTCGTGTACTTCCGCACCGCGTGCTCCACGTATGTCCGGTGCCCCTCGTGCAGAGCGGGCCGGTGACCGGACAGGGCATCGAGCGCCTCGTCCACCGTGGCGCCGCCGAACTCGATCTGGTCCAGTGCCGCACACACGGGACCGAGCGTGAAGGTCTCGTGCTCCTCCCGGGGAAGCTGCGACGGCACCTGCGCGCGGAGGCCCGGCCGGGCCTTCGCCGCGTCGCGGGACGGGCAGTCGTGCGGCTCGTCAGTTCCCCCTCTGGTGCCCGGCCCGATCCGGACCGGGCCCTCGTCTCCCGTCATCCACTGCGGCGCACGCCACGGCATGTCGTACGTCATGTCGTTCCCCTCCCGGCCGAAGCACGGAGTTCCACCGGCCGTCGTGAACCCCTGCGGCCGTGCCGGCGAGCGTAGCGCACAACTTTGGAACTCTTTGGAGAAGCTTGGAAATCGAAGGGGTTAGCGGTAGGGTGCGCGCATGACCGCATCGCTGGAGGAGCTCGAGGAACGCCTGTCGCGCCTGCGCACCCTCCTGCGAGAGGCTCGACGTGCCCGCGACAAGGCCGACACCACCCGCATCCGTGCCGAACTGCGCGAAGCGGAGGCCGCGTGGGAGCGGGCCCTGGACGCCGAGGAGGCGGAGGGGGCCGGTTCACCTGCCGCACCGCCCACAAGGCTCGCCACCACCGAGCCCGCAGCGCCGTTCCGGCAGGCCCACGGGAAGCAGGCCACCCACGGCACCGTCCCGGTCCGCGAGCAGGTGCACCAGGCGCTCACCCTGCTCGGTGCCCCGGCGTCGCCGAAGCTGATCTCCTCCATCTACGAGGCGTTCTTCACCGAACCGCTGATCGCGACGAAACTCGCCTCACTCCGCCGCGACGAGGAGAGGTCCTTCACAGCACAGGGCTATGCCCGCCCCTACTACATCTGCGCTGCTCTCACCCACGACCGGCTCACCCCCGCCCGTGGTCTCCTCGCCGTATCCGTCTGGCCCCTGGAGCGGCGCATAGTCGGCCCGCTGAGCCCACGCGCCGACTTCCTGGTCCACGCCATCGGCACCGCCGAGCAGATCCTGCGACTCGACACCGCCGGGTATCCGGCGTCCGGCGCAGCCCGCCAGCTGCTGCGCCGTTTCGCACTCAACATCCCCGGTGCTTACGACGACGAGGAGATCGACCCCGAGCGTGTGATCTCCGCGGCACGCACGGAGGCCGCCGTGCACCATGAGGCGGACAACTCTCAGCGCCGCACGGCCGCCGACCGCGCGCGCGACCAACTCGCCGACGTGCAGCAGCTCTTCGGGGCCCCGCCTCTGCACGACGCCCTGCGCGGTTCGGCCGGCTTCACCACCTGACCGACTGTCGCATTCCTCCGGTGTCTCCACAGAATTCCGCGTAAGAAGAGAAGATGCCTCCGCAGCACCCCTCTGCCCCCTCCCCGGGAAGGCTCGCCGTCCTGCGCGGACCGCGTCCCCCGCAGGAGTACACGGCACGCAAGATCACCGCCCTCACAGCCAATCCGGCCTGCTCCCGCCGCGCCGTACTCGACGCGGCGGGCGTGAACAAGGCGTTGCTCGCCCAACGCCTGGGCCACGAACCGCGTTTCGGCCAGTCCCCCTTCGCGATCCGGCGCGAGCAGAGCTTCGAGGCCCTGGTCAAGTGGGGCGGCTATGCGGAGCTCATCCGCCTGCTCCGGGAGCAGCTCGGCGCCCCGGTCGAGGAAGCCGCGGTGGCCGATCTGACCGAGGTGGGCGGCGACGCTTCGCTCGCCGTACGGGCGGGCGAGACCCGGCGGCTTCTGAACCGTCTGGCGGCCCGCGCCGACGAGCGGCTGATTCTGGACCGGCCCGTCCTGACCCTGGAGGTCGCCGGCCAGACCGCTCACATCATTCCGCAGGCCCTCAGCCATCGCACCGGCGGGCAGTTCTACGTGGTGGAGATCCGCTCCTTCCCAGCCATCGACGGCCAGGCGAACCCGTTGGCGGTCGCCCAGACCACGAAACAAGCCGCGGTGTCCGTCCTCGCCCTACGGCAGACCTTCGCCGAACTCGGCCTCGCCCCCGAGACGATCGCCCACGAGTTCCTCCTCATCTGCCCGAAGGACTTCTCCAACCGTCCCTACGGAAAGCTGATCGACCTCCGCCAGGAACTCGACTCCCTGCGGTTCCAGTTGTCCCGTCTGCGCCGGGCCGACGATCTGGCGCACGCCCTCTCTCCCGCCGCGACCCTCGACACCGAACGGCCGGAGGCCGAGATCGACGCCACGATGCGAGAGCTGGACGCCAGCTTCACCCCTGACTGCCTCTCGTTCTGCGAGATGTCCCGCTACTGCCGGGACGAGGCCACCGCCTGCGCCTCCCCCGCCCGGCTGGGCGGAGTGGTACGCAACAGCCTGCCCGGCATCGACTCCACCCGGACCGCCCTCGGGCACCTCGACGGCACTAGCGCCCCGGGCCCCGCGGAGGAGGCGGTCATCATCCGCCTGCGGGCCGCCGAACGGCTCCGCCGGCTGCGTGGAGGTGCGACCGCGTGAGCGAAATCGCCACGGTGGCCGCCCTCCGGGCCTCCGCGTCCGGAGACGCCGAGCGGCTGACGACCGTGCGTCACGAGCACCTGGACGACACCCCCTTCGTTCTCGTCCCGCTCACCCTCGCCGGCGAGGCCTGCGCGCCGCTTGCCGCGCTCGCCGGAACGGATCCCAACCTCCCGGTGCTCCTGACGGTCCGCCGCCCCCACGACCAGACCGAGCGCTTCGGCTTCGTCGAGAGCCTCGCGGACCTCCTCCTGCCCTACTTCGAGGAGTGCCGTGCGGCGCCGAAGGAGCCGTACACGGTCGGGCGCGGCAAGGACAAGGAGCAGCGGGTGCGGCCCCTGCGCGCACCCCAGCTCCTCGTCCCGAACGCCGGGGGAATCACGTACGTCAGGCTGCTCGGCCGCCTGACCCGACTGCGCGCGACGGATGGTCCGCACGCCGTCTCCCCGTCCGTACCCCTGCTCGGGAAGTGGCTGACCTGGTTCGCCGACCGGGCCGAGTTCCCGGACTCAGGCCTGCTCCAGGCCATGACGCGGTCCCTCTCCGCCCACTGGGCCACCGGACAGAGCCCCACCGAGAACGCAAACCTGGCCTCCCTGCTCGGCTGGATCGATCCGCCCGCCGGACGCACCGGGGCCGAGACCGCCCGAGAGCGCGAGGATCCCGCGGCGTGGCCGCCCACTGGCCCAGCGACCGACCCGGTTTTCGACCGCACGCTCGACGAATTGATCGCGAAGTACGAGGGCGCGCCCGGGCAGCGGGGGCGGGACGCCGCCGCCCGCACCATCGACCACGAACTGCGCGGCCAGATGCTGCCGACGTGGCATCTGATGTGGCAGGGGATCCGTCGGCTGCGCGAGCTTCCCCCGGGGGAGCACGTCGCCGGCCGACGGGCCTTCGACCGGCAGCTGTTCGGCGAGTACGCCGCCTATCTGGATGACGACGGCCGACCGCAGGCCCGCCGCGACCACGCGGTGGGGGCGGCCCGCCGCCTCGCTCGCATGGAGGAGGCCCAGGCGCGGTACGACGCCGAGCGCGCGTATGACGATCCGCTAGTGATGGCGGAGTACGAGCTGACGGGCGAGGCGTTCACGGGCGTCGTCGCGGCCCGGGACGATGAGCGCACCGTCCCGGGAAAACGGCCTGGATCCCCGCTGTGGCGCCCGACCGTCACCGTTCACTGCGACCTCCCGGTGTCCATGGCGGCCGGGACGGCGGTCAAGTGCCCGGCAAGGCCCGGGCAGAAGGCCGAGATCCTCGAGGTCGCCTCTCGCGGCGACGGGGCCGTCGTACTCATCCAGCTGAACGGCGGCTTCGACAGGAAGCGCAAACCACCGGCGCCCCCGGGCACGCTGGCCGCCCTGGGCGAGACGGTCACCTTCACTTCCATCGACCCTCAGAGCATGCCGTCCGCGCTCCCCGCCGAAGAGGACACCCCCTGGACTCACGGCGGCCCGCCACAGCCGTACGAGCCCACCGACGAGGACGCGGAAGAGGTCTGGGAATGACAGCCACCCAGGAATCCGACAATGGCATGTCGCCCGGGGCGCTCGCCGACCGGGCGGTCAACGGCGTCCTGGCCGACTTGGACTCGGCCACGGGGCGCGGCATCGTGGTGGACTCCCCGCCGGGCGCCGGAAAGTCCACGCTGGTCAAGCGTGCCACCGGCCACCTGACGTCGGCCGGCCACCAGGTCATGATCGTCGCGCAGACCAACGAGCAGGTCGACGACCTGGTCGACAACATCGCCCGGGAGTACCCCGATCTCCCGGTCGGCCGCTTGCACGCGAGCGGCTTCACCCTGCCCGAGCGCGTGACCCGACACGCGAATGTGCGGAGCAACAAGGAAGCACCCGCCCTCCGCGACCTGCCGGTCGTGGTCTCCACCGCCAAGAAGTGGTCATACGTCACCCCGGAGAAGTGCGCTCCGTGGCGCTGGGCCATCGTGGACGAGGCCTACCAGATGCGGTCGGACGCACTCCTCGCGACGGCGCCGCTGTTCTCGCAGAAGGACTCGCAGGTCCTCTTCGTCGGCGATCCCGGTCAGCTGGACCCCTTCGCCACCGTGGACACCGACCGCTGGCACGGCCTGACCTGGGACCCGCTCCGCAACGCGGTCGACGTGACCCTGGCGCACAACCACGATCTGCTGCTGCGGCACGAGCTCCCGGTCTCCTGGCGACTGCCGGAGATGGCAGCTCCGCTCGTACAGAAGGCGTTCTATCCGTTCTCCTCCTTCGTCTCCGGAACCACGGCGGCGGACCGTGTCCTCAGCTATCGCACTGCTCCCCATCGCAACACACCGCCGGATGCCGTCCTCGCCCGCACGGCCGAGTCGGGCTGGGGCCTGCTGGAGCTTCCAGCACGGCACACCCTCGACGACGACCCCGAGGTAGCCAAGGCCCTGGCTGAGACAGCGGCCCGGCTGTTGGAGCGAGGGGCGCTGGTGAACGGGGAGCCGCTCGCCGAGTCCCGCATCGCGATCGGCGCCGCCCGCACGATCCAGGCGGACGCGGTACGCGCGCAGTTGGAGAAGTGGCGCCTCACGGACATCACCGTGGACACTGCCAACCGTCTCCAGGGCCGTGAGTTCGACGTCACCCTCGTCTGGCACCCGCTCTCCGGCCGCCAGGACGCCTCCGCCTTCCATCTGGAGACCGGCCGCCTGTGCGTCCTGCTCTCCCGCCACCGTTTCGCCTGCATCGTCGTGGCCCGCGCCGGCATCACAGACCTCTTGGACCGGCATCCCCGCAGCAGCCCGGTCTACCTCGACGTACCTCCGAAGTTCCCAGACGGGTGGCGAGCGCACCAAGTGGTCATGGACTACCTGGAGAACGAAGCTCGTCCGTGCCCGTAGACGGTCTTCTCACTCGCCCTCGACGTCGCGGACAGGGCAAGGGATCCAAGAGGTTGTTTTCATCTAATTTGCGTCGCCACACACCACCTTCCGGCTCACACGCCATTTCACTTGGTGAGTCTGCGGTGACATATGAGAGTCGCGGCGATGGCGGTGAAGGCGAGGAAGTGTTCCGGCTTGCGTTCGTAGCGGCGGTGGAGGCGTCGGCAGCCTGACAGCCAGGACACGGTCCACTCCACGACCCAGCGGTGTCGTCCCAGGCGTCGGGATGACTCGATGCCCTTGCGGGCGAGGCGGTGCCGGATACCGCGAGAAGCGAGCCATCGGCGCAGGTGCCGGTACTCATAGCCCTTGTCTCCATGCAGCTTGTCGGGCCGTCGGCGTCGCGGGCCGCGACGTGAGCGGATGGGAGGTGGTTGTGGCCGCCCCCGGGTGGGCAACGCCGCGATGAGCATCGGGCTCGAAAAACCGGCCGGTGAGAGCACCGCAGGCCATGAGGGTCATGGGGGCCGGATCAGTGCCACGGCCCCCACTTTGTTGTTCCCACATCTCGACGAGCGGCAGCGGCGGCTGCTGATGGGGGCCGAGGCAAGGATCCTGGGCCACGGCGGTATCCGGGCGGTCGCGCGGGCGGCCCAGGTCAGCGAGACAACGGTCCGCAAGGGCGTGGACGAGTTGGAGGCCGGCGAGGAGCCGCTGGGCCGGGTGCGCAAGCCTGGTGGGGGCCGGAAGAGGTCCGCAGATCTTGATCCGGGTTTGCGGCCCGCGTTGCTGGCACTGGTGGAACCCGACGAGCGGGGTGATCCGATGTCGCCGCTGCGCTGGACGGTGAAGTCGACCAGGAGCCTGGCGGCCGAGCTCACCGGTCAGGGGCATCGGGTGAGCGCGGACACGGTCGGGGACCTGCTGCGTGAGGAGGGTTTCAGCCTGCAGGCTGGCGCCAAGATGCTCGAGGGTAGGCAGCACCCGGACCGCGACGCCCAGTTCCGCTACATCAACGAGCAGGCCAGAGGGCACATGGGCGCCGGCCAGCCGGTGATCAGCGTGGACACGAAGAAGAAGGAACTCGTCGGCGACTACAAGAACGCGGGCCGCCAGTGGCGGCCGGCCGGTGAACCGGCCCCGGTCAAGACGCACGACTTCCTGGACCGGCAGGGACCGGGCAAGGCAATTCCCTACGGGATCTATGACATCGCCGCGAACACCGGCTGGGTCAGCGTCGGCACTGATCACGACACCGCCGCGTTCGCCGTCGCCTCCATCCGCCGCTGGTGGCAGGCCCGGGGCCGGCACGACTATCCGGATGCCACCCGTCTGCTGATCACCGCGGACGCAGGTGGGTCCAACGGCTACCGCACCCGCGCCTGGAAGACGGAACTCGCCGCCCTGGCCACCGAGACAGGATTGGACATCACGGTCTGCCACATGCCGCCGGGCACCTCAAAGTGGAACAAGATCGAGCACCGGCTGTTCTCCCACATCTCCATGAACTGGCGCGGCAGACCGTTGACCAGCCACGACGTCATCGTGAACAGCATCGCGGCGACCACCACCCGCACCGGGCTGACCGTCCGCGCCGAACTCGACCCGGGCACCTATGACACCGGCATCAAGGTCACCGACAGCGATATCGACGCTCTGCCCCTGCACCGGCACCGTTTCCACGGCGACTGGAACTACACGCTCCACCCCCACCCTCGCGACACCACCAGCGCAGCCACGACGCCACGGTCGGCCGGCGCCCCGTCCCCGCAGCCCTGGACCGGGTGCCTGCGCAACCCGGAGCTGACCGGCATGCCCGGACCGGCGCTGGACGAACTCGTCGTCCAACTGGAACAGAAACTGGATGAGTTACGTGAGCAAGGACGGCTCCGGCAGCGAGGAGGCGAGCGCATCCGTGCTCGGGGCGCTGGGGCCAAGGACAAGCTGACCACCGCCGACAGAGTCCTGGCCACCGTGCTCTACCTGCGCAGACTCGGCACCCGCGACCTGCTCGCCCAGCTCTTCGGAGTCAACACCAGCACCCTCACCAGGGCCGTTCACCAAGTCCAGCCCCTCCTGGTCGAGCACGGCTGCACCATTCCACCCTCGACGGCCAGGTTCCAGACACCCGCTGACGTCACCGCGTTCCTCACCAACAGCAGCCCCACGAAGATCAAACCAACATGTTGATTCTCTGCGAGCCCTTACGAGTTGGTGCGTGATAGCGGGTGAGGCGTGTTCCTCCTGGTCGTGGCCGATTACTGTCCGCGCCGGGCGGTCCTGCACCTCCTTTCAGGGTGTCGCCCTCGCGCAGCAGCTGCATGATGAGGTCGAGCTTCGGGCGGGACGCCTTCGCGCCGCTGGCGACGTCGAGGTGGATGTTGTCGCGGTCGACGCCGTGGCGGAGGAGTGCGTCGATATGATGATCAGGGTTCTGGTCGGCGTCGATGTGCGGCAGTAGCCGATGAGCATTGTCGGAAACTACCCGAAGGACCGTTCACCGACGTTGATTCCCGACGCAAGTTACCGACACTGCCCACCTGCGGGTTCTTGAACGCGAGGCCGAGTGTCGACAAACGATGGCACCCTCAAGTGATCAACGCACCACCCACGGATGATCATGTGATCGTGGAGGCACAGGTGCGTGACTACGGGTTTTCGCCGGCTCAGCAGGATGAGATCTGGAGACGCTGGCGCGAAGGGCAGTCGTTCAGCTTGAATCGGGCGGGCGCTCGGGGCACCGATGCAGAACGCTCGTCGGTTTCTGCACCAGAGCGGCGGCGTCCGCATCACTCCGCAGCAGCGATCAGAGCGGCATCTGAGCGGCAGCGAGCGCGAAGAGATATCCCGCGGCATCGCCGCCGGGGAATCTGGCCGGCAGTTGGCCAGGCGGCTGGGCCGATCGCCTTCGACCGTCTCCCGCGAGATCGCCCGCAACGGAGGCCGGGACCGCTATCGTGCCGCATCCGCCGATGAGGCCACCGCGCGCGGGCGCCGTGGCTCTGTGCTGGTCTCCCGATCAGATCGCAGGGTGGCTGCGACGTCAGTTCCCTGGCGACATCACCATGCAGATCTCGCACGAAGCGATCTACCTCTCGCTCTACGACCCGCGTCGCCGCCAAGCAATCGACCGCAGCCTCACTCAGCGCCTGCGGTCAGGTCGGCCCATGCGCCGCCCGAAGATCGCCCGTCGACCTACCGGGCGGGGCATCATCCGCGGCATGGTGTCCATCACCGCCCGCCCCGCCGAGGCCGAGGACCGGAAGGTCCCCGGTCATTGGGAGGGCGATCTCGTGATGGGCACCAGGCCCTCGGCCGTCGCCACGCTCGTCGAGCGAACCAGCGGCTATACGACCATCGTCGCGCTGCCGGACGGCATCAAGGCCGAGCAGGTCACCCCGCACCTCACCAGGAGCCTCCTTAGCATCCCATCCCACCTGCGGCGGACTCTCACCTGGGACCGCGGCCGGGAGATCGCCGAGCACCAGGCCATCACCACCGAGACCAGGATGCCGATCTACCTCTGCAAGCCGCGGAGCCCGTGGCAACGCGGCACCAACGAGAACACCAATCGGCTGCTTCGGCAGTACCTCGCCAAGGGCGCCGACCTCCGCACGTTTAGCCAAGCCGATCTGGACGCCATCGCTCACGAACTCAACCACCGTCCGCGCAAGACTCACGGCTACCGCACTCCGGCAGAGGTCTACGCTGACCTCCTGAACAGCAGTGATGCGCTGACCGCTTGAGCTCGCCATCGTTTGCTGGCACTCGGGCAGGTGGGAAGGGGGGAGGCTCCCGCCGCTGTCAGAAGTGGTCCGGCAGCCAGGGCTCGAACTGTGCCGTGCTGCGGACGAGGGTCGTGAGCGCCTTCTCCGATGTGGCGTGGACTCCGGCCATACGGGCCGAGGTGGTGGACCGGTAACCGCCGGCGTACCAGACCGCGAGCTGGCGCCGGGTGAAGGCCACCTGTCCCTCAACGTGGGTGGGGATGATCTCGGCCGCTCCGTCATTGAACCGGAGCATCCACCGGGCCCAGTCGCCGGTCTCGTTCTCGATCTCGATCGGTACGGCGGTGGTGAGGTCGGTGGGCCACCCGCGGAGCCGGATGGCCTCGGAGGTGTTGAGGATGCGGAGCATCCAGGGGTGCCAGGCTTCGGCGGTTGTGCGGTGGTGGCGGAGTCCGTGGAGGAGGGTGGGGTAGGGCGGGAGGGCGCCGCGCCGGAACTCGATGGTGCGGGCGCGGGTGTTGTGGTGGCCGAGGAAGGCGAGCATGGCGGCGGCGGTGGGCTGGTCGGCGGCCCAGAAGTCGTGGACGGCCAGGCTCATGCCGTGGCGCTCGTGCCGTTTGGTGGTGAGGCTGAGCAGGCCGGTGGCGGGGTGGCCGGGCCGGGTGAAGCGGTAGGTGGTGAGGTTGCTCTTGTCGTGCTTCCACCGGGGCCACCAGGTGGGTCGGTGGACGGGGCCGTTCCACTGGCGGGCGAGGTCGCGTTGGAGGGCTTGGGCTTCGTCGGTCAGTCCGTGCTCAGCCTCGAAGTCCTCATTGGCGAAGGAGTGTTTGAGGTCGTCGGTGGCCACCTTCCACGCGAGGACGCCGGTGGGGGCTTCCCATCCGAGGCGGCGGGCGTAGCCGGTGGAGGAGGTCACGATCGTGGAGATCACCGCTCCGCGTTCGATCAGGGGGCGCAGTCGTTCGGTGGCCATGTCGGCGGCCAGGTGCTCGCCGCGCTCCTCGGGGGCCACGCAGCCGTCGCCGAGGCAGGCGCTGGGGACGGAGGCACCGCCCAAGAACTGATCGACGAGGAGGCCCAGTCCGCCGGCGACGACCCGGCCGCCGCGGACGGCGACCTGGAGGTCGGCGTGCTTGCGCAGGTGGGTGATGTCCCCGACCGGGTGGCCGTAGGCGCGGGTGGCGAGCTGGTCGTACTGCTCCCACAGGCTGTCGTCGGCCGGGGCGAAGGTCAGCTGCTGGTTCATGGTCCGCCCTCAGTAGTGGGTGGCGTCGCGGGCGGCGTCGGCGTCCAGAGGCACGAGGAAGGTGCGGGTGAAGGCCAGGACGCTGGCGCTGTTCTGGTTGTGTGCGCTGGTGTGGCAGGTGATGACCCCGGTGTCGGGACGGCTCTCGGAGGCCCGGCGGGTGAGGATCTTCGTCTCGGCGTACAGGGTGTCGCCAAGGTGGACGGGCGTGGTGAAGCGCACGTGGTCGACGGCGAGATTGGCGGTGGTCAGGCCGCTGATGCTGCGGACGGTCATGCCGGCCACAAGGTTGAGGGTGACGCCGGAGCAGACCAGGATGCGGCCCCACTGGGTCTGGCTGCTGTAGTGGGCATCGGTGTGGATGGGGGCGACGTTGCCGCTCAGGGCGGCGCCGAGGAGGTTGTCGAGTTCGGTGACGGTCCGGCCAGGCCGGTGTTCGATGATCAGTCCGGGGGCGAGTTCGGGGTAGGAGAGGCCGACGCTCTCGCGGATCCGCTCATCGCCGATCTGCCGGTAGCCGTGGGGCAGGCCGGCGCTCATGACGTACGGTCCGTTTCGGCGACGAGCGCACGGGCCCGGTTGAAGAAGGGGGTGCCGCGCATCTGCCCGTCCACGGTGGTGACCGTTCCGCCGCTGGCGTCGGCGGCCGCGACGATGGCGCGGGCCTGTGCGATCTCCTCGGTGCTCGGGGTGAAGACCTCGTTGATCACCTGTACGTGGCGGGGGTGGACGCAGCCCTTGCCGTGGAAGCCGATTTCCTTGGCCCGTTCGGCGTCACGGCGCAGGATGCCGGGGTCGTCGAGTTCCCAGGTGGGGGCGTCGATGGCGGGGATGTTCGCGGCGGTCGCCGCGTTGATGAGAGCCGAGCGGGCGTAGTGGAGGGCCTCCCAGCCCAGGCCGCAGCGGACGGAGGCGGCGTAGTCGGCGGAGCCGAAGAGGACACCGCCGAGCCGGGGTGCGCGCATGATCGCGGGGAGGGTGTCGAAGGCCCGGGGGCTTTCGATCAGCGCCCAGATGTCGGGGGTGTAGCCGTCGGCGTCGAGTACGGCGGCGACGAGTTCGATGTCGCGGGGGGATTCCACTTTGGGGACCACGATGAGGTCGGGCCGGGCGGTGTAAGAGGTGAGGGCGGCGAGGTCTTTGATGCCGTCGATCGTGGTGAGGCTGTTCATCCGGATACCGAGGGTGCACGGCGGGTCGGGGCGGGCGAAGAACGCTTCGGAGGTGGTGCGGGCGGTCTGCTTGTCGGGGACGGCGACGGAGTCCTCGATGTCGACGACGGCGACCGCGGCGCCGGACTTCCGAGCGGTGGCGAAGTGGTCTTCGTGCAGGCCGGGGGTGATGATCCAGGCCCGTCCGGGCGGGCGGCCGTTGCTGGTCATAGGGGTGGTCACCTTCCGTTGCGCTTGGTGGTGATGAGGAGGTCGAGCCGGCCGAGGGTGGCGGCGTTCTTGATGTCGCTGTCGCTGATGTCGATGCCGTAGCGGTCGGTGAGCAGGACGGACAGTTCGACGACGGCGAGGGAGTCGAATCCGGCGTGGTCGAGGCTGGCGTCGTCGGTGAGCCGGTCGGCGGGCAGCTTGAGGTCGTCGGTCAGGATGCGGGTGAGGTCACCGGTCATGTCCGGCCCCTTTCGGTGGGATGGCTGTGGCGGAGGCCGGGCCAGGTGAGGGTGGTGGCGCCCCAGGTCAGTCCGGCACCGAACGCAGTGAGCAGGGTGCGGTGGCCGGGCTTGAGGCGGCCGTCGGCGGCGGAGCGGGCCAGGAGCAGGGGGATGGACGCGGCGCCGGTGTTACCGGTCTCGGCGATATTGCTGAGTTGGTGGTCATCGGGGACGCCGAGCCGGCGGGCGACGAGGGCGGTGATGCGGCTGTTGGCCTGGTGCGGGATCAGGCGGTCGATGTCGCCGAGTTCCCACCCGGCGGCGGTGGCGGCCTGGCGGGAGGCGGTGGACATGCGGTCGACCGCATGGCGGAAGACCTCGCCTCCGTCCATGTGCAGGGTGCCGGGGCGGGAGGCCCGGATCAGGTCGGCGCCGGTGCCGTCGCTGCCCAGCACCATGGGCCCGAGCGCCCCGGCCTCGTTCGTGCTGCCGCGGCGCAGCACCACGGCCCCGGCGCCGTCGCCGAACAGGGGGACGGTCGTTCGGTCCTCGGGGTCGGGTAGGGCGGCGAGGCGGTCGGCGCCGATGACCAGGACGGTCCGTACGGTGCCGGCGGCGATGAGCCCGGCCGCGGTGGCGAGGGCGTAGAGGAAGCCGGTGCAGCCGGCCGCGAGGTCGTAGGCGGGGATGCCGGTCAGGCCGAGCCGGGTGGCAACGGCGGGGGCGGTGGCCGGGCAGCAGCGGTCCGGGGTGGTCGTGGCCACCACCAATGCCTCGACGGAGACCGGCTCCCCGCCGGCGAGGGCCTGAGCGCCGGCCCGTACGGCGAGGTCGGTCGTGGACAGGCCCGCCCCGGCGACGTGCCGTTGGGAGATGCCGGTCCGCGAGCGGATCCACTCGTCCGTGGTGTCCAGACGTGCGGTCAGGTCGGCGTTCGCGACGGTGTGCGGGGGCAGTGCCGCGCCGACTGCGCAGACCACGGCCGCCCTCCCGCTGGCGACGGATGCGGCGGTCATCGGGTGGCCGCCTTGAGCTGCCGGGCGACGTCGCCGATCAGGTCTTCCTGCCCGGCGACGACCTGCCGCTCGCCGAGGGCGAGGAACAGGTCGATGGGGTCGACGCCTTCGACGTGTGCGGCCTGAAGGACGGGCCTCCTGAAGCCGGAGAACACCCCTGCGATTCCGCTGGCCACGGCGATCGAGTCGATGGACGGTGGGGCCTTCATCAGGCGGTCGGCGGCGATGTCGGCGGCGGCCAGGACCTCGCGCAGGCCGATCCCGGTCTCGGCGCCGCGGCGCTCCAGGACGGCCACGAGGACTTCGAGCGGGGTGTTGCCGGCACCGGCGCCGAACCCGCGGGCGGTCGCGTCGATGACGGTCGCCCCGGCGTCCACGGCGGCAAGGCTGTTCGCCACGGCCAGGCCCAGGTTGTTGTGGCCGTGGAAGATGACCGGCACGTCGACGGCGTCGGCGATGGCGTGCACGCGCTCGGTGACGTCGGAGGGGAGGTAGCGCCCGGCGGAGTCCATGATGCCGACGGCCTGAGCGCCGAACTTCATCATCAGGGCGCACTGTTCGGCGAGTTCGCCGGGGTCGGCCATGTGGCTCATGAGCAGGACGCCCTGGGCTTCGGCGCCGAGGCCGCGGACGACGCCGAGGTGGCGTTCGGTGACGTCGGCCTCGGCGCAGTGCGCGGCGATCCGTACGACGTCGGCGCCGTGGTGGACGGCGGCCTCCAGGTCGTCGGAGGTGCCCCAGCCGGGGGCCATGAAGACGCCCATCCGCGACGAGGTGAGGGCTTCGCGGACGGTGGTGAGCATCGTGGCGTCGTCGAGCTTGGAGCGGCCGATCTGGAGGCTGGAGGCGCCCAGGCCGTTGCCGTGGCCGACCTCGACTACCGGCACGGCGGCGGCGTTCGCGGCGATGGCGTAGGCGCGGAGCTGGTCGGCGTCGAGTTGGTGGCCGACGGCGTGGTGGCCGTCGCGCAGGGTCGGGTCGTGCAGGAGGATTCGGGGCCGCTCGTGCGGGTGTGTGTTCACGGGTGGTGTTCCCTTCATCGGGAGACGGCGGCCGACTGCTCGGCGAGCAGGACGGCGGCGGCGTTGATGATGTCGACGCTTCCGGCGTGAGGGGGCAGGCGGCCGCCGCCGGCGGTCACCTCCACCGCGACCGAGATCCGGCCCGGGTCCACGGCGAGCGAGGTCACCTGGAACCCGGGCGTGTAGGCGCGCACGGCCTGGGCGGCGGCTGCGATGCTCGTGCGGACCGGTGCGGCGCGGAAGCTGTCCGCGAGGACGGTCATGGCCACCCGGAACGGCGGGGCGGGCCGGGCAGGGCTGAGGTTGACCATTACCTTCACGTCCCGTGTGCCGGTGAAGGTCCGGATCGCGGCGGAGGTGGTGGCGATGTACTGGTCGAGGTTCAGGCGGGTGGCCCGGCCGGCGCTCGCGCTCGCCCCGGTGGAGACCACCTCGATGTAGGCGGGGGTGCAGTGCACGGAGATCGCGTACAGGACCGGAATGGCCGCCTGCCCGCCGCAACTGACGAGGTTCACGTGCCGGTGGGTCGCCGACCGGTGGCTGTTGACCCCTGGGACGATGACCGTGCCAAGCTCCGTGGGGGTCAGGTCGATCAGGGTCGTGCCGGTCGGACGCAGCGCCGCCCAGTGTTCGGCGTGGCTGTCGGCGTTGGTGGCGTCGAAGACGACATCGAAGGGCCCTGCGTCCACCACGGCGCGGATCCCGCCGGCCGTGGTCGGGTGGCCCATCTCGGCCGCCCGTCGCAGCCCCAGGCTGTCCCGGTCGCGCCCTGCCACCAAGGCCAGCTCCAGCTTCCGCGACTGGTGGATCTTGTCGGTGAGGTCGACGCCGATCAGGCCGGCGCCGAGTACCGCGACACGCAGACGCTGTTCATCAGCAGCCATCGGCCGCTCCTTCGTTCGAGGGGAGGGGGTGGTGCGTGAGGGAGAGGTGCCGGGTCGGCAGGGTGCTGCGGGTCAGCGCACGCGCAGTTCGACCGGCGGAAGATGCGGCGAGCGGGCGCGCACCGTGCTCCGGTCTCCAGCGGGAGGCTGGCGTGCACGGCTCCGGCCAGGATCAGCTGCCCGGCGCGCAGTCCGCCGCCGGCGCGGTGCAGCCGTCCGGCGAGCCAGGTCAGGGCCCGGAGCGGGTCGCCGAGGACGGCGCGACCCTCTCCGGTGGCCACCGCGGTGCCGTCGACGCTGACGACCAGCAGTTCGGCGGCCAGGTCCATGTCCGCGTCGAGCGGCACCATGGGCCCGGTGACCACCCGGGCACAGGACGCGTTGTCGGCGATGCTGTCCGCGACCGTGATGCGCCAGCTGGTGAACCGGGTGTCGATCACCTCCAGTGCGAGGAACACCTTCTCCACCGCCGCCCGTGCCTCTTCCGTGCTGACGCTCTCGCCCGCCAGGTCACGGCCGAGCCGGAAAGCGATCTCCGCCTCCACCCGCGGCTGCATCAGCACGGACCGGGCCATGGTGCTGCCGGTGGGCAACACCATGTCGTCGAGCAGAACCCCCGAGTCCGACTCGTCGACGCCCATCTGTTCCTGCATGGCACGAGAGGTCACCCCGGCCTTGTGGCCGACGACGCGGGCTCCGCCCGAGATCCGCCGGGCGACCCCCGCCCCCTGCACCCGGTAGGCGGTCTCCAAAGACAGACCCGGCCTCCGGACGGTCAGCGCGTCGACCGGCACCCGCTCGGACTCCGCCGCCAGCAGAGCCGACGCCGTAGCGGCGATCCAGCGATCATCCGGCTCGTCCATGACGATCCCTCCTCGGTGGCATGGGGCATCACCTACGGTTCGCAGACGTGGGCACGGGAGCAGAACCGGCGCGGCGCCGACGCCGCCGGCCGCCAGATCCGGGCCTGATGAACAGTCAACCGGCGGGCTCATCGCAGCGGTACGGTGATGGGCAGTCCAAGCGGTATATCGCGTATATACGGGGCAGGTGCTCATGACCACGCGCACGCCGAACGTCCAGCTCAGCGCCCTTGCCGCCGAATCCGGCCTCACCTACCAGGCGCTGGCCAAGGCGGTCCGCGCGGTCGCCGCCGAGTGCGGCACTGACTTACGCACGAACAAGTCCAACATCGAGCACTGGCTCGGCGGATCCGTGCCCCGTGGCGACACACCCCGCTACCTCGCGGTCGCGCTCTCCCGGCGCCTGGGCCGCCTCCTGACCACCGCCGACCTCGGCCTGCCCTTCCCGGCAGAGGCCGAGGATGACACCATCGGACTGTCCCTGGAGGGTGACCCGCTGGACGCTCTGCTGCCGATGTGGAGGTACGAGTTGGACCGCCGACGCTTTCTGACGGCCTCCGCCTACTCCGCGGCCTGCGCGGCCTTACCCCTCAGCCACGTCCAAGACATCGCCGCCCGCACCTCGGCCGCCCGCACCGGATACACCGTCGGCATGCCTGAAGTCGCCGCCGTCCGCGACATGATCCACGCGTTCTCCGAGATGGACGAACGCCACGGCGGACAACACGGCCGCAGCGCCCTGGTCACCTACCTTCGCGACGACGTCGCCCCGCTGTGCCGGGCCCGGTTCCGTACCGACGAAGTCCGCCAGCAGATGCTGTCCGCCGCCGGCCGAGGGGTCCACTTGCTGGGCTGGAAGAGCTACGACGCAGGTCAGCAGGGACTCGCCCAGCGCTACTACCTCCAGTCCTACGCTCTGGCCGCCGAGTCCGGCCTGCGCGGGCACGACGGATTCGTGATGCGCACGATGGCCATGCAGGGCCTCAAGCTCCATCGCCCCGAGCACTGTCTGGGCCTGGCCGAGACCGGACTGAACCGGGCCAAGGGACGGGTGGACGCCCAGACCGAAGCGCTCTTCCGTGTCGTTCACGCCCACACCCTGGCCAAGAGCGGCAAGCGCCGCGCGGCCCTGGCCGAGGCCGAACACGCACGCACCCTGCTGACCGGCGCCCCTGGCGACGAGGTGCCGTTCTGGGCACTGGCCTGGGGCCCGCCAGCCGCATCGGTGTACTCCCGCACCGCCAAGGTCCACGAGACTGTGGGCGACCACCGGGCCGCCGCCGAGCAGTACGCGCTGGCCGCCACGGCCCGCCCGGCGGACACCTACGCGCGGATCGTCGCCCTGGACCTGGTCGCGGGCGCGGAGATGCACCTCAAGCGCGGCAGCATCGAGCAGGCGTGCGCCACCTGGCACCGGGCCATCGACCACATGGACGGTGTCCGCTCTGTCCGCACCCGGAAGGCGGTCTCCCGCATGCGCGGTGACCTCGCGCGCTTCCGGGCCCGGGGCCTGCGGTGCGTGGCCGATCTCGACGAACGGGGACGTGACTTCCTGGCCGGTGCCTGACCTCAGCGGCACCCGGAGAAGCGGCTGACGATCGGCTTGAGGTAGTCCGCGTGCGGACCGGCCAGACCGGCGAGTTCGTCCGGTGCGCGCACCAGGGCGATGTCGTCGAGTTCGGGTTCACGGCCCTGGACGCGCTCGGCCGCCGCAGCGGCGGTGAAGTCCGCGCGCAGTACCGCTTCGGGAAGAGCCGGGGCAAGGTAGGTCAGGCCGACACTGCCGTTCTCGCCCCGGGTGACGACCCACAGCTTCAGAACCTCGGCCGCCGCGCTGATCCCCAACTCTTCGGCGAGCTCGCGCGCGGCTTGGCCGGCCAGTGCCGATTCGTCCAGCACCGCCCCGTCCTGTGGCGGTTCCACAGATCCACCCGGCAGCTGCCAGCGGCCCGGGGCGACCGTGGAGGGCGACATCCTCGCTGCCAGCACACGGCCGTCGTCGGTCGGCTGAACGACGTTCACGAACAACGAGGGCAGTGCCGCGGCGCCGGGAACGCGACGCAAGGCGTAGTGCCGGTAGGTCACCCGCACCCAGGACAGGCGCAGGATGCGCGGGTCGGTCCGCTCCAGTCCCCCGCACGCCACCACGGGCCCGTCGAAGAGGGCGGGGTTGGCCCGGACCGCCATGTCCCACACCCGGTCCCGGGCCTCGGCGTCATGGGGCGGCAGTGGTGGTTCCGCGGCTTCGGTCAGCAGGAGCCGTTCGGCGTCGAAGAGGTCAATGCCCACGGGAGGCAGCGTTTCTGTCACCGGCTCATCGTAGAACCCGCTCCAGGCTTGACCGCCAACTCGGCCGAATACGCCCATCTATGGGCGCCCGGCTGGCTGCTGGTCGCCTGTGTCCGCCGGCGAGCGGGGGCCCGGCACGGTGGCCGCAGCCAGGTTCAGACGGGCGCCCATGTCGATATTTACCTCCCCGTACGGCCGCACGTGTGACCAGAAGAGCGGGGTCAGGCCGCGCCGGTCTGCGGGCGTGAGCAGGTCCGCCCACTCCGGCTCACCGAGGATGTCCTGAAGCATCAAGGTGTTCACGTAGACCAGGGCCGATTGCAAGATCCGCAGGCAGAGCACGAACATCTCCTGCTCGTCGCGCCGGTTGGACGCGATTTCGCCGCCCTTGCCGTAGGCGATCACGGAGTTGGCGCCGTTGGAGGACTCCATCACGTTCAGGCCCTCCTCGATCTCCCGCTGGAGGTCCCGAAGCCGCAGGTAGCGGGCCACGAAGATGGTCTTCTGGGCGCGGCCGACCTCCAGCATCGCCGCGTAGGTGGGGTGGGAGGCGTTGCGGGTGAAGCGGCGCAGGATCGCCTCGGTGGACGCGGTACGGGTCCGGATCGCCGTCGCGTACTTGATCATCTTGTCGTACTGCTAGGTGATGAGTTCCCAGCGGATCGGACGGGTCAGTGCCGGGGTCAGCTGCGGGTAGGCGTCCGGTTCGCCGGCGACCGGCCGGTACAGCTTCACCTTGTTGATCCGCTTGATCCTGGGCAGCAGGTCGAAGTTCAGCAGCCTCGTAACGCCAAACCCGATTTCCGACTGGCCGTGCGAGTACGTGTAGTTGGCTTCGACGTCCATGGTGGTGCCGTGCCGCATCGCGCCCTCGATGATCGCGGCGACCTCGGAGGCGGTGCAGTGTGGATGGCCAGGGACTTCTTCTCCACGTGCCAGTACATGAGCACCCCGCGGCCCCCGTAGCGCGAGTGCCACTCGGTGAACAGGTTCTGGTCGTAGGCGCGCACGTGCGTGGAATCGGAGGCGACCGCAGTCGATCCCTGTCCCCACAGCTCGGCGCTGCGGGCGGCGAAGGTGGCGTTCGCGATCTGTACGGCGATGGCATGGGCCGACTCCGCCGACAGGTACCGGCGGCGTACGTAGCGCAGTTCGTCCTCGGTGTGGCCGTGGCCGCCGGACGCCACGGCCTTGATCCCGGTGTTCGTGCCGTACGCGTAGATAACCAGCAGCAGGAGTTCGGCCAGCACCTCCGGCGAGAGGCTGCCGCCGCCGGAGACGGAGGTGACCGCGTCCAGGCAGCCGGTGCGCAGCACGGCTTCCTTGAGCATGTCGACGAGCGGCACGATGCCCCAACGCCTCTGCACCTCGGCCTTGACCCTGCGCAGGTTGCGCGGCTCGGGCTGGGCCTCGGCCGCCGTGAGCCGGATCGCCCGGACTTCCGCTCGGCGATGTCCAGCCAGGGCAGCTTGGGTATCAAGGTCGTTGAGCAGGGTCAGCTCGGTGGTCATCTGCTCGCGCAGCTCGTCGACGAACACGAGATGGCGTCCGTGCGCACCAGAAGGTCCTCGTGAATCAGACCTCCGGTGGCGACGAACGTCCATGGCTTCGCGCCCTCACGCATGCGCTCGGCGTCGGCCTTGAACAGGACAGCAGGGGTCTGCACTACGGTGTGCGCTTTCGAAGCCGCCCCGAAGGGGCCGGCGATTGACCGCTTACGGCTTGGAGGGACCGACCAACGCGGGTCTTTTCAGTGAAGAAGGTCCGTCCGCAGGCGTGGTGGCCGGCCCGGGAGATGAGGTCGATCCCGGTCACCTGCTCGATCAGCATGCCCAGCAGGGGGCCCGTCAGGTGGGCCGCGACACTGATGACCCGTGGCCCAGTCGAAGTGAACCGCATCCGGACTTGCGCCGTGCCTGAGCGGTGGCCCAGAGCAGCCAGCGCCCGGCTCGCCGTGTCCTCTACGGCGAACGCGCAGACATCGTCCGCGTCGACCACCACCTCCCCAGGGAGCAGTGCGGGCTCAGCCTGCAGGTCGAAGGTGACGTGGGAAATCGCGGCGACCATAGGGCCGGTTGGTGAATCGACCGTGTAGGCGGTGGCCTCGATCCCGTCGAGAAGCGGCTCTATCACCGTGCCGGTGCCCGGCCAGGTGGCGGCGCTGGCCGCTGCGAACGCTTCCGGGAGCTCGGGTACCCCGCTCACCTGGCGCGCGGCGTACCGCGTGCGGGGCGAGGCCGGCTTGCACACCAGCGGAAAGCCGAATTGATGCGCGGCTTCCAGGACCTCGTCGTAGGAGTCCGCGTGGAGGGCTCCGCTGTTGTCCACACCGGCATCGGTGAGGAGTTGGGCCGTGCGGTGCCGCAGTGTCATCGCTTCGATGGTCGTCACGGACGGTCCTGGCAGTGCGAGTTCCCGGCGGAGCTGAGCGGCCGTGCGGGTGTGAGCGGGGTGAAAGGTCAGCACGCCGGCGACGGGTGGGGTGAGGGCGAAGTCCGCTACCGCCTCCATGACCTGGGGAGGGTTGAGGAGATCGGCGGTTCGGGCGTCGGTTAGATGTGGGCGCTGCCAGTTGGGCGGCTCCGCGTTGATGAGAAGCATCGGCCCGATGGCCGCGAGGCGTTGCATGGCGTGCTCCCACTGCGCCTGCGAGCCGCTGCCCAGGACGACGAGGGTCCCATTGGGGCCCTCTTCCCGGTGAGACGCGTGGGTGGTCACGGGCAGTGCTCCAGAATGTAGGAAGTGGTGCGCTCGCCGGCGGCGCCAGGGGTTTGATCACTCTCTCCGGGCCTTTGGAGTGCGGCAATGGCTCCTCGCTCCCATTCCCCGGATGCGGGCGGTATGAGTCCGGTTGTGTCACGTAGCGGGACGTGAACTAAATTCCCAATCGCTGCTGGCGGGACGCGGTCCACGCGGTGGGAAAGGATGGCATTACTGCAGGTCACACGGGGTGTCTGCGGAGCGAGGGTCCACGGGGTAACACCCGCAGCCATCAACCGCCGTCCCGAGTCCTCACCCTGCCGCCCAAGGTGGCGCACGTCGGCGAAACGGGATGTGACCTGCGACTTTGGTGCTTGGTTGCGGTCAGATCCGAGGGCCAGCGGTGTGTTCGGGAGGGCGCTGGAAGACCCTCTTCCTGGAAGCGGTGGTTCCTCCACAAGAGCCGGTCCACCCAGTAGAGATGTGTCCGGCGGGACCCGTGAGGTGAGATCAAGTCCCGCAACCCCTACCAGGAGGGACAGTCGATGATCGACAACGATCTTGTCGAGGCCGCCGGCACGGTGGACGACGGTATGACCGCCCACGCCCGGGTCTATCTCGTTCTGCAGACCCTGAACAGCATGGGCCCCGGGCTGCACCCGCTGCGGCGCATCATCGACGAGTCCGGCGTCACCAAGTCGACGGTCCACCGCATCCTGCGTGCCGGGGTGGAGGCCAAGCACTTGATCTATCGGGCGCCGGGCCGCTACGGCATTGCCACCGACGTGGCCAATCACCGCCCGGATGCGAGCGTCCACCTCAATCTGCCTCACGACAGTGCCCTTGACCGCGAGACCACTGTGCTGCAGCGGCAGACCGCCCAGGTAGCCATGGCGTTCAGCGCGGTAATGATCGACGACACACCGGGCCGGCTGATGCTCGACCACACCTACGGTCGCCGCAGCGACTTTCAGGCGGCGTTCCAGCACGCCGATTTGGACACCAAGGTGGCCCTGCGATACGCGCCGCTCACCGCGGATGCCGCCGGGCTGGCGATCCTCTCGCACCTCGACGGCGCTCCCCAGAGCCACCTCATGCGCGAGATACGCTCCGAAGGCTACGTGCTCACCCAGTCGCCGCTACCGGACTGGAAGATGCTCGGCGTCCCGCTGTGGCGGGGCTCGACGGTGTACGGCTCGCTCGTGGTCATGGGGCTGCGCCCGCAGATGGAGCGCAACCGTCGGGAGTACGCCGCAGCTGGCCTGGCCTGCGCCGCACGCTTGAGCGCCCGCTGCGAGTTGGGAAGCGGCGCTATGCGGATGGCGAGCTGAGGGGCTCGACTTGTGATGCTTTGCACACATCTAACACGCTGTGATCATTTTGGTGGCGCGCAAACCTGCATCTTTCGACGCTAAGTCACGTTGGCCGCTCACCGCCCGTCACAGGAAGAGGGTCTTCTGGAAGGGAGTGTTCCTGGTCAACCCCGCTTGTCCCCAGATAGAGGTCGTGTGGACAGAACAGCAGCACCAACTGCCCCGGCTGACGTGCTGATCTGGCGCAACGGGGAGGGACCGTGAACACCCGCACACGCAGTTCGCGTCAGCGCGTCGAGCGCGACCGAACGAACGCAGTACTCCACGCGCTGCTGCAGCTCGGCCCGGGTCTACACAAGTCCCGGGACATCGCCGCCCGCACGACCATGGGCGAAGAAGAAGTCCGCCGACGACTCCTGCAGCGCTTCAAGGCCAAGGTGTGCTGGCGGCCGCGCTACAGGTACTGGGAAATCCGCCCCCTCACGGACGCCCCCGACCGACACCCCGGGACTCGTGCATCCGAGCACCACTCCCCTGCTGGACGCAGCCCTCCTCCTCGAAGGCCTCCACAACCGCACGCAGAAAGCCGCGTTGCTGCACACCTACTCCCCTGTCACGGAGAGCGCCTGTGCATTGCCGCGGCCGGGGTCCGCGATGAGAGCCTTCGCCGTGAACTCGCCTTCACTTCGGGAGCCGTTGACCGACTCCGCCGGGCCCCGCTCGACTCCGACGCCCCAGGCCTGGTTATGCCCGCCAACCTCGCCGGCCAGGACACCCCGCTACGCGAGGACCTGCGTCGGATCCGGTCCACCCAGGTCGCGCTCACCGAGTCTCCACTGCCCGGCTGGATCCTGATCTCCGTCCCGCTCCGCCGCCTGCCTGGCGCCCCGGCTACTCCCGGGGCCGAACCGCGCGTGGTCGCCGCCGCCAGCATCCTGACCCCCGACAACACGCAAGGCGACCCCCTGGTCGCCTACGGACGCCTGATGCGCAACGCCGTGCAGGCGGCCATCAAGACCAGCGTGGTCATCGCCCACCCGCGCTTCGCGGCCGCCCAAGCAGCGTGACCAGCCCCCGGGTCGCCTGCCCGCCAGCCAGGCAGCGGCTTCTCCAACGCCCGCACGGCGATCACCGCTGCCGGGCGCATACCCATGCTGGCCTCGGCACAGGCCACACCCAGCCAAGGAGGACAACGTGCCGGTCAGGAACAGCAGAGAACTGCGCAGGGAGCATCAGGTGACCTAGCTCCCCGCGGCCCCGGTGCTATCTGTCAATGCGCACGGGGCCCGGCCTCGCACTCGATGCGGTGTGCCACCACCCCATCAACCGCTGGCCCTTCGCCATCGCCCGACCTGCCAGTCGAGCGAGTCCCGGCTTCTCCTCACCGAAGGAGCCGGGCGAAATCACTCCCACTCCGGAGCTCGCGCCCCTGCCAGGGGGCCTCGACGTTCCACAACACCCGGAACGGATCGCGTTCATGATGCAGCAGACGGCTGCCACTTGCCACCTACCCCTGCCCCAATTATCCCGTTCCGCCCTCCACTCGAACCTCCTTTTCGACCCTTCACAGGAGCGCGCCCAGGCCCAAGCAGGGTCGCCGCCGACGCCTCCGCGGGTGCTCTCCACCGTCCTTTCGCGGATCTCTGCGGAGGCACTGTGACTAGGGTCAGTGCGATAGTCGCCCACCCAGCGAGCGGAGAACGGCTGGTCCCCCCGCCCCACCACTCCCTCGCCCGCTCCCCCGCTGCTCACACGCCGCAGGCTGCGCACCTAGCGCCCCGGCTTGCGCAGCCTGCCCCAGACCTCAGCGGTCGCTCCAAGGCACCGCAGAGAACGGGGCTCCTTGCCGCGCTGCCGCCCCTGTCCTCGCGCATGAACAAACTCCTTCTCCTCGGCGACCAGGACGCCGCGTACGCGACAGGCAATCTCCAACGCGGCGGAAAGAACACGGCCGCATCCGACCACGCCTGGGCGACGACCCGAGCAGTCGCCGCCGACGCAGTCCGCGCGGGTTGGGACCGCTCCTCCTTCGTCCACGTCATGCTCGCCGGCCCCTACAAGGCCGGACAGCACGCCCGCACCCTGCAGCACCGCCGCGGCTACGACAAAGCCGCAGCCTGGCTCCAACGGGCCTGGGACGGCGCACAACACTATGTCCGGTCAACCGACCCCATCACCACCCGTCAGGGCTTCCACGCCGCCCTGGCCGCGTTCCGCTCCCGCATCGAGTGCACCCCCTGGAATGGCATCGCCGGCAAGACCGACCTGCGGAACCTCATCGCCCGCATGGACATCTGTTCCCAGGCCGGAAGCTGGGACCACACCGTTTCCGAACGCGACCTCGCCGAGAGGATGGGAAGCAGCCGGACCACCGCCCACAACTCCAACCAGCGCCTCCTTGCCGCCAAATTGCTGCGCCAACTCGACAACGGCTCCCCCACCGAAGGCGCCCGCTGGATGCTCATTTCCCGCCTGCCTTCCACGACGTCTCACCACTGGTGCACCCCCAAAGGGCCGAAGGCTGGGGGGGCCATGAGTGGCCCAGACGTGAGACAGCCTGACACCGGCGCCGACATCGACACCCGGATAGCCGGACAGCTGATGCACCTCGACGCCTTCGCCCACCACGGCCTAGGAGGCAGCGGACTCACGGTCCTGGCCGCCCTGGCGGAGCGCGACGGTCAGAGCCTGACCGAACTTCAGCAGAGCGCCTCCGTCTCCCGCCCCACCGCCTACCGACAGCTCGGGAAACTCAAGACCCTCGGCCTCATCCGCCACGACGGGGAGCTCTACCACCTCTCCCTCACTGCCCTGCAAGGAATCGGGACGCAGACCCCGGACTGCGACACCCCTGTCACCGGATGGCCCGACACCGCAGAGAGGCTAGGCACCGCCGGCGCGGGAGAACGGCGACGCCGACACCACGAGGCCCAGCGGGTTCACTGGCATCACGAGCAAGTACGCCTCGCCGAGCGCCGCCGGGCCGCCCATCAGGCTCCCCTCCCCCACCCGGCCGTAGCCCAGCGGCAGTACGTCCGCGCCGACGGCTGCGCCATCGACCCGACCACAGGCGACGTCATCGAGGGACTGTACATGGCCTCGGACGGCTGTTGGGTTTGGGGTGCAGCGTGAGAGGCCGCGAGGGTGTCGTGCCGCTCAGGGGCTGGCACAGCGCTAACCTCGGTCTTTCATCAAGCCTCTGAGCATTGCGGTTGAGTCTGGGTTCTGAGTGGGCTGGGTCGTGACGGTGTATGCGGGCATGCGGCAGGCCCGGCGCGGTGGCCGGGTGCTCCAGGAGTCCTCGGGGTCGTGGTCGGGCGGCATCGCGAAGCGGCTGGTCAGCAGATGGCCGGATGGGGCAGCGCGGCCAGGCGGGCGAAGGCGGTGACGAGGTCCCGGGCCCAGGGCCAGTGTTCGGCGATCCCCAGCCAGGTCCGTCTGCCGCCGCGGGTGATGCGAGCGGCGGTGTGCAACAGTCGGTAGCGCAGTCGCTTGGGCTCGGCCTTGGCCAGTTCGCCGTCAAGGAGCAGGATCTGGGTCCAGGCGATGAGGTCGATGCCGGCCAGGGCGAGTTCCAGCCAGGCGGCGTTAATGTTCGCCTGGCGCGACGGGAAGCGGCCGAACCCGGTGTCCTTGCCGCACCGGGTGCGGTCCGCGACGCGGGCGTGGCGCGGTGGCGGGCGTCGATGAAGGCCAGAGGTCCGGTGACGGGAGGGCTGTCGGTGGCGATGAGCTGGTGTCGGAAGCCTTCGACGGTGTCGAACAGATCCAGGGCAGCGCCGGGGTGCGGGCGTTCTCGCCGCACGATGAACCGGGTGCCTTCGGGAAACCCGGCGGCGTCGAGCAGACCGGTCAGCTCGGCGACCTGCGCGCCGTCACGGGGTTCGTCGTCGGCGTCAATCGCGGCCGCCCACGCGGAGGCCGGCAGTGCGTTGATGGCGTCACGGACCTCGGCGTCGATGGGGGCGCCGACGGAGAACCGGGCGTCCACCCCGTCGGCGCGCAGTGCCCTGATGTGTGCCAGGAACGCTTTGGTGCAGCCGGCGGGGTCGGTGCGGACCAGGATCGGGACCCCACACCGCCGGTCGTCGGGGATCTGGGCAAGCGCGTGGTCCAGGACGGTCATGTGGTCGGCTGCGGTGTTGGACCCAGCCCGCCCGGGGCGCAGGATCCCGGCCAACCCCTCGCCGGTGTTGTCCAGGAAGGCCAGGATCGGGTGATAGCCGAAGGTCTTCTTCCAAGTCGGTGTCGCCTGCTCCTTCTCCGAGTGACAGATCACGATAGTGGCGTCGATGTCCACCACCAGCCCTGGTATCACCCGCCCAGCGGCTTTGGCCTGCGGGAACTTCTCACGGGTGTCGGCATGCTGCGCCCAGGCGATCTCGCGGGCCGCAGCTCTGGCCGCCCGCATCCGGCCCAGGGCCGCCTCGTCGATTCGGTTCAGCACCCGCCATGCCGTGGCCGGGGAGGCCACCGGCCCGAACAGCTCGGCCTGGTCCCGCAGCGCGGCGAGATCCGAGATGGTCGCGCCACCATCGGCGAGCATCACCGCCATGTCCGTGATCACCTGGCCCGGATCGTGGCCGCCGGTGCGCTGTCGTCCTCCGGCGAGCGCGTCACCGAAGGCACTGGTCAGCGCGGTCACCTCCGCCAGATCGGCCAGCAGCCGGGCCCCGGCATGCGAAACGACACCTCGCCCGTCGGACGTTACGGACAGCCTCGAACGAGACGTTGCAGAGCTCACGTGAAACTGCTCCCGGCTGCGGCGCTTTGATCCTCGACAAGTCGGATCATCGCAGCTCAGGGTGCACTTCTGCGTTCCGGTATCAAGATCCGGACTTACTCGGTGAGACTGGTCGAGATCGAGCAGGCCCACGCCTGACCCGCGCCGCTGATCCGCCCGGCCCTGCTGCGCGATCGGCAAGGTGTTGAAATCCGGATGATGCGAAAGGAACAGGGGCGCTAGCGTGTACGTATGGATCTTGAACCTGGAAAGACCGTGCCCGCCGTTCCCGTTCCTCTCGATGCCGAACTCCAGGTCGCTTATGACGCCTACCTGGCGGAGGAACCGGACTTGGCGCCGATGAGCCTCGAGAAGCTGTCGGTGATCCGCGCGGAGGTCGACGCCGCAGTGGCGGCGCTCGAGGACCTCAGCCATGGCGGGCGCTTCACCGTCTTCCAGCCTTCGGTGCCCGGCCTGGACGGCGCCCCCGAGATCCCGCTGCTGGTGTGCACACCCTCCGGCGCGCCCGCATCGCGGCCGGCGCTCTACTTCATACACGGCGGCGGCTTCTACTGTAGCGATCACCGCACCGGGCTCGACCAGATACTCGAGACGGCCGAGCGGTTCGGGGCCACGCTGATCTCGGTCGGCTACCGGCTCGCGCCCGAGCACCCCTACCCCGCCCAGATCAACGACGCTTACGCCGGTCTGCTGTGGGTCGCCGACCACGCGGACGAGCTCGGCATCGACTCGGAACGCATCGTCGTCACGGGCTTCAGCGCCGGCGGCGCCCTCAGCGCCGCGCTCGCTTTGACCGTGCGCGACAAGGGCGGTCCCCGCCTGCTCGGCCAGCTGCTGATTGCCCCGCTGCTCGACGACCGCAACGACAGCGCCTCGGCCCTGCAGATGGACGACGTCGAACTCTTCGACCGCAGCCGCAACGGGTTCGCCTGGAGCTCGCTGCTCGGCGACGCCCAGGGCGAAGCTGACGTGCCGCAGTACGCTGCGCCCGCCCGCGCCACCGACCTGGCCGGCCTGCCGCCCACATTCCTCGACGTCGGCTCCGCCGAGTGCCTGCGCAATGAGATCCTCGCCTACGCCGACCGGATCTGGCAGGCCGGCGGCGAAGCCGAGCTGCACGTGTGGCCCGGCGGAATCCACGGTTTCGACCGGAAAGCCCCCGAGGCGCGGATCAGCAAGGCCGCTGTCGCGGCACGCCGCAACTGGCTGGAGCACCTTCTCGCCACCAACTGACGGTCTCCCCTCCGGCGGTAGTCGGTCGCGGGATGGACAACGTGCCGGCCAGGCGTCCCGTAGCAAGGGGGGCGGGGGTCCGGCGGCGTCCGGACCCTGACGGGGCCGGGGACGGCGGCGGCACGCGGGTGGGCGCGGGGGCGCGGCAGGGCGGGACGGGACACGGTGTGTCCGGCGCGACGGGGCGGTGTCGGGACACGGTGTACGGGCCCGCGCCTCGGGGGCCGGGGAAAGAGGCAAAGGGGCCGGTGATGCCACGGGTCAGGTGATCCCCGGCCGGTGGCAGGCGGTTCGTCGAGTACCTCTGGCACTTTTGTGCGTGAGGGCGGTGTGCGCGGCGAGCCGGTGGTGAGTGCGGTGCCGGGACGCGGTGTACCAGGCCCGCGCGGGCTCGTCATCGACCGGGGAGCCATCTTCGTCTCCGCCGCGTTCCGAAACCCTCACCCTCGCCGCAGCCCTCGACCGCCTGCCCCCGCACCCCCTCAACCGCACCCAGCAGACCGCCTTCCTCCACCACCTGGCCAGCCGCCTCCAACTGCCCCGCCTCGCACCCGCCGACCACGACCTGCTCTGGCAACGCCTGCACACCCACTGAAACTCAAAGCTCCGACGCGGCCCTGACCCCAACGTCACCCGACAACTCCCGTGCGCACCGTACCTACAGGCGCGCCAACCACACCCCGCAAAAACCGGCCCCACACCCAACCCGCTGCGCAGCACAAATAGCCCAGCTCAACCCACCCGGCAACCACCGCCCGCCCTCACGGCCCACAGCAAGCCCCCGCAGCGGAACGAACGCACCACCCAGTACAACTGAGCAACAGCACGCCACCACCAAGATCAATAAGCACACGAGTCAGCTACGCCACAGTAGGCCGTCTGATAGGCCGCCGGGACGATGCCGGTGAGCACGGCGGTGAGTCATTGTCAAGATCTGTGGATCAGGCCAGGCTGAGGCGGCTTGGTGGTCATCCTGATCTTGATGTCGTTCTCGCCGTGACGAGTGACTGCGTGCAGGCCCAGTCGCCGGTAGAGGGCCCGGGCCCGTTGGTTGACGACGAGGACGTCCAAGGTGAGGTCCCGGCCCTGCAGACGGGCCTGGTGCAAGAGGCTGCGGATGAGCTGGCTGCCGATGCCGCGTTCCTGGTAGTCGGGGTGGAGCTCGATCCGCGCCAGGTAGATCGCCGTCGGTCGGTGCTCGACGTGGAGCATGCCGGCGTCTGCGCCGTCGGCGGTGATGATCTGCCATCGTTCCGGGGTGAACGCGCGGGCGTGGAAATCGCGTTGGATCTGTTCGTCCCAACCCCAGATGGCCGTGACGTAAGCGCCCATGGCGGCTTGGTGCAGCTGGAAGCAGTACTCGCTGTCAGCGGAGGTGGCCGGCCGCAGGTCGATGGCCGTCATGCCGCTCGCTCCGTGGGCCGCTCGATCAGCCGGCCGCCTTCGAAGCGTGCTCCGGCGCGGACGAGGGCGACGAGGTGGGGTGCGTTCACCGCTCGCCACCGCTGCTGGGCGGACTCGACGAGCTTGAAGACCATCACCAGGGCGGCAGTGCGGGAGCCGGCCCCGCGGGTGACCTTGGTCCGCAGCCGGACCGTGGAGAACGTGGACTCGATCGGGTTTGTGGTGCGCAGGTGGATCCAGTGCTCGGCCGGGAAGTTGTAGAACGCCAGAAGCTGGTCCTGGTCGTCGACGATCTTCTTGACGGCCTTGGGGAACTTCGCGCCGTAGAGCTTGGCGAACGTCTTGATCGCTGCCTCGGCGTGGTCGCGGTCCTCGGCGTTGTAGATGCCCTGGATGGCCTTCTTCGCGCCGGGCTGCGCGGACTTTGGCAGGGAGTCGAGGACATTGGCCGTTTTGTGGACCCAGCACCTTTGCTCGCGGGTGTCGGGGAACACCTCGGTCAGGGCTTTCCAGAAGCCCAGGGCGCCATCACCGACCGCCAGGATCGGAGCGCGCATGCCCCGGCGGGCGCAGTCGCGCATCAGGTCAGCCCACGACTCGGCGGACTCGCGGTAGCCGTCCTTGAGTGCGACCAGGTCCTTGGAGCCGTCGGCGCGGACCCCGATGAGCACCAGGACGCAGGCTTTGGCCTCCTCCAGGCGGACGTTGAGGTGGATGCCGTCGGCCCACACGTACACGTAGTCGACCTCTGCGAGGTCGCGGTCCATGAACGCTATGTGGTCGACCTGCCACTGCTGGGTGAGGCGGTTGACGGTGGCCGCCGACAGCCCGGCCGCGCTGCCGAGGAACTGCTCCAGTGCCGGGACGAAATCGCCCGAGGACAGGCCGTGCAGGTAGAGCAGCGGTAGCACCTCGCTGATCTTCGGGGACTTGCGGCACCACGGCGGCAGGATCGCGGAGGAGAACCGCTCACGCTCGCCCGTGGCCTCGTCAACGCGCTTGTCGTTCACCCGCGGGGCCTTCACCTCGATCACCCCGGCCGCGGTGGTGACCTTCCTGGGCTGGTGGTAGCCGTTACGGACCACGAGCCTCCGACCGTTCTCGTCGCGCTGGTCGGCCAACTCAGCTATATAGGCGTTGACTTCGGCCTCCAAGGCGGCGGCGAGCATCCGCCGCGCGCCGTCCCGGACGATCTCGTCGATCAAGGAGGAGCCGTCGGCGGTGGTGCCGTCGTCGTTGACTTGGCTGAGCACGGGCGCGTGCCTTCCCGACCGGTGCTGCGAACACCGGCCTACTCGATGACCATCAGTCGATCACTCGGGAAGGTACGCCCTTCGCGTGCTCCCCGAGTTCGATCCACAGGTCTTGAGCATGGCTCCACGGCGGTGCGACCGTGACTCTGTGAATCCCCGCCTCAGCGAATCCGGTAACCGCCAGAGTCCGTACTCAGATCCGTGTGTGCGCACACCCGGCCCGCACCCCCAGGTCTCCGCTAGCGATGCGTGGGCTTTCGAGGGAGAATAAGAGCAGGTCGGCCTCTTTGTGACGCAGCAGGATGGTTGAACGGGACAACGGGGAGTTGTCATGTTGCGGATCACTCCTAAGCGGAACACGACTCAGCCGCAGTACAACCCCCTCAAGACGTGCCCCATGGCGGAGTGAGCCCCGAGCAGTCGTTGAGAACGGCAACGGGCTGCGCCATCGGACGCTGTCGGTGAACTCCGCCCAGCCGGCGACCGTGGCGCACCAAGGTTCCTCCGCTAGTCCGCGAGTCCAAGACTCGGAGTCTGATCCGCTGCCGCTCAGGGAGACAGTTTCAGCTGGGGCGGTTAGATCCAACTCCGAGCGGGCGACGCCAGGCTCGCGGCACCACGAGTTTTTCGCCAAACCCCGCACCCTGCTCGGGAAGGAATAGCGTCATGCCCAACCAACAAGTCGCAGAAAACGGCCTGAGCGGCTTCTCGTTGCATGCCTTCGACGAGTCGTCGTCCCGCATTATCGCGCAACTGCAGGAGGAGCAAGCTGCACGTCCCGGCGTCAGGCCGGAGGGGCTTGAAAGTGAGCGCGACCTCGATCCCGAGTCGGCGGCGCGTCGCTACCTCGATCAGGCCCTGGAAAGCGCGAGGATGCCGTCCTTCAATGCTCCGATGGCGAACGGAGTCACCAGCCGGTTCAAGACGATCGGCACGGAAACAATCCCGCTCACCGACACCCGCACGGTGAAGTTCCGTCAGACACTGAACGACATCCCCGTCTACGGCTCACTGGTGACCGTAGAGCTCGACAAGGCCAACGATCTGATCGGCATCGACTCAGCCCTCGGCGAGCCCCAGGAGGTTGACCCGGTCGCCACCATCTCGGCGGGCGACGCCCTGGCAGCGGCCGCCACCGCGCCGCATGGTTATGTACCCGTCCTGGCCGGTGTGGTTCCTCGCCTGAACCACTACTTCGACGCTACCGCGTCTCGCTGGCGGCTCGTGTACATCCTCGAAGACGTGCCGGTGACCCTGGACCACACGGTTGAGCCTCAGTTGGGCCAGGAAAGCACATTCGAGCCACCCCGGTTCGTCGACTACGTGGTGGACGCTCACGACGGGCAAGTCGTATCCATCCTGCCGCGCACACCCAGCATCACCACTGGTGAAGAGCAAACGGCGACCGACAGCTTCGACGTCAAGCGCACCTTCCTCGCCTCACGGCAAGGCGCAAGCCTGGTGATGAACGACCCCATCCACAACGTGCAAACCTTCGGCTTCAACTTCGGTGACCCCTCCGTCGACAGTGATCGGCTGCCGGGTGACCTCATCACCAATCCGCCCACCTGGACACCAGACGCCGTCAGCGCCCACGCCAACGCCATCGCGGTATCCGAGTTTCTGCGCAATGTGCTGAGACGGGACAACATTGACGGACGAGGTGGTCCCATGTGGTCGACCATCAACTGTGTCGTCGCCGACAGCAGTCCCGGCCCCAAGCAATGGGTCAATGCTTTCTGGGATGGCCAGCAGATGCAGATGGTCTACGGCCAAGTCCTGCGTGGAGACCAACTACGCTCTCTGTCCGCCAATATTGACGTGGTGGCGCACGAGATGTTCCACGGTGTCACGGACCACACCTCACGTCTGGAGTACGTATTCCAGTCGGGGGCCCTTAACGAGTCCTACTCCGACATCTTCGGAACGATCGTCGCCAACTCGGAGAAGGAGGATCCCCGCACCTGGGACTGGCTGCTGGGTGAGAACCTCCTGCCCGGGGACAAGCCGCTCCGTGACCTGTCGGACCCGCCTCGATTCGGGCAGCCGGCACACATGGATCAGTTCCGCGTGCTGCCCAATACCCGGGCTGGTGATTGGGGCGGGGTGCACGTCAACAGCGGGATCCACAACAAGGCGGCCTTCCACTTGTTCACCGCACAGGCCGATGATGGCTCGCTCAAACTGAGCCCAGCTGAGGTGGCGGCCATTTTCTATCTGGCCCTCACGCAGCGGCTATCGCGGACCTCGCAGTTCACAGACAGCCGACGCGCGGTCGTGGCCAGCGCGCGGACTCTGTTCCGAGCACTGCCCGCAGACCAGCTGACCTTCAAGGTCACCGCAGTCGAAGCGGCCTTCACTGCGGTCGGGATCCTTTGAACTTCGCGGCACGTTCTGATCGGAAAAAGGGCGAATTCACGCCGCTCGGGGTGTTCCCGTCTGACGGTCGAACGCTGTTGACGGACAAGAGCTACCCGTGGAGATGCACCGGGCTCGTCACGACCAGCGATGGGCAAGGCGGCTCAGGCGTTCTCGTGGGCGACCGGCTAATGCTGACCGCGCATCACCTGCGGCCCTCAGTCAGTACCGGCAGTGGCTCCTGGTGGATGCTCTTCATCCCGGAGTACGACAGCGGCAATTGGTCGTTCGGAGCGAGCTACGTCAGCGGTCTGCGTCGCTGAGCCCTTTCCAACCTCACTTGCCAGGCGGGCGGTTGGGCTGACAGGCAGATGAAGCCCCTGGTAGATGGGTTTTCGACCAAGAGAACCGTCTCCACCAGAGGCTTCGCGTGCTTGTCTACCCGTCCGGCGTCGCCGTGTCCAACCCGGCCCTGCGCTTCCTCGCCGCCCGCCTGAGGGAACACCGCCGCGCTCGCGGAACCCGATGGCGGCGCCTGAACGCAGGCCGGCAGGCTCTGCTCACCCTCGCCCACCTGCGCAACGGCCAGCCCTACGCCCAGCTCGCGGCTGGATTCGGGATCGGCACCACCACCGCCTACCGATACATCACCGAGGCCGTCAACCTCCTCGCCGCCCTCGCCCCCACCCTCGCCGAAGCCGTACGAGCGGCGTCGACGAAGGCGTACGTGATCCTGGACGGGACGCTCCTGCCCATCGACCGAATCGCCGCCGATCGCCCGTTCTACTCGGGCAAAAACAAGAAGCACGGCATGAACGTGCAGGTCATAGCCGATCCGAAGGGGCGTCTGATGTGGGCTTCACCAGCCGGTGTCTTCGACCACCTCAACGGTCTCCTGTGACGCCTGGCCCGTCAGGCCGAAGGCCGCGACGGCGAGCCAACCGCCTGCGTGCTGGACGCGCAGAGGGTGAAGACCTCCAGCAATGTGCCGGCGGCCGACCAGGGCATCGACGCCGGCAAGAAAATCGTAGGTCGCAAGCGCCACATCGGGGTGGACACCCTCGGCCTACTCCTGGCCGTCTGGGTCACCGCGGCGAGCGTTTCCGACAACGTCGGCGGCATGCACCTGATGTCCCACATCGCCGCCACCCACCCTCGCGTGACCAAAGCCTGGGCCGACACCGGCTACCGCACCAAAGCCATCGAACACGGCGCCCGCCTCGGCATCTACGTGGAAGTCGTCCAACGCGAACCCGGCATCACAGGCTTCAAGGTGATCCCGCGACGCTGGGTGGTCGAGCGGACCTTCGGCTGGCTCATGCATCACCGCCGCCTCGCCCGCGACTACGAAACCCACCCCCATCGCTCCGAAGCCGTGATCCACATCGCCATGATCGACCTCATAAGCCACGCTCTTTCAGTGATGCGCCGCCTCCCCGCGGAAGCCACGTCCCGTCCAGGACGTCCGAAGGCGGTTCTCCGCGAGGCCATGGCCGACCTGCTCCCACCCGGCGTCAGGGCCCGAACGGACAAGGTCCCCTTCAACACGCTGTAGGCCCGCGGACTGCGCACGCACGGCGACGAACTCATGGACCTGTGTCGCTCGGCCCGGCCTCCTTGGTGGAGGAGATGTTCGACATCGACACACTGTGCCGGGCACTGAGGGAGGCTCAGCTGGGAATGGGGGACTCGTACGCCTGGGACCGGATGCGGCACGAGTACACCCCTGGCGAGCTGGCCGCGAACGCGCTGGACTTCCCCGGTCGCATTACCGGTGCCGCGGTAGTCGGCGCCGATGATCGCCAACTGCCTGCGCCCGTCACCACCTCCTCTTCTCTTCCCGACGACTTGAGTACCTGGCTGGCCGAGGCGGGACCGGACGCGTATGCCCTGATGCAGGTGACCGCGGGCGGACCGGATGAACAGCTCGCTGGCGTTGGTGATGTGGTTGGAGGTTGGTCAATGCCGGTTCTTGATGTCCCACAGGGTTTGTTCGATCGGGCCTGATCCGGCATCGACGATGCCGTACCGGCCCACGACTTTCCGTGGATTGACTTGGCGGTCTTCCTCTCCCAAGCGCGCGACGGTGTACGTCACGTCTGCGCCATGCGTGCCGAACCGCCAATAGACGTTCAAGTAGCGGGGGTCCCGCGTGTGTTCGTCGAGGGCGTTGTTTTCGTGCACTCTGCCTCGGTAGATGACGGAGTCGATGTCATTCTTCTTCGCCCATTGGGGAACCTTGCCGCCATGCCATGAGTAGGTGAGACTTTCGAAGTGATCCAGACCGAGACGGTCCTTACGGCCGAAGCTCGCGGTGGCGTAGAAGGCCAAATGGTCGTACGGCGTCTTGACGGGAAGTTGTACAACGGTCCGAGTGACAAGGCTGTCGCTTGCCTCGATCCAGTCTCCGGGATCCATCCACGGCTGTGCCATCACCATTTCGCCGGGCTCGTGGACCTCCCTGCGCGTCAGAGGACTTCTCTCCCGGAATTCACGCTGTTGCTGCGCGTCAGCGCGCCACTGCAGGCGGAGGCGGTCCTTCGTGGCCGGCGGCACCCGCACGCCCATGGCGTGGAATTCGGCGCCGACCACGTAGAAGCCCATCGCGCTGTGGTTCTCGAGTCTGATGGCGACCGGCACGGCGAACCACTTGCGGTCCTGACTCAGCATGGCCTGACCCACGCTCATCGTGATGAGCGGTCTGCCTCCGTGTTGGTACGGCTGGTAGAGGTGCTGATAGCCAAAATTGGTCACCGCGAGGACCGAGGAGACGACCACTGCCGCGGCCACGCGCTTGGGAGCGGGGATGTCGACCCGTGTCCGCCACACCAAGAAGGCGGCCAACGCGGAGGCCACGGTGAGCAGGCCCCACAAAGCCTGGTACGGCGTGGAATCGCCGTCCCTGAACACCTCCAGGGTGAGCATGGCGTTGGTCACAAATGCGGCGACCGTGCCGATCAGCGCAACCAGCCCGGCGTGCGGGAAGCAGCCCCGGAATGCGTAGTCCAGAACTGCGATGGCGCCCACGAAGGTGACGACCGAGGCCACGAACAGGACGGCACCGGTAATGCGACCGGGGAAGTCCAGCGCGTGCATCAGGTCTTGGATGCCGAACCAACCAAGGTATGCCGTCGTCACCATGAGGACCAGCACGATGAATGCCACGATCATCCACGGCCGCACAGTCGCCCAGAGACGCGAGACGGCCCATGGTCTGGGGGAAAGCTTCGCATGATCACCTCCTGAGGCGGTTCGAGCCCCATCGTTCGCGGTGATCCATCGCATGACCATTCGAACACCCCCGCCAGCGGCATATGCCACCCGAATGCCGAGCAATCTCCCACCCGGCATCCTGCACGCAGAGAGGCCGTACACGAGGCGATGCCGGCGCCGGCAAGCGAGGAAGTCACTCTCGCACTCGCCGACGCCTGCCGCGATCCGACCAGATGCTCCTCGCCGGTGAGGGATGCCGGCGCTGGCGGTCGCAACCGGCCACGTCCTGTGAATGCCCGTACGCGGGCGAATGGCACGGCCAGGCCCTCGACGAAGCGGCCGCCGAGCTGGGCGTCGACCTGCGCGCCGTCTGGGTCCGGGCCCGCACCGACACCCGCCTCGCCGTCGCGCTCGCCGGCCGCGACCCGGACGCCCTCGACGAACGCGGCCACGCCCTGCGCGCCGACTACCTCCGCCTCCTGGCCCTCGGCCTGCCCCCGTCCCGCGCCGAGCTGATCCTGGGCACCGGAGACCCGGGAGCATGGCGCGGTGACGACCCGGCGTTCGCGGCCGCCTGCGACGCCGTCAGCGCCGCCTCAGCCCTCATCGGGCAATACGACAGCCCCGTCACCGCGAGCGGCGACATCACCGGCTACGCTGCCGCGCGCAGAAGATGCGATCTCCCCCGTGCATCGTGACGGTAGCGGGATTCGGACAGGCCCAGACACGTAAGACGCCTACGGCTGGGCTCTCGCACACTCGCTTCCGGCGGCGAGGGCCAAGCTCGAGCGGGCGGAGCTTCTTGACTGAGCATCAGGACAAGGAAACCGAAGACGCCGCCCGCGCCACGCACGGTAGTTGAAACCGAACGAGAAGGCCGTGAAGGTCAAGGCCACACGACGCATCCTGCCAAGGCAGGCTCTAGCAGAGGACTACTGATAGACCATGGTGATCGGAGTTGAGACGCTGGCGCCGCTGTTGGGGGCGGAGTAGGAGATGGTCCACACCGCTCCTGTCTTGTTCGGGGAGCCGTACAGGTAGCCGCCGTTGTCGCAGCCGTAGTTCTGGCGTTGCCCCGCCAGCACGGACGTCCCGCCGCCCATGAACGAGCAGCGGGCGCCGTTGGCCAGGACGATGGTGATCGGTTCGATGTCGGGTCCGCCGGGCATGTGATCGTTGTTGCCGGGAAAGCCCTGCGGGACCGACAGTTTGACCATGCGGTTGGGGGCTCCGTCCAGGCACAGGGCACTGGTGTCCTCGGGATTTGAGTCCGGGGAGAAGCAGGGGTCGAGGATCCGGTCGCCGGCGGTGCAGCGCCAGGCGTCCGTGCGCATGGTGGATTCGGCGGTCCCGAAGCAGGAGCCGCTGGCCCGGTCGGTGATGGTGAGGCCGCTCGCAGGGGTGCCGTCCAGGGACCAAGGGCTGAGGGTGACCACCTGGGTCTGCGTCGTCTGCATGGATGAGGTCGCGGCGGCAGGGGTTTGTGGCGGGGCGGAGGTGGCGGGGCGGGCGATGGGTGAGCGGGAGGCCGCCGGTTCGGTGGCAGGGGTGGTGCGGACTGCGGTCGCGTGCGGCGGGTGGTTGCCGCGCGCTTGGGCATGGCCAGGCGTCAGCGCGAACCAGGTGCCCGTTGCTGTCGCGGCGAACACTGCGGCCGCGAGAACGGTGAGCCAGACGCGCCTGCCCCAACGGTATGTCGCGGGAGTGGGCCAGGCGGGGTCTTCGGCGGTTGGGGGGTGCCACTGCTCGGCGATGAGATTCGGGATCTCAGTGGGCTGCTCGTGGAGCGCGCCGAGGACCTGGGTCGCCTGTTCGCCGAGCAGTTCGGCGGTCTTCTCCGCGATGACGGCGGAGGAGGGCCGGTGGGCCGGGTCTTTGGCCAGGCAGGACTTCACCACGTCGGCCAACTCGTCGGGGATGCCCGCGAGGTCCGGCTCGCCGTTGAGTACGCGGAAAGCGACCGCCTCAGCGTTGCCGGTGCCGAAGGGGTGGCGCCCGGTGGCCGCGAAGGCGAGCAGCGCTCCCCATGCGAAAACGTCCGCGGGTGGCCCGGCGGTCCCGTCCCGGTAGTGCTCGGGACTGAGCCAGCCCGGGGTCCCGGTCAGCATGCCGGTACGGGTGACCGCGGTGCCGTCGGCGACATGGGCGATGCCGAAGTCCAGTACCCGCGGCCCGTCCGGAGCGAGAATCACGTTCCCGGGTTTCAGGTCGCGGTGGACCACCCCGGCGGCGTGCACGGCCGCCAGCGCGCCGGCGGTGCCAGTGGCGAACAGGTGCAGCTGGATGCCGGCCAGCGGCCCCTGCGTCGCAACATGCTGGGAGAGAGTTGTCCCGGGCACGTGGGCGGTGGCAAGCCACGGGGTCTCGGCCTCGGGATCGGCCTCCAGCAGCGGCACGAGGCACGGGCCTGAAACCCGCCGCAGCACCTGCACCTCTCGGCGGAACCGGGCCCGGAACTGTTCATCCGTCGCCTGCCCGGCGTGCACGACCTTCACTGCTACCCGTTCGCCCCGCTCCCCCACCGCGGCGTACACCGTGCCCATCCCGCCCACACCGAGCACCCCGACCACCTGGTAACGCCCGATCCGCACCGGATCCGATGCACGACGAGCAGCAATCAGCGACACGAACAACAACCCCCGCCGAGCGTGAATGTGCGCAGGATGTGAACCTTAGCGGCCCTCACGGGCGTTGGAGGCCAGTTGGTGCCGGCTCCGGCAGCTCACTCAGAGGTGTCAGCGTCCTCGGGAGTCGGCGCTCGCGACCCGGGCGGCTTCCGCGCCTCCTCTCGCGCATGCCGGGCCGCCGGCCACCGGATCGAGAGGATCGAGCTGGCTATCCTGAGGGGGTGTTGAGCCTGTTGGGCGCCGTGGCCCTGTAGCTGCTTGTCTCACGTCGCCGCCCCTATATCCGCCGTTCTGACGACCGTGCGTGGCGGGACTGATGGTCAGGGGGTGAGGTCGAGAACGCGGACCGGCTGGCCGTGCCACCGCTCGGGGGCTGTGGTGGCGATGATCGCCCCGTCGGGGCGGTCTGGGGTGGGCTGAGTGGCGTGCTGGGCGTGCGCGGTGGCCCAGGTGTCTTGCGCGGCGATGGCGAGGGCGGCAGGCAGGTCCAGGTCCAAGACGGTGACGCCAGGTAGCGCGGCGAGATGCTCTGCTGTGCCGGGTCGGGCGCGGTCGGCTTCGACCAGTGCGCAGGTCGGGGCGTAGAGGTACCAGCCGGTTTCCACGTGGGCGCGGTGGATCAATCGGGAGGCAAGGATGTTGCCGAGGCCGGCTGCGGCCATGGCGGTGTCGTCGAGGACGATGTGCATCGCGTCGCTCACTGCGCGCCCGCTTGCGCCAGTCGGCGGTCGAGTTCGCTGTCGAGGTCCCGCTCCTGTGTCGGGGTCGGCGCGTAGCCGGTCCATTCTTTCAGTGCGGCGCGGGCCTGCTCAGCTCGCTCGGCCCGCTCTGCGGGAGTGAGGAGGGTTTCAGCGAGCCGTGCCAGGTAGGCGCGCAGCGACATGCCCTCGGCTGCCGCTATGGCCGCCAGCCGGTCTCGGGCTTCCTCGGGGATGCGGACATTGGCGTCGGACATCATCGTGCTCCCTTCCACCCACGCAGGGTACGGGTACGTACCCATACCCGTAAAGGTCCAGACGCTGCTCCCGGACATCCGAACCACTGCTCCCGGGGTATGTCAGCGCTAGCTAGCTAGGGCCTGTCTGACAAATGATCACCGAGCGGGTGCGGCTCGGTCCAACTGCCTTGCCGTCCTGACGGCAGCCAGTGATTCTGGGCAGGTGCCAGGACAGGGGAAGAGAAGGCGGCGGCAAGAGGACACGCGGCAGCGGCTTGCTGCTCGCAATGCGCCGGATGCGGGACAGTGGGAAGTGGTCGTTGAGACTCAGCACCAGGCGGAGATGCGTACGCGGTTGCGCCGTCTTCGGGAGGCAGGAGTCGATGGGGAGATGATCCGGATCGACACGCTGTGCGGTCGCCTTGCGCTGCCGACCACCTACCGGCTGAGCCGTTTCGTGACGGATCCCGCGCGGGAGTCCGAGCACGAGCACTCTGATCATTGATCTTGTGGCAGGTCGAGGTGACTGACGGATGCGGCGTGGGAGCGAATAGAGCCCCTGTCGCCGCGGGTAGATGGGAGTGGTCGACCGTGGCGTGATCACCGGCAGGTGGTCAACGGAGTGCTGTGGCGGCTGCGGACCGGGGCTCCGTGGCGTGATCTGCCCGAGCGGTACGGGCCCTGGCAGACCGTCTACGAGCGGTTCGCCCGCTGGGAAGCGGACGGGACCTGGGCGAAGTTGCTGGAACACGTCCAGGTCCGCGACGACGCGGTGGACCGTCTCCGCGACGCACCGACCATCGCCAGCCGCCGGCACCGAGTGCCCTTCTCCGTGAGCGCTCCACATCTGGACTGCGTACGAGCCACGTCTCCCACCCCCCGGTCTCGACCGTCGTGCGGACCAGTGCAGGATTGCCGGGCACATGTCCTCTGCGGAAGGCGCACCGCTCCGCGCAGCGGGGCACGGCGGCCCAAGGAGGTTGCTCGGGGGTGCACGCTTTCCAAGTCTGTTGGCGGCCAGCCAGAGGCCGTGTCCGGGCATTCACCTGCGTTCATGCTCGTCCGGACGCTCATCACGAGCCTGGGGCCGGACTCGCCTGAACGGTGGTGTCCGTCGCTGAATGAGACGGACACTGAAACGGACTAGCCGCGACAGGTCCGCTGGCCATCGGCCCCAGTGAGCGTCAGTCCTGGTGCTTCGCGGCGTCGATCTCGGCGATCAGGGCCTCGATGCGGGTCTTGATCTCGTCGCGGATCGGGCGGACAGCTTCGACGCCCTTGCCGGAATAGGGAACTGTCCGGTCCTGGCCTCGGTCCGGCCCCTGCCTCGGCCCATGATCCGCCGGACGAGCCCAAGACCGGAATGCCGGCGACGGTCCACTGCCAGGCGGTCTGGGGGTGGCTGGATGCTAGGCCGTCCCACGCGCCGACCAACTCCAGTAGGTGGGCACGTGATTGATTGTGAGCCGCGCAGTGCTTATCCGTTGTGGTCTGCGTGCATCTTGGCAGGAGGTACTGACAGGCCGAGTGACGGTCTTTCTCACCTGAGCCGTGCCCCGGGCGAGGACCGGGGCACGGCTGGCTGCGTCAAGGTCGTACGTCCGTTGACGTACAGGGCAGGTGCGTGGGTACCGGGCCGCGGTTGCTGGTTTTGCTCAGTCCCACTGGATGTCTGCGAGGCTGTCGAGAGGTGCTCGATCGGCTGCTGCTTCGGGAACGCTCAGGGTGTCACCCTTGTGGAGGGCAGCGGGGAAGCGCAGGTGCGTGCGGTCTTCGAGTTCACCGAGGGTGACTTGAAAGACGCGGAACTCGTCGAGTTCGAGGGCCTCGAGTTGGTTGAGGTTCTGGGTGAGCAGGAACGCCTTGGTCCTCAGTTCGCCGCGCTCGGTGAAGGTGATGACTTTGTAGAACTCACGTGGAAGCTGCTGGTTGCGGAAGGCGCGGTCGTCGTCGTGGAAGACGGGGCCACCGAACACGCTGACCTTGAGGTCGTCGACATCGGCGTCGGCGAAGACGGCGTCCTCGAGCCGGCCCCACAGGCCGTTCTTGGCGCTCTGGTTGAAGTCGTCGATCTGCGGGGTGATGTTGCTGTAGAAGAAGGAGTCCGTGTTGGCCTTCTTGGCTTCCGGAAGGCTGCCCCACAGCAGGTCTGCACGGCGGGCGATGTGGCCGCGGTCCAGCCGGTTGTTCTCGTAAAGTTCGTTGCCCACCTGGGCGGTTGCAGGAAGGCGGGGGTCTTTGACGAAGGGGATGTTGTTGCGGCTGAGCTTCTTCAGGGAGCCGCCGTCGATGTTCCAGGCCACCCAGAACGGGAAGCGTCGCTTCTTGCTGAGCGTGAGCGAGAAGTGGGTGTAAGGGATGACTTCACTGCCGTCGAGAAGGACGGCCTCGCGGGCGAGGGCGGCGTCCAGCTGCGGGGCCTCGATGCGCTCGCCGAGGAAGTCGGAGTCGTATCCCTCGACGGTTTGGATGTCTTCCGGGCGCGGCGGCGTCAGAGTGATCTCGAGTTTTTCGAAGACCGAAGCGGGCAGGCAGGCCAGGGCGTGCTCGTCGGGGTCGCCTTGTGCCTCGCCACCGAAATGCAGTCCAGCCATGACCGTGCTCGGACGGCCACCTTGTTGTTTGAACAACCACAGGGCGCCGGAGTCTCCGCCCATGCTGATCTCGTTGTTGTCCGCCGGCCGGTCAGGGTCTGGGCCGATCTCGAAGCAGCCGATGGACTTGGTTCCGACGTGACCGCCGTAATCGATCTTGACCATGGTGTCGATGCGGCGAACGATGCCGTGAGTGACCCCGGTGGTCCGCCCGCTCTTGATGACCTTGTCGTCAAGCTCCGGCTCCCCCAGCTCCTTAGGCGCTACCTCGAGTTCGAAGATCTCCTGGAGGAAGGAGCGGTCCTCGATGGTGGCGATCGCGCAGTCGCCGGCCACCCCGAGGTGGGAGCGCTTGAGCACACCGAGGTGGTTGCGGTCGACGCGGTTGTCGTCGTGCGGACCGGGCTGGACGATCTCAGCCCCCAATTCTCCATCCGGACCGTGCAGGACGTGCCAGTTACTCAGTACATACGGAGTGCCGTCGGCCTTGTCGAAGACGATGCAGCCGATCGTGCCCGCCGTCACCGTGACCGCGCCGACGCTCACGCCGGGCTCGATCGGGTCCTGGCGAACCTTACGGGCCGGGGACTCCACCTCGGCCACCCGGCGGAAGTGCGCCTTGTAAGTGCGCTCGATGACATCGGTCGGCACCTGTGTTCCGTCCACCGTGATGGTCGGGGGAATCATGGTGGTGCCCAGCCTCTCCAGCTGCTCGGGCTCGGCCTTGCTCTCGACGGTGAACTGCAGCACGATCTGCTTGCCGCGCTTGCCGCCGGTGACCTTGCGGCCGATGCCGACGGAGGTGACGTTCGGATCTTTCAGCATCTCCGCTCCACGGGCACGGACGTACTGCCGGAGCGAGGCGATCAGCTTGTCCTCGGCGGCAGCGCCGTTCTTCTGTGATGCCGGAGGCTTCTTCTTGCTGTTGGTGGCCATGACAGGGATGTCCCTTCGCCCAGAGGAGACGGCACGCGGGCATGCCCAGGCGACCCCGAGAAGGGTGCGACGGGTGCCTGACAACCGCCCAGTGTCGTCACGTATAGTAGTTAATTGTGACGGAATGTAAACAGAGGTGGCGTAGCCCAAAAGGTGGGCGGTTGTGCACCGGCTTCCCCCGCTGAGGACGCTTCGCTGCTTCCACCGGCCTCGAGCGGTCCTGGTGCGGGGAGTTCAAATCTGACCTCGCTGGTGCCACGAGGCGGGTTGAGGGTGCATGGGGCGGCAGCGGACGGGCGTCAGGTCGCCACTGAATCCGCACCACGTGACCGTTGGTTCACATCAATGGCGAGGCGTCCGAACAGGCACCCGCGCAGTGGCGCCTTCGCGATCATGAGGCGTCGCAGTGCCGTGCGCGAGTGTGGTCGTTGCCCACCGAGAACGGGAACGACGCGCAGGTAGCTCTGTGGCTGCGGCTGTCCGACACCGAGGTGTCGTGTGACGATCCCGAGTGCGCGGCGCGCGAGATGTACCTGACGAGTGACGGCAGCGCCAGTGTGCCGGCGTCCGGTCGGCTGCCCGCGTTCGCCCGGCGCGACGGCTTCGGCTACTTCGAGTACTGGACGCATCCGCACCACGACTGGACGACCCGTTCACCTGCGGGGCCGTACCGGTCACAGGTCGAGCGGGAGAGCAGTGAGCTCGGCGCGTGAGCTGACGCCCAACTTGGAGTAGCAGTTCCGCAAGTGGAACTCGACGGTGCGTGAACTGACGAACAGCTGCGCGGCCACGTCCCTGTTTGACAGGCCCTGCCGGACCAGGGCGGCGACCTGGCACTCCTGCGGGGTCAGCTCGGTGGCGGTGGTGGCGTCGCGGCGACGGGCGGTCTCCCCGGAGGCGCGCAGTTGCTGCGCGGCCCGCTCGGCCCAGGGGGTGGCGCCGAGGTCCTCGAAGAGCGCCAGCGCGGTGCGCAGGTGCTCGCGGGCGTCGACCCGGCGGCGGGAGCGCCGCAGGTGCTCGCCGAAGGCCAGGTGGGTGCGGGCCCGGTCGGGCAGCCGACGCGAATCGGCGTGCGCGGCGAGTGCCCGCTGGAAGTGCGTCTCGGCGTCGCCGTCGTCGGCGAGCAGGGCGCGGCCGTGCTCGACGACCGCGGTCGCGGCCGGCAGACCGGTGCCCGCGGCGAACCGCTCCAGCTCGGTCAGCCAGGCGTAGGCGAGGTCGGGGCGGTCTCCGCGCACGGCGGCGCCGAACAGGTCGAGGGCGGCCAGGCGGCGCCACGCCGGCCCTTTGATCTGTTCGAGGTGGTGCAGCGCGGTCGTCGGCTGCGCGGCCGCGCGCAGCCCGCGGCCCCAGAGCGCCAGGTCGGCGACGAGGCTGTCGCTGATGCCGACCGGGTGGTTCTTGCGAATCTCGGTGACCCTCTCCAAGTGCCGGTCGGCGGCGTCGTCTCCGCGCAGCGCCGCGATCAGGGCGAGCTGCGCGGTGGGCAGCGCGGTCAACCCCGGGTGGCCGGTGCCGGCGGCCAGCGGCAGTGCCTCGGCGGCGGCACCGGCGGCCTTCGACCAGGCCCCGGTCGCGATCTGGAAGTGGAAGCCTCGGGTGAGGGCGTGCTCCACCATGTTCAGCGCCCCGGCACGGCGGGCGGTGGTCAACTGCTGCTCGTGCAGCCGCAGTCCGCGCTCGTCGTCGTCGATCAGCATCGCGGCTATGCCCAGGTTGGGTTGCAGCAGGTGGTCGCCGACCGGGTCGGCGTCCGTGAGGACGAACGCGCTCCGGAAGTCTTCCGCGGCAGCCGTCCAGTCGCTGCGTACGACAGCTTGGAACCCGTGCAGCAGGTACCAGGCGGCCCGCACGCGGGACGGCGCGTCCGGTGTGGGCCTGGCCACCAGCGCCGTCGGGTTCACCGCGCGCGGGGATCGGGCGCCGAACGCCGCCAGCGACGCGGCGAGCATCGCCAGTTGAGCCGTCAGTGCCGTGTCCACGCCGGAGGCGACCTCGGCGGCCTGCAGAATGAGGTCGTAGCCGTCGTTCAGCGAGTGGGTGTTCCACTCGATCTGCCCTTGCAGCGCGAGCAGTTGAGCCCGTGGCAATGGATCGGTCACGTCCGCCCTGGCGGCGTTGGCCAGTGCCGAGGCACGCGAGGGGTGCGCGCCCAGCCAGGCCGAGGACGCGGCCAGGTACAGCCGCCGACCTCGCGCGCCACCGTCGGCGGTGAGCTCGGCGGCGCGGGCCCACGCGGCGGCCGCCGCCTCGTGGCCACCGCGGGCCGCGGCTCGCTCGGCCACCCCGTCGAGGGCGGCGACGACGTTCTCGTCGGGCCGGTCGGTGGCGGCGGCCAGGTGCCAGGCCCGCCGCTCGGGGTCGCCGGTCAGCACCTCGGCGAGCACACGGTGCGCGGCGCGGCGCTGTGCGCTGGTGGCCGCCCGGTAGACCGTCGAGCGCACCAGCGGGTGGTAGAGGGCGACGGTAGCGCCGTCCACGCGCAGCAACCCGGACCGCTCCACCGCGTCCAGGGCGGTATCGGCGGCGTCGAGGCGCTCGGCGGCGTCGCGGACCACGGTCAGCCGGGCGGTGTCGTCGGCCGCGGCGACCAGCAGGAGCCGCTGCTCGGGTTCGTCCAGGCGGCGGTATCGGTCGAGGAAGGCGCGCTCCACGCCGTCGGTCAGCGGCAGCGGGGCGGCTAGCGGCGCCCGGCCGGTCAGTTGGTCGGTGGTGAGCACTCCGGCCAGCTCGACCAGCGCGAGCGGGTTGCCGCCGGTACCCGTGACCAGTTGGTCGCGCACCGCCGGGTCGATACCGGTCCCGGCATGGGCGGACAGCAGCGTGTCGGCATCGGCGCCGCTCACGCCGCCCAGCGTGACGGTGGGCAAGTCTCTGGCGTCGAAGCGGCGGGCGTCGCCGTCGCGTGCGGCGAACAGCAACGCCACGCGCTCGGCTTGCATCCGGCGTGCGGCGAACAGCAGCGCCGCGGCCGACGCGTCGTCGAGCCAGTGGGCGTCGTCGACGATGACCAGCAGCGGCGCCTGTTCGGCGGCGTCGGCGAGCAGGCTCAGCGTGCCGAGGAACGCGAGGAAGCGGTCGCCCTCGTTCTCGGCCTCGCCCATCGCCGCGCGCAGTGCCGCGGCCTGCGGCGCCGGCAGGTTGTCGATACAGGTGCGCAGCGGCCACAGCAGCCGTTGCAGCGCGGCGAAGGCCAGCGGCGATTCGGACTCCACGCCGGAGGTGCGTAGCACTCGCAGGTCCGAGGCGGTTACCAGGGCGTCGGCCAGCAGCGTCGACTTGCCGACCCCGGCGACGCCGCGCACCACCAGCGAGCCGCCGCTGCCGGCACGGGCGGCGTCGAGCAGGGCGGCGATGGCCGCGCGTTCGGGTTCCCGTCCGACCAGCACGGCTCCGATGCTATCGAACACCGCGTGTGTGCACGCACGCGGCGAGCGTGGCAGCCGACCACCGCCCCGACCACGGCCCCGGCCTCCAGCCAGGGGCCATGTCGGCCCACCCCGCCGCCGAACCGGCGGCTTCCACCGACGGGCATCGGTTTCCGCGCACAACCCCGTCGCCCCGGCGCCCGCACCCTGATCCAGGGGCGGCCCCGTCGTCGTGGTCGCGGCGTGCTGCTGCCCTGGCCGATCCCGGCGGAAAACCCGGCGATTTCCCCAGTGAGACGCACTGACCCCGGCGCCCACTCTTGCTTCTGACGGCGTCGGCACCGCCGCCGTCGACGACGCGGGCTGTGCCCTCGTCCCGTAACACCGTCCATTCCGCACGCCACCCGGAGGTCTGCCGTGTCCCGTACATCGCCCGCCCTCAGCACCACCCCCGCCTCCGAGCACACCGAACCCCTGGCCCTTCGTACGTCGCTGCGCCTGTCCGCCACTCTGCTGCTCTCGGGACAGCTCCTCTACATCGGCGTCACCCAGTTCCACGCCGGCGGGGACGCGAACAACCACCGCGCCGTGTTCGGCGAGTACGCCGGCAGCGGGAGCTGGACGGTCGTGCACCTCGGCCAGTTCGCAGGTATGGCGGTCTTCCTCGCGGGCCTGTTCGCCCTGTTCTCCGCCCTGGACCTTCGGGCGGCAACGGCGAGATGGGCGGGCCGATTCGGTGCCGCTTCGGCGGTGGCGGCGCTGGCGCTGTACGGCGTCCTCCAGGCGGTGGACGGGGTCGCCCTCAAGCAGGCCGTGAACGCGTGGGTGAGCGCCCCGAGTGCCGAGAAGACGGCACGCTTCGCGAGCGCCGAGGCAATCCGCTGGCTCGAGTGGGGAGTGAGGAGCTACCACGACTTCGCTCTCGGTCTCGCATTGCTCCTGTTCGCGGTCGCGGCCGCGCGGACGGCCTGGGTCCCGCGGCCGATACCCCACCTGATGGGGCTTTCCGGCCTCGCCTACCTTGTGCAGGGCTGGGTGGTCGGCACCGGGGGTTTCTCGCAAACGGAGACCATCGCCATCGTGCTGGCGTTCGTCCTGGACGTGGCATGGACGATCTGGCTCGTCGTGACCGCGTGGCGGATGCCGGATTCGGAGGCCCCGTCTCCCAGTTGATGAACGCAGGGGCCCCGCGGCGCCGCTCCCCTTCGACATCGCCGGCGACAGCGCCGAATCGTGAACGACGTGTCGAATCGCCGACGACCGCGCAGACGCGGAGGCGAAGACCGGCGGCCACCCATCCTCACCCCGTTCGCCGTACCTGGTGGCAGGCCCGGCAGTGACGCCACCCGGCGCGGTCCCGACGCACAGGACCACTGACCGGGCCAGACCCGGCGAAGAACCCGGCGATTTCCCCGGTAAGACGGACCCGCCCCCGGACCGACTCTGCTGTCCGACCGCACCACCACCGACTACACATCGAGGAGTTCCCCTTGCTCTCCGGTACACCCCGCACCTTCATCGGCTCGACCACCTTCGAAGTCACCGGCGTGACCTGCGCACATTGCGTCCGCTCTGTCACCGAGGAGGTCTCGAGGGTCGCCGGCGTCGAGTCCGTCACCGTCGACCACGCCACCGGCAGCGTCACCGTCACCGCCTCCCAGCCAGTCGACCGCGCCGACATCGCCGCCGCGGTCGACGAGGCCGGCTACGCCCTCGTCCCGTGACCCGCGCCCTGCCCCGGAGACATGCCATGCACAGCGAATCCGCCACCCCGAGCACAGCCCCCGCGCCCGCCGACACCATGGCGCAGGGCGGCTACCGCCCGAGCGCCAAGAAGTTCGCCCTGCACTATGCCGAGATGGTCGCGGCCATGGCCGTCGGCATGGTGGTCCTGCACCCGGTGTGGATGTTCGTCCTCGACGTTCTCGGCGCCGCCGGACTGATGCGCAACCCGTACTCCGGCGCGCTGATCATGGCGACAAACATGACGGTGGCCATGTCCGCGTGGATGAGGTTCCGTGGCCACCGTTGGCGGCCCATCGCCGAGATGGGCGCGGCCATGTACGTGCCCTTCCTGGTGCTGTTCGTGCCACTGGCGCTCGACCTCATCGACACCGGCGCCCTGATGCTCTGGGGCCACCTGCTCATGGTCCCGGCGATGGCCGTAGCCATGCTGCTGCGCCCGCGCGAGTACGCCCACTGCTGAGGCTCCCACCCCGGCGACGCAGTGGTACCCGCGGCCTCACCGAACCCGACACGGGCGGCGGGAGCCGCCCCCGGCTCCCGCCGCCACGTCCGTCCCGTCCGACCACCCCGCGACAGGACACCCGCGATGACCGAGATCACCATCCGCCGGGCCACGCCCGAGGACGCCGCTGACGTGGCCGCGATGGTCCGCGAGATCGCCGTCCACGAGGACAGGGCGGCGCACGTACACGTCGCCGACGAGCAGTGGTGCGCCCTGCTCGGACGCCCCGAGGTGATCGTCCTGCTGGGGCCGCGCACGGCCCCTCGCCTTCACTGTCACCGCAGGCCAGGCCGGTGATGCACCCGCCTTCGAGACGGTGATGTCCCGCATCCGCGTGCCCCGCACCGGCCCCGGCAGGCCAGGACCCGGCCACTGGCCATTTTGGCCGACCGCGCGTATTCCTCACGCGCCATCCGCAGCCACCTGCGGCGCCGGGGCATCCGAGAGGTCATCGGGTCTCCTTCGTGGATACCCCGGCCTTCAGGCCGGGGAGGAAACGAGGCTCTCGCGTAGCGGGGCAGGGAGAGGCGAATCGCCGCCAGGGCGATTCGGCGTCTATGGCCACCGGCCGAACCCGCCGCTCACACGGGAACTGATAGAATGTGAGGCGTGACGCAGCAGGTTAAGCGGGCGTTCAAGTACCGCTTTTACCCCACGAATGAGCAGGCAGCAGAGCTGTCCCGCACGTTCGGCTGCGTCCGCCTCGTGTACAACAAGGCGTTGGAGGAGCGCACTCGCGCGTGGTACGGCGAGCAGCGCCGCCTCTCCTACGTGCAGTCCTCCGCGGCGCTGACGCAGTGGAAGAAGACCGAGGAACTGGCCTTCCTGGCGGAGGTGTCCTCCGTCCCTCTTCAGCAGGCGCTGCGCCACCTTCAGACCGCGTTCGGGAACTTCTTCGCCAAGCGAGCGAAGTACCCGCGCTACAAGAGCCGGAAGAAGTCCCGAGCGTCGGCCGAGTACACCCGCAGCGCGTTCACGTGGCGTGACGGGAAGCTGACGCTGGCGAAGATGGCCCAGCCACTGGACATCCGCTGGTCGCGTCCCCTGCCCGAAGGCGTGGAGCCGACGACCGTGACAGTGTCCCGCGACGCGGCCGGGCGTTGGTTCGTGTCCCTGCTGTGCGAGGACACCATCACCCCGGCCCCCGCAACCACGCAGGCCGTCGGCATCGACGCCGGGATCACGTCCCTGGTGACGCTGTCCACCGGGGAGAAGATCGCCAACCCGAAGCACGAACGCCGCGACCGCGCCCGCCTCGCCCGCGCACAGCGCGAGCTGTCGCGGAAGACGAAGGGCTCGGCCAACCGCGAGAAGGCCCGGGTTAAGGTCGCTCGCATCCACGCCCGGATCGCCGACCGGCGCCGCGACTACCTGCACAAGCTGTCCACTCGGCTCGTCCGTGAGAACCAAACGGTCGTGATCGAGGACCTCACCGTCCGCAACCTGCTGAAGAACCACTCGCTCGCGCGAGCCATCTCCGACGCGTCGTGGACGGAAATTCGCTCCATGCTGGAGTACAAGTGCGCCTGGTACGGGCGCGAACTCGTCGCGATCGACCGCTTCTTCCCCAGCTCGAAGCTGTGCGGGGTCTGCGGCACGGTCCGCGAGAAGCTGCCGCTAAACGTCCGCGAGTGGACGTGCGACTGTGGCGCCGTGCATGACCGCGACGTGAACGCGGCACGCAACATCCTGGCCGCCGGGCTGGCGGCGTCTGCCTGTGGAGACGGTGTAAGACCTCAACGGGAGTCCTCCCGGACGGGGCGGTCGTCGATGAAGCAGGAACCCCAGCGGGCGACCGCTGGAATCCCCCGCCTTTAGGCGGGGGAGGAAGTCAACTGCGGCTTCTCCAGCCAGTGCGACAGCACCAGCGCCTGATCGCTCGTGAGTTTGATCGTGACCTGGCCATCACCCAGCACGCACACCCCTACGGCTCGACCCTCACTGTCGAGCACACGAATCTGCTCCGGCCTTGAGCCGACAGGTCGGGTCCCCTCCCCCGGCAGCCGGGCTGGTGCGGAGTGGGCGGCCGCCGACTGCCGTGCGGCGCTCCCGCGTTGAGGATCCGGGGCTGCACGGGGGCAGGCCGGCAGTGGGAGGCGTGGTCAGCCTGTTTCGTGGTGGTCGGGGTTCGCGGCGGCGGGGGTGAGGGGCCCGTTGGCCACCACGATGGAGGTGAGCGGGTAGGGCGGGCCGCTGGTTCCGCCCAGGGTGAGAAGGGGGGTGTCGTCCTCCTGGCGCAGGCCGTCGTAGAGCCAGGTCTGGCCGAGGCGGTCGGTGTGGCCGAGGGCGAGGTCGTAGACGCGGCCCCCCAGCAGGAAGGGTTCGGCGGCCTGCTGGGCCGCCTCCTGAAGGAGACGGGGCACGGCCTCCGCGGTGAGATGGACCTCCACACCGTCGAGGTGCCCGGTGGCGGTCTGGACCCATCCGCTGCGGTGGGTCGGCGCGTTCAGGGGCGCACCGATCGCGGTCAGCCAGTACTCCCAGTCGCTCAGCGACACAGCGTGGATGTGGACGTCGACGCGGTCATGGTCCGCGGTGATCCCTGTGACCTCGAGCCGGGCCGCGTTCTCGGCCCGCAGCCTGGCCGCCGTGACCGCGGCCGAGGGCTGCGCCTGACTCTCGCCGGCCGTGCGCGGCTCCTGGGCACCGGTGCTCCGGGTCGGGGCGGGTTCGAGTGCGGTCGGCTGCTGGACGAGGGCCGGTTCGAGCGTCGCGGCCTGCTGGGCAGGGGGCGGGGGCTGGGCCTGGCCCCCGCCGTCCGTGCGCTGCCCCTGGGCGCCGCTGTTCTGTCCGGTGACCGATCCGAGCGCGAACGGCTGCCGGGCGGCAGCCAGGGCGAGCGCGGCGGTCTGCTGGGCGCAGGCCGGGGCAGCCGCGGCGGCCTGCTGAGCCGGGGGCTGGGTCTGGCCCCCGTCGGCCGTGCGCGGCTCCTGGGCGCAGGCGCTCGGGGCGGGTGCCGGGGCGCGCACGGCGGCCTGCTGGGCGGGAACCGGTTCGAGCGCGGCCGGCTGCCGGCCGACAGCCGGGGCCGCCGTGATGGACGGGGCGTCGCAGGAATCGAGTACGTTCGCGCCCGCGGGGCACGGCTCGGACGCGCCCAGGATGCGCAGCGGGCGGGGCGTTGTGGGTGGGCCGGGGGTGTCCTCGCCAAAGCGGGGCGCTGTGACCGCCTCCCACAGGGTGGGCGCGCCCGGTGCGGGGTGCGCCTCGATCCCGGTGACCTCGCATCCGGCGTCGGCGGGTTCCGCCTCAAGGTCAGGGGGCGGCGTCCGGTGCTGTTGTCTGAGCCGTCTGAGGGTGTCGGCGCCGCCCGTTTCCACCAGGCGGCCCTGTGCGTTGAGATCGGCGATGAAGGCGTGGGCGAGTTCGCTGAGCCGGGCGGTGAGTTCCCGCTCGAGGTCGGTGTCCTTGTTGTAGGCGATGGTCATGCCACAGCTCCCGGGTAGGCCTTGCGGAGGGAGTCGAGCGCGCGCCACTGGAGGGTTTTGACGGCGCCGTCGGTGGTGCCCATGGTGCGGGCGGTCTCGCGGACGGACATCTCGCCCAGGAACCGCAGCCGGATGACGATTTGCTGACGGGGGGTGATCTCGGAGAGGGCGTGGTGCAGGTCGTCCATTGCGAGGGAGAACAGAACGGTTTCTTCTGGGTCGCTCACCAGCGGGGCCCAGGTATCTGTCACCTGGGTGATGTGGTCGACGAAGGTGAGGTTGCGGGTCGTGGCGGTCTTGAAGTGGTCGGCGACCGCATGACGTGCGATGGTGCACAGCCAGGCACGGATCGACGTCCCGTTCCAGGTAAAGGTGTTGATCTTGATCCATGCCTTCATGAAGACGTCCGCGGTGAGGTCCTCGGCCAGGGCGGTATGCGATCTGACGCGCTGGCCGATGAGTGTGGCGATGACACCGTGGTGCATCCGGTACAGCTCGGCGAACGCCTCGCGATCGCCTTGCTGGGCGCGGGTGATGAGGGCCAATTCCCCCGAGGCGCCGCCGTCGAGGGCAGCGTCATGAACCTGAGTGGTCAAGGATTGCTCCCGGTCGTTGGGAAGGAAAGTAGTGAGGTGGGCTGCCGGCAGAACGTGAGGCGGGGCTCGCGAGCACCGCCCTGCGGGCCGTAAGCCCCGGGGACGAAGGAACCGGGCCGACTCTCAGCCGGCCGCATACCGGCCGAGGCCCCCTGCCCGGTGAGGATCGGGTCGGTTCTCGTTCTCGGACGGCCGCATACCGGCCGAGGCCCCCTGCCCGGTGAGGATCGGGCCGGTTCTCGTTCTCGGACGGCCGCATGCCGGCCGAGGCCCCCGTGCCCGGTGAGGATCGGGCCGGTTCTCAGTCGGCCGCGTGCCGGCCGGCGTCCCCGTGCCGCAGGCGGTGCCGCTCCCGGGCGGGCACACGCCGGCGCTGCGGAAGGCTGCGCTGCATCGTCTGCGGGTCGTCGTAGACGAGCGCGTCGAGCCGGACGCTGTAGGCGTCGCGCAGCGTCCAGAGTGTGGCCAGGCTCGGCTGTTTCGTTCCCCTCGCGAGCCGGTGGAGCGTCGACCTGCTGATACCGGTGCGCTGCGCCATGTCGGCGACGCTTTCGTCACCCAGCTCCCTGGCCTTGAGCAGGAGCGTGGCCATATGGAGGCGAAGCATGGTCAATAGACCCCCTCAGCAACGTGCAGCCGTGCGGCTGACCCACACGCGCGCAACATATGCAAGTTGCCGGAAATGAGTGACGCAAGGGTATTTTGATTCGCACACCAATACGAGATTCGGGATGTGGCCTGCACAAATGCCGATCTAGGTTGTGACCTGCAAAGGTGCACGCGTGCAACCAGTATGTGACAACATGCCTGCGCGCTACCCTCCGACCATGCGGAGTGCGAAGGATTCCCCCCACGAGAGCCGGGCCAAACGGCAGGCTCAGGCGCAGCGGATCGGCGCGTATCTCACCCAGGCCGCGACGGCGGCCGGATACGACGTCCGCCGGCGCCACGGCGGCCGGGCGCAACTGGCGGCCGCGACCGGTCTGAGCCTGACCACGATCAGCCGGACGCTGGACGGCAAAACATTACCGCTGTCCTCGCAATTGACGACGTGGGCGACCGTCCTCAACCTCGATCACCGCAGAGTTCTGGTGGAGAGCGGTCTCATTCCCGAGCAGCGAGGACCTGAATCACCACGACGGGGACCGGACGCGGCAACGCTCTCGCCGGACGAGGCCATGACCGCGTGGAGAATCACCGATCCCATCATCCGCAGGACACTGAACGGGAGCATCGTCCACGCGATCGAACTCCAGGCGGAAATCGACGCGGCCGCGGGATCCCGGGCCATGCACGAAGACAACGGCACGTGGCGCACCCGCAGATGACACCACTCCCGCCCAGATCCCCCTCCCCCGGATCACCGCGTGCCGGCCGTCGCGGCATGAACCGACCGCCCGAGCAGGGAGCGTGACGCACACCGGCCGGCCCATCATCGCGGGACGAGCGGGCCGGTATCGCAAAGCGCGCGGGCCCGTATCGCCAGGCGAGCGCGGCCCGGTATCGCGCGACGAAGGGGCCCCTATCGCCAGGAGCGCGGGCCGGGGTGCGTCATCTGCCGCACCACTGGGCCGGTGGTCCGGCGCTGCAGGGGTCGGCGGCGCGGCCCGGCTGGACCGGGGCCGGGCCGCCGCGTACCGCGATCACCGGCAGCCCCGTGCCTGCGGCCGCGCCGAAATCGAGCACATGCGCGCCCGCCGGGTCCACCCCCCTCGGCAATGGCTCTCCCGCTAAGCTCGGCGGAATCTTCCCGGAATCCAGTGCCCGCACCACGGCTCACGATCACCGGAAGAGCGGGGAATATCCTCCTGCCGTGCCACATCCAGCGGGTCGAAAAGGGCCACGCCGAGAGGGGTATCAGGTGCTTGTCGTACACGGAGCCCCCATGACCGCTGTCGTGCGCAGCCACACCGGCGAGGCGGTGGTCCTGCTTTCCGGCGACGCGCTGCGGCAGGTACCGGAGACGACGTTCACCGACATGATCAAAGCTGCTGCCGCCGTCCTCAGCGCCGAAGAACTCAAGACCGTCCACAACGCCGTTCCCGCACTCGGCACAGGCCCGCCGGATTTCCATGTCCATGTCGACGGAAACGAGTTGACGGTCTACCGACTGATCGTCAGCTGAGTTGCGTCTGCGGCCGATGAACCCGATTCGTCTTTCCCTTTACGGTGGGGCAACCGGTCCTCCCGGCGAAGCCCGCCCTGGGCGACTTAAGGTTTTTCCCGGCGAAATGATCTCGCGAGACGACTCGGCCCCTGGGGGATGTCGCGAGCCGTGATGAGTTCTGCGGCGTCAGGCGGTCGTACTGTCGAACCCGTCACCCGAGGAGGACTTTGGATGCGCAGCGTGACCTATTCGATGAACGTCTCACTGGACGGCTACATCGTCGGGCCGGACGGCGGATTCGGCTGGACGGCGCCCGACGAGGAGGTCTTCCGCTTCTGGATCGAGGAGATCCGCCAGGTCGGCGTCCACCTGCTGGGACGACGGCTGTACGAGACGATGCTGTACTGGGAGAGCGCCGACCAGGACCCCACGCTCGACGCCTCCGAGCTCGAGTGGACCGCGCTGTGGAAGCCGCTTCCCAAGGTGGTGTTCTCCACCACGCTGCCGGCGGTGCAGGGCCATGCCCGCCTGGCCTCCGGCACCCTGGCGGAAGAGATCGAGCGGCTGCGAGCCGAGCCGGGCCAGGGCGACATCGCGATCGGCGGCGCGACACTCGCCGCCGAAGCCGCCGCATCGGGCCTGATCGACGAATACCGGACCGTGGTCTACCCGGTACTGGTCGGCGGCGGCACCCCGTTCTTCCCCCGACACGAGCGCCGGGTGGATCTCGAACTCGTCGAGACCCGCACCTTCCACTCCAACGTCGTCTACCTCCGCTACCGCGTGGCACGGTAGGACCTGCTGGGGGCATCACCGGCCGGCATCCCCGTGGCCGTACACCAACGGCCACGGCGCCACGGCCACAACCGCAGCCGCAGCCGCAGCCGCGGGGAGTCTCTCTGTCTCCTTACTGCGGTCGCATGAGGTCCAGGTCCTCGCCCCATGCATCCCGTACCTCGCCGTGTCCGGCCCCTCGGGCCGCCGCCTCGACACGGGTGAACAGGTACCGCTGCAGGGATACGTCGCCTGTCGCCGAGATGCGGTCCACGGCACGGAGCAACACGCCGCTGTGCCGGCCCGCAAGCGGGTGCCGGGCGAGCCCCCCTGACGGTACTTGGGGCAGGGGCGGGGACGCCGGTCGAGAGCGAAGAGCAGCTCCAGCAGGAACCGGACGCTGTCGGCGGCATCGAGGCGAGCGACGAGCACCTGGCCGTCCCGGTGGTTGTTCACGCAGCGGTGGAGCGAGTTGGCGCAGGTGTCGAGCCAACAGCAGAGGTTCACCACTTCGAAAGGCACCGCCGTCCGGCGCTGCCCGATTGCGACGGCGGCACTCGGGCTTCAACGTCCGTGGGCGCCGCGCCTGCCAAGGCCGCCCCTCCGGGCCATCGAACACGTCAGGCGGGAGCCAGGTGTGATCCTGCAGGGATGAACCTTCTCGGCGACGCGCACCTGCGTACCTGGACGCTGCGATTTATGGCTCTCCTCGCAGCCGACATCCAGGCTCAGCTTGCCTGGCTGGGTGAGCGGGAGACGGAGACGGAGTTGGTCGTTGAAGAGGTGGAACTCCTCTGCCGCATCAGCGAGGGACTCGCGGAACGCGGAGCCTTCGAACCCGGGAATCTGCGCGATCTTCAGGCCATCGGCCGTTGCCTCGCCGAGACCGATGCCGCCTGCCGCGCCCGCCTCTGGGCCAACGCCCTGGCCACAGATCCGGCATGGGACGCAGTACGTCCTCTCGCCCGCCGGTTTCTCCTCACGGCGCTGGGCGACTGGCGTCAGCCCCTGCCACGCCCTCCCCACCCGCACACGGGCGACCACTGAGCACATCCAGACCGGCTGAGTGACTCTGCCGCGGTGAGCCCCGCCGCGGCTTTCGGCGAAAATCTCACGCATCGTTCGAACCCTCGGTGCACCAGGGCGCCTCGGCGAAGTGATGCACATACGCGGTTCGTTCTCATGAACACAGCCAAGCACCCACAGCCCCGCGACCCAGGCCACCTCGGACTCCTCACCCGTCCGGTGCCGCCCCCGGGTCCGGGCGTATCCGGCCGGCAACCGCTCGCCCGGCCGGCGCATGCCCCGTGGCCGCACCCGGTACGCCCCCGCACACCCACCCACCGGTGGCACGACTGCGCGGTGCCGCCGCCCGGCCGTGCGGAGGCGCCGACTGCACGCCCCCGGCCCCCCGTCCGACCGGCACGGCGGCCGGCTGCGCGCCGCCGTGCCGCGCCGGCGCAGCCGGCCCCGGTCACGCTGCGCGAATGAACAGCCGTACGACTTTGAACGAATGTCGCATTTGGATTGTTTGCGCTTTTCCTTCGGCTTCAGCTACTGTCCAGGCCCTCCGGACGAACTGTTCGGAGACTTCGGACGGTTGGGCGGCTCTCCCCCAGTTCCGCCGTGCCCCGACTCGGCAGCCGGGTTTCCGCATGACCCGGCTGCAAGGAAGGGACTTGTTGCCGTCCACCGACCCTCCCGGCGCGGGCCGTGCAGACAACCTGCTGCTCGCTCACTGTCAGCCGGAACGCGCCGGCAGGTTCGGAAAACGAGGGCCGGACAGCGGCCCAGCGGCACACGTTGGGACGTGACCCACCGGAACTCGCATGGGTTCACACACCACTTGAAGGATGAAAGGAACCATTTTCATGAACACGGACCAGCTCGAGGCCGAGACCGCGGACCTGCTGCCGGGGCGTGAGGCGCTCGGCAAGTTCTCGTTCAACTTCGCCAAGATGACCACCGTCACGAAGAAGGTGGCCCACGTGGACGCGCACAACGAGTCGGCCGCGCTGAACCAGTGCTCGCCGTACGCGGTCGCCCAGTCCGAGGCCACCCAGGGCATCAGCGTGCAGCAGTAACACACGGAAGCCGGGCAGGGCCGGGTCGGTGGACGGACCCGGCCCTGCCCGGCTCACCCGGCGGACACGCACCGCAGCCGCGCCCGCTCCCCCCACAAATGCACCAACCACATCTCACGGCCAGCGCACCAAGCAACGTCACCGTCAACGCAGTCGGCGGCGGACGCCGCGAGTAAACGCCCGGCCGCACCGGCCCTCGAACGGTCGGACCCGCTGCGCCCGGACCGCTCTTCCCGCACCGCACCGCACCGCACTGCACCTTGTCCCACCGCGCACCCGCCGCCCGTGACCGCCCCCATGCCATGCGGCCGTTGCCCTCTTGGGGCGGCCGCCGGGATGCAACGACACTCCCACCGGCCTGCGCCGCACACCGCGCCCATGTGCCGAACCGTCAACCGCGCCCAGGAGAAGACCATGCCGGCGTCCGAAGACCACGCCAGCCGCACCACCCTGCAGGCCCACCCTCCACACCGCGGACACGTGCCCGGGCAGGCGGCCGCCCCCCTCACGCCCGACGGCCACGCGCCCCACGACCTCGCGCACCCGGCACCCTTCATGACGGCCCACACCCCCGCAGCCCCGCACGGCGTACCCGTCCCGCGACCGAGCCACGGCCTGCAGACCCTGGGTGAATACAAGGGGTCGGGCTTCACCGAACGCCGGTACATCGTCCGCCGCGGCGACGGACAAGTCATCCAGCTCTCCCGCCTGCTGTACCTCGTCGTCGCAAGCATCGACGGCATCCGCGACGCCGAGGCCATCTCCCACCGGGTCAGCGGCCGCTACGGGACCGAAGTCACCACCGACAACATCCTCCACCTGGTGGAACACAAGCTCACCCCGCTCGGCATCACCCTCCCCCCAGACGGCCACCCCGACGAGATCGTCGCGCCCCGCTCCGATCTGCTGCTGGCCCTGCGCGGCCACAAAACGATCTTCCACGAGGGGCACGTCGCCCGCATCGCCGCCGCCCTCGCCTGGCTGCACCGGCCCGTGGTGGTGGCGGCGACGCTGGCGGGCGCCGTCGTCATGGACGTCTGGCTCTTCGCCGTCCACGGAGCCATGACCTCCGTCCTGCAAGTCCTCGAACAGCCACTGTGGATGCTCATCATCCTCCTCCTGACCGTAGCCTCCCTCCTCTTCCACGAGTTCGGACACGCCTCCGCCTGCCACTACAGCGGAGCAGTACCCGGGAAGATCGGCTGCGGCATCTTCCTGATCTGGCCCTCCATGTACACCGACGTCACCGACGTCTACCGGATCGGGAAAGCCGGCCGCCTGCGCACCGGACTCGGCGGCGTCTACTTCAACGTCCTGTTCATGCTCGTCCTCACCGCCGGCTACCTCCTCACCGGCCAGTCCTTCCTCCTCGCCGCCGTCTACCTCGCACACTTCGAAGTCCTCGAGCAACTCATGCCCGCCGTACGCCTCGACGGCTACTACATCCTCGGCGACCTCGCCGGCGTCCCCGACCTCTACGGCAAGATCAAACCCATCCTGCTGAACCTGCTCCCCGGCACACACCACCGCAACGCCGCCACCCAGGTCACGGACCTCAAACGCTCCGCACGCACCATCGTCACCGTGTGGGTCCTCACCATGGTCCCGCTGCTCCTCGCCGAAGCCGCCTACGCCCTGTGGAACCTCCCCCGCCTGCTCACCACCGCCACCCGCGCCCTGCACGACCAAACCCTGGGAACCATCACCGCGTTCACCGACGGACACACCGCGGCCGGACTGGTCGCAGTCATCGGCACCCTCATGCTGCTGTGCCCCCTCGCCGGAGGCACCTACCTCACCACCCGCCTCACCACCCGCCTCTGGCGCGCCACCACCAAAGCAACCCACGGCAAACCCATGCTCCGTCTCGCACTGGCCACCGCCACCACCACCACCTGCGCCGTCCTCGCCACCGCCTGGGTCCAGGGCCTCACCCCCCAGCCGCTCCCCAAAGCAGCACCCGCCACCCCCATCCTGCAACCCGGCACACCCACCCACACAACCCCCAACCCCACCCCCACACACCCGGCCACCACACCCCCGGCCACCCGCCCCTCCCCCACCACCACAGCCAGTCAAAACCACCCCCCACCAGCCCCCCACCCCACCACCAGCGACCAACACACCCCCACCCTCACGCCCTCCGCCACACCCCCCGGCAACACCCGCACACCCAGCCCCACCACACCGCCCGGCACCACCCCCACCCACCCCGCACCCAGCACAACCCCGAGCCACACCCCCACCCCATCCCCCTCCCACACCCCCTCCCCCTCACAGCCCCCCACCCCGCCCCCACCCACAACAACCACCCCACCGTCAGACCCGAGCCAGTCCTGACACCACGTCACCAACCCCTTCGCAGGAGAAGACCATGCACCACCGCAAACCAAGCACCCCCAAAACCACCACCACAGCCATCCGCCTCAGCGCCGCCATCACCGCCGGCCTCGCCATGACCACCATCACCACCACAGCACGCGCCACCCCCACCCGACCCAACAACACCCCCCACATCGCCATCGCCGTCGACACCGCCTACAGCCACGCCGACAGGACCCACATGAACCAGACCGACACCACCTTCACCATCCACGAATACGGCCCCACCACCGCCGTCACCGCCAACAACCGCGCCACCGCCATCTCCGCAGGATGCACCCCCAACAACCCCTGCCGCTCAATCGCCCTCTCCTACCAAATCGTCACCACAGCCGGCCACAACGCACACCTCATCAACGCCACCAACCTCAGCCGATCCCTCAACAACCACTGCCCCACCTGCCAAACCCTCTCCGCCGCCTACCAATTCATCATCGCCACACCCCGACAACTCACCCTCAGCCACCAGACACGCACCCAACTCAGCACCATCAACCACCAAATCAACACCCTCAAAACATCCCCCCTACCCATCGACCAAATCACCCACCACGCCGACGAACTCGCCCACCAAATCAAAACCATCCTCGACCACGAAACCACACACGCACCCCACACCAGCAACACCAACGACCCCCAAACCAACTTCACACCCACCGTCACCATGCACCGCCACATCCACTACTGACCTTTGCGGCGTGATGTCGTTGGGGGCTGACGATGTGTGATCGTCGCGAGCCGGCTTCTCGATGACGCCGCCCACCGCACGGACCTGGGCCCGGCGCGGACACACACCCGTCATACGGGTCCGGGGACGCTCCCAGCGCCGCTTCTCCATCGCCGCTCTGGCCTGCTACAAGCACGGCGAACGCTCACGCCTGATCTACCGGCCCAAACGGCATGCCGATCACAAGCGCGGCGGCAGACGCAGCTTCACCTGGACCGGCTACCGCGACCTGCTCATCGCCGCCCACCAGCAGCTCGGCGCACCCATCGGGCTCGTGTGGGACAACCTCAACGTCCACAAGGACCGCCGACTGCGGGAGTTCATCGACACCCACGACTGGATCACCTGCTACTCCCTGCCGGCCCATGCACCCGACCTCAACCCCGTCGAGGGCATCTCGTCACTGCTACGACGCAGCAGCCAAGCCAACGCCGCATTCACCGACCCCGACCACCTCATCAGCACACTCCGACACGGTCTCCGCCACATCCAGTACCGCGACAACCTCATCAACGGATGTCTCGCCGAAACCGGCCTCACCTTGACGACATCACTGCAGCAACGTCAGTAGAGGGCATCCGATCTATGTAGTTGGTAGGTAGGGATGCTTTTGTGACCGCCGTCGTTGACGATCGTTGGACCATGCGTGAGTGTTCGTCGCCCGTACCGCAGTGACGTGTCCGATGCCCGCTGGGCCTTGATCGAACCGGTCTTCACCGCTTGGCGGGCGCGACGGACCGGCCCCGGCACAGCGGCCCGAGTGCACGACTTGCGAGAGATCGTCAACGCGATCCTCTATGTCAACCGCACCGGGCATCCCTTGCCCTGATCTGTGTCGGGATTGCAGTGCGAAGGGCGCTGCTGTTTGACCTGCCGTGGCTGCGCTGGCACCCCGGGCAGAACCAGCGGCTGTCTACCTGACCTTCCTGACATTCACCGGTGACAGTCAGCACCGCCCCGGCCCACGCCACCGGTGAAGCGGACTTGATCACGCTCTGCGCGTCCACTACGGCCGCGGTGGGCTCCGCACGGCGGCCCTGTAATCGGCGGGCCTTGTCGCGCAATAGGTCGTGGACCTGCTGGGTGGAGCCGTCGGCCTCCCACTTCGCGTAGTAGCCGTAGACGGTCTTGTACGGAGGGAAGTCGTGCGGCAGGCCGGCACTCGCCGTTCCGGCCGGGGTCGAGCGCTGTCCCCTGCGTTGGGCGGGCGGAGTACGAAAGGTCAGGCCGGGTTGATGTTCTCGGCCTGGGGGCCCTTCTGGCCCTGGGTGACGTCGAACGTCACGCTCTGGCCCTCCTGGAGCTCACGGAAGCCCGAGGAGTTGATCGCCGAGTAGTGGGCGAACACGTTCCCGTAGCCATGTCTCATGCCTTCCAGTCGAGTACGCCTCCCACAACGTGCGGCAGGCGGAGGTGATCGCCCAGGTTCCTGCGGCACAGCACAGCAAAACGCCCACGCCTACGGCGTGGGCAAAGGGAACTTCCGAACCACGACAGCTGACGCAGACGGTACACGCCCGCACACGCTGTCACCACAGGAAACAAGTACACATTGTGGACCGTGTGCGGGCAGGTCCGCCGTCTGGGGCGGCAGGCGCGCCCAGGTCAAGCCGCGACCGTCGGATTCGCTGATTCGGCGGCGCGGCGGTACTCGGCGTTGATGCGCTGGGCCTCTTCGAGCTGGTCCTCGAGGAGGGCGATCCGGCAGGCCGCCTCGATGGGCGTGCCCTGGTCGACGATTTCCCAGCGCAGCTGGTAGCGGGAGTAGCGGCGGTGTCCGCCGGTCGAGCGCAGCGGGGTGATGAGGCGGTGCTCTCCGAGGGCGCGGAGGAAGCCCTGGGTGGTGCCGAGCATTTCGGCGGCCCGGCCCATGGTGTAGGCGGGGTAGTCGTCGTCATGGAGACGGCCGAACGAGTCGTCTGCGGTCATTGCACCTCTCTATGGAACGCGTGGAGGGGCCCGGGAGCATGTGGCTCCCGGGCCCGAAGGAACTGCTACACCATCTGCCGGCCCTGATACTGCGCCGGCCTTCCCGACCGACTGCTGTCGGGAGCGGGGGGATCGCAGATGCGTGACCGGAGACCACCTCACTATCGATGTCCTGCGGTACCCGGGCTCCGTACTGCTGGCCGGCGATCCTGATGGCTCTTGGCTCCTCCGTTCCTCCCTCTGGATCAATCACTTACCAAACGGGAACTGCGTACTGCTGGTGTTGCGTACCCTGGCGCGGTTTCGTGGGTCGCCCTCGCCGCTCGTCACGGATCGGCCCTACTGGTTGCCAGGCGCTGGACTTCCATGTCGTCCCCATCAGGCCTGCTCTGCCCACTGCCCGGACGATCGGCCACCGATGCGAACGGCCCGGTCGGGTGTTCGGTATCCGCCGTCGACGACGGGGGAGTGCCTGTCCGAGGTCGTATCAGTGGACGGTGAAGCCACCATCGACGGGGAGAGCTGTTCCGATGACGAAGCTGGCGCCGATTAGTCAACGGGCCGAGATGGTGAGCCCACGCTCGTCAGGCCACACCTCTCAGGCTTCAGGAGCCGTCTCTCCCCGCCTGGTTCTCGTCGCTCAACAGCGGGGCACTGCGGATGAAGCGCAGCGCTGTCGTCAGCAAGAGGCCGCCGACGACGTTGCCGAGAACCGCCCAAGCCAACCACTTCAGCCAGTCGAGGTAACCGTAGGACGTCCTGCCGGTGTGCAGGCCGGCGAACGCGATGAGGGAGTCCAGCACCGAGTGCCACAGCCCGAGCCCGGCCAGGACGAACGCGGTGGTGATCGATGCGGTGATCTTCCCGGTCATGGACTCGCTGCCATGATGCATACGGGTCATGAGCGTGATGACGCCGCCACCTAGCACAGCGAGGCAAAAGGTACCCAACGTGTAGCCCCCGTCGACGAACTGCGCACCCAGAGCAGCCGCGGTGCCGTGCAGATCCGGGTAAGCCTGCATGACCAGCCACATGACCACCCAGCCGCCGATCAGATTCATCACCAGTACCGTCGCCCACATCCGCACCAGGTCGAGCCAGGTGGCCGCGCCCGCGATGACGGTGGCGACGGGCACCAGGAACCCTTCTGTGAAGAGCTCGCTGTGCCCGAGCAACAGAGCAATGAGCCCTACGGAGAAGGCCAGTCCGGCCAGGAGTTCACTGCCGGTCGCGTGCCGCACGAACAGCAGCGTCATTACGCCGACACCGACGTCGATACCGCCCAGCAGTGAGGTGGCCACCAATGACGTCCAGGTGCGGTGCAGCCGTGGCTGGCCCTCGGCCACGATCCGTTCCGCCGCTTCGGCGACTCTCCGCTCCCCGGGCCCCTGCATGATCTGGTCATCCGGCTCCATGACGGTTCCTCCAGTCTCGCGTCACCACGGGAGCGTTCCTCGGCATCGTCGCCGTAGCATTCCCGGACGATCTGATGGACGCCGTCGCTGCGGGTGATGGAGCAGGACGGAGCCGGGCCAGTGGAGGCACGGAGCCAGAGTCCAGCGCCTGGCCCAGTCCCCCACGTGCACCGATGCCACTTGTCGCTGGCGTGAGGTCGGGTCGGGTCGATCGAGCATCGGCGACCAGCATTCGGGTGACTGTCCATGACGGCTCCGCAGAGCGCGTTCCTTCAACCGTCAAGATGCGGGTAGGCGCACCTCAAGGTGCGCTGCTGGTTACGGTGAGGCGAAGCCGTGGTGCCAGCTGACAGCGGCACCGTGACCGCGTGCGCCTCTCGACCAGGCGGCGTGCGCCCCGCTGCTCAAGGCCTTCAACTTCCAGCCGCTGCCGCTGCAGGCCTCATGCAGGGGCGGGAACCGGTGCCCCTTCACGTCGGTGCTGTCCTCGTGGCCCTGGCCGCAGTCGCATTCGTAGATCCCGGACTGGGGGACGATTTCGCCGGGGTGGTGAACCTTCTCGCTGCTCTCGCTCATGACGTCAGTGTCTGTAGCCGGTCACCCGGTGAGTCCTTCCCGCGCGTCGGACCGCTGTGAAGGCACCCGAACGGCGGTGAGCTGCCGTGGAAGGCATCACGTGTGACGTGGCCCTTGCCCGAGCCGATGCTGACGGTGGCTGTAGACAGCCCTGCCGTTCCCGCGGGGTGGGCAGCAGAGCCGAAGTGGGACGGCTACCGCGCCCAGCTCGCCGCGTACGCGGGCGGACGGGTGCTGCTGCGCTCCCGGCAGGGGACGGACATGACCGGCTCATTTCCCGAGGTGCGCGCCGCCGCCCTGGCACAGCTGCCGGCGGACACCGGCCTGGACGACGAGCTGATCGTGTGGGAATCCGACCGGCTGGCATTCGAGCGGCTGCAGCAGCGCCTCGCCCGGCGCGGGGCAGCTGCTGTTCAGGGTGCGCGCGAGTGGCTGGCGCACTTCGTGGCCTTCGACCTGGTCCACCGAGGCGACGACCTGACTGCGTGGCCGTACACCCGGCGCCCGCTTCAGGGTTGACGACGCCGTGCGTCCGAAGTTCATGGTGCGCGCCTCCTGCACGGTCATTGTCCTTGCCGGGACCGCCGGCTCCGGGGGCGTTGCGGGGTGCGGCGTGAGTGCCGTAGGGGGGCCGGATCGTCTGCGGCGGGGGCTGAGGAGAAGCCGCCCGGGATGCTCGGCCGGGCGGGGGCCGGCACCTGTTCGCCAGTCGGGGCGGGCCGGCTTGTGGGGCTGGTGGGGCGGTTCGGTCGCGCGGCGCGCGTCAGGAGGGTGGCGTTCGGGATGAGCGGGGCGCACATCTCGCAGACCTCTTCCACGCTCCACACACGCCGCACGATCGGGTCGTGCCGCAGGATCATCACCATCCCGCCCGCGCAGGACGTCTTGGTGTCGGGGTGGGCGTCGCATCGCTGGGAGCCGCAGTGGCAGTAGGCGGTGGGGTTGACGGTGGCTGCTTTCGCGTGTGCGGCGGCGTGCGCGGCGGCGAAGGCGCGCAGCGCGGTGAGGTTCTGGGAGCGGGGCGGCATCCGGCAAGTGGGGGTGCTGCGCTGCCTATGCCCACGATGAAGCGCGCCTCACTGCCAGACTTTGGGACGGACGAAGCCCCGCGCGGACAGCCTGGAACGGCGTGGGGCCTTCAGTTGCCCGAAGGAAACCGCGTCCAGGGCGGATGAACGTCACTGGACGGGGTAGCTGGGCTGCGGCCGTGTAGACCCCGTACGAGGAGAAGTTGTGAGCGAACCAGCAGGTCTGGGTGTTGAGGTGGCCGTGATCAGCTCCGACGCCGCGGTCATCACCGTCTGCGGAGAGCTCGACACTGACACCGGCCTCGCCCTTCAGCACCAGTTGGCCGGTCAGGTGGTGCACGGACGACGTCACCTGGTGCTGGACCTGGCGGACGTGCCGTTCATGGACTCCTCCGGGCTGCGTGTGATCGTACGGACCGTTACCGACATGCGGAACATCGACGGATCCGTGTCCCTGGCCGCGCCCAGCCAAGTGGTGCGACGTGTGCTCGACCTGACCGGGGTCGGCATGACCTGCCAGATATTCGACAGCGCGGACGCAGCCTGTGAAGCCCTCCTGGGCCGGAAGGACGAGGTGCCGGATCGCACTGCCTACAACACGGTGGATCGATAGCGAATCCACCACGACAAGCCCTCCGAGCACTCGGGGCTTGTCTCACTGGAAACCGGGCCCGGTGCCCGTGACACAGTACGGCAGCCTTTCAGGGTGTGCCGGCACCTCGTCGACGGCTCGGCTCTCGACGGCCGACCCCGCCTCAGCTGCGCCGATGCTGCCCTCGTGTATCGCCGCGATGTCCGATAGCTGAGTGTGGACCATGCTCGAATGCAGGAACCGTTCGAGTTCCTCGGGCGCCGCCAGCCGGGCCACCGCTTCGTGATAGCGGACGGCGACGGCGATGTTGGGGTGAATGCGCGGTCAGTAGGGGGCTGCGCGTCAGGAGCGGCACAGGGATCTGGGTTGGCGTCCGCCCGCCGGCCGGGACTGACGCCACCGGACGTCAGGGAAGCGCGAGCACCGCGGCGATGGCGGAGCGGAGTTCCTGGTCGTCGAGGACGGCCCGGTAGTCCCGGTGGGCGGAAAGCCGCAGATCGCGGGCGCCGACGAGGCGCAGTGCCCGCCCTGCGGCCGGCGTGACCGCGCCGATGCGCAAAAACCCGCGGAGTGCCTCGGCCAGGTCGCCGTAGCGGTCGTCGTCCCCGGTGAAGCGCACGACGACCTGCTCCAACACCGCCAGGGTGGCACCCGGATCGCCGGTGATCGCCCACAGGGCTACCGCCGCCGTCACCCTCCCATGCTCGGCGTTCTCGATGACCTCACGCACCCGTCCGGCATGGGCCGCGGCGGCGGGGCCGAAGTCGGACAGGAGGAGAACCGGTCCGTACGGCGACGCCTGCTCGTCGTACATCGCGTCGCCTAGGAGCCGCAGGGCGGTGCCGTCGTCACCTCCCGCGATGCGCCACGCGGCCCACGCGGTCCTGTGGTGGTTGCCCGGGTGGTCGAGGACGACCGCGTCGCGCACGGCGGACGCCGTCGAGGCGGCACCGGGACCCATCGCGAGCAGCACGTCGACCACGCGCAACGAGTACCGCGTGTCATTCAGGAGCGGCAGGACGACCGGGAGCACGGGCAGCGCGTCCGGCCCCCACTCCTCGGCGACCTGCAGCAAGGTGCCCATGATCTCGCCGTGGTCGCCGTGCCGTTCGTGGTCCTGCCGCACCTCCTCCAGCAGCGCGGGCAGCAGGGCGTCCGCGTGCTCGCGCAGCGGCGTGAGGACTTCGTGCATCTCCGGCCTACGCGGATCGCCCGCCACCCAGCTGCGCCCGAACTGCTCCCGGTAGGGCGCCCAGAGCGACTCGACCAGGCCGGGGAGGCCGCGGGGGTCGCCCAGCCGGACCAGGGTCCAGCGTGCGAAGTCGCCGACGGTCCCCTCGATCCAGGAGATTTTGTCGGTCCGCTCGAACCGGGGCCGTACGGCCGGATCAGCGAGGACGTCCAGCAGTAGGCCGGCATGCCGGAGGGAGGCGTCGCGATCGAGGGACGACTACGACCGGGCCTGCGCGGTGGACGATCTGGCCGGTGTGATCGCCGTTGGCGAGAACGGTGCGCAGGCACTCGTGCTGGCGGACGAGCCGACCACCAGATGCCCTCGACTGCCTCGCCCGGGACGACCGCGTCATCTTTTCGGGCCACCGTATGTATCCGCGTTCGCCGACACCGCATCCAGCAGCACCAGGCTGTTCAGCCCAGCCCCAGCGTTCTACGGAGCCGGGCTGATGTCACCGTTGGTGTTCATGTCGAAGATGCCCTGGGTCTTGCCGTCGACCTTCAGCTGCTTGAGCCAGTGCTTCGAGAGGTTGTGCACGTTCTGGTGCTGCATCTCCCACACCACCGAATGCCCGGCGCAGTCCAGCTTGACCATCAGCTTGTGGTCGCCGGCGATGGCGTTGTAGAGCGCGGGGACCGAGAAGTTGAATTCCGGATCTTCGCTCGACGTGTTCGCCTGCCTGTCGTGCTCCCCATACGCGATGAGGACCGGCACGCTGCCGCCGAGGACGCCGCCCTGCGCCGCGGTGGTCTTGTTCCAGCCCCACCGGACGAAGTTCCTGATGCGATTGCGCCCTTCACCTTCCGGCCCCCACGTGCTGCCCACCGGATCGCTTTTCATGATCGCGTCCCACACCTTGTCGCGCATCGCTTGTTCGCGCTGGCCCTCACAGTGCACCTCGTTGGTCCACCCGTTCCAGGTTCCGTCTTTCGTACTCAGGAACGTCGGGAAGCCGGGCTGCGGCAGCGGGTCGGGGGCTTTCGACGTGCCCTCGGGCGGGAAGATCGGCGCCAGCAGGAACAGGCTCGACACCTTGCCCGGGTTTTTGACCGCGTACGGCCCCATCGTGAACGCGGCCGCGGACCAGCCGATGAAGGCGACCTTCTTCACCCCGCGCTCGCGGATGATCCACTCCACGACGGTGTTCAGCTCGTCCCGGTCGCTGTTCGAATTGGTCAGCTGGAACGGATAGTTCGGCGGGCCCGGCGTGAAACCTGGAGGTCTCGGCTTCAGGAGGTTCTGCTGGGCGGGGTTGACGTTGCGAGGGTCGTCCATCTTCGGCCGCGGCGACAGCCCCGAGCCCTGGAGGTCCATCATGAAGACGTCGTAACCGGCCTTCGCCAGCGCATCGGCCCAGCTGTACGACTTGAAATCGAGATCAAAGCCCGCGAGCACCGGAACGCTCCGGCCGTGGAGCATCAGGACGGCCGTGCGCTCGTCGAGGTGGCCGGGGAGCGTGCCGTCGCGCTCCCGCACGAAGAGTTCGACGTCCTTGTCCTTATTCGCGGGGACGGTGGACTTGTGGGGTACCCGGTGGTCTTTCACGGTGACGGGCATGAGGCTCCGTTCTATGAGCTCGGCCGGGGCGTCGTTTCCCCGCCCAGACCACGCTCGATGCGCGGGACGGTTCGCGCCACAGCAGGGGGCCAGTCGTGTGACGTGCACTTTCTCCGTGCTGGCGGCGGCCTGTTAGGCCGTGTATCGAAAGTAGATCTTGACCTGTGGATGATCACAGTGCATGGGGCGGGGAGATCTCACGGACGAGCAATGGGCGGTGCTGGAGCCGCTGTTACCGAAGGGTGCCAGGGCAGGGCGGCCGCCCGTCTGGCCTCGGCGGCAGCTGATCGACGGCATACGGTTCCGGATCCGTACCGGTGTTCCGTGGCGGGATGTACCTGTCGAGTACGGGCCCTGGGGCCGGGTCTACGACCTGTTCCGCCGATGGCAGCGGAACGGCACCTGGCACCGGATTTTCACCAGGCTCCAGTCTCTGGCCGATGCGAAGGGTGCGATCACATGGGACCTGAGCGTCGACTCCACGGTCTGCCGCGCCCACCAGCATGCGGCTGGAGCCCGCAAGCGGGGCGACCTGCAAAAGGAACCGCCAGGTGGCGTGTTCAACGAGCCCCGTGATCATGGGCTAGGAAGGTCGCGCGGCGGGTTCACCACCATGCTCCACCTGGCCGTCGAGCAAGGTCAAAAGCCTATGTCGATCGTGGTGACCGCAGGACAGCGTGGCGACTCGCCGCAGTTCGAACCCGTGTTGGCAAAGGTTCGCGTGCCCCGCCTCGGGCCGGGCCGACCACGCGTCCGCCCCGATCGCGTGCGGGCGGACAAGGCGTACGCCTCCCGCAGAAACCACACCTACCTGCGCCGTCGCGGGATCCGCTGCACCATCCCGAACAAGGTCGGCCAGGCCCGAAACCGCCAGAAGCTCGGCTCCCGCGGCGGCCGGCCCCCTTACTTTGACCCCGTCGACTACCGCAAGCGCCATGCGGTCGAGTGCGGAATCAACCGTCTCAAGAGACACCGCGCTGTCGCCACGCGATATGACAAGCTCGCCGTCCGCTACGAGACGACCGTCCTCGTCGCTGCCATCAACGAGTGGCTGTGACCCTCGGCCGTCACACAGTGGGATCCGCGTTCCACGCCGCGGGCAGATCGCTGCCGCAGAAGACGCAGACGAAGTCGTCCTCGCGCACGATGTTGTGCTGCTGGCAGTGGGGGCAACGCCGGAACACCACCTCGTGGGTGAAGCCGGAAGGCCGCCGAAGCTCTATGGCGTCCAGAGCACGGGCGACGTCCGCCCAGGAGCTGACTTCCGGGCAGTACCCGGTGGACTGGTTACTGACCTCGCTCACAGTCCACCGGTCTGCCTCGCGCATGAAGCTGATCTCGCCAGCACTCAGGACCATGTCTCCGCCGGCACAGGCCACGTGCTCGCTTCGCCGCGGCGCAAGCCGAAGCACCCCATCCACACCGACCACGAAGGTGAAGGGTTCGGCCAGCTCCGCCGATTGCTCCACGATCCAGCTGTCGAAGTCTGCCGCCGAGCCGATTCGACGCCCGCCGTCACCAGGCTGGACCACAGCCTTCAGCTCGGCTGGTCCGACATATCGATAACTCCGCCCCCGCGCACTCACGCTAGCCAACCTAGAGCACTTCCGACACACGCCCTAGCGCATCGGCTGTTTACGGGGTCCTCGCAGCGTCATCTCGCGTGTCTGGTCGAGGAGTTGGCTGTGTCGTCGCAGGCCGGCCTGGAGGGCCGCCGTCATGCTGCGCGGGGTGGGGCCAGGAAGCGGGCCGCGGGTGCCGGCGCCCGTCACCAGCTGGTTTTCGTCGACCGGCTGGTGGCCACGCTGATCCATCTGCGACACGACCTGCCGCACGCGGTGCTGGGACTGCTCTTCGGCGTCGACCGCTCCACCATCACCCGTGCGATCGCAGAAGTACGCACGCTCCTGGCCGAGCGGGGGTGCGCGGTTCCCGACCGTCCCGGTCTGCGGCTGCGGACGCTGACAGACGTGTTCGCCTACGCCCAGGCCGAGGGCATTGAGCTGCGCTTGGACGCCACCGAGATCCAGGTTCGTCGTCCGCCGGCCGGACGTGGCGGCCGACGCGCGTTCGTCTCCGGCAAGAAGAAACAGAACACGATGAAGGCCACCGTCATCGCCGACTGGCGGGGCCGCACGTTATGGACCGATGCCCTGCGGCCTGGTCGTATTCACGATGCCACGGCCGCCCGAACGAAGGCATAGCCATCTGCTTCCAGCACTTCCCCGACGTCGAGGTCCTCTTGGACGACGGCTATCTCGGCCTGAGCCGCGACCACCGCGGGCAAGCGATCAACCGCCCAGATCTTCGGCGTGATGCCGCGGGCCCGGAGAATGCGGCGGTACTTATCGTAGTCGTAGCCGCGGTCGGCGAACAGCCGCCGTGGTCGGTGACGTGGCCTGCCCACCAGGCCGCGGATGCGGGGGATCGCGTCCAGCAGGGGCACGAGCTGGGCGACGTCGTGACGGTTTCCGCTGGTCACCGACACCGCAAGGGGCGTGCCGTGCCGGTCGGTGATCACATGGTGCTTGCTGCCCCGGCGGCCGCGGTCGACCGGCGAAGGTCCGGTGTGAGCCCCCCTTCGAGGGCCCGGAGGTGCGAGCCGTCGACCGCGGCGTCCTCCATGTCTAACAGTCCGGCCTTGCGGTGTTCCAAGAGGAGAATCTCGTGCAGGCGGGCCAGACACCGGCCTCGGTCCAGTCACGCAGGCGCCGCCAGCACGTCACCCCACTGCAGCCGATCGTCTCGGTCGGCACGTGTGCCCAGGTCACGCCCGTGCGCAGCACGTAGACGATCCCGCGCAGAGCCGCACGGTCATCCGCCGGCAGCCGACCCGGGCACCGCCGACCCCGCGGCGGGCGCGGCGGAAGCAGCGGAGCGACACGATCCCACAGATCATCAGGCACAAGATCATCCGACACCCGCAGAACTCTGCCGCCCGCCAGCCCACTGCCAAGCCTGTGAGCCAAACTCATTCCGAAATGATCAGTAAGGTGGGAACGCCCTGCTACGACAGGACTGCGGGGCCCCCGGGCGGCCCTTCGCCGTGCGCCCTGGTCAAGGGCCGCCTCCCGCTCCGCCCACGATCCTGCAAAAGGTTGAGTTCGGCCTGCGTCCCGGGCGGGGCACGGCCGGATTAGCGGTAGGGGGCTGCGGCCGACGGACGCCGCAGTGCGTGGTGCCCGTCGGCGGGTCCCCGCGCAGTGGCCGGACGCGGCCGTCGGCGGGCGACGGCCGCCAGTGTACGAAGGAACAGCCACTGTCGGCTCCGGATACGCAGGATCCGTCGGCACTCTTCCGCCGTACACGCGTGGCGGACCGCACGGCGCCCGGCAGCGCTCCGTCACCGGGTGTCGCGCGGGCGAGGGGCCTACCGTGGGAGATGGTCCCGGCGTCGGCCCTGCCGACCGGCCGGTCGTTCACGCCGGGGGCGGAAGGAGGCACGAGATGTCCGATGCGATACGGGACACCACGGCCCGGCGCGTACGACATTTCGTCGACGCCGGATATCCCGACGCCGGGCCCGTCGAGGCGGCGGTGGAGGGAGCCGCCTACCGACTCGGGGACGGAACGGTGGCCAAGGTGTGGGAGCGCCGACGGGGATCCGAACTGCGGCGGATGCAGCGTTTCTACGCCGATGCCGCGGCGCACCTGCCGTTCGGCGCCCCGGAGATCCTCGCCGTCGAGGACATGGACGGTGTCCCGATGACCGTGGAGCGGGAGCTGACCGGCGAGCCCTTGGCGGGCAGGATCCGCACCGACGACCCGGACGAGGTGCTGCCCGAAGCGGTCGACTGCCTGGTCGGCGTGCTGCGCGCCCTCGCGGACGCCCATGACGTCGACGAGGTCAAGCACCTTCCTGTGCTGGACGAGGAACGCCCGCTGTGGGAAGGCCACACCACTTTCGGATCCGCCCTGGCGGACCTGGTGGACCGGCGGGTCAGCCGGTGCGCGGACCGGCTCTCCACGCATGTCCGCGACTTCGACGACACGCGCGCCCGGCTGCTTCGGAAGCTGCGCTCGCTGCCCCGTACCGACGAGGCGGTCGTCCACGGTGACGTCTTCCCGGAGACCGTGCTGGTGGACGACGACCTGCGGCCGCTCGCCCTCGTGGACTACGGCTTCCTGTCCACGGGCGGGGACCCCCGGTTCGACGCCGCCGTGGCCGCGGCCATCTTCCCGGCGGGCACCGAGCACGCCCCGGAGATCACCCGGCAGCTCACCACGCGGTTCGCCGACGAGTTCGGCTACGCGGTCGACGACCTCCTGCTGTACCGGGCCGCCTATGCGATGGCCACGAGCGACGCCTTCGCGCCGGGCGGCGGTGACGAGCACTTCGCCTGGTGCGTCACCGTGCTCGAGGACCCAGCCGTCGCCGAGTCCCTGCACCGGTGACGCACCGCGGGCAGCCGGGCGGCCGGGAAGTTCCGGTGACGGTGTGTGTGGTGCCCTACGATCCCGAGCGAATCCAGGGGCACATGGCCCTGGGGGTCGAGCGGCCGTTCTCTCTGCCGACGACGTCCGAGGAGGCCACGAAGACAGCGGGTGGATGGTCGAGCGGAAGGTCGGGGTTCCAAGCAGTCAGGCATTGCGCGCTTGGTACAAACAGCGGCTGGGGTAGCGCCGTCAAGGGCCAGAACCGCCAGGACCCAATGACCTTCTCGCGTTGGTGCGGGACGCCAGACCAGCGGGTGACGAGGACAGAAGTCGTCACCTGGACGACGTCGCCAACCCGGCCCAAGAGAGTGCCCAGCACCTGCACTTCATCAGGAACCGCCAGCAGGCCGGCTTCCTCGTGGAGCTCACGGACTGCGGCCTCCGCGAAGGTCTCACCCGGTTCGACGGTTCCGCCGACTAGGGACTTTCGTTTGGATCACCGGGCGGACCAGAGGAAGATGCCTGCGATGTGGAGTCCGGCCAGGTAGATGGTGGCGGTCTTCTCGTAGCGGGTGGCGATGCCGCGCCACTGTTTCAGGCGGTTGATGCACCGCTCGACGGTGTTGCGCTGCTTGTATGCCTCGCGGCCGAAGGCGGGCGGCCTGCGGCGCCGGCTGCCCCGTCGCAGCCGGTGGCCTCGCTGGTCCGCCGGGACCGGGATGACCGCCCGGATTCCGCGCCTGCGCAGGTGGTCGCGGATCGAGCGGGATGAGTAGGCCTTGTCCGCCAGGACCACGTCCGGCCTGGTGCGCGGACGACCACGCCGTCGGGGAACGCGCAGGCGGGCCATGACATCGGTGAAGGCGGGTGCGTCGCCGGCCTGTCCGGCGGTGAGAACGAACGCGAGGGGCCGGCAGCGAGCATCGGCTGCGAGGTGGATTTTCGTGGTCAGTCCGCCGCGGGACCGGTCGATGGCGTGGTCGCCTGGTTCGCCGGCCGGGGCCCCTTTTTGCGGGCCCCGGCGGCGTGCTGGTGAGCGCGCACGATCGTGGAATCCACCGAAACGGCCCAGGCCAGCTCCTCGTCGGCGTCAGCCTGGGCCATCAGGGCGGTGAACACCCGCTCCCACGTGCCGTCGACGGCCCACATCCGTAGCCGGTTGTAGACACCTCGCCAGTTGCCGTACTTCTCCGGCAGGTGGAGCGGCCCGGAAGCGAGCTGGTCATCTTGCCAGGTCGCACCTGCGGACATGGCTTCGCGGGCGTCGCATCCGCCACCGCATGCGACGGCCGCGGCCATGCCGGCGGCGTGCGCGGCCGGCGAGATGACCAGGACCTCGGCGTTGTCGAGGAGCTGGAAAACCTGCCGAATCTGCCACTGACCGACCAGACGAAGAAACCGGCAACAGCACCTCCGGCCGGGGTTGCCGCGCCCGGCGAAACACGCCTCGAAGGCCTTGACAGCGAACGACACCAGGAACCACCCGCTCGTCGATGCCGCCCCTCACCACCCGGCCGGCGTTGCCGCGCTCGGCGAGACGCGATGTGGTTCCACCGGCCGTTCCGGGCCGACGAGTGGCTGCTGTACGACCAGAAGTCCCCGTCGGCATACGGCGGCCGCGGCCTCGGTCAGGCCCGCATCTACACGCAGGACCGGCGCCTGGCCATCTCGGTCATCCAGGAGGGCGTGGTACGGGTTCCGCGGGAACACTGAGAGACATGGCGAAAGCTCTACACCCGGACCGGCGGGACACCGACGTCGGAAGTACCCTCACGGTCGTCGTCGCCGCCCTCGCCAACCTCGGCATCGCGATGGCCAAGGTGGCGGCCGGCCTCATCAGCGGCTCCAGCGCCATGCTCTCCGAGGCCGCGCACTCGGTCGCCGACACGGTCACCGAGGTGTTGCTGCTGACGGCGCTCAAGCGCAGCCGGAAACCCCCCGACGAGGACCATCCCCTCGGATACGGCCCCGAACGCTACGTCTGGGCCCTGCTCGCCGCAGTCGCCACCTTCGTCGGCGGCGCGGTCTTCTCCCTCTACGACGGCATCCACACCCTGACGAGGGGCGAGACGCTCGGTGACCCGCGGGTGTCGTACATCGTCCTCGCGGTCGCCTTCGTGCTGGAGGGCTTCTCGCTGCGGACCGGGGTGCGCCAGGCGCGCGGTGACGCGGACCGACGCGGGATGCCCTTCCGGCTCTATCTGCGGCACACTCCCGACACCGCCGTGAAGGCGGTGGTTCTGGAGGACTCGGCCGCGCTGATCGGCCTGGTGCTGGCGGCGGGCGGCCTGCTGGGCGGGCAGCTCACGGGATCCGGGGTCTGGGACGGCATCGCCTCCCTGTCCATCGGCGTGCTGCTGCTGTACGTCGCCTGGGTGCTCGGCCGGTCGAACGTGGAGCTTCTCATCGGGCGGCCGCTGCCCCGGCCGGTGCGGGAGCGGATCCGGGCGGAACTCCTGCAGGTGGAGCACATCGAGGCGGTACTGGAGCTGACGACGCTGGTGCAGGCGCCGGGGGAGGCCCTGGTGGCGGCCAAGGTCGACTTCCGTGACCTGTCGACCGCCGCCGAGGTCGAGTGGGCCTGCGAGCGGGCCGAGCAGCGACTGCACGAGGCGTTCCCGGCGGTGTGCCGGGTGTATCTGGACCCGACGCCCGGGCATGCGCAGCGGCGCTCCGAGGGCCTGAACCCCGGTTCGTGAAAACGGCTTGTAAGCGCGAGGCGCGCACGGTGGGATGAGGCCGTGACAGTCATCGCGGAGCCGTGGAACTGGCGAGGGGGGCGGATTCGGGACGCCTTCCTGGACGCCGTGCGGACGGTCGCCGACCTCGCGGCCGACCCCGCTGTCGCCGCCGCGTGGAACGAGCCCGGCGTGCTCAAGAACTTCAGCGTGCGAGGGCTGGTCGGGCACATGTTCTGGCAGGAGCTCGCGCTGCCCGGGATGCTTTCGGATCCGGTGCCCGCCGAGCCGGTGGTGTCCTTGCGGGAGTCCTACCTCCAGCGGGTGACCTGGCTCGACGCAGGCGCCCACGGCGCCGTGAGCGTCCGGATCCGGCAGGGCGGGGAGGCCACGGCCGCCGACGGCCACGAGGAGCTGCTCGCAGGGGTGCGGGAGGCGATCGGGCGACTGCGCACGCAGGTCCCGGACGCTTCCGCCGTACGTCCCGTCCGCGTCTCCACTCAGCGATCCCGCAGGACAAGCATCAGCAACTTGTCCTACTCCAGACGGCCCACAGCCACCGGGGGACGCGAGTACGGCCCACCTCTACGAGAAAGGCTTCGGTCATGCCTTTGAGGTGTGACGTCACGGCCTCAACTGTTCAGCCGTCGCCAGCCTGCCTCAGGCCACCCAGAGACAGCCTGACTCGACGGCGCGGCCGGCGGGAAGACGCCGGCGGCGGGTGGGTGTAGGCAGCGGCGCGGGTGGTCGGCCGGTGGTGGGGCCAGCCTGCTTCCGCCAGGCCGTGCGCCAGATCGTCAGTTCGTCCTCGGTGTAGCGGACGGTCTTCCCATCCAACTTGCCTTCGGGCACCGGGATGCCGCGTTCCGTGGAGCGCCTGCGCATCTAGGTGCGCGCCGTCGACGCCTTCCTCGGCAGGATCCTCGGGTGGCCGTGCTGCGCCGAACCGCGCTGCCGCGCCGCGCGACGATGTTTCCCCGGGCGGCTGCCCGACAGGCGCGGCCAAGGCCTGTTGAGACGCCCGGCGGAACCGATCAGCCCGGGCTGCCCCATCACCGTTAACCGCCGGGGCGTGCTTCGGGGCGCGGGGCTCGAGGCGGCGGGCCATCCCCCCTCACCTGCCTCCGGCGGTCGAGCTGAACCTCATCTGCCCGGCCGGCCAGCGAGAGGGATGCTGTCGGAGGCTTATGGCACTCTCCCTGCCATGGAGAGCCACACGTTCTGGCACCTCATCGATACTGCGCGGGCGGCCGACACGCCGCTCCATGAAGCCTTGATCCGTCTACTGGCCGCACGGGGAACGGACGAGGTTTTCGCCTTCCACATCCACTTCGACGGGAGGGACACTGCCATAGACCGGTGGGACATCTGGGCGGCCGCCTACCTGATCGGCGGGGGCTGCTCGGACGACCGGTTCATGGACTTCAAGGCAGGCCTGATCGCCCTGGGCCGCCCCTGGTACGAACGAGCCGCCGACTGCCCCGACACCCTCGCCGAACACCCCGCCGTCCGTCACGCTCTGGCCACTGGCGACGAAGAAGCCGTGTTCTACGAGGAGATGGGGCATGTGGCCGTGGCCGCCTACGCGCAGATCACTGGTGACGAAGACAGTTTCTACCCGGCTTTCGACCATTACCGCGCCCAGCGCGGCGAAAGCGACGGCCCGACCCATGACATGGGCGAGAATTTCGACTTCGACAACACCCAGGAGATGCACCAGCGGCTTCCCCGCCTGGCCGCCCTCTACCTCAAGGAGACACCGCGGTGAGCCGCCCGCTGCCCTTCTTCCGCTACCACCCCGACCCGGTCGCCACTGGATCCCTTCGCGAAAGCCGGGAGTCAGGCATCTGCTGCGGCCGCAGCACGGGGTGGATTTACACCGCGCCGTTCTACACAGCCAGACCCTGGACGGGCGCCTGTGCCCCTGGTGCATCGCCGACGGCAGCGCCGCCAGACGCTTCGCGGGCGAATTCATCGACACGTACGGACTCGACGGCGTCCATGAGGACATCCTTTACGAAGTCACCCAGCGCACCCCCGGCTTCCACGCCTGGCAAGACCCGCACTGGCTCGTCCACTGCCAGGACGCCGCCGCATTCATCGGCGAGGTCGGCTACACCGAGCTGACCGCTCACCCGGAAGCGCTCGACCAGCTCCGCACCGAGATGCGTTCGGCCGGTCGGCACGACGCACAACACCTCGACCAGTTCCTGCAAGGCCTCGGCCACGGCGCCACCGCCATGCTCTTCAAATGCACTGTGTGCGGCACCCACCTCGCCTACATCGACGCCTCCTGAAAAGGGCCGCACCCGGACCAACGGTCATGTCCCACGATGTAGTGCAGGCGATCAAGCGGCTGGCGTTCCGGATCGAGGCCCACGACGACCTACACGGGTGCGGCGACCCGCGAGGCGCCCTGCTAAGCCGTGCGACTCCCGGATCCGGGGACCATCCCCGCTGGCCCAGGGAGCACTGGGTGGGCGACCGCGGGCTCGAGTTGGTGAAGGGACCATCTCCACGGCATGGGGAGCACAGGTTCCACCCCAACCGACAGTGCCCGCACCCGCACCGCAGCCGCCCGCCGCACCGGAGCCGTGGCTGCCCGGGTCCCACTGCGACCACCTGCTGATCAGCCTCCCCTACCTCCAGGGCCCCGGTCTGGAGAAATGCCCGCTGGCCGACGGACACGCCCGCATTCCCTGGGTGCTGCCGGTGACGGCGGCCGAGACGGAGTACCGCCGCACGCACGGTCACGAAGCCCTTGAACGGCTCTTCGACGAGTACGCGATCGTCCCGACCGACCCGAGGCGGCCGTCCGTCGTCTGAACCTCGCGGGCACGGTCCCGGCACCGGCGACAGGCGGGGCCCCGCTGCGCGGTCGACGGCATGGAGGGGCCGTTGCCGCGCACTGCGGTCCGCCGTTCACCCACAGAGCGGCGTCGCGGCGTCGCCCGCCGGCTCCTCCGAGAGGCGGAGCAGGAAGAGGACGGGATGGGGATGTCCTCGTACGGGGTAGGCGAGCGGGACGACGCGGGGCGATCCTGTGCGCTGCTTGAGGGAGGGTCAACGTATGCAATTCGACGACGATGCTGCTCTGGACACGTCCGAGGTCGAGGACGGTCGGGGAGGTGCGCTGGGCGGGATCCCGGGCGGCGGGAAGACCATCGGCGGGGGGCTGGTCGGGCTCGTGGTGCTGGTCGCGTCCGTGCTCTTGGGTGTCGACCCCGGCATGTTCGGCTCGGGCAGCAGCGACACGTCCTCGTCCGGCAAGTCAGCCGCGGACCTCGCGGCGGACTGCCGGACCGGTGCCGACGCCAACCGCAAGGAGGAGTGCAGGATCGTCGCCGTGGTCGACAGCGTGCAGGCATTCTGGAAGCAGACGGAGACAGCCGCCGGCAAGCCCTACCAGCAGGCCCCGACGTTCCTGTTCACCGGCAGTGTGAACACCGGCTGCGGGAACGCGACTTCCGACGTCGGCCCCTTCTACTGCTCAGCCGATGACAAGGTCTATCTCGATCTCGGCTTCTTCAACGACCTGAGCAGCAAGTTCGGCGCCAAGGGCGGCCCGTTCGCCGAGGCCTACGTCATCGCGCACGAATACGGCCACCACTTCCAGGACCTCAGCGGAGCGATCTCCCGCGGCAGCGGAAAGGGCCAGAACAGCGGCTCGGTGAAACTCGAGTTGCAGGCGGACTGTTACGCCGGAGTGTGGGCCCACCACGCCACCACCCCCGACCCCAAGAGCGGTAAGCCACTGATAACCGACTTGACGAAGGACGACGTCAACCGCGGGCTGGACGCGGCCGCCGCCGTCGGAGACGACCGTATCCAGCAGCGCTACCAGGGCAAGGTCACACCTGACACCTGGACCCACGGCTCCGCGAGCCAGCGCCAGCAATGGTTCTCCACCGGCTACCGCTCCGGCCGCGTGGTCAGCTGCAACACGTTCAGCTGACCACGCTGACAACCACGGTACGGCGCCCGGCTGTTGGGCGTCGCTGATGGGCAGATCGCGTATTATGCCGCGCTGCGGTCGTTGGTTAGCGGCCGACACCAAGTGGGAGTGCTGCCTCGACAGGTGACTGCTTCCAGGACCGTGCCGTCGCCGCGCAGCTAGAGCAGGCCGTGACCGAGGGCGGCACGGTCGTGCTGGGCCAGGTGCTGGCCGGCATGGGCGGGGTCGGCAAGACACAGCTGGCGGCCAACCACGCCCGCGCGACATGGGACAGGGACGAAGTGGATCTGGCGTGGGTCACCGCAGCCCCCCGCACCGTCCTCGCCGCCTATGCCCAAGCGGCCACCGATCTCCTCGGCGCCGACCCGGCCGACCCGGAGCGGGCCGTGGTGCTCACGACGACGCTGTTGGCCGCCTTGTCGTGCAGACACTGCTGGAACGGCTTGTCCCAGAGGCACCACAGCACGTTGACCAGCCCCAGGAACGGCACGAATCCCATCACGAAGCTGGTGAACCAGCGCAACCACGCGCGTCCGAAGGAGAGGTTCTGACCGTTATCGAGCCGGACGACACGCAATCCGCAGATTCGCTTCCCGTAGGTGGCACCGGACTTCCAGTTCATGACCGGTTCGTAGCAGAGCAGGACCAGGCCGATCCCGACATACCCGATCACCCCTGCAACCATCCCGATGACGTCGTTGTCCACCGTCAGGTTTTGGATCAAGACGATTAGGCCGGCCACGAGTAGCAGCGCCAGCACCATGAACACCGCGTCCAGAAAACGGCCGGCGAGCCGTGCGCCTTGGTTGCCGAGGGCCCCGGGAGGCGGGCCCACCACAGGGGGCGCGGCGGGCGGAGGGTACATCGGCTGCCAGTATCCGTAGGGCTGCTGCTGCGGGGACTGGTACATACTCATGTGCGGTCCAGAGGTCGTCAGAGGATTGGTGAGGGTGCGGCTGTGACACGAACCGTCTGCGGTCCGAAGGGCAACCCGAACGAGTCACAGTGACTGGAGGGTTGCGGAGTCATGCCCCGTGCGTCAACGCCCCAGGCCATCTTCGCCGTTCCGCCGATCTCGTCAACGCGTTGGCCCCCGCTGACAATGAGTCCACTCACCGGATGACAATGCGCTGCCGTCACCAATTGCCCCGCCACTACAGCAGCGGCTGGCCTCGATGACACCGGCGGCCATCCAGCGTCCCCTACCTGTCTGCGGCTCGGCGGGACGTGAGGGCCACCGCCGCGGCAGCGGGCGCGCGGCACAATACCGCCGCGTCGAACGCGCCGGATCGCTAATGCCTCGCCGCGGCACACCCCCTCACGCTGCGCCGGCGGCCACATGACGAATCAGAGAGCACTTGATGTGGCCAGGTCAACCTGCAGTGATCCAGGCCAGAGAGCCGGCAGTCAGAGAACCCGCACCATCTGCTTCCACAGACGCGGTCCGCGCATTGCTCTGTGGCACTGAGACGGGGCCGCTTGCTGCACGGCCGTATGACCTCCGACACTCGGCGCTGGCGACCTGGCTCAACTCCGGGGTGGACCCTACCGAGGTCGCCGAGCGCGCAGGCAACAGCGTCGAGGTCCTGCTGAGCCGCTACGCCAAGTGCATCGACGGACGGCAGGAGATCGCCAACCGCAAGATCGAAGAGCTGTTGCGCGAGTACGAGTGATCGGCCGGTGCGCTGTCGGTGCCGTCCTTTACGCTGCGCCTCGATTGAAGAGCTCAGGTGGGGAGGGACAGAGGTGGGCGGCAATGCATGGCAGGACACTGGTCCGTATCAGCGTGATCTGGAGGCCGCATTCCGGCAGGCCCAGGAAGAGGAACTGGCGCGGGACAACCACGGTTTCGAGAGCCGGTCTGTCGAGGAGCTGTGGCGCGACCCGGAGTGGCAGGAATACATTCTCACCGGCGGCACGGGCACCGTGCTGGATTTTCCCTGCATGATCGACGCCACGGACACCGCAGACGGCCCGTTCATGCGGCTGCTGACCGATGATGAGGTGCGTGCGTGGGCTCCTCACGGCCGGCCCACTTACGCGGAGTGGGACGCCGCCCTCGACTCCGAGCGGTTGGGCTTCCCGGGCCGCGCCCAGGGGAACGGCACGGTGCTCTACCGCGACGGCCGGCCTGTGGAGATCGGCCACTGGGGGGTCACCGCTGACTAGCGAGCCGGCCCCCGTGATCAGGCTCAGTGGAGGAGGCACCTCGGTGGCGACCAGGGCAAACGCCTCAAGATTCTGTCCACGAATAGTCCACAGACGCCGACATACGGCCGCTCCGGGCGGCACACGCCTGCACAAACACTAAGACCCCGCACTCAGCGTTTCCGCTGGTGACGGGGTCTTTGGGCACCTCATGGGTGCCCCCGGCAGGATTCGAACCTGCACACACGGCTCCACTGGCCCATACGGTGCCGGCGGAGCATCGGTCGATCGAGCTCTCCGACGGTCGGGTCGCCGTCTACGGCGTGTGTCCGCCAGATCCCTTTCAACGGTGCCGTATCGAGCACCGGCTGGCCGGCTCGGCACAACGGCTACCGGACCTTTGGCCATGGTTGACGATGCTGCGAGGGGAGAACGGGCGGCACGCGGAGCGGCAGTTGCAGGCGGACCCGGAACCGCCAGAGTCTCCGGAGGAATGGCCAGTTGCGGGGTAACGGCGACTTGGGGCGGACGTGCAGCTGGCGGGCATCGACTTCCAGGTGCCCACCAGCCTCTCGTCGTGCGACCACCTCAGGTCAACCCTGTCCGCGCTTCCGTAAAACAGCTCACCGATCGGGGAAGGTGAGTCGCAGAACGATCTCGCCGTCGTCGATCTCCCCGGTGGGCTCGAACCCGAACTTCTGGTAGAAGGGCCACGGCTCGCCGTCGCCGGGCTCGTAGCTGGTCAGCAGCTCGGTGGCGCCGTCCGCGTGAACCAGGGTGGCGACCAGCGTGAGCGCCTCTCGGCCGATCCCTCGCCCCTGGTACCGCTTGTCGACGAGGAGGCGCCAGAGGAAGTGTCGCCCTTTGTAAGGACCGGCCGGCGGTTTCCACGACAGCATCACGAAGCCGACTGGCTCATCGCCGCGGTACACGGCGCGGTACCAGGGATTGGCCTCCGGTTTCTTCGCCGCCTCCTTGAGTGAATGGGACACGGAGGCGACGAATTGCTTCTGGTCACGTCGGACGCGGAGGGCACGGACGGCATCCCGGTCGTCGTCGGTGATCTCCCGTAGGTGCACGCTCGGGGATCTCATGCCACACCCCTTCCGTCCGGCAGCTGCGCCGTCCCGGCCGACGTGAAGAGCCGATACCGGGCGGCATTCCCGCGCATCCGCGTTGTCGAGGCCTCCAGGTCGGACGTCTTCGCAGCGTATTCGACACAGGCGATCTGGAGCGGGACTGGCACGCCGGGCTGTGACCGCGTCCAACGCAGCTCCTAGGAGAGCAACCCGGCCTGACGCGGCGATGCGCATGCGCAGCCCCCTTCGTCAGTTAGATGGGACTGACCTGGGTAATCGCTCGGCCGCGACCGGCTCCCCGTCGACCCGCGGACGAGCCGGATGCCGCAGTCGAAAGACCCACACACCGTGGAGCGGGCGTGGTTCATGGCGTCCAGGTGGAGCGCGCCACTGTACGAACGACCTGGACGCCATGGACCGCGTCTGCTCGGCTCTGCCTGGGTCGATGGTGTGCGGGATGGGAGCCCCCTCATCCGCCACGATGGACCTGCGGGCGGCGACGGCGCCCCCTCGGACTTCTACGCCCGCTGCATCGCCCACGTCGATCTCGCCAGAACCCTGGACGCGGCGATGGTGACGCTCGGCCCGATGGACAGCGAGGAACTTCACCGAGCCATCCCTGCCTACGGCCGACGGTGAAGGGCTGGGAGAAATACAAGGTCCGCGAGACGAGCGAGGCGATCGTCGGCGCGGTCACCGGCTCTCCGACCGCTCCCCGCACGCCGCTGCTCGGCAGGTACGACGACGAAGGGCGCCTTCAGTACGTCGGCCGCGCCACGGCCCTGGCGCGGGCGGCAGGCGCTGTGGTCGCCGCCAGCTGACGCACCGGACGGGATTACGTAGCCGGCGGACGTCCGGCCTGCGTCCGGCCTGCGGCGACGCCGTTGGTGCTGAGGAACGTCTCGGCGACCAGCCAGGCGAAGAACTCGTTCTTCGCCTCGAGCGGCTCATGCAGCGCGATCGTCTCCAGCATGGCTACCCGACACCGCCGTTGCCACGGAGGAGCTGGGTGTGTCGATCCGTCCGCCGTCCCGACCCCGCTCGTCTCCCCCGGCGCGCGGCGAACGCCGCAGCTCAGCCAGGCCGGACTGCGGGTCACCCCGCAAGAACTCCTGCAGATCGCGCAGACCCTCCCGGGCGACCCGGCCTGTCTCGACCTGGGCGTGATGGACGCCGTCTGCGCCCGGGTCCAGGCCCACTACATGGGCCGCGATGTGTACGCGAGCGATTGGCTCAAGGCCCCGGCCAGCGCATAACGGCGACGACGAGCCGTGATGGTGCCGGTACTGGTGATGCCGGGGGCGCGTGTCCCCTGCCCTACGGTCACCCCCCCCCGACGCGGCACGCCAGCCGTGCCACCTGCGGACGGCGATCACGAGCGCCGGACCGGTCGGCGGTCGCTGCCGGTACGGCGCGTACTTCTCCCGCAACAGGGCGACGGCCGCCGGGTACTCGCCCTGGGTACCGGGCGGCAGCACGCGGGCGTCACCGTCCGCGCGGACCCACCACAGCCGCTCCCAGTCCTCGTCGTACGCGTCGACGAGCAGGCAGACAGCCGGGTGGGCCGCGATGTTGTCCAACCGTTTCAGCTGCTGCGACCTCTTCGGCTTCCAGTCGACGGCGGTGACGATCTCCTCGCCGTGGGCCGCGAAGACGACCGGCACCAGATGCGGGCGCAAGCCCGCGTCCACCGTCGCCAGGCGCGCCACACGCGCGGTCATGAACCGGCGGCGCGCCTCGTCCCCGGCCATGTCCGGCACGGTCAGCTCCTGTTCAGCGGCAGCCGCGAGCTGTCACCGGTGGCCGGACGTGGCCTCGGCCAGTTCGTCCAGGGTGCGCAGCGTCTGGTTCTCCGGCAGGGTCGGCAGATACAACAGGACGCGTTCGACGCCGAGTTCGGCGTAGGTGTCGAGCGCCTTCCGGTCGTGCCGGCCCGCGTACACCACGACGGACGGGCGGTCACCGGCCGTCCGCCGCATACGCGCGATGCGTTCACCCAGCTTCTCGAGCGGCAGATCGCTCGGCATCCACGCCGCACCGTACGCGGCGACGCGTTCGAAAGCGCGCTCGCTGTCGCCCCCGACCCAGATGGGCGGATGCGGCTTCTGGACCGGCTTGGGCCAGGCGTAGACGGGATCGAAGTCGACGAAGTCGCCATGGAACTCGGCCTCCTCCTTGGTCCACAGCTCGATCATCGCGCGGATGCGTTCGTCCATGAGCCGCCCGCGGACAGCCGGATCCGTCCCGTGGTTGCGCATCTCCTCGCGGTTCCAGCCCGCGCCGACCCCGAACACGGCCCGGCCGCCGGAGATCAGATCGAGGGAGGCGACCTCCTTCGCGGTGTGGATCGGATCGCGCTGGATCACCAGAGCGATGCCGGTGCCCAGGAGCAGGTCACGGGTCACCGAGGCGGCCGCGGCGAGCGCCACGAACGGGTCGAGCGTCCGGTAGTAGATCCGCGGCAGCTCACCGCCCCCCGGGTACGGGGACTCCCGCTTGACCGGAATATGCGAGTGCTCGGCCAGCAGCAGGGAGTCGAACCCACGCTCCTCCATGGCGGGTCCCAACGCCTTGGGGCCAATGCCCTCATCGGTGACAAATGTCGATACTCCGAACTTCATCCGCGACCACCTCGTCTCGTCGGCACACCTGCTGTCAGTGTGACGCGGTCGGTCGCTCCTCGTCGGGCATGACCTCCCGCGGCGCGGCGTGGCGTGGCGTGGCGTGGCGTGGCGTGGCGTGGCGTGGCGTGGCGTCCGGACCCTATGCCCACTGTCACTGCCCGACCCACGCGTCCGCCGGCCGCTGCAGGGCCACCTCGCGCAGCGCCGCAGTGGTGAGGCGAGAACGCCGGCGATCACACGCGGGTCGTCACGGAGCACGTACACGATGTCGGGCATCCGCCGCCCGGCCCTCGCGACCGTGTGGCACCTGCCCCAGCACCAGCTGGATGGTGGCCCGGGCGCGGCCGGAGGCGGCCACCTGGTCCCCGACGTTGCGCAGCTCCTCATCGAGCCGGCCGCCGAACAGGCTGCGCTGCCCCTCGGCCGTCATCAGGACAGGCGTCCGCGTCCTCGAGGACCAGCCGGTCGATGTCCGGGACTCCTTACCCGTTACGCAGATGCTCCGGGCAGTCGTCGTACACGATGGCGGCCAGGAGGAACTGCGCGGTGTGGAGCGTGTGGAAGGGGGAGAACTGTGCGGCGTGCGCGGCCAGTACGGGCAGGCCCGCGAGCAGGGAGGCTCCGAACAGGCCGGTCTGGCGGCCGTTGCGATGCCCTGCGTCCGAGGCGTACGAAAGGCCGGCCATGACGGGGACGGCGGCCAGACAGGCGAGCGCGACGAGGGTGCGGATCCGCAGCAGTTGCGTGGTCAGCTCAACGCGCAGCACACTTGTCGGCTCCTTCAGTCATGGTCAAGAACGTCTCTTCCGGGGACTTGAACCTTTCCGGGTTCAGCCGGGATGGTGACGTGGACGGCGGATACCGGGGTGGTGCGGGGGCTGGCGAGTGCGAGGGAGACGTCGGCCGGGCCGGCAGCGGGTGTTTCGGTGGCGAGGCGCTCCCGGGTGGCGTCGGTCCCGGTGAAGCCGTTCGAGGCGAGCGGCTTGTCCCAGTCCTCACGTCGAATCGACGGCGTGCCGTTCGGGTCGGCCGACGGCTGTGGTGCCGCGACCGGTGTGGATACCGCCGGTATACCGCCGCTCTCCCCGTTGCGTGCAGTGTGTGGGCCGGACGCCGTGGTGGAGCCGCCGCCCGGTGAACAACGGTCGGGAGGGCCTCGATGTGTGGAAGCGCAGGGGCGAACGTCCTTCATCCCGGATGCCGGGGATCTACGGCGACGGGCCCTCAGGCCGGTGCTCGCCGCTTTTGCCCCGTACCGGGGCGTGAAAGCGTCGATCGCACAGTTGCGCGCGGTTCGCGGGCAACGGTGGGGAGTCGGACATCGGTGAGACACCCGCGCCGGGGCGTCCCGAGACGTCGGGTCGCCGACCGGCTCTGCGACACCGTCCAGGTACGGACCGGCCCTCAAGGGACCGCCGTTCGCCTGCGGGTCTGCAGGACATGAAACGAGCCGGCGGCATGCAGGCAGGGCCTGGGCCTGGGCCTTGAGCGTGTCACTGCGGACCGTGCGTCGACACCCTCGCCCACCTCGAGGAGGGGCGAGGATGCCGATCCACTCCCTTCGCAGGACCACAAAACGACTGAGGACACACGCTCCATCCCGATCTCGATGTTCTCCTTGCGTAGCTGCTGCTCTCCTCACACAGCCTGCACAGTCCATCGCGTTCCGACTCGCCGAGCCCGCCCGCGGCCCCCGCATCCGCGCGGGCCCGGGCCCGAAGGACCCACGTCTGCAGCGTGCCCTCATGCACCCCCACATCGCGCCACCTCCGCCGCGGACTTCCCTCTCCCCCACACGATCCGTACCGCACCCTCACGGAATGGCGCGACGTACGACCTTCGCCTTAGCAGGTCGTCGAGGAGATCGATGCCGACGCCCGGCTGCTGGTCCTTGACGTGTTCGATCCACAGGTCTTGAGCATGGCTCCCGAGCGCAGCACCACTGTCCAGAAAGGCGCAGAGTGCCGTGGCGCGGCTCGGGCCCCGTACCGCGAGGGGGTCGCTCGCATTCCTTCGGTCGTCAGCGGTTGGTCCGTGCGTCAGGGCACGAACCGCTCGCCGTCACCGTGCCGACGACGTACGGAAGCAGCGGACGCGTGTTGTGTCGTGTGTTCACGGTGTCGAGCATTTCGTCCGGGCGCTTCCGCCTGCAGGATCAAATGGCGACTTCGCCTCTTGTACTGGACGGACGAAGGGAGACACCGGCAGCGGAATGTCCACTGAGCTGCGCAAAATGCCATAAAATGGAAGACGCCGTCACCCCGTGCCCCGTTTGACCAGAGCTCGAGGTGAGGCCATGAATGCCGTTGCACAGGACAACGTCTCAAGGCGCCGGGGGTCTCCCATCGGGTGCCGAACCTGCTCTCCTGGCTCGTGCCAGCCGCACGGCACGCAACAGGCGCAAGGGGAAGAGCCCCACCAACGGTGCCCGTCGCCCGAGGTCCTCAGCGTCCTCGTGGTCGAACGCCCGCGCATAACGCTCCGCGTCCTCGGCGCTCGGATACCGCTTGCTGCCGTGCGCCCCGCAACCGCGCCCGCAGCGCCAGCGCATGGTGGCGCCCTCGCTCTGGAAGCGGAACCGGTGTCCGACAAGACGGCAGCGCAGCACAAGGAGGGACGTTACGCCGGACACGGGGCGCGAGCCCGATCCCTCGCCCGTACGGCGGATCGGCCGTGTCCCGAGGCGGAAGGGGCGGCATGACCACCACCTCCGAACTCCGTGTCATCACCACGAAGGTTCCCGCCCGCCTCGACCGGCTGCCGTGGTCCCGGTTCCACTGGCGGATCGTCATCGGCCTCGGCACCGTCTGGATTCTCGACGGGCTCGAAGTGACCATCGTCGGCGCGGTCGCCTCACGCATGACCGAACCGAACAGCGGCATCCACCTCACCAGCGCCGACATCGGCACGGCCGCCGCGATCTACGTGGCGGGCGCATGCGTCGGTGCCCTGCTCTTTGGCCGGCTCACCGACCGCTACGGGCGCAAGAAGCTGTTCATGCTGACGCTCGGCATCTACATCCTCGCCACGGTCGCGACGGCCTTCGCCCACGACGCCTGGTACCTCTATCTCGCCCGGTTCTTCACCGGCATGGGCATCGGCGGGGAGTACGCGGCGATCAACTCGGCCATCGACGAGCTGATCCCCGCCCGCAACCGGGGGCAGGTGGATCTGGCCATCAACGGCAGCTACTGGATCGGAGCCGCCCTCGGCAGCCTGGCCGCCCTGGTGCTCCTCGACGAGAACCTGCTCCCGGCCGGCCTCGGCTGGCGGCTGGCCTTCGGCCTCGGCGGCATCCTCGGTCTCGGCATCATGATGGTCCGCCGCCATGTACCGGAGAGCCCGCGCTGGCTGTTCATTCACGGTCATGAGGACGAGGCCGAACGCATTGTCGACCAGATCGAGGCCGAGGTAGGCCGGGAGACCGGTCAGGACCTGCCCGAGCCGGCCGAGGCCGTCACCGTCCGGCAACATTACGTGATCCCGTTCACCGAGATCGCCCGAGTGGCCCTGCAGCGGTACCCGCGACGCGCCCTCCTCGGCCTTGCCCTCTTCGTCGGCCAGGCCTTCCTGTACAACGCGCTCGTCTTCGACCTGGGCACGCTCCTGAGCGGGTTCTTCGGCGTGGGCTCCAGCTCGGTGCCGTACTTCCTCACCATCTTCGCGATCGCCAACTTCCTCGGCCCGCTGTTGCTCGGTCGGCTGTTCGACACCGTGGGCCGCAAGCCGATGATCGCGGGCACCTACTTCGGCTCGGCCGCCGTGGCGGTGGTCCTCGCCGTCCTGCTGGTCAACGGCTCGCTGACGGCCTGGTCGTTCTTCCTTCTGGTCTCGTTGACCTTCTTCGTCGCGTCCGCCGGGGCGAGCTCCGCCTACCTGACCGTCAGCGAGGTCTTCCCCATGGAGACCCGAGCCCTGTCCATCTCCCTGTTCTTCGCCGTGGGCACCGCCGTGGGCGGCATCACCGGGCCGCTGCTGTTCGGACACTTCATTCACAGCGGCCACACCACCCTCGTGGCCACCGGCTTCTTCATCGGAGCGGCGGCCATGGCCCTCGGCGGGCTGGCCGAGGTCGTCTTCGGAGTGAAGGCCGAACAGCAGTCCCTGGAGAACATCGCCAGGCCGCTGACCGCCGAGGAAGCCGACGCGGCCTGGCGGGGCGAGCGGGCGCCCCAGGACGAACGGGGCCGCCTCCGCCCCGCGGACGTACGGCAGGCCGCGCGCGAGCGGGACCAGCGGATCGCCGACCGCACGGCCGGCCGCCGGGCGCGAGAAGGCACCGGGGCGCGGCGGTACCGTCCGGGCGCCGGCGCGGGCAGTTCCTTCTACTCGCCGGGGATGGCCGGAACCACAGGCGCCGCGAGCCGCACCTCCGCCATGGCCGAGCAGCGCCTCGATGAGGAGATCGAAGAACTGGTGCGGGCCCTCGAAGAGAGCGGGCCCGCCACGCGCGAAGGGCTCGAGCAGGCCGTCCATGGCCGGTCGTGGGGACCTGGGCGCTTCGCAGGGGCCTTGCGGGAGGCCGTCGAGGAGTCCCGCGCCCGCCACCTGCCGGACGACCGTTACGCGCCGCCGGGCCGGCCCGGCAAGCCGGGCGGAGCATCCGGCGCCCACCGGAACCGCAGCGCGTGAGCTCTGGCCGGTACCGTGCTCGCTTCCCCGGCCCCGGTGGTGGACCTGGTCAGGCGGCGCAGGGAACCCGTCGTCGTCCGGACGCTGCGGTCGACCGGCGCCGCGGTCCTCGCCTACCTCGCCGGTCTGTGGCTGTCCGGCAATGCGCAGCCCCTGCTGGCTCCGCTGACGGCCTTACTCGTCGTGCAGGTCACGCTGTACGCGACCTTGACCCTCGGCATCCGGCGCATCGCCGGCGTGGTCGCCGAACTGGTGCACGGCGCCTCCGCCCGCCGTGTGACAGCCTGGCTGGAGGAGGCGCGGCGACTGGATCACCAGACCGCCGATGTGGACGCGGCCCTGGCCAGGGCCGGGGAGAGCTTGCGCCTGAATCCGCGGGGACGTCCGGCACCCGGCGCCAGGCTGGTCCTGCGCAGCGGTCTGGACGCCATGGAGCACTGCTCCGTCGACCTGCGCTCCCTGTGCCGGACCTTCGCCGACCTACGACTCATGAACGCACTGGACATCGACAAACGCCTGCACGCCTCGCACACCGAGGACTGCCCGGAAGCCCGGCGCCGACCGACCGGACCACGCTGGGAGGTCTGCTGCGTTCGCTGCGGTCCGGCGAACTGCAGGGGTGGTGGGGCGGTCGCATGGATCCGAGCAGGAGCTGGCCGTTCGACCGCTCCGGACGATGAAGAACACATCGCGAGCTGGGAGGAACAATGCGGAACCGGACACTGAGCAAGATCGGCACACAGCTGTTGCGTCTGCGCCACGACTCGTCGCAGAGCTCACAGGACCGGGCGGCGCCGGCCGACTACGGACTGGACCACAGGCAGGTCGCCGAATTCATCGCCGGCACGCTGGACGCGGAGGGTGAGGCGGCGCTCGCCCATCAGGTGGCGCGGCAGCTGCCCTTCCACTGGACCTGGCCCAACCGGGTCGCGGAGGCGATGTCGCAGATCATGGACCACTTCGGTGATCAGCGTGAGCTGATGGCCTGGCTGGATCGGCATCCCGGCCTGCCACGGCTGGTGGCCCGCCTGTACGTCTTGATGGGCCTCCTCGACTGGTACAGCGCGGTGCCGGCGGTCGTGACCGCGATGCGTGAGTACCGGGAGCGGACACCGTATCCGCCGGGCCTGGAGTCCTACCTGGTGCCTGCCACCGATGACGACACGCTCGCGAGCATTGCTTTCAAGGTCGAGAAACTGCTCGGCGAGGAGCGGACCCGGGAGGCCGTCGAACTGGCCCTGGCCACTGCGACATGGCTGCAGCAGATCGCGCCGCGCGCGCGGGAACTCGCTCGTGAGGTCGGCGACTTGGACGAGCTGATGGGGCAGGCGCGGCAGGACATCCGGTCTGCAGCAGCCGACATCTGAACACGACAGTCGATGCGGCGGTAAACGGCATGACGGTGAAACTGAACGCGATGGCGTTCGGCCACGCAAAGAAACTGACCGAAGAGGGCCGGATCGTCCTGGACGACCGGGACGAGTGGAGCGAGCACCGGCCTTCGGCAGCGGACGAGAATGCCTACCTCGAGGAGCACGGATTCGCCGAGTACGCCAGGTGGTACCTGGGCATCGACGACGAGATGGGAAACGAGACCAAGGGCCGGTACAAGTTCCCCTACGGCGATTTCGAGCGCGTCCACCGCTGCGGTGTGCTCTCCGCCGAGATACGCGCCGGACAGCAGAAATACGCGGACATCGAGAACGCCGCTGCGCACCTGCACGGGTTGCTGGATGGCAGGCGGGCCGGGAACCGGTGACAGCGCCGAAAAAGTGCACCCTCACCCGGCCCCCGGCGACGGATCGTCCAGTGGCGCTAGGTTCTGTCTCCTTGGTCAGCGTCGTGTCCAGATGACGATGGCGGCGAGGTGGAGTGCGGCCGGGTAGGCGATCGCGAGTTTGTCGGTTCGTGTGGCCAGGCCGCGCCACTGTTTGAGGCGGTTGATGCACCGCTCGACGGTGTTGCGGTGCTTATGGCGTCCGCGTCGAAGCCAGGCGGGCGTCCGCCTTGGCGGCCCCGCCGCAGACGGCGGCGGATCTGGTCCGACGGCTGCGGGATGACCGCACGGATCTGCCGGCGGCGCAGGTGGCTGCGGATCGCGCGGGATGAGTAGGCGCGGTCGGCCAGGACCATGGTGGGGCGGGTCCGGGGCCGGCCACTGCCGATTTTCGGCACCCGGATGCGCGCCATGACCGTCTCGAAGGCGGGCGCGTCACCGGCCTGGCCCGCTGTGACGGTCAGAGCCAGGGGCCGTGCGTGGCCGTCCGCGGCCAGGTGGATTTTCGTGCTCACCGCCGCGGGAGCGTCCGAGCGCGTGATCGGCGGGCTCGTTGGGGCCGGCTGCCCCGTTACGTTCTTCGTGGCCTCGCAAGGAGGCTCCCGGCCTTCGGCCCCGGTATGACTTGTGCCCCCAGTCGAGATGATCGAAAAGCACGAGCGCCAAACCCTCAACCGGATACGGCAGTCTGTTCGTAACGTGGATGCCGGCACGCTGATGCCGCAGGTGAGGCCGGGAAACAGGCGAGGGCGGGAGCGGCGGTCGTGACGGACGAAACCAACATCGGCGAGACCGATCACCGGGCGCGGGGAGAAGCTACGGGGACGGGACGACTCGCTAGCCGTGGGCATGAGGCCTGACTGGGAAGCGGGCGGCGGTACAAGGCGGTGCGCGCCGGGCGCCGGCTGGGAACAGGGGCGGACGGCGCCCCTTGGTGGTGACGTCAGGGACGGGCCGTCGGTGGTGCAAGCGCGGGGTCACAGCCGCAGGGACCGGGTCGGTTCGCGGGCCTGGCCCCTGGCGCCGCACAATGCACGGCTCGAGGAGATTTCGACGGCGCTTCTGGACGGAGCGGGCTATGACGCGGGGCGGCGTCCGCCACGGGTACCGACGTATTCGGACTCCCTGCTCCGGATCACCGGGAGCAATTACTCTCCGGCGCCTGCCGAAGACTGGAACGCGCAGTGCCCGGTGGGGGGAAGCGGACGGCGAGCAGGGCTCGGTCGTCGGGGAACGCCGCCTCGGGCTGGTGGTGAAGGAACCGGTCGCACAGCTCGGCGATGCCCAGGGCCCTGGTGGTGCGCGCGCACGTGGTCAGCCGTTGCATTCCTATGGCGAGGTCTTCGCGACGGCGCTCGATCAGCCCGTCTGTGTACAGCAGCAGGGTGTCGTTCTCGGTCACGGTGGTGTCGGCCTGTCGGTAGCAGATGTTCCGGACGGGTCCGAGCGGTGGTGAGGTGGCGTCGTTGAGGTAGGCGCTGGTGCCGTCGGCGTGGATGAGCAGCGGTGGAGGATGGCCGGCTCTGGCGTAGGTCAGGGCGCCGGTGCGGCGGTCGTAGACCAGGTAGCAGGCGGTGGCCATGCTGTTCGGATGGTAGCGGCCGATGAAGGTGTTGAGCTCGTCCAGGACGGCGGCGGGGTCGGTGCCGCAGCGCGGCACGATGTTGCGCAGGGCGGCGGTGATCTGGGCCATGACGGTCGCTTCGTGCAGTCCGTGGCCGGCGACGTCGCCGATGCTCAGGCCGATGTGATCGGCGTCCACGTCGTAGACGTCGTACCAGTCGCCGCCGACCGAGAGCAGGTCACTTCCCGGGGCGTAGCAGGTGGCCGTCTCCAGACCGGGCAAGTGTGGCAGCTGCGGCAGCAGGCTGAGCTGCAGGCGTTCAGCGACCCGGTGCTCGTGCTCGTGCAACCCGGCCCGGCGCAGGGCCTGGGCGATCTGCTGGGCCACAGCCGTCACGTGCGCGGGAGCGGTAGAGCTGTGTGAGCCGTAGACGATGAGCATGCCCAGCTGGACACCGTCCGCCTCCAGCGACAGCGCGAGCGGAACCGCATCCGCGGCTCCACCGGGAAGCGAGCCGTCCGAGGAAGAAGGCCGGTCCAGGTCGGTCCAGCCCCCCGCGTCAGCCGGAAGACCGTTGTCCCCCGGCTGCAGGGGCGGCACCAGCCGCGCCGAGTGCAGATAGAGCTCCGCCGCGGTGGCCCCCAGGGCGGCGGGCGCCACTTCACTGACGACGCGGGAAATCTGCGCGAGGGTGATCGCACCGGCAAGGGCGGCGGTCAGCTCGTACAGGTGCTGCAACTGGGCACGGGCGGCCTGTTCAGCGGCCAGCAACCGCGCCCGGTCCACTTCGCTGGCCCGACGGAAGGCAACCTCTCGGTTCAGCGCCTCCACCTGCTGGCTGAGCACCACGAACTGGTCGGACGCCCCGGCCTCGACAAGATGCAGCTGCAGCGCCGGCTGCGGGCCGTCCCACCACGAGGCCCGCGCCCCGTGACAGCGAAAACGCCGCGTGCGACCGTCAGCGTCCTTGATGACCAGCGCGCCGGGCACCGGGCTGCCGCTGCGCAGCCATATAGCCAGCTGCTGACGCAACCATGGTGTGTCGTCGGGCCGTAGCTCGAACAGGCTGGCGCCCGGGCGCAGTCGGTCGTCACAGCGGCCGGCCGCAGGGTTGGCGGCCAGCACGCGGCCGTCGGCCCCGCACAGCAGCACCGGGTGAGGCAGCTGTTTGGTGATGGCCCGGAAGAGGCCAAGGGTCATTGAGCCACAGCCTGATCGCCGAAGTATTCACGGCCACTCACCGTCTCGACATCCACGTCGGGGACCAGGTGGACCACCACGCGGCAGCCCGCGTCGCCGCGCGCGATGGTCTCCTCCAGCTCCACCCGCGCATAGCCCAGGTTGCGGGCGGCGATGGTACCGAAGACGTTCGATGTCATCATGCACATCGACTCCCGGCCCACCACCTTCTCTGCGAACGGACACACCCGGTTGCCCAGCACGATCTTCTTCTCGTCGTGCTCGATGACGCAGAAGTCACCGTTGATGCGGCGCTTGAGATCCACGAGGGCCTCGGCGACCTGCTCACCTGTGAGCCGGTCGGCTCCCAGCGCCTTGAGGTACATCTCGTCGATCTGCGTGCCGACGGCCTGCCCCACCAGACTGACGTAGCCGGACGCCTCCTCCAGACCGATCACCGACTCCAGCGACGTCGCCAACTCACGCACCAAAGTCCGCAGGAACACATCACGATCCAGTGGAATCTCCACATCCGAAACCTGTCCCATGCCGACTCCCTCGCCCTCAGGCCACGACGGCAGCGCGACCGGCGTGGCCTCATTTCCCATGACGGGACCTGATTCTGCCAGCGCCCTCCCGCCCGCCACCACCAACCCTGTCCCTAGGTCGACGGATGCCTTCACTTGCATCTGACGGCCCCCGGCCGACACAGATGGTTGACCAGGCAGCCATGGGTAACCCGACAGATGACTGCCGCCGGCTGAGCACCGCCCCTGTCGGCGGCGGCGTTGGGCCACCCACGCTGGAGGAAGCTCGTGAGAGGCGAACCGACCATCCCATCCTGCGAGTCGCGTTTCCCTGCGGTCACGGCGAGCATCGCAGCCGCCCGGCACTGGGTCCGCGATTGTGTGGAAGGCTTCGGCGGGCCGCTGCGTCGGCACCCGGTGATCCAGACCGCCGAACTGCTCGTTTCGGAACTGATCACCAACGCCATCCGCCACGGCGCCGGCCCACCCCTTATCCGACTCACCTGGACCGGTCGGCTGCTGCGCATCGCGGTCAGCGATTACGGCGACCGCCAGCCCCGCATACGCGCCACTCCGAACACCGAGCCCGGCGGCTTCGGCATGCAGCTCCTCGAACGGCTCGCCCTACGCTGGGGCGTCACTCCACGCCACCCCGGCAAAACGGTCTGGGCGGAACTCAGCCTCGGCTCCTGAGGTTGCCTTTCCCGGCGCGGAACGCCACTACGGGAAGACGCCCGCCGAAGGAGCCGGTCCCGTGACCCGCCATAGCTCGCCTCATCGGGACCCATGCCGACCCTGCCGGGCCCTGCGGCCTGCCTTTCCAGGTCGAAGGTCAAGATGCGATCCGCGACCCTCGCGCGGATGAGAGGCGCGGATCACAGTTCGCGCCAGCCGTGTGCATTCCATCTCTTGGCCAGGCTGGGCGTCCTCGGTGCCCGGCCGGGTATCGTCCTAGCTGATCGATAGGGGGCCGCCGTGCGGCCGGACCCAGGGAACTGGGGGAAGAGCGTGGGTGTCCCACCTGGCGTGGGCGGGTCAGCTGTCGCGCCGCCACGTGGCGCGGTGCTGCAGATCGATCCGTTGCCTGACAATGCTGGGCTGGGGGTGATCGGGGAGATCAGCGTGAACACACGGACCGTTTGGCAGCAGACTCTGAAGCAACTGGCCGAGCGTCGCACGGCCGTGCTGCATGTGGATCTGTCCCGGGTGAGGTTCGTCGACGTGGCCGGTGTGACGGACCTGGCGGTCACCGCCCAGCGTCTCCCCGAAGGACAGCGGATCGTGCTTCACCGACCTCCGGCGCAGGTGCCACGCATTCTTGAGCTTTTCTGGCCCGGGCTTGCCGCGATCGAGGTGGCTGCGTGATGAGCACAGCCACCTCGCACGAGCCGTTCGTTCACCCGGCGCTCTTCTACCGAGGCAGCGACCAGTACATCGCGGGAACGGTTCCCTTCCTGCGAGAAGGGCTGGACGCCGGTGAGCCCGCAGCCGTCGCCGCCCCGCCTGATCGCCTGGAGCTGATCCGCGAGGGGCTCGGGGAGCGAGCAGCAGAGGTCCGCTTCATCGACATGACCGAGGCCGGCCGCAACCCCGGCCGCATCATCCCCAGTGTGCTGCGCAAGTTCGCCGACGCCCACACGGGAGCCCGCCGGGTCCGCATCATCGGTGAGCCAATCTGGCAAAGCCGTTCCGCCGTCGAGTACCCGGCGTGCGTCCAGCACGAGGCGCTGATCAACGCCGCTTTCGCCGGGCGCGGGGCAACCATCTTGTGCCCCTACGACGCCGACCGGCTGGAGAAGCAGGCCCTCAGTGACGCCCTGGCGACCCACCCGGTCGTCATCGACGCGGATGGCGAGACGCAGTCTGCCGCCTACAGCCCCGAGCAGATCATCGCCCGCTACAACGAGCCCCTGCTCGCCCCACCTGTTGCCGCGGCCTGTCCTTTCGTCGCCCAGACACTGCCCGACGCCCGCGACTTCGCCGTGTCCCAGGCGCGGTCCCTGGGCGTGTCCGGCGTGAGCCTGGGGGATCTGGAACTCGCGGTGGCGGAGCTGACCACCAACAGCGTCGTTCACGGCGCCGGCTCGGGGACACTGCGGATCTGGGCCGAGAGTGACCGGATCGTCTGCGAGATCCACGACGGCGGACAGTTGACCGATCCGCTGGCCGGCCGCCGCCCGCCGCATCCGACGCAGCCTGGTGGCCGGGGACTCCTACTCGTCCACCAACTCGCCGACCTCGTCCGTGTGCACACCGGCCCCGACGGCACCACCATTCGCTGCTACCTCCCCGCCTCAGGTCAACGTGGCGGCCCCACTCGCACTTACCCGGTGTGATCAGCAGCGCCAGTGGACGCAGGCCACCCTCCCCAGCCAGGTGGATCTTGCAAGTAAGGCCGCCCCGAGAGCGCCCGAGTCCCTCGTCGGGACGGTGCTGCCGGGGTATCGCTTCTCGGAATCCGGGGAGTTCTGCACGGTGCTCCGGCCGGGCCGCTGGAGGGCCCGGCAAGAGGTGGAGTCCACGCTGACCGGGCTGCACCCACCTAGGGGCCGCGCATCCGCGCGCTAAGCCACCCTCCCGGCTTCAGGAGCACCCAGGGCTACCTCGACCCAGACTCTGAATCAACGGTGGGGCGCAGCACTCCACACCTCCTACGGCGCCCTGGCTGCTATCGCCTGCGTGGGGTGGCTGCCATATCTCTGCTGGGACGGTGCCGGTCGCCGGGGTCCCTGTGCACAGGGACGTACCGGCCACAGTCGGCGTCCCCGGCCGTGAGCCAACCTCCGGCCCACGGGGCGGCGGTGGCCTCCAGCACACGACCGGCGAGCGGGCCACCCACGAGTCGAACGATCACGGTGGTACCTCATCCGGCGGGACTCTCCCGCCTCACCCCTTGGTAGGGCTGGCACAGGAGGACAGCACTGGGGCGCCGGCGACTTCCGTCCCGGCTCCGCCGCCGGGCTGACGGCGGTGAAGCGCGGCGGCCACTGCTGTTACAGGGGGCGGCGGCCGGCGATCGCGCCGCCCGGGTCGTCCTGGACCTGCACCAGGTGACCTTCATGGACTCCACTGGCATCAACATCCTCATCGCCGCACACCGCGCCCTCACCCAGGCCGTCGGCTGGCTCCGCCTGGCACGTCCGACAGGTGCGGTGCTGCGCACCCTGCTACTCGTCGGCCTCGACACCGTCATCGACTGCCACGAAACCCTCCACCAAGCCCTAACCAACTGACCTCGCAGGCCGGCCTCAATCACGGAACCGACGACCTGTTCGCAGCTGGCATCGCAGACGCAGCCGGCCTTGATGAGGCTCTGCCCGTCTGACGTGAGCGCCTTGGCCTACCGCTCAGGCGGCGGCCGGGATGTGGCTGCCCACGCGGCACACGTCCGACGAGCGAACGCAGCTGCCACCCGCTGCCGCCAGCGAGCTCGGCGAGCGCGGGAGCCGGACCCTTCGTAGATTGAGGAGCGAGCCACTGGCAGGGAATGCGTGTGACACCGAAGATCGACTACCCCGGGGTGTTCGCCGCCCTTCCAAGCCCGTGCCTGGTGCTCGGCACGGACCTGGTGATCGCCGACGCCAACCCGGCCTTCTGCGCGGTGACCGGGCGGACCCGCGGCGAGCTCGTCGGGCAGTACCTCTTCGACACCTTCCCGAACAACCCCGCCGACCCCGAAGCCGACGGGGTAGCGACGCTGAAGGACTCACTGCACCGGGTGCTGTCCTCCCGCCAGACGGATCACATGGCGTTGCAGAAGTACGACATCCCGATCGCCGGCAACCGTGAGGCGTTCAAGGAGCGGTGGTGGACCGCGATCAACGTGCCGGTCCTCGGCCCGGACGGAGAGGTCGCCTGGATCATCCACCGGTCCGAGGACATGACCGAGGTCGTCCGCGCCCGCCGCACGGCGAACCTGCCGTCGGTCAGCCCCGGCCGGGAAGCGGCCATGGAAGCCGAGCTGTACTCCCGGGCACGGCAGCTGCAGCGGCTGAACGAGGAACTGCGGCAAGCCCACGCGCGTGAACGGCGCATCGCCGTCGCCCTCCAAGAAGCCATGCTCCACTCCCCCGATCTCGCCCGACACCCGGACATCGCCGTGCGCTACCTACCCGCGACCGGATCACTGAACGTGTGCGGCGACTGGTACGACGCGGTCGACCTGCCCATGGACCGCTTCACTGTCACGGTGGGCGACGTGGTCGGCCACGGGCTGATGGCCGCCACCGTCATGGGCAGGCTTCGCAGCGCGCTGAGTGCCGCCACCCGCGCCGTCTACGGCCCCGCCCAAGCATTGGAGGTGCTGGGGCTGTATGCGCGTTCGGTCGAGGGCGCACTGGCCGCCACCGCGGTCGAGGTCCTCGTGGACTGCCACAGCCACCTGCTCATCTACAGCAGCGCCGGCCACCCCCCGCCCGTGCTGCTGCACGCGGACGGCAGCTGCGACCTGCTCGACCGGGCCACCGACCCACCGCTGGGCGCCCGCCCCGAACACGTCCCCCGCCCCCAGGCCACCGCGCCCTACACTCCCGGCGACACCCTCATCCTCTACACCGACGGGCTGATCGAACGCCGCGGCGAGGACATCGACGCCGGCCTAAACCGCCTGACCGACGCACTCGCCACCTGCACCGAGTTCAGCGCGGAACACCTCGCTGACGCGCTCCTCGCCCGCCTCGACGTCGCCAGCGGTGCCAACGACGACATCGCCATGGTCGTCGTCCGCCTGGACCGACCGGCCCTGAAGCGGGCGGTAGGCACGGTGCGGTCATAGCGCAGGACATCCCAGAGCAGTGCGCAGCGTCTTCGCAGTCGTCAAAGGCGTGAAAGCTTGATCAATGCGCCTCGCATTCTCGTGTATTGCTGGATGGCCAACCGGACGCCTTGCGAGCGAGCGGGCGCTGCTGCCGCACCCCGGTGGTGCGGTTGGTGCGTTGGCTGGGCATGGGCGGGGTGATCTCAGCAGATGATCCGAAGTGGATCGAGCCGTTTGCGGGTCTGACCGAGGTGCAGTTCGCCAGGCTGGTGGCACTGGTGCGGCGTCGCGGTGGCGATGTTCAGCGTGGCCGGCCGTGGCGGCTGTCGCTCGAAGATCGGGTGTTGCTGGTGGCAACGTACTGGCGCACGAACCTCATGTTGCGGCAGGCGGCGTCGTTGTTCGGAGTCTCGAAGTCCGCGGCTGACAGGATCCTCGAACACCTCGCAGCGCTGCTGGCGATCCTCCCGGCCTGTCGGCCGCGCAAGGACACCGTCTACATCGTCGACGGCACCCTGGTTGCCGGCGGACCACATCCGGTCCGCACGCTCTTCGACAGTTTCCTCACGCCCCCGCCGCAGGAGGGGAGGACCAGAGGCGTTATCCGAGGGCCCTTCCGCTGTCCTCACCATGCCAAACTCTCTCGCAGGGTTCCCGTTAAGCGCCTTCCCACAGGTGGCAACGTAGCGCGCTTACGCCGGCACAACCCCATGCTGTCGTGAGACACCGCATACGCTGGGAGTACGCGCCACCCTCAGGAACCAGGGAGGTGTGTCGTGGTCCACGCCCATCGCTTCCACCTAGAGGTGGAAGGTCACTCCGTCACGGTGCAGACACGCCATGCCGCACGCGAGACCGAGCTACTCGTGGACGGCAAGGTGGTTGGTTACCAGCACGCTCACGCCGGGCACCGCGAACCCATGACCGCACTCACTGCCGAGCTGCCCGGTGATCCGCCCCAGCCTATCCAGATCACTCTGCAGTTCGGCGAGGCCCCCGAGCATGCCGCCAACTGTGTGATGGAGATCGCCGGACGCAGGCACCCTATGCCTGCAATGCCGCTGCTGCAGCCCGACACCGCCGTGTCCGGCAGGGCGCGGCCCTCCTTGCGTTCGATGCGCAGGCTTCTACGTAGACACCTGCGACGCACACACCGCCGATGACCGACCTGGGAGGAGCACGGAGGCCGAATCCTTACCGCCGGAAGCTGGGAGTTCTCCGTCCCCGCAAGCGGCACGGAGATCGATCAGGGGGGTGTGACAGCGAGCGGCCGGCGCTCAGCCGTGTCAGCTGCCCGTCGCCTCCGACCGCCCGGGCGACTTCTATGCGTTCAGTGTTCGGACCCAATGACGCGGGCGATAACCCGGGCTCCTGCGACATCGACTTGGATCCACGATCTCGGCGTCCGCAGAGCTCCGCAATCGGGGAGGGCCGAGGCATTCGTCGCCACCACGGACGGTCGCCGTCGTTCACTGCCCAACTCAATGACTGGCAAGTGGAAGGACTGCGCACCGAGGTGGCTGCACCCGGGGGGATCGGGTCCCGGTATGGCGCCCGCACGTCGGAGCCATACCCGCAGGCGAGCAGCCCTTCCAGCGACGCCGTAACGCCGGGGGACCCAGAGCAGTAGCGGGAAGAAGCAGACGTTGAAGGACCGTCGAGCAGCTCGCCTCTGATCGTCGAGTCGGCAGCCGCGCCTGTGAGCAACCGGGTGCCGATGCGGGGCTCCGCGCCGCGCGGCTGATGGTATGGCGGTGGGTTGCCTTGAGTCACGAGGACGGTGGGGAGGTAGGGCGAAGAGTGAGCCAGAGCGATGGCGGCGAGCACGGCAGGCCGGCGGGAGGGCCGGCTGCGGCGTGGTGGGTGATGCTCGAGCGGGCGGTCGAGACGATCGGCACCTCCTTGGCCGAGCGGACAACATGCGAGGAACTGGCCGTGTTCCTGTGCCGGCATCTGTGTGACGCGGCGACCGTGGAGCTGATCGGTGAGGCCGTCGACACTGGCCCACCGGACGTCGTCGTCCGTGTGACGGCCGACCCTGGTGGCCTCCTCGAACGCTTCCGCCCTGAAACCGCCCTTCACGTCGAAGCAAGGGACGAGGGACAACCGATCCTCCGTTCGGGCAAGCCTCCGTACGGTCTGTCAGTCCCCCTGATCAGCCACCAGCGCCTGTACGGCACCGCTCTAGCACTGCGCACAGGGCTGCCTTTCACGCGGGACGACACGGCCGCGGTGCACTTCGCGGCCCGGCTGGCCGCCGTCCATGTCCGGCACGCTCGCGCCTATGGCCAGGTGCGCGATACGGCGACGCACCTACAGCGCGCGCTGCTCGACGAGCCCGGTCAGCCACACCCGAACCTGGACCTGGCCACGCGCTACCTCCCGTGGGGAGGCGGTGCTCTGGTCGGCGGCGACTGGTTCGAGACTGTCCGGCTCCACTACGGGCGCACCTTGCTCGTCGTGGGGGACGTCATGGGGCATGGGCTCGACGCGGCCGTCGACATGAACGCGTACCGCTCGATGCTCCGGTACATCGCCTCGACCGACCTGCCGCCGCACAGGGTGCTGCGCCAGCTGGATGCCATGGTCACAGCCGAAAGCGGCAGACGGCCCGCCACGTGCTTGCTGGCGCGGATCGATCCCGCCAGAGGGGTTGTGGCCCTCGCCAGCGCCGGCCATCTGCCCCCGGTGGTGTTCTCCGCGGACGGCACTGGGGAACTGGTGCCCGTCCCCGTCGGACCTCCCCTGGGAACGGGACTCGCCGGATACGACATGTCCGTCCGCCGCCTTGCACCCGATGAGACGCTCCTGATGTTCACCGACGGCCTGGTGGAGCGCCGCGGCGAGGACATCGACGACTCGCTCACCCGGCTGACCGCTCTGCATCCGTCGCCGGGCGGCACGGTCCAGGGGCTGCTCGGCGAGGTGTTGGAGCACCTTGACGCCGAGCATGCCGAAGACGACGTCGCCGCCCTGGCCGTCCGCGCCCGCTACCACCCCGGCCCTCATCTGGCGGGCCCGCCCTGGTAAGGACTCAGGCGGGCACATGCCCACCGAAACGGCACGAACCCACGCCGGTGACGACGACAGCTACGGCGCACGGTCCGCCGCCGGGAATGTACCCGGCCGGCGTAGCGTGAAGCGCCGCAGCGCTGCGTTGCGCTGCGGGGAGCGCCTCGCTTCCAGAGCAGGCGACGGTGTTCGTCGTAGTCGTAGCCGCGATAGGCGAACAGCCGTTTCGGTCTGCTCCGAGGACGCCCCGCCGTCCCTTTACCAGCGGGATCGCGTCCAGCAGCGGCGTGAGCCGGGTGACGTCGGCCGGTTGCCTCCGGTCACCGAGACGGCGAGCGGGGTGCCGTGCCGATCGACCAACGCGCGGTGGCCGCTGCGGTCCTGACGGGACCCGGGCCCCCGTGGCCGGTGCCTGGCAGGAATACCTCGTCCTGGATACGCGAACGCTACTGCCGGTCCCGGACCATCTGAGCGACTCCATAGGCCCGCCAACTCCCCGTCAACCCGTTGAACGCCCGGGCAAGTGGAAAGCTTGAGGCATGGCCTTGCGACCATGGCAGGACTTCCGGCGTTCCTGGCAGCCGGGTCACGCGCCCGCACTGATGGTGCTCCCACTGGGACTGATCGTTGCGGTCTGCGTGGTGGATGTGCTGGCTCCGCCGCACATCCACCTCGGGCCACTGCTGGTGGCGGCACCTGCGATCACGGTGGCGTTCGCCGGCGCCCGCGTGACAGCGCTGATGGGAGCGCTCGCCGTGGCGGCCCAGGTACTGATCGGCGTGCTCAGAGGGGTCCTGCCCACCGCCAACATCCAGGCGCAGATCATCGCCCTGATCGTCGTCTCCGCCGTCTGTGTCAGCGTCTGCGCCGTGCGGGACCGACGCGAGCGCCAATTGCACCAGGTGCGGTCCGTAGCCGAGGCAGCGCAGAGCGTGCTGCTGCAGCCACTGCCCGCCCGCACCGGCCCGCTTAGGATCGCCGGCCTGTACATCCCCGCGGAGGAGGAAGCCGATCTGGGCGGAGACCTGTACGCGGCCGCACGGACCGACCACCACAGCACCCGGCTCCTCATCGGCGACGTGCGCGGCAACGGGCTGGCCGCGATCAACAACGCCGCCCTACTGCTCGGCGCCTTCCGCGCAGCCGCCCACCGGCAGGCCACCCTGCCCCGCCTCGCAATCCACCTGGACGCCGCGTTCCGCTGGGACACCAGCCAGTGGCGACCACAGACGGAGCAGGACACTGACGAGGACTTCGCCACCGCCATCCTGCTCGACATCCCCGACCACGAACCGGTCGTCCACCTCATCAACTGCGGCCACCCCCCGCCGCTGCTCCTGCGCGGAACTCACATCACCCCACTCGTGCCCGAGGCGAGCCACCTTCCGATCGGACTCGGCGGTTCCTTCGGCATCGCTGCCTACGACGTCCAGACGTTCCCGTTCGAGGTCGGCGACCTGCTGCTCCTCCACACAGACGGCGTGATTGAAGCACGTGATGCCGACGGACTCTTCTACGCGTTCACCGACCGGGCGCCCGAGTGGACCAAGGACGACCCCGACGAACTCCTGCGCGCACTCCACGACGACCTCCTGGCTCACGTCCACGGACACCTCAACGACGACGCGGCCGTAGTCGCGATCCGCCGCCTGGCCGTCTGATCCCCGCACCTGGGAAACTCCTGGCCGAATGACTCAGCGGTCAGCCACCGGGAATCTTCCTTGGGCCGGGCGTAGCGTGGAGGAATCAGGATGGTGCGCCGGCGAGCGGTCCTGATCACGTGTCTTCCGAGGCCGCACGATCCCACGCACGCACGATCACTCCGAATGAGCCGGTGAAGGCCTGGAGCGGGCTTGCACGACGTCGGTCACAGCCTGGGCGCTGGCGGCATCGGCTTTGGTCCGGAGCCACCGCCGAGCTGTCTCAGGCGCTGAGAGACGGGAGGCCACTATGCCTCAATCGATGCGCGCGCTCGTGGCCGTGAAGGCCGGCGAGCCCACCGACGTCCTGCGGCTGGAATCCCGGCCTGTTCCCACGCCGAAAACCGGTCAGGCGCTGATCCGTGTGAAGGCGACTCCGATTCACGCCAGTGATCTGCACGTGCTGCGCGGCCGCTATGGTTTTTCTCCCACGTTCCCCGCTGTGGGGGGCGGCTTGGAGTGCGTAGGCCGTGTCGCGGCTCTGGGCCCGGACACCGAGGCACCGACGGTCGGCGAGCGCGTGGTGGTCGCTGCGGTCCCGGCGGTACCCGGGCCCCCGGTGGCCGGCACCTGGCAGGAGTACCTCGTCGCCGACACACTAAGACTCCTGCCGGTCCCCGACCATCTGAGCGACTCCAGCGCCTGCCAGCTCGCCGTCAACCCGTTGACCGCTCTGCTCCTCGTCACGCGCGAACTCGACGTACAGCCGGGCGAGTGGCTGCTGCAGACGGCTGCGGGCTCCACCGTGGGCCGGCTCGTCATCCAACTGTCCCGGCATCTGGGCATCCGCACGATCAATGTCGTGCGGCGACGCGCCGCCGTGGAGGAGATCAAAGCGCTCGGTGGTGACGAGGTCATCTGCACGGAGGACGAGGACCTGGTGCAGCGCGTCGCCGAGACAGCGGGACCGGACGGCGTACTCAAGGCTGCCGACTGTGTCGCAGGCCCCGTGGGCGCCCAGGTGTCCCAGGCACTTGCTCCCAGCGGGGAGCTGGTGGTCTACGGCGCACTCTCCACTCACCGGAAGACCGACCCTGCGGCACTGACGATCCCGCTGCAGGCACGTTCAGTCATCTACGAGACCAAAAGAATCCGTGGTTTCTGGTTGAACCGCTGGTTCGCCACCGCCTCACCCGAGATAGCGTTGCACGCGCTGGCCAGGGTTCGCGGTCTCGTCGCCGACGAGGTCCTCAGCATTCCCCGGGGTCGGCCGTTCCCGCTCGAGCATTTCATTGAAGCCGTCGCGCTCGCTGAGGCACCCGCACATGGCACCAAGCCACTGTTCGTCATCGAAGACGGCCGGGACGAAGACGGCAAGTAGGAAGCGGCCCTGCTGGTGACGGCCACGGCGTGCCAGAGCCGCCAGATGAAGCCTCCGCCGTTCCACCAGGGCAGCGCCTGTGCCGTGTGGGTCTGGTGCACGATCGGGTGACATCTGAACTGGCTTGCCCGGTGCATCGACGGTTCGTCATCTGGTCGCGGGCCGGCCTGTGGGGGCGGCTGCACCAGAAGGTCCTGCAGCTCCTGGACGAGCAGGGCCTAATCGACCTGTCGAGGGCCGTACTCGACTCCGCTCACGTGAGGGCCAAAAAAGGGGCGAACTTGCAGGTCCGACCCCCGTGGACCGGGGTAAGCCCGGTTCCAGGATGCACATCCTGTCCGACGCGGACGGACTGCCCTCACGGGTCGGACTCTCCGCGGCCAACACCCACGACAGTCTCGCTCTGAAGCCGATGCTGTCCCATTTCCACATCGGACACGAATCCCACGCAGCCGATTCCAAGCCTGGGCGTCTTCATGCGGATAAGGCGTACGACGTTCCTCACCCGCGGCGTTGGCTGTGGGGCAAGCACATCGGCGTCCGCATCGCGCGTAAGGGCATCGACTCCAGTGAGCGACTCGGCCGCCGCAGGTGGGTCATCGAGCGGACCATGTCCTGGCTGACCGGGTACCGCCGACTCAACCACCGCTACGAACGCCAACCCTCCAACTACCTGGCCTTTCTCGGGCTCGCCGCCGCACTCTGCTGCTACAAACGGGTTCCTCAATCTGACCACGTAGGACACGTTCTTAATCTGATGGTCGCAGGTCAACCACTGCAACAGCAGCGGGTTTTGACCGGACCTGCGCTGCTCGTTGGCGGTGCTGCGGCTGGTGTCGGCGGTGCGGGTGGAGGTGGCCGACGGGCCATCCCGGCTGCCCTGCCCGCAGGACGTCTCCCCAGCGGAGGCCGAATGCGGGCGGGGTCTTCTTCTGCTGGACGCCATGGTCGACAAGTGGGCGTGGTGCCCGGTCCGGGAATCGGGAAAACCGTCTGGTTCGAGTGCGCGCCGCGCTAGGGTCCCTGTCCGGATTCAGGATGGTTCAGGACGTTAAGGCTGGACTGGGGGTTGGCGATGCTTGACGAGGTGATGACGGCGGCCGCCGCGGCGGGGGGCACCGCGGTGGTGGAGGCCGCCGGTTCGGACCTGTGGGCGTGGTTCCGGACACGGTGCGCCCGGCTGGTCGGCCGCGGTGACCCGGACCGGGAAGGTGAGGCGCTGGAGCGGCTGGACCGCACCGCCGCCGCGCTGGCGGCGGGCGAGGACGAGGGGGAACGGGAGTGGCAGCGCGAGGTGCAGGCACGCGTATGGCGCGGGGAGTTCGCCGCGCTGCTGGAGAGTGTGGCGGCGGCGGAGCGGGACGAGCTGGTGGCCGGGCTCGACGCGCTGCGGGCGCGGACCGGGGGCGAGGAAACCGGCGGGGCGGTGTCCGGGAACACCTTTCGCGGGCCGGTCGCCTTCCAGACGGGTGCGCACAGCACCCAGGACATCCGCTTCGGGACGGCGGGATGAGCGGGTCAGGTGCCGGGCCGGACGGGGTGAGCGGCAACGCCTTCCACGGGCCGGTCGTGCTGCAGACCGGCGCCGGCAGCACGCAGAACGTCCATCACCACCACGGCTCCGAGCCCCCGACCCCGCTGGACGCCTCGGCCGACGAGCTGGCCCGCGCTGTGTGGACGCAGTGGCAGGAGGAGGCCGGCCTACGGCGGCTGCTGGAGCCGCCCCCGCTGCCGCCGCGCTGGCGGGTGACCGGCCGGGACCTGTCGGGTCCCGTCGGCGCGGCGACCGCCAAGGGCCGGTGGGCCCGGTTCGAACCGCTGCCCGGCCTGGCGGCGGTGACCCAGGAGCGGCTGCGGGCCGGTGGTGGACTGGACGATCTGCACGCCGTTTACGGCGGGTTGGCCTCGGGCCGGCTGCTTCTGCTGGGTGCGCCGGCGGTGGGCAAGACGGCCACCGCGGTGCTGCTGCTGCTGGCCGCGCTGCGCCACCGCGCCCGGCCGGACCTCAGTGCGAAGGAGCGGGCGCGTGTCCCGGTGCCAGTGCTGCTGACGCTCGACGGCTGGGACCCGGCCCGGGAGAAGCCGACGGAGTGGGCGGCGCAACGGCTGTCCCGGGAGTACACGCTGTTCGCCGGGCGGGGCGGGCGCGGGCGGGCCCGGCAGCTCCTGGAGTCGGGACGGGTGGCACTGTTCCTGGACGGGCTCGACGAGGTCGACGGCAACAAGCTGCGGGGCGCGATGGTGACCGCGCTGGCGCAGGCTCCGTGCCGGCTGGTGTTGGTCTCCCGGGCGCTGGAGGCCGTACTGACCGCGAAGAGGTGCGCCCGGCTGGGCAGCGCCGTGGCGCTGGAGATCCAGCCCGTCGAGCCGGCCGAGGCCGCCACGTACCTGCTCGACCAGCTGCCCGACCCGGCGCCCGCCGCGTGGCGGGCGCTCACCGACCGGCTGCTGCATGCCCCGGACAGCGCGGTGGCCCGCGCCCTCGCCAAGCCGCTGACGATCACCCTGGTACGGGACATCTACGCCGACGACGGTCCGGTGGACGAACTCCTCGACAGCGCCCGCTTCGACACGTCCAGCGAGGTCGAGAACCATCTGCTGGACCACGCCGTCACCGCCGCCTACACCCCGCGGGCCGGCACCCCGGCCCCCCGATGGTCCGCGGAGACGGCGGAGCGGACCCTGCGGTTCGTCGCGCGGCGCCTCGCCGGCGAGGGGGACCGGGACCTGCGGTGGTGGCACATCACGGGGTGGGCGGAGGTCCGGCCCAGACGGCTCGCCATGTGGGCGCTGGTCAGCGTGGTGTGCGGGGTGCCCACCTCCGTCGTGATGTGGCTGGCCTCCCCCACCCTGTCCACCGTGCTGCTCGCGGTCCCGGGTGCGGTCCTGGGCGGCTGGGCGGCCGGCGACCGCTTCGCGGAACTCAGTGATCCGCAGCCGTTGCAGAGTGCCGGCTGGCGGGACATCTTCACTCCGGGAGCGATCGTCTCGGGCGTGGTGGAGTGGCTGGTCCTCGGCACAGCGGCGACACTGAGCGTCCCCCTGCTGCCGGGCGACAACCCGCCGCCCGCGTGGCTTTGCTTCCTCACCACCCTGCCGCTCGGGTACACCGGGGTACTAGTGACGGGCCGCGGCCACCAGATCGTGGCGGGCGTGCCGTTCCTGTCCGCCGGAGCGGGCTCCTGGTACGACGACGTACGGGAGCACTACAACCGCCCACCGTTGCAGGACACCCGTTCGGTCGGGCCCAGGGATGTGTGGCGGCACCACCTCGGACTGCGCCTCGTCCTCGGCCTGTTGACCGGGGTCGCGGTGGGGCTGCTGGCCGGGCCCCTGGTGGCCTGGTTCTTGGGCTCGCCCCTGGGCGCACTGGCCGCGTTCTCGGGTGCGCTGCTGACGGCTGTCATGGCCGGCCCGGTCTGCAACACGGCCGTCGCCACCGCCGCCACCGCCCTTCAGCTCTCCGCCCGCGAGGGCACCCCGGTGCGCCTGATGGCGTTCCTGGAGGACGCCCGCCGCCGCAACCTGCTCCGGGCGACCGGCCCGGTGTACCAGTTCCGGCACGCCCGCCTCCAGGAACGCCTGGCGCGGCCCCGCTGATCAGCTGGGTGCGCCGACCACCTCCCAGGCGGCGGCGGGGACTTCGGCCAGCTCCGTCCGCCGCAGCGTGCGCACCGCGTCCTCGGCGCCCGCCCCGCCCGGGGCGCTGCCGCTGAGCACGTCGTATCCGTGGCGCACGGCGACGTGCAGCCCGCGCTGTCCGCCGCCGTCACGGCGCAGGGCCGTGGCGACGGTGAGCGGCGGCGCCCCGCCCGCCTCGGCCGGTAGCTTGCGGTAGGCAATGGCGACGGGCGCGCGCCAGTGGAGGGCCAGCAGGAGCGGACGCTTGGCCGTCAACTCCGCCAGGTCTGTCTCCCGAATGCCCTCGGGCCCCAGTATCGTCGCACGCGCGTCCAGGACGACCGCGGCCGGCAGCAGGCAACAGGCAACGCAGCGTGCTGCCCACGAGGTTGCCGCCGACCGTCGCCGTCCGGCGTACGGCCCCGGTCCCCACCCCGGCGGCGGCCGTCTCGCGCCCGACGGCGTTGGCCTCCGGGACACCGCGCAGCGACATCGCCTGTTCGGGGAACCCGTCCCGCTGCCACTCGGCCCACAGCAGGGTGGCCCCGCCGATCGGCACGGCTCCCTCGGCCAGACAATCCTGCGCCTCGGACACGGAGATGGGCAGTCGCAACAGCATCCCGGCCGACCTGCCTTCCTGATCGTCGAGCGACATGGGCCAGGAACCGGTCACCCGTTGCCTGGCATGGCGCATTGTGGCCTCGGGGCCGGTGCCCCGGGTTCGCTCCGCACGCCGTGCGCCCGCGAGGACGGGGTCCATCCGCGTGCTATCGGCGGCGGCAACTAAGCTTCCCGCCCATGAGCGAAGCGGGTGGCGACGACAGCCACAGACGGGTTGTCGACGGGCGGTTCGAGCTGGAGGCACGGCTCGGCGGTGGCGGCATGGGCATGGTCTGGCGCGCGAGGGACCTCGTGCTGCACCGGAGCGTGGCCGTCAAGGAGGTCAGGCCGCCCGATCCCGATCTGGCCGAATACGATCCGCAGGCGGCCGGGACGCTGCGGGAACGGGTCCTGCGGGAGGCACGCGCGCTGGCCCGTGTCGATCACCCCAACGTGGTGACCATCCATCACGTGGTCGACGGCGGTCCTGGAAGCTACCCCTGGATCGTCATGGAACTCGTCACCGGCGGCTCCCTGGCCGACCGTCTCGCGCGTGGCCCGATGAGCCCGGTGGAGGCGGCGCGGATCGGACGCGAGGTGCTGGCCGCGCTCAACGCCGCGCACCAGGCCGGGATCCAGCACCGCGACGTGAAGCCGGCGAACGTCCTGCTGCGTCCCGATGGCCGTCCGGTGCTCACCGACTTCGGTATCGCCGCGATCCGCGAGTCGACCTCTCTCACGGCCACGGGGGCGGTCATCGGCACCCCCGACTTCATGGCCCCGGAACGCGTCTCCGGCAAGGACGGCGGTCCCGCGTCGGACCTGTGGTCGCTGGCGATGATGATCTACACGGCGGTGGAGGGCCACCACCCGCTGCGTCGGGCCACCACGCTGGCGACGCTCGCCGCCGTGCTGAGTGAGGACATCCCGCCGCCGGTCAACGCCGGTCCGCTGCGGGAGGTCCTGACGCGGGTCCTCGTCCGGGATCCCGCGGCACGGCCCGGCGCCCAGGAACTGGAGCGGATGCTGGACGCCGCCGCCCGCGAGGCCGAGATGCCCACCTCGTTCCCGCTGCGGCCACCGTCCCCGCAGCCGCCGTCCGCCCCGCAGGTGCCCGGACCCGCGTCCCCGACCACGGGCTTCGGGCCCGCGCCCGCGATGACCACGGGCCCCTACGGCGCACCGCCGGCCTCGGCGCCAACGTTCGCCCCGGGGCCGCAGGACGCGCGTCCCGGGTCCCACACCGTCGCGGTGCGGCCGGGGCGCGGCCGCCGCTGGACAGTGGTGGCCCTGCCCGTCGCCGGTGTGGCCCTCGCTGGAGCGCTGGTCTGGACCCTGCTGCCCGACGGGAACGCCCACACCTCCGGCACATCGGGCTCGTCGACCGCCTCCGGCCGGCCGGCCGCCAAGTCACCGGCGGCCGGTGACACGGCCTCCTCGGCAGCCACGCCCTCGGCCGAGGGACGGACCGGCACGACGGACCTCCTGACGCCGGCCGGCATCCGCACCGCGATCAGCGCCTTCAAGAAGGAGACCGGCCGCAACCGGTTCGGATCGCTCACGGTGTATCCGCAATACGTCTCCGCCGACCTCATGGTGAAGGGCAGCGACACCAAGTACGACTCGTACACCTACCGCCCCAGCCAGGGCGTGCAGAAGGGCATCATCAGCAGCACGCTCAGGAGCGGGACCTCCCCCCTCGGCCTGGACGACTTCGACTGGAACAAGGTCCCGGGCCTGCTGGCCGAGGGCCGGCGCAAGCTGAAGGTCGACGACGCGAACACCCGCTACCTGCTGGTGAACCTGCCGGACTCCGTCTTCGACAGCCCCGCCGGGATGTCCGTCTACCTCGGCAACTCCTACGGCCAGAGCGGCTACATCGAGTCGAGTCCGCAGGGCAAGGTCCTCAAGGTCGTGCCCTACGACGGGTGAGAACAGCCTTGGGCGTGCTCCGCGCCCGGGACGGTACGGAGGCCCGGCTCAGTCGAGCAGCAGGGGGTCGGGCAGGGCGGCCGAGCGGTGCATCCGCAGCAGCGTGTGGACGACTCCGACAGGCCCGGCGTCCACCCGGGCCAGCCCGGCCAGCCGGCGGCCGATGGGCGCGGCGGCCGCGAGCCAGCGGTCCCGCCCGGTCGCCGCGGCCAGGCCGAGCAGCGGTACGACACCACCGGCCGCCCCGTTCAGAAGATCCACCTCGACGTCGTCCTCGACCAGCCGGCCCTCCAGCAGCACCGCCCGCGCGGCGGCCCGTTCCAGCAGCCGCTCCTCGCCACATTCCGCCGCACGTGCGGCGCCCTGCCGGACGCCGGAAGGACAAGACGTCAAGACGGGGTGAACCGCGCGCCCGACGCCGGCACCCCGGCACCGGATGTGCGGTGCGGACGTGCCGTCGTACGGCGCGCGGTTCACCGCGCGGGACCCGGGAGCACCGCGGACGATCAGCGCTCCTGCGTACGGGCGAAGGTCAGCGGCACCACGGGCGACCGGTCAGCAGCACCAACTGCCGTGCGACCCGCTCGGGCTGGAACAGAAGCCGTACAGGGAGTCGCTCGGATCGGTCAGTGCGGCCTCCGCGGCGGCACCGCCGACGTACAGCGGACCGGCGGGGTTGGACTGGCCGTAGGCGCTCTCGGTGCCCGACAGCCAGGCTTCGAGCACGGCGGCGGTGTGGACACTGGTCTGAGACATCAGTGGCCTCTCGACGGTGGAAAAGGGCGGATTGCCCAGCCCCGAGTAGGCCAGGTTCGAACATTCGTCAGATGCCTGATCCGGCCACAGTCCAGTGGTGATACTGATGCCTCCTGTAGGAAACTGAGGCGGTGCGACCTGCCCGCCACCCCCTCACAACATGACGTGCTTGACCTGTGTGTAGTCGAGCAGGCCGGTGAGGGACAGGTCGCTGCCGTAGCCGGAGTGACGCACTCCGCCGTGTGGCATCTCCGAGACTGTCGTGCCATGGGTGTTGACCCAGACGATGCCTGTGTGCAGGGCGCGGCTCGCGCGCATGGCGCGGTCGTGGTCGCGGGTCCAGACGCTCGCGGCCAGCCCCTGCGGCACGGTGTTCGCCATCCGCAGGGCCTCAGCCTCCTCGGCGAACGGCTGGACGGTGACGACCGGTCCGAACACCTCGCTCCGCACGATCTCGTCCTCCTGGCGGGCGCCGGCGACCACCGTGGCCTGATGGAAGTAGCCCGGGCGGGCGAGGGCCGCACCGCCGGTGACGATCTCGGCGTGGTCCGGGAGACGATCCAGCAGGCCGCGTACGGAGTCGAGCTGGGCGGCGTTCGCGAGCGGGCCGAAATCGGCGCGCCCGTCGTCCGGGCCGCCCGGTACTAGCCGTGCCGCCCCGCGGGCGAACGCGTCCAGGAAGGCGTCGTGGATCCGCCGGTGGACCAGGATCCTGGTGGCGGCCGTGCAGTCCTGGCCCGCGTTGTAGTAGGCCAGCGACGACAACTGCTCGACCGCGTCGTCGAGATCGGCGTCCTCGTGGACCAGGACCGGTGCGTTGCCGCCGAGTTCGAGGTGGAGCCGTTTGAGGTCGGTGGCCGCCGCCGCCGCGATCTCCTGTCCGGCGCGGACACTCCCGGTGACGGCCACCAGCCGGACACAGGGGTGGGCGACGAGGGAGCGCCCCGTGTCACGGTCGCCGCACACCACGTTGAGCACACCCGGCGGCAGGTGCTCGGCGGCCAGCCGGGCGAGCAGCGCGGCCGACGACGGCGTGCTGTCCGACGGTTTCAGCACGACGGTGTTGCCGGCGGCCAGCGCCGGGGCGACCTTCCACACCGCCATCATCAGTGGGTAGTTCCACGGTGTGATCTGGGCGCAGACCCCGACCGGCTCCCGGCGCAGCACGGAGGTCCGGCCTGGTGTGTACTCGGCCGCCGCCGCGCCCGGCAGGTTCCGGGCCGCTCCGGCGAAGTACCGCAGCACGTCGACGATCGCGGGCAGTTCGTCCGCCAGGAACAGGGCGCTCGGCTTGCCCGTGTCGGTCACCTCGGCACTCGCCAGCGCGTCGGCCTCCCTTTCCAGGGCGTCGGCTACGCGCAGCAGCGCGGACTGCCGCTGCGCCGGAGTCGTGGCCGACCAGCCGGTGAAGGCTTCCTGTGCCGCCCGGCAGGCCGCGTCCACGTCCTCGGGTCCGGACAGCGGGGCGGTGCCGTGCTCGCGTCCGGTCGCCGGGTCGATCAGCCGCAGCGTGGCGAGGGACGCGGCCGGCACCTCCTTGCCGCCGATGTGGTTGAGGACGGTGGTGGGGCGGTCGAGGTCAGCCACGGCGCAGCGCCTCCCCGGCGGCGGCGCGGCCGGTGCGGACGGCGCCCTCCATGTACCCGGCGACCCACTGGTCGGAGCCGCAGACGTAGAACGGCGGCTCGTGGGTGCCGTGCAGCGGGCCGACCGCCATGACCTCGCCCGGCGGCCACTGGGTGACATAGCCCTGGGTCCACCGGTCGGTGCCCCACAGCCGCAGATGGCAGGCGCTCGGCCGCAGCGCCTCGTCACCGAACATGGCGGCCATCTCGCCGAGCAGCTCGGGGGCGCGCAGCTGGGGCGGGGTGCCGAGCAGCACGCCGTAGCGCTCGGGCGGTATCAGGGCCGACAGGACGCCCTCGTTCTGCGGCCAGGTGCTGCCCAGCACCCCCTCGGACTCGGACAGCCCGTTCAGATCGCCGGCCCGCCAGAAGGGACGGTCGTAGACGGCGGCGAACTTCGCGGCCGTCGCGTGGCGCTGCCGGTGCAGGGAGGCGAGCCGGGCCCCGCTCACCCCGCTGACGGCGACGGACCGCAGGGGACCCACGGGCAGGGCGCTGACCACGGCCCCGGCGGTGAGGACCTCGCCCGTGGCCAGGCGAACGGCACAGCGGCCGGAGCGCACCGTGACGGCGGCGACGGGTGAGCCGAGCCGGACGCGGGGGCCCAGCTCCCGGCCGAGGACCTCGGCGAGGGTCGCCGATCCTTCGGCCAGCCGCAGTCCCTCCCAGTCGTCGTAGTCGTAGTCTCCGGCACCCGAACCGGGGACGGCCGCCCTCTTGCGCAGTGCGGCCAGTAGCGAGATCCGCTCGTACGAGCCGCCCGCCAGGGCGAGTTGGCCGATGTCCCACAGGCGTACGACCGCGGGCGTGGCGTGCCGCGAGCGCAGCCAGTCGGCCACGGACAGCCGGTCCAGGGCGGCCGCGTCCGGATGCGACCAGGGGGCGTCCGGATCGACGGTGGCGGCGAGCGCGGCGAACTCCGCGCCCAGCCGCTCGTGCAGCCCCGCGTCTCCCGGCCCGAACCAGTGCGGCGGATCACCGGCCGAGCGGCCCTCCGGGGTGGCACGGGTGATACGGCCGGGCTCGGCGACATAGCTGGGGACCAGTTCGAGGCCGAGTTCCTTGGCGAGTTCCAGGTAGGCGGTGTGTCCGTGGCCGACCACCTCGCCGCCCAGCTGGACGGTGCGGCCGTCGGGTGTCCGGGTCTGCTCGACCCGGCCGCCGACGCGGTCCCGGGCCTCCAGGACGAGCACGTCGGTGCCGGCGGCGGCCAGGTCCCGGGCGGCGGCGAGCCCGGCCAGACCGGCACCGAGCACGATCACGTCGTGATGCATCAGTTTCGCTTTCGTCGGTACGGCGGAATCGGGGGCGGGTGGCGCTCAGGCCAGGACCAGGCAGTGCTCGGGCCGCCACCCGAACTCCACCGTCTCGCCGCCGCTCCAGCGGTCCTCCATGCGCGCACGGGCCGTGTTCTGCTCCAGCACCGACAGCGTGACGCCCGGGGCGAGTTCGATCAGATAGGTCGTGGTCGGGCCGCTGTAGACGGTGTCGCGGACGACCCCGCTCAGCATCGACATGCCCGGTTCGAAGTCCGACAGCCAGATCTTCTCGGGGCGCACGGACACGCTGACGGCGGTGCCGTCCGCGATGCCGGTGCGGGGGCCGACCGACAGCGCGGGGCCCCGGTCCAGGGAGACCTCACCCGCGCGGTACGTGCCGCTCATCAGGTTGGAGGTGCCCATGAAGGACGCGACGAAGCGGGTGGCCGGGTGTTCGTAGATGTCCTCGGGGGTGCCGCACTGTTCGATGTGCCCCTCGTTCATCACGGCGATCCGGTCGGACATGGTCAGCGCCTCGTCCTGGTCGTGGGTGACGAAGACGAAGGTGATGCCGACCTCGCGCTGGATCTGCTTGAGCTCCACCTGCATCTGGCGGCGCAGCTTGAGGTCGAGGGCGGCCAGCGGCTCGTCGAGGAGGACCACGGCCGGACGGTTGACCAGCGCGCGGGCCAGCGCGACGCGCTGGCGCTGGCCGCCGGAGAGGGTACGGGGCCTGCGTTCGGCGAGGCCGCCGAGCTGGACCAGGTCCAGCATCTCGCCGACGCGCTGCCGTGTCTCGGCCTTGGCGACGCCCTTGCGCTTGAGCCCGAAGGTGACGTTGTCGGCGATGCTCAGATGGTCGAACAGCGCGTAGCTCTGGAAGACCGTGTTGACGTTGCGCCGGTTCGGCGGCAGCGCGGTTACGTCCTCGCCCGCGAGCAGCACCGAGCCCTCGGTGGGATCGCTGAATCCGCCGATCATGCGCAGCGTGGTGGTCTTGCCGCAGCCGGACGGGCCCAGCAGGGAGAAGAAGTGGCCGGCCTCGATGTCGAGGTCGAGACGGTGCACGGCGTAGGAGTCGGCGAACTGCTTGGAGACGCCGTCGAGCCGGACGGCGGGAGTCGCGTCCATGGAGTCACTCTCCGGAGAGGATGTCGAGGCCGGCGCGGCGGCCGAAGAGGCGCGGGATGAACAGCGCCAGGGCGATCAGGCAGATGGATCCCGCGAGCATCAGCGTGCCGACGGCGTTGATGGTGGGCTGCACCCCGAAGCGGATCGCCGAGTAGATCCGCACCGACAGCGGCTGGGGGTCGACGCCGGTGGTGAAGTAGGCGAGGACGAAGTCGTCGAAGACGAGGGCGAAGATCAGCACGGCGGAGGCGAGCACCGCGGGCAGCAGGGCCGGCAGGGTCACCAGGCGGACCGCCTGCCAGCGGGTGGCGCCGAGGTCCATGGCGGCCTCCTCCACCTCCGGGTTCAGCGCCGCGACCCGGGAGCGCAGGATGACCGTGACGTAGGAGATGGAGAAGGTGATCTCGGCGAGCATCACCGTGCTCGTGGACAGGGTCACGCCCAGGCCCTTGAACAGCAGCATCGACGCGACGCCGGTGACGATCTCCGGGGTGATCAGCGGTACCAGCATGATCAGGCCGGCCAGTGAGCCGAGCCGGGTGCGGCAGCGGACCAGGCCGAGCGCGAGCGCCACCCCGAGCACCACCGATCCGGCCATCGCCACCAGGGAGATCCGCAGGCTGGTGCCCAGCGACGCGATGAGCACGTCGTCGTGGGCGAACGCCCGGTACCAGCGCAGGCTGAACCCGCCGAACACGGTCAGGGACTTCTTGGAGTTGAAGGAGAACAGGGCCACGACGGCGATGGGCAGGTAGAGCAGGGCGAAGAAGAGCCCTGTGACCGCGATGAGGACACGGGGCCTGCGGTCGGCACGGCCGTGCCGCGCGCGGCGCCGGGCGGCCGGGCGGGCCGGGGCGGTCGCGGAGGGCAGTTTGATCAGGGTCATCGGGGTGCCTCCGCCTCGTCCTTGCGGGTGCGCCGCAGGTAGCCGAACATCCCGATCAGCAGGACCAGCATCAGCAGCATGGTGAGCGCGGAGCCCAGCGGCCAGTTCTGGCCCTGGAAGAACTTGTCCTGGATGAGGTTGCCGATCATGATCTGGTCCGGGCCTCCCATGAGCTGTGCGCTGACGAAGTCGCCCATGGCGGGCAGGAAGACCAGGACGAGTCCGGCCGCCGCGCCCTGCCGGGTGGCGGGCATGGTGACGAAGACGAACGTGCGGACCGGGCCGCCGTACAGGTCGCGGCCGGCCTCGATGAGGGAGACGTCGAGGCGTTCCAGGGCCGCGTACAACGGGATGATCATGAAGACGACGAAGCCGTAGACGAGTCCCGCGACCACGCCGACGCCGGTGTTGAGGATCTTCGTGTCCCCGTCGGCGACTCCGACGGCACGCAGGGCGCGCAGCACTGGTCCGTCGTCGGAGAGGACCACCGACCAGCCGTACATGCGGACCAGGTAGTTGGCGAAGAACGGCACCACGATCGCGGCGATCAGGGCGTGCTTGTACCGGCCGCCGTGCAGGGCGATGGTGTACGCCACCGGGTAGGCGATCAGCAGGCAGATCGCGCAGGTCAGCAGGGCGTAGCCGACGGAGCGCGCGAGCACCTCGGTGTAGGCGGGGTCGGCGAGGGCGCGGACACCGGCGAGGTCGAAGCCGAATCGCGGGTTGCCGAGGTCGTCGGTGGTGCCGACCGCGAGCACGGCCACGAGCACGAGCGAGGCGATCAGGAAGCCGGTCATCCAGAGGGTGCCGGGCAGCATGAACCAGGTCCACATGCGGGTGCCGGTGGCGTCCGGACGGCGCCGGCGGGTGCGCGAGGAGTGGCGGAGCGGTGCCATGGATCAGCCCGCCTTCACATGGGTCCAGGCGGTGTCGCGGGCGTCCTCCGCCGCGCGGCCGCCGTTGCGGAAGAACAGGTCCGCCTTGAGGTCGTCCTCGGTGACGAGGCACTCGGGGAACGGCTTGACCAGCTCCGCGTAGATCTTCTCGGAACCGGCCACGGGCATCGGGTAGCCGATGTACTCGATGTTCTTCTTCACGTTCTCCGGCCGCAGCATGTAGTCGATGAAGAGCATCGCGGTGCCCGGGTGGGGGGCGTTCCAGGGGATGGCGTAGCAGTCGGAATTGATCGGCGTGCCCTCCCGCGGGGCCTCGAAGCCGAACACGGAGGGGTCCTTGGCCTGGTTGAGCATGGCGGCCATGTCGCCGCTCCACGCCTGTGTCATGACGGCGTTGCCGTTGAGGAGGTTGTTGTAGCTGTCGCTGGAGAAGCCGCGCAGTCGCGGCCGCAGGGTGCCCAGCAGGGACGTGATGCGGTCGAGGTCACGGGTGTTCCCGGTGCTCACGTCCAGGCCGAGGGCGAGGGCGCCCATGCCGAGGACCTCGTCCCGGTCGTCCAGCAGGAAGACCTTGCCCCTGGCCTTGTCGCTCCACAGGTCCTTCCAGGATCCGGTCAGCTCGCCGACGCGGTCGCGGCGCCAGCCGATGCCGGTCTTGTAGGCGGTGAAGGGCACGGTGTGCGCGGAGCCGGGGTCGTACCACGGGTCGGCGAAGTACGCGTACCTGCCGAACACGGCGTGCGCGTTGGTGAGCTGGGAGTGGTCGATACGGCGCAGCCGCCCGCCGCGGACCAGGCGCTGGGCCCACTTGGCGGTGGGGAAGACGATGTCGTAGCGGTTGCCGGCGTTGAGCTTGGCGACCATTCCCTCCATCGAGTCGAAGTTCGACTGGACGACCTTGACGCCGTACTCCTTCTCGAAGCCCTTGAACACGGACGGGTCGACGAAGTCGGCCCAGTTGAAGTAGACGAGATCGCCGTCGACGCGCGCCCGCACCGGGGCGAGCTGCTGGGCGTCGGGCGTTCTGGCGGGCATGAACCCGCAGCCACCGGCCGCGGCGCCGAGCAAGCCGCAGGCGCCGGCCCGCAGGAGGGCGCGACGGGTCGGTGGGGGTACCTCGGGGGACATGGAACGTCCTCTCCGTCGAGGAACGGCACAACTCCAGGGCGGGACCGGCTGGTCGGCTCACGGAGGCCCTGACTCCGTAGTGAAGACCGGTCTGGGGAGGGTGCGTGCGTCAGCGGGTGCCGGATAAGCCCGACGCGAGGCGGACGGCTCCGGGCGGGTGCGGCGCGGCGGCCGGGTGGCGGGCGGCCGTCACCGCGTGTCCCCGTCCAGGTCGCCGCGGACCCGGCCGGCGAACCAGCCGACGGCGGCCTCGCGCTGCGACAGCGGGCCCGGCTCGAAGCCGGGGGTCTGCAGGCCGGCCTGCACGCGTTCCACCAGCTCGGCGTCCTCGTCGTTGGTGACCCAGCCGATGTGGATGTTCAGCCGCCGGGCCAGCCGGGTGCGCACGCTCTCCCCGTGCCGGGTGTAGAAGGCGCCCGGGATCGCCGCCCGGTCCTGGGCGGTGGGCAAGGCGGTCCACGCGAGCACGTGGTCAGGGTAGAAGTCGATGAGCGTGTTCGGATAGATCACGGCGTACCGCCACACGCGCCGGTCGGCCTCGGTCAGCCCCGGCATCGGGGTGGCCAGCCGCTGGTAGAGCCGCTCGGTCCAGTTCGAGGAGGGCTTGTCGCGCAGCGGGGACTCGAACAGGACGTAGTTCTCCCGCACGTCCACCGTGTACGCCTGGTAGTCGAGCAGTCGCATGAGCGCGGGGTGGGCGACCGGGACGTGATAGCCCTCCAGATAGTTGTCGACGATCACCTTCCAGTTGGCGTTCTGCTCCTCGCCGCCCGCAGGGTCGTGGATGCGGTATTTGCCGATGGGGACGAGGCCCGGCCCGGTGTAGTGGCCGACGGCCTCGGCGAGCCCGGCGCAGCTCTCGGCGAGCGGGGTCGCCTCCAGGTCGAGGTTGACGAAGACGAAACCGAGGAAGGACTCGATGTTGACCGGGTGCAGGCCGAGCCGGGGCTTGTCCAGACAGGGGATCCGGCGCGCCTCCGGGGCGCCGACCAGCCGTCCGTCCAGTTTGTAGGTCCAGCCGTGGTACGGGCAGCGGATCGCCTTGCCCGCCGGCTCGGGTGCGCTGACCAGGCGGGTGCCGCGGTGCCGGCACACGTTGAGATGGGCCGCGAGTCCGCCGTCCTCGGTACGGACGACCAGCACCTCCCGGCCGGCGACGGTGGCGGTGAGCCGTGCGCCGGGGCCGGGAAGGTCGGATTCATGGCAGGCGAGCTGCCAGGACTTGGCGAAGATGCGTTCGGTCTCGGCCTCGGTGATGGCCGGATCCGTGTAGTAGCGCGCGGGCAGCGCTTCCCCGGGGTGCTCCGGGGGCGGCCCCGGCGGAGCTGGGGAGACGGCGGCGGCTGCCCGGGTGGTCGGGGGGTGCATGTGGTCCTCCTCCGCGCCGCGACGGCGGCGATGGGCGGTGAGGCTGTGCCCGGAACGGACGGCAGGTGCGACTGCCGAACCTGCCGTGATCAGGCTGACTAATTGGTTAGTCAGAGTGGGACCGGGGCGAAGGCAAGTCAAGACTTGTGGGCTGACTAATTAGTTAGTTAGTGTCGTGGCAGGTGGACGGCCCAAGGCCTGCAGACGGATGCCGGGCGCGTTCCGCAAGCCCGCGGACCACGGTCCGCGCCACACACCCCGCACAGCTCCCCGCCCCGCACGTCACGGCGCCGGAGCAACCCCGTCCATGTCATCGCCGCCCCACCCCCGTCTCCGGACCCACCGGAAGCGGTGCGATCCCGGAGGCACGCATGAGCGCTCACCGCAGTCTGGTATGGCTCGGCCTCACCCCGGAGCCCGAACAGGAACTGCCCGCCGCGGTGGCCGCCCTGCGGGCCCCCGCCGACGGCCGCCCGCGCACGGCCCTCGTCGTCGCCGAGCGGCACCGCGTCGAGCGGCTGGTGCTGCGCGGCACGCAGCGCGGCTGGCTGCGCTATCTCCGCGAAGTCACCGATCTGGTCGTGGCGGCCGCGGCGGGCCCCACGGCCACCGACCCGCGGCCGGCACTGGTGGCCGGCGAAGTCGTCCTCGACCACCACCGCATGCTGATCGGCCTGCCCGGGGCCGGCTACGCCCGCACCGCCGCACAGCGGCGCGAGCTGGAGCGAGCCCTGGCCCGCCTGCGATCCCGCGACGCGACCGGCCCCTTAGGCCCCGCCCACCCGTCCGGCCCCCTTGAGCCCAGGAGTACCGCATGACCGGCGTCTTCTCCCTCCTGCCCGAAGGACGGCCCGGCCTCCTCGACCCCCTGCTGTCCGGCGCCGTCCTGCCCGGCGGCAGCGAGGACCTCTCCCGGTACCTCGCCGCGGGCGGCTACACACCCCTGCCCGACCCCGGCCGGCTGCTCGACCGGATCGCCGCCGCGGGGCTGCGCGGGCGCGGCGGGGCCGGTTTCCCCGCCGCCGTCAAACTGGCCGCCGTCCGCGACACACCCGGCACACCCGTCGTCGTCGCCAACGGCGAGGAGGGCGAACCCGGCTCCGTGAAGGACCGCTGGCTGCTGCGCCACCGGCCGCACACGGTCCTGGACGGCATCCGGCTCGCTGCGGCCATGACCGGCGCCGCCCGCGCCTGCGTGTACCTCGCCGACGCCCCCGCCGAGCGGGCCGTGCGCCGGGCGCTCGCCGAGCGACCCGCCGAGCCGCGCGTCGACGTCGTACGCACGGAGCACACCTACGTCGCGGGGGAGGAGAGCGCGGTCGTACGACGCATCGACGGCGGCCCTGCACTGCCCACGGCGAAACCCCCGCGCCCCTTCGAGAGCGGTGTCGGCGGCGCACCCACCCTCGTCGCCAACGTGGAGACGCTGGCCCGCATCGCGCTCGTGCACGCATGTCCCGAGGCCGCCGACGCCGTCGCCGGGTCCCATCTGGTCACCCTGGCGGGCACCGGCCGGGCCGAACCGGGTAAGGACGCCGCCGGCGCGACGGCACTCGCGGAGGTGCCCGCCGGCACCCACCTCAAGGTCCTCGCCGACCTGTGCGGGCACGGCGGCGCGGACTCGGTGCTGATGGGCGGACTGTTCGGCGGCCTGCACGGAGCGGGCTGGACGGACCTTCCCCTGGACCACGACCGCCTGAGCGCGGCCGGCGGAGCCCTCGGCTGCGGAGCGCTGTACTTCCTGCATCCCGAGGACTGCCCGGTCGCCGTGGCCACCGAGGCCGCCGCCTACCTCGCGGCGCAGAGCGCCCGGCAGTGCGGGGTGTGCGTCTCCGGCACCGGGGCGCTGGCCACGGCCCTCACGGCCGTCGCGCGCGGCGAGGCGGCCGACGACACGACCGGCAAACTGCACCGCTGGTCCCGGGAGCTGCCGGGACGCGGCGCCTGCGGACTGCTCGACGCCGCCGCCCGCATCGTCGCCACCCTGCTCGCCCACTTCCCTGACCGCGTCGCCGCCCACCGCGGCTCCGCCTGCCCCGCCTGCGCGAACCCGGCACCCGAGGACGGGCACCGGTTCACGGTGCCGGTGCCCTGACCCGCGCCCCGCCTCCGTCGCACCCCGCCGTACCGAGCCGCACCGAAAGGACCGTCATGAAACTCCTGCTGGACTCCACCCGATGCCAGGGCTACGGCCTCTGCCAGGAACCCGCGCCCGGGCTGATCGACCTCGACGAGTGGGGCTACGCGCAGGTGCGCGAGACCGAGGTCCCGCGGGGCGGCGAGGAAGCCGCCACCGCCGCGGTCGACGCCTGCCCCAACGCGGCGCTGCGGCTGGTGAAGTGACATGGGACGTGACCTGTCGGCCCTGTTCGACCCCGTATCCGTCGCCGTCGTCGGAGCCAGCGACGACCCGGCCAAGTACGGCCACGCCATCGCAGCGCAGGCCGTTCGCGCGAACGGCCGCCGCCCCGTCCACCTGGTCAACCGGCGCGGCGGCACGGTACTCGGCCGCACCGCCGCGACCAGCCTGAGCGCGATCGGCGAGCCCGTCGACCTGGCGGTGGTCTCCGTGCCCGCCGCCGGCTTCGAGGACGCCGTCGACGAGGCCCTGCGCTGCGGGGCCCGGGCGATCGTCGCCATCACCGCGGGCTTCGCCGAGACCGGCGACGCGGGCCGGGCCCGCCAGCACGCCGTCGCCGAACGGGTGCGCGCCGCCGGTGCCGTGATGGTCGGACCCAACTGCCTGGGCATCGCCGACAACACCACCGACCTCTTCCTGGCCTCCGACACCTTCACCCCGGGGGGCGTCGCGCTGCTCAGCCAGAGCGGCAACCTCGCCCTCGAACTGCAGCTCCGCTTCGGCCCGCACGGCCTCGGCTTCTCCCGCTTCGTCTCGCTCGGCAACCAGGCCGACGTCACCCTCGTCGACCTGCTCGCCGACTGCGCCCGGCACGAGGGGACGAGCGCCGTCGCGGTCTACGCGGAGGACTTCGGCGACGGACGCGCCTTCGCCGAGGCGGCCGCGGCCGCCGGGAAGCCCGTGGTGCTGCTCACCGCCGGACGCGGCGACGCCTCGGCGCGCAGCGCCCAGTCGCACACCGGGGCGCTCACCACCTCGGCCGACGTGGTGGGCGCCGCCTGCCGCGATGCCGGTGTGGAACTGGTCGCCACGCCCCGCGAACTCACCGTCGTCCTGGCCGCGTTGCACGGCGCACGACGGGCGGCGGGCCGACGCGTCGCCGTGCTCACGGACGGCGGCGGTCACGGTGTCATCGCCGCCGACTGCGTCGAGGCGGCCGGGCTGACCGTGCCCGAACTCCGCGAGCCGGCCCGGCGGCAGCTGCGCGAGATCCTGTGGGAACAGTCGGCCGTCGCCAACCCGGTGGACCTCGCCGGGATGGGCGAACAGGACCCGGGCTCGTACGCGCGGAGCGTCGCCGCGCTGCTGGCGGCCGAGGAGGCCGACGCCGTGCTGATGACCGGCTACTTCGGCGGCTACGCGGCCGCCGAGGGCGGCCTCGGCGGTGGAGGCACGGCGCTCGCGGACGGTGAACAGGCGGCCGCCCGCCTCATCGCCGCCCGCCACCGCGCCACCGCCAAGCCCCTGGTGGTGCAGTCGATGTATCCCGGCTCGCCCAGCTGCCGCACGCTCGCCGCGGCCGGCATCCCGGTCTTCGCCGCCACCGAGGACGCCGCCCGCGCCCTCGCCGCCACGGCGCCCGGCACGCCGCACACCGGCGTCGCCCCCCTCCCCGCGCCCGCCGCCCCGATTCGCGAGTGCGGCTACCTGGAGACCCGCCGGGCGCTGGATGCGGCCGGACTCGCCTTCCCCGCCGCCCGGGAGATCCACGACGAGAGCGAACTGCTCGCCGCGACGGAGGAGTTCACCGGACCGTACGTCCTCAAGGCCCTCCATCTGCTGCACAAGTCCGACGCCGGCGGGGTGGCACTGGGCCTCGCCGGACCCGGTGAACTGCTGGCGGCGTTCCGCGAGATGCACGCCCGGCTGGGCGCCTCCTCCTACTCCGTGGAGGCCATGGCGGACCTGTCCGACGGCATCGAGCTCATCGTCGGCGTCAACCGGGACCCGCGCTTCGGCCCGGTCGCGATGGTGGGGCTCGGCGGTGTCCTGGCCGAGGCACTGCACGACGTCGCCTTCACCCTGGCACCCGTGCCCGCCGACCGCGCCCTGGGCCTGCTGCGCGGACTGCGCACCGCCGCCGTGCTCGACGGAGTGCGCGGCCGGCCGCCCGTCGACGTCGAGGCTGCCGCGAGGGCTGTCGAGACCATCACCGCGTTCGCCGCCGCCCATCCGGAGATCGCCGAGATCGAGGTCAACCCCCTGCTGGTCAGCCCCCGCGGCGTCCTCGCCCTGGACTCCCGGGCCGTACTCGGCTGACCGTCACCGCCCCACCCGGCATCCGCGCGCCCGCCCCGGCCGGCGCGATGCCGCACCCGTCCGACCGCCGTCCCCCGACCGAAGAGGCCCCCATGGACATGCGCTACACCCCCGAGCAGGCCGACCTCAAGCGTCGTGCCGCCGACTACGCCCGCCTGCTCATGCGTTACGAGGACCAGTCCGAGCAGGCCGGCGGACCCCTGCCGCAGGAGCTCGTCACCGAACTGACCCGCGCCGCCATGGACGCCGGTGTCTACGCCATCAACATGCCCGCCGAGTGGGGCGGTGCCGGCCTCAGCCTCCTCGACCAGGTCATCGTGGAGGAGGAGTTCGGCAAGGTCACCAACTGCCTGTGGGACATCCCCTGGCGGCCCGCCAACGTCCTCGCCCACGGCGACGAGCGGCAACGCGAGAAGTACCTGCTGCCGGTGATCCGCGGGGAGCGGTTCGACGCGTTCGCCGTCACCGAGCCGGGCGCGGGCTCGGACCCCTCGTCCGGGACGTCGACGGCCGCACGTACCGAAGGCGGCTGGCTGCTCAACGGTGAGAAGTGGTTCGTCACCTGCGGTGACATCGCCGACTTCCTGCTGGTGCAGGCCGACGCGGGACCCGACCTGCTGCCCACGCTGTTCTTCGTGCACAAGGCCGCGCCCGGGGTCGAGCTGACGCGGCTGCCGCACTTCATGCACTCCGCGGTCAACGGGCACCCCGAGTTCACGTTCACCAACGTCTTCGTGGCCGACGAGGACGTCCTCGGCGGCGTCGGCAACGGCTACGAGCTGACGAAGGAATGGTTCACCGACGAACGCCTGATGATCGCGGCGCGTACCGTCGGGGCGGCCGAGCGCGCTCTGCAACTCGCCCGGGACTGGGCCGTGGAGCGGGAGCAGTTCGGCGCGCCGATCGCCTCGTTCCAACTGATCCAGGGCATGCTCGCGGACTGCGCCGTCGACATCGCGGTCAACCGGGCCTACACCCACCAGGTCGCCTGGGAGGCCGACCAGCCGCACACCGACCGCAAGACGCTGCACGCCAAGGCCTCCACCGCCAAGCTCGCCGCGAGCGAGGCGGCCGGCCGGGTCGCCGACCGCTGTCTGCAGATCTTCGGCGGCCGCGGCTACGACCGCACCTACCCCGTCGAGCGCATGTACCGCGAACTGCGCGTCGACCGGATCTGGGAGGGCACCTCCGAGATCCAGCGGCTGATCATCGCCAACGAGCTGATCAAGCGCGGCACCCGCGCCCTGGCACTGCCCACGCACTGACACCCCCCGCCCGCGCACCGTCCACCCATCACCCCACAGCGAGGACATCCATGGACTTCCGCCTCACCCCGCGCCAGGAGCAGCTCAAGGCCGACGCGCGTGCCCTCACCGACCTCATCACCGCCTACGAGATCCAGTGCGAGGAGGAGAACGGCCTGCCCGCGAGCGCTCACGCCAAGATCCGCGACGCCGTCCTGGACGCGGGACTCCAGGCCGTCAACATGCCGGCCGAATGGGGCGGCGCCGGACTCACCATCGCCGAGCAGGTCACCGTCCAGGAGGAGCTCGGCCGGCTCACCGGCGCCCTGTGGGACATGGTGTGGCGGCCCGCCAACGCCCTCCGGTTCTGCACCCCCGAGCAGCGGGAGCGGTTCCTCGTCCCGGTCATCAAGGGGGAGCGCCGGGACTGCTACGCCGTCACCGAGCCCGGCGCGGGCTCCGACCCGCAGAACCTGGCCACCACCGCCACCAGGAACGACCGGGGCTGGGTCATCAACGGCGAGAAGTGGTTCGTGACCGTCGGCGACCACGCCGACTTCATGATCGTGCTCGCCGCGGCCGGCCCGGACCGCGCGCCCACCCTGTTCCTCGTCGACAAGGACACCTCGGGCATCGAGATGACGCGGGTCCCGCGCTTCATGCACACCTTCGTCTACGAGCACCCGGAGTTCACCTTCACCGACGTCCAGGTCGGCGACGACGCCGTGCTCGGCGGCATCGGCGAGGGATACGACATCACCCGCTCGTGGTTCACCGAGGAGCGCCTGATGATCGCCGCCCGCACCACCGGCGCCGCCGAACGGGCCCTGGAACTGTCCCGGGACTGGGCCGTGGAGCGCGAGCAGTTCGGCGCGCCGATCGCCTCGTTCCAACTGATCCAGGGCATGCTCGCGGACTGCGCCGTCGACATCGCGGTCAACCGGGCCTACACCCACCAGGTCGCCTGGGAGATCGACCGGGCGTCGGCCGAGGACCGCAAGACGCTGCACGCCAAGGCGGCCATCGCCAAGCTCTCGGCGAGCGAGGCCTCGGGCCGGGTCATCGACCGCTGTCTGCAGATCCACGGCGGCCGCGGCTACGACCGCTCGTACGCCGTCGAGCGGCTCTACCGCGAGCTGCGCGTCGACCGGATCTGGGAGGGCACCTCCGAGATCCAGCGGCTGATCATCGCCAACGAGCTCGTCCGGCGCGGCACGGGGGTCCTGGACCTGCCCGTCGCATAAGAACCCCCGGCCGGGGCGGCCACCCGCCCCGGCCGGCATCGCCGCACATCGAAGGGGAACGAAGGGGAAGGGGACGAGGGATGACCGACATCGAGCGCGTGGGGGTCGTCGGCTGCGGACTGATGGGCGCGGGCATCGCCGAGGTCTGCGCGCGCGCCGACGTGCCGGTCACGGTCGTGGAGCGTGACGCGCAGGCGGCCCGTGCGGGCCTCGGGCGCATCACCCGCTCGCTCGACCGGGCCACCGCACACGGCAGGCTCAGCGAGGAACGGCGGGCGGCGGCCTCGGCCCTGATCACCGTGGTCGACCAGATCGAGGCCCTGCACGACCACGACCTGGTGATCGAGGCAGTGGCGGAGGACGAGGACCTCAAGGTCGACGTGTTCACCCGCCTCGACTCGCTGATCACCGCGGAGAGCACCATCCTCGCGACCAACACCTCCTCGATCCCGGTCATCCGGCTCGCCGCCGCGACCGGCCGCCCCGACCGCGTCGTCGGCGTGCACTTCTTCAACCCCGTACCGGTTCTGCGGCTGGTCGAACTCGTCCCGTCGCTCCTCACCTCGCCCACCACCGCGCGACGCGCCGAGGACTTCGTGACCGGCACCCTCGGCAAGGAGGTCGTCCGCACCCGGGACAAGGCCGGATTCATCGTCAACGCGCTGCTCGTCCCCTACCTCCTCGCCGCCGTCCGCATGGTCGAGTCGGGCAGCGCGACCGTCGAGGACGTCGACCGCGGCATGGTCCTCGGCTGCGCGCACCCGCTCGGCCCGCTGGCCCTCACGGACCTGATCGGCCTGGACACCACCCGGGCCATCGCCGAATCGCTGTACGCCGAGTTCCGCGAGCCCCAGTACTCGCCCCCGCCGCTGCTGTCCCGGATGGTGGAGGCCGGTCTGCTGGGGCGCAAGTCCGGGCGAGGCTTCCACGTGTACGACGAAGGGCCCGGGCGTGAGGCGACGACACCGGCGGGGGCGCGGTGAGGGAAGATGGTCACGGCGTACGACCACCGAGCGAGGGGAGCCGCAACGTGTCCACGAAGGTGCGCACGGCAGACACACGCGAGCGCATCCTGACCGCGGCGTGCGAGGTCATCGCCGAGATCGGCTTCGAGAAGATCCGCATGCGCATGGTCGCCGAGCGGGCCGGTGTGTCGACGGCGCTGCTGCACTACCACTTCGACACGCGCGAGAAGCTGTTCACCGAGGCGATGACCCACTCCTTCGCCAGCACCGCCCTCGACGCGGAGCGCGACGTGGAGACGGTGCCCGCGGCGGTCGTCCTGGCCCGCATCGTGCGCAGTCTGCTGCCCACAGATCCCGAACTGCGCCAGGACTGGCGGCTGTGGCAGGAACTGTGGGCCCGGGCCCTGCGCGACGAGGTCACCCGCGTCTTCGCGGTGGACCTGTACGCGCAGCTGCACGCCTGGGTGGCCGGCGCGGTGCGCCGCGGCATCGAGTCCGGTGAGTTCACACCGGCCGACGTGGACGACCTGAGCACGCTCGTCCTGTCCCTCAGCGACGGCTATGGCATTCGTCTCATGCTGCGCGATCCGGCGGTCACCCTGGACAGCGCCCTCTCGTCCATCTGGCGCCAGGTGGCCCCCGCGCTCGGCCTGCCGGACTTGGTGCCGGCGGACTGAGACTCCCGCCGCCGCCCGCCTCGCAGGAGTGGACAGGCGGAAGGAGGAGAACACAGGCAAGGTCCTTTTCATGACCTCTCCTCCCCGATGCGTTCGCCCACGACACCAGCCAGGAGGGTGGCCAGCGCGGACACCGAACACCAACGTGGCGCGAGGTACTCATCGCGGCGGCGCACCAGGCCAGGCACACGAAACGGAGCCCTCTCGGACGTCACGGGCCGAGTGGCCTTGGAGTCCTAGCCCAGTCTTGAGCGCCGTCGTTGGTCTGATCGAGTGATCGCAGGAGGCGCAGGAAAGGCGGCCGCGGCACGGCGAGACATCGAGGACGCAGGCCAAACCGGTCTCTTCTGGCCCATCCAAGAATGCCAGGGGCCCGGCCGTTTCAGACGGCCGGGCCCTTGGCATTGTTCAGGCGCGAACGATCAGTAGCTCCACCACAGCCGGGAGCGGCCCCCGTCGCACGTGTTCAGGTGCACGTGATGGATCGTCCCTGATCCCGCGACAAGACAGGTTTTGGTTGCGTTGTTGATCACCTGGTACCCCGTGTCAATACCGATGCTGTGCACTGTCCACAAGGCTGCCGGATCGTCGGCCAAGCACTGCCTCATCGTCGGCTGACCGTTGCGGGCGACCAAACACAGCTTGTCACCAACCTTCTGCCGAAGTTCGGTCAGCGTTTCAAGTTCAGTGGTCATCAGCCAGGTCTGATAGGCGCCATCGTTGCAGCCTGTCGTGTAGGGCCCGTAGTCGGCCCTGTAATCGAGACACTCGCCCGCATCAGCCACGCTATACACGTGCTGGTACGCCATCCCCGCCTGTGCGGGTGCGGTACCCAGGCCCCAACACAGCGCAGCGGCCGCACCTATGGCGGCAACCTTCGTCAGCACGTGTCCTCCCCGTTTTTGTGACACGACGTCTAGCCAGGGAAATTAAAGAGGAGTCCAGCGGGCGTGGCAACGGCTCAACGAGCCCAATCCGCCGCCTGTCCGCGTTCGAAGTGACCACGCTCATCGGATGGTTGCCAGGCCGCGCACGGCCCGAGCAGGGCCCGACCGTTGTTGGCGGTCAGGTCTACTTTGCGGCTGGTGTCTGGGCTAGGACTCCAAGGCCGTGATCGCCGTGATCCGTCAGAACAGGGCGTCCTGGTCCGGCTCCTCACGGGGCAACGGACCGACGTCCTCACCGCTCCACTTCGCCTCTAGGTGCTTGCGCCAGCCCGTCGGCGGAGGCCAGGGGACACCCCATTCCGCAAGCTGCTTCTTCGACCAGCCGCCGTTGGGGGTCCGCGCGGCGGCCACCTCGTCAGGGGAGGGCACGTAGTTGACCATGCAGGGATGCTGCCCCAGCACGCGGCCCTGGTGCCACAGATAACAGCCCATATCTGCGGTGCCGGTGGCGTCGAACCGCGGTTCGGTCTCGTCACCGCTGCGCGAGGAAACCCTGTTATCTGCGGCAAGGCCCTTGCTGGGGCGCTACCGCACGATCTGACGTCAGTGTTCCCCAACCCCCCTGCGGCCGACTGCCGATGAACGCAGGTGAACGGCCCCGTCCGAGGCTCCGTAGGGGATCGGAGAGGCCTCCGCCCCCCCGTTCCGGGCGCCATTGCCGGCGAGAGCGGGGTTGGGGAGCTGACGCTTCGTTGTCAGGGGCGTACATCGACGTAGTCGCCGGTGGCTTTGGCGGGGCCGGTGGTGCGGGTGCCGGTGAAGTTCCAGCGCCAGTAGCCGTCTTTCACTGCCTTGACGGTGGTGCGAAGTGTTCCGGTGCCGCTGGTGTTCACCGTGGCCACTGTGGTGTAGGTGCTGCTGTTCTTCGGGCGGAATTGCAGTTTGACGGCTTGGCCCGCGTATCCAGCACACCGATAAGTGTCCCAGTTGGCCCTGACAAGCTTGCCGGTGATGGTGATACGAGCGCCCTTGGCCACCGGTTCCGGTGAGGCGTTGACTGTGAGCTGCGCGGCGCGCTTGAGGCTGAACGAGCCCACGCCGGGGGCGAATACGGAATCGCCGTTGTTGGCGTCGACCAAGGCGTCGACTGTCCATGTTCCCGCGTTGGCGTTGGCCAGGTCCACCGGGTCGTCGCTGCTCGGAGCCGGGTGGGCGTTGACTGTGAACATCGTCGTGCATGCCGTCGCGGTCTCGCAGAAGGCGTCGGTGGTGTAGAAGCCGCCGTGCGGTCCCTTCAGATCCACGTCGGCGAAAGACAGGCCGGGGTCATTCGGGCCGGTGATCGTGACTGGGAACTGCACGTTGTGCGTTGTACCTACGATGACGTCATGTCCGGAGTTGACGGTGGCGCCGCTGACCACCGGGTCGCTGGGCGTGGCATCGGCCGAGGCTCCCGCTCCGGTCAGCGCGATGGCGACGGCCCCCACCAGGACACCGCGGCTTGTAATGCGGCCGACGGGTTTGCGTTGTGTGGCATGTGAGGCGGCGATGAGCGGGGCGATGTCACGCCCGCCGTTTTGTCCGTGGTTAGGCGGTGCGGCGAAACGGCTCATGAGTCCTCCCGGGGATGACAGGCCTTGTTGCCGGCCACCGGGCACGCGGGCAGTTGGTGGCGAGCGCAGGAGACCGATGTGTGTCACTGCCTACGACTGTCGAGCCGGTCCGATCGTTGCCCTGGCAGGGGCGGGAAACAAACCGCCGCCTGCTGCGACCGGCGTCCGGGCTGCGGAGCGGGCTGGTGGTGTGGCCCCGCAGGATGAGGGCGGCTGGCGGTGCCGGCCGGGCGGATGTGGGCCGGCTGCGCCGTCTCAGCCTTGGCGCTGGCCTCCCGTCGGCGCATCGCCCTGATCGGCCGAAGTCGGATAATGCGGTGCGGTCGGCCGGCTGGCAGGAGAGGCTGGTGCAGTGGATCAGGTTCAGGAGATCGTGCGGCTGGCCGACGGGGTGCTGGGCCGGGACGTCATCGGCACCTATCTGCACGGCTCCTCGGTGCTCGGTGGGCTCAGGCCGGCCAGTGACGTGGACGTGCTGGTCGTTGCCCGGCGGCGCATGGACGAGCAGGATCGGCGGGCACTCCTCGGTGGACTGCTTCAGATCTCCGGCTCCCGGAACGAGGCCCGCCCGGTCGAGCTCACCGTGGTCGTGCAGTCCGAGGTGCGGCCCTGGCGGTACCCGCCGACCTGCGACTTCCTCTACGGCGAGTGGCTGCGCGCCGAGTACGAGGCCGGACAGGTCCCTCAGCCGGAGCCGATGCCCGATCTGGCCCTGCTGGTCAGCATGGCGCTCTCCGGCGACCATTCCCTCACCGGCCCGCCCCTCTCGGAGGTCCTCGACCCGGTGCCGCGGGCCGACCTGGTCGGGGCGAGCGTGGCGGGTGTCCCCGGCCTGCTCGACGCCCTGGACAGCGACACCCGCAACGTCCTGCTGACCGTCGCCCGTATCTGGACCACGCTCGCCACTGGCCGGATCAGGTCGAAGGACGCCGCTGCCGACTGGGCCCTCGCCCGGCTCCCGCCCGAGCACCGCCCCGCCCTCGAGCACGCCAGGCAGCTCTATCTCGACTGCACCTACTCCGAGGAGAGCTGGAGCGATGCATTGCTGACGCGGGTGCGTCCGGTCGTGGATCGCGTGCTCGTTGAGATCGACCGGCTGTGCACCCGGATCCCGCGGGCGTGAGGGCCACGGTCTGACGCTCCTAGGAGTCGAACGTGACGTTGCCCGTCTGTTCTCCGGTCGAGCCTTCCAGCACGTTGTGAGCAGCTCGGGCGGCGTGGCCCACTCTCCGCGGCGACAGCACTCCGGGCACCGGTCCCCGATCGTTGGGGGGGCGCTGTGCTGGGGTGATGCGCTCCTGGGTGCGCGGGTGATTGGGCGCTGGGCCGGGGCGGGTGCTGCGGCCGGCCGGGCGGGGCCCGCGGCATCATTCCTGCCCGCCCTCACGACGACCACGCCGGCGGACGGGAGAGGCGCGCTTTCCGGCCAGTACTCGCAGGTAGGGGTACGTGAGGGGGCTGCGGGGAGGGAGGATCGCGGTCGTGTACCGCGAAGACATGCCCGGCTGCGTGCGGTGGGAGATCCTGATGCACGAACGGTTCAGCGACGTGTGGATCTGCAAAGACTTCGGCCGTGCCACCATCGGCGCGGATCCCGCCGAGCTGGGTCGGGCCGTTCTCGCCGCGTATCTCGCCGGCCGGGACAGCCGGGGTGAAACGTTCCGCGTCGTCGTCCGCGCCGGCGACGGCAGCCAGTGCGTCATCACTCCCGGCCACCTCACCGACCGCGGATGGAAAGCGGAGTCGGCCATCTGTCAGGCACTGCCCGCCTATCTGCGCGACGCCCTCGCCTGACCCTGGCAGGGCCACCCGGCGGACCCGGCCGGCTGTATCTCCTGGGCGGCGAGCCTTACCGTGCGCGGCGGGGCAAGGCGGCAGTGTCTCCTGTAGAAGTCGATGGGGTTCAGCGGTCTCCGGTCAGACCGCTACTCCGGACGCCGGCGGACGCACCGGGCACGGCCGAGCGGGCGCGCATGAACTCGCTGTACGGCCTGTGCTCGATGCTCGCGGGCGCGTGGTGGCGGCGAGATGTGCTTACCACCCACGTGTTCCGGGGGCGCCCTTGAAGGGCCCGCGCACCTCTTTCGTGATCCAGCCGCCGTAGAAGTCGCCCTCTTGGGCCTGTACCTCTTCGCCTCCGACAAGGCAGCGGTCGACCCGGCTCACGTAGAAGGCGAAGTAGTCCCTGAGGACCGTGTACGCGGGCTCGGGGCGTGCGTAGCTCCAGGCGGCCCGGCTTCGCACTTCGTCACCGACGATCACGTCCCAGTAACGAGCGCTGCCTTTCCACTCGCACCAGGTGCGGCCTTCGGTGAGGAACAGCAGAACCGACCGGACGTCCTCGGACGGAATGTAGAACGTCGGAGGTTGACTTCCTCCCCCTCGTAAACGAGGGGGATTCCTACGGCTCGCGCCGTGGGGTTTCCTGCTTCGTCGCCGACCGCCCGCCCGGAGTACTCCGTTGAGGTCTTAC
>NZ_JBHVUH010000016.1:0-194851 GCF_042884245.1 Streptomyces sp. NPDC058145 | reverse complement strand
CAAGCCGCTTGACGCGTTACCTGCGTGGGATGTCTCAGTAGCTGTTCGCGGCACCAGCTCGTCCCACGGGCCTCGGTCCCTGCGGGAGCTCGGGCGGCTCGGGCTTCACAAGAGGTCACCATGGAGCGGGCTCGCACCACCAACACCAACGAGTGATCAAGCGGGGGGTGTTGACGCCCGGCGGCGCTGGACGGCGCCGATCTTTCGGTAGGCCTCGCGTGCCAGGAGGGACGTCAAACGTCCGTCCAGCATCAGCGGGCGCCAACACCAGCTGGACGGTGACGGGTGCACGGGCGCCGGCGCCGCCGATCTATCCTTGGGCATCGAGGCCGGGGAACCAATAGGCGTTCGTCCGACGCCCACGCAACTGCCACCATGAGTATGAGGACCGCGCGCCGCTCTATGCGGAGGTCTCAGCAGACCCGGTTCGCCGCAGGCATCGCAGCCCTCTACTCGAGCATTCCCACACTCCATTGGGACGCCCTTATCTACGGATTAGGTTCGCCGGGCTGGAGGTTGGGGCGGTTGGATGGGCGGTGACGTCCGTTCCGACCGCTGGGAGGTCGGGTGGCCGAGCCTGTGCGGGTACGCAGACTGACTGACCAGGAGGGTCAGCGGCTGCAGCAAATCGTGCGCCGCGGCAGCACGAGTTCGGTGCGCTACCGGCGCGCGATGATGCTGCTAGCCTCGGCCGGCGGAAACCGCGTGCCGGTGATCGCCCAGCTGGTGCAGGCCGACGAGGACACTGTCCGGGATGTGATCCACCGGTTCAACGAGATCGGCCTGGCCTGCCTGGACCCTCGGTGGGCGGGAGGCCGTCCCCGCCTGCTCAGCCCTGACGATGAGGACTTCGTCATCGAGACGGCCATCACCCGCCCGACCAAACTCGGACAGCCCTTCACCCGCTGGTCGCTGCGCAAACTGGTCACCTACCTTCGGAAAGTGCACGGCAGGGTCATTCGTATCGGCCGCGAGGCGTTACGTTGCCTGCTCGCGCGCCGCGGCGTCACCTTCCAGCGCACCAAGACCTGGAAGGACTCCCCGGATCCGGAGCGCGAGACGAAGCTGGACCGGATCGAGGAAGTCCTGCACCGTTTCCCGGACCGGGTCTTCGCGTTCGACGAGTTCGGCCCGCTCGGGATCAGCCCACCGCGGGCTCAGGTGCTGGGCCAGGCAGGGGCACCCCGACCGGCTGCCCGCCACCTATCACCGCACCCACGGGGTCCGGTACTTCCACGGCTGCTATTCGGTCGGCGACGAGACCCAGATCCGCGCCGCCCGGCCCGACGGCGCACCGATCTACGTGATCATGGACAACCTGTCCGCCCACAAAGGCGCCGAAATCCGCCGCTGGGCGAACAAGCACCGGGTCGAGCTGTGCTTCACCCCGACCTACGCGTCCTGGGCCAACCCGATCGAGGCCCACTTCGGGCCACTGCGGCAGTTCACCATCGCCAACTCCCACCACCCCGACCACATCGGGCAGACCCGGGCACTGCATGCCTACCTGCGCTGGCGCAACGCCAACGCCCGCCACCGAGACGTCCTGGCCGCCGAACGCCGCGAACGCGCCCGGATCCGCAGTGAGAAGGGCATCCGCTGGGGCCGGCGCCCCCTCAGGGCTGCAGCCTGACACCACGCCCTGCACGTCACCCGAGAATCTCGGCCGCCTTGGTCATCGGTCCTCCTGCGTCACCGGTGTTGAGCGTTTCCGCCGGTTCGAACAACAGGATGGCGGTCTCCTCGTCTGCCATGGGGCAGTGCTCGACTCCACGGGGAACCACGAACAACTCGCCAGGTTCCAGCACCACATCGGCATCCCTGAGCTGGATGGTGAGCCGCCCGCTGATGACCAGGAACAGTTCATCGGTGTCCTCATGGGTGTGCCAGACGAATTCCCCCTTCAATTTGGCCAGCTTGACCTCGTAGTCGTTGAGCACGGCCACTTTCTTCTGCGACCACAGCTCGCTGAACTGCGACAGCTTGTCGGCGAGGTTGACAGGAACAACAGATTCGGACATACGGCATCCTTATTCAGGGCCGGGCAACCAGGAGCGACCTCTCAGGCCCTCCAGACCGGCGTCACGAGCCTGCCGCGCACGGACTCCGCCGGTCTTGTACGTTCCTGGCATGGCCTCAGACCGACCCCGTACGTCCATCAGCGCCTGGAGGCCCTCAGTCCCAATGTGCCGAGTTGTTTGTCAGTGGCTGGTGCTGGCGTGGGTGTGGAGGTGTTCCAAGGCGTCGAGGACGACGGTGCGCCGGTACCAGGAGCGCCAGGCGGCGAGGTCGGCGGTGAGGCTTTCCAGTGCTGTGTACTGGGCGTTGGATGACGAATGCCCGAATGATGTGGACCGAGGAGATCATCCTTATCCGTCGCTTCTCCCGGGTCGCAGTCGGCTTCCCGACATCTTCTGATCCGGCAGGTCAGCGAGCGGCGGCGCGTACGCGAATCTGACCCTCGTGAACAGGCCAGGGTGAGGCCGCGCGTCCCCCACTCCTAACCGCCCGCCCACTCGAAGCGCGGACCGCCGCCCCTGGCATGGGGCCGTCGACCCGAAGTTGTACGAGACGGGCGCTGGCGGCATCCACCTCCTGACCGGGCCGACAGGCCACCGCACCGCCGCACCTTGTGAGCTGCCTCACCCGACGCACCCCACTCTGCGCGCGAAGTGCCTCGCCAGCGCGTTGGCCGCGTGTGCGGCGGAGCTTGGTGGCCGGATACGTCAGTAATCTGTCATTGCAGCCAGTGCGGCGACCGATACAGGCTGTGACCGTGTTGGAGCGACGTGTTGTTGTGGTGGTGTACGCGGGTGCGATGGCCCTGGACGTCACCGGACCGATCGAAGTGTTCGATACGGCGAACCGGCTTATGGGCCCCACGGGCACCCCCTACCGGACCGACTTCGTCTCCGCCGACGCACCACTGGTGCGCATGAGTTCAGGGGTGGTGGTGCATGCCTCGCCGCTGGCGGCGGGTGAGGGCCCGGTCGACACGCTTCTGGTGCCGGGGGGCTGGAGTCTCGACAACGCGCTCCGCGACCGGGAACTCGTCTCCTGGATCGGCCGTGCCGCGGCCCGGTCGCGCAGAGTCGCCTCCGTGTGCGGCGGATCATTTCTGCTGGCCGAGGCGGGCCTTCTCGACGGCAGACGCGCCACCACGCACTGGGCATACAGCGAGGCGATGGCGTGCCGCTATCCGCAGGTGACGGTGGACGCGGAGCCGATCTTCGTCTGGGACGGCCCCTTCGTGACGTCCGCGGGCGTGTCGACGGGGATCGACATGGCGCTTGCCCTGGTGGAGGCCGACCACGGGTCGGCGCTGGCACTGGAGACGGCGCGGTTCCTGGTGCTGTTCCTCAAGCGGCACGGAGGACAGTCCCAGTACAGCGCCGTCCTCGACGCCCAGTTGGCCGACCATCCGCCGATCCGGGCGGCACAGGAGTGGATCCAGCACAACCTGGACGGCCCGCTGCCCGTGGCCGAGATCGCGCGGCGGGCCAACATGAGCCAGCGCAACTTCGCGCGGGTCTTCCGGCGCGAAGTCGGCATGACACCCGGCCAGTACGTCGAGCGCACGCGTATCGCCCGGGCCCGTGAACTGCTGGAGAGCACGGACCTGACGATCGGCCAGATAGCCGGCCGCTGCGGATTCCCCGCCACCGAGACGTTCTTCCGCTCCTTCGGACGAACCCTGGGGCTCACCCCCAAGGAGTACCGGCTGCGCTTCCAGGTCATCTCGCCGTCCGGCCTCATCGACCGGCACCACGAAACGGAGGGAAGCCCCGTATGACCACCACGGCTCCAGGACCGCGCGAAGGAGCGGAATCGGTACGCCTAGTCGACTTTCTCGCCAGGGAACTCGCCAGGGCCGGCGTCACCCACATGTTCGGCGTCGGCGGCGCGAACATCGAGGACCTGTACGACGCGGTGCACCGCGTCGGCACCGTCCGCGGCGTCGTCGCCAAACACGAGTTCTCCGCCGTCACCATGGCCGACGGGTACGCGCGCACCACCGGGCGCCTCGGCGTGGTCGCCGCTACCTCGGGCGGTGGGGCGATGAACCTGGTACCGGGGCTGGCGGAGGCCCATGCCTCCCGGGTGCCCGTGCTGGCCCTGGTGGGGCAGCCGCCGACCGGCCAGGAAGGGCAGGGGGCGTTCCAGGATTCCAGCGGCAAGGCGGGCTCCTTCGACGCGCGGGACGTCTTCGCCCCTGTGTCGCGGTTCTGCGCCCGCGTCGACGACCCGGATTCGTTCGCGGAGTTACTGCCCAGGGCACTCGCTGCGGCACAGTCCACTCCCCGCGGTCCGGCCGTGCTGCTGCTGCCCAAGGACGTGCAGCAGGCCCGAATCCCGGTGCCGGCCCACGGTGAGGCGCAGATGCCGGACGACCTCGCGGCGGCATCCGCGGCACCGCCCGGCGCGGCCGCCGTCGCCGCCGTGTCGGACGCCCTCCGCAAGGCCAGCCGCGTCCTCGTCGTCGCCGGTGAGGAGGTGGCCGCCACCGGCGCGCGTGAGGATCTCGCCGCACTGGCCCGGCGCCTGGGGGCCTGGGTGGCGGTCACCCCGGACGCCAAGGACGTCTTCGACAACCGTGATCCGCGATTCGCGGGCGTGGCCGGGGTGATGGGCCACGCCAACGTCGAGGACTGCTTACGGCGGGCAGACCTGTGCCTGCTCGTCGGTACCAGGTTGCCGCTCCTGGCACGTGGCGGCCTTGACCGGGCCCTGACCGCCACCGACATCGTCTGCCTCGGCTCCGAGCCACCGTTCGTGGCAGGCAGCACGCTCGGCGGGAACCTGCGGGACGCGCTGCGCGCGGTGGCCGCCCGGCTGCCGTCCGACCCACGCCCCTGCCCACCGCACGCCGGCCCGGTGCCCGCACCGATGCCCTCTCGCCGGGCACGGGAGGGAACCGTCCCCCTCGCCCGGGCGGTCGCCGCGGTGGAGGCGGCCCTTCCCCAGGACGCGCACGTCTTCGTGGACGCCGGCAACGCGGGTGCGTGCGCGATCCATCTCCTCCCGGCACCGCGCCACGGCCGCTTCGTGGTGGCGGTCGGCATGGGCGGCATGGGCTACACCTTCGGCGCCGGCATCGGCGCCGCGCTCGCCACCGGCCGGCGCACCTACGTCCTCGCCGGCGACGGGTCCTTCTTCATGCACGGCATGGAGGTGCACACCGCCGTGGAGTACGGCGCACCCGTGACGTTCGTGATCCTCAACAACAACGCGCACGCCATGTGCGCGCTGCGGGAGCGGTTCCTCCAGGGCCGGGCCCGCGACGACGACCTGTTCGCACCCACCGACCTCGCCGCCGGAGCGGCCGCCGCCTTCCCGTCGCTGCCGGCCACGGAGGCCACCGACGCGGCGCAGCTGCGCGGGGCACTGCTGCGCGGCAACGCGGGCGACGGCCCGGCGCTGGTCTCGGTGGCCTGCGACCCGCTGGAGATCCCCCCGTTCCTTCCCTTCCGGTCCTTCGCCGCCGAAGGCACCCGAACCACCGAAACCGCCGAAGCCACCAAGAGCAAGGAGGGTTCACATGAGCGAAAAGCCGTCCACGTTGGCTGACATCCCCGGTCTGGTCCGCATCGAGAACGCCGGAAAGGAGGAACTGACCGCCCACTGCATGGAGCTGACCCACGCGGTGTACCCGCACCACCAGGTCCACGGGCAGTACTGCACCATCCACGAGTACGTCGACTGCCCGCCGGAGCAGGCGTACGACTACCTGCGCCAGGGACACCACCTGGAGGAGTGGACCTGCAGCCTGCGGGACTTCGCTCCCACCGGCACGCCGGGGCTGTGGGCCGGCAGGGACCGGCTGGAGGACGACACCACGATCTACTGCAGCGTGCTCGCCAACCGTGAGGCCATGACCGTGGACTACCACTGCTCCTGGGACCAGGGCGACAAGCTGTGGATGATCTACCTGATGCGTGTCGTACCGGCCCGGCTGGTACTCGACAGGCCCGGCTCGGTGATCACGTGGACCAACTGCCGGCACCCCTACTACGACGACAACCCGCACCCCGAGCTGGCACCCCGCCCGGAGCGGCCCTGGGTGGGCGACTACTGGGACCTCTTCTACGCGGGGCACACCCTGGAGATGCGCAACCTCAAGGCCATCCTGGAGCACCGCCACCGCAACGGTCTGCCGATCGGTTCGGCGCCGGCGAGGGCGGTGGCGCGGTGACCACGGTCAGCCTCACCGACGTCGCGAGCTATCTACCCGGCGAGCCAGTCCCCGCGGAGTTCTACACGGAGTACCCCGGAGCGGAGGACAAGCTCCGCCACCATCCCATGTTCCGGGTCCCGCCGGCACGGCACCACGTGGCCCGGGACGAGACCAACGCGGAGATGGTGGAGCGGGCCGTACAGCCGCTGATCGAACGGCACGGCCGCGCCGAGATTCGGAACGTCGACGTGCTGCTGGTGCACAGCCAGTTGCCCGATCTGCCGTTCGTGGGTGCCGGAACCGAGGTGGCGCGCCGACTCGGCCTGAACCCCGAGTGGCTCGTCGACGTGGCCAACGCAGGCTGCGCGTCCTTCGTGTACATGCTGAAGCTGTCGCGGCAGATCCTCGGCACCACCGACGCGAAGACGGCGCTGATCTGCAACGCGCAGAGCGCCGCCGGGCAGTGGTTCACCCAGTCCGAGGTGCGCAGGCTCGCCCAGGCGGCGATCCCAGGCGACGGGTGCGGTGTGGGGTACGTAACGACGTCGGCCGGGTCACCGGTCCTCGACGTGGAGACGCGGCACATCGGCGAGTACGCCGGTGACATGACGGTGGCGGTCGACGACGGCCGCAAGTACTGGGAGCCGGGAGAGTCCCAGCTGCGGATCGGATTCTCCGACGCAAGCGTGGCCAAGGTCCTGGCGCGGGGCAACCGCCTCGTGCCCGAGGTGGTCACGGACCTGTGCCGACGGCTCGGCGTAGCCAGCACCGACATCGACGTGCTCATCACCAACCAGCCCAACCGCACCTTCCTGCGGAACTGGCGCGAGGCGCTGCTTCTGCCGGCCGAACGGCACCTGCACACCTTCGACGAGTGCGGGAACCTGTTCGGAGCGGCGATCCCGGTCACCCTGGACCGGGCGATCGGCTCCGGGCAGGTGGCAAACGGCGATCTGGTGGTGCTCGCGGGCTTCGCCCACGCGGGCGACTTCGCCGGTGCCGTCGCCGTTCGCTGGCACGGCGGAGGGAACTGAGCCGTGGACGTCCCCGTGCTGCACCGGCTCGCCCTGAACGAGAGTCCGTATCCTCCGCTGCCCTCGGTGCGCGAGGCGATGCGGCGGGCCGTGGCGCAGGCCCACCGCTATCCGCAGTTCCACCCCGACGACCTCACCGAGCGGATCGCCGCGTGGTGTCGGGTGCCTCCCGACCGGGTCGCCGTGGGCAGCGGATCGGTCGGCGTGGCGCTGCAGTTGTTCCGGGCGGTGGTGCAGCCCGGCGACACGGTGGCCCACGCCTGGCGCACGTTCGACGCGTATCCCCTGCTGGCCGCCATGGCCGGCGCTCGGTCCGTCCCCGTACCGCTGTCGCCGGACGGACACCAGGATCTGGGCGCCCTGCTCGCGGCGCTCGACCACCGCACGCGGGTCGTGGTGCTGTGCAATCCCCACAACCCCACCGGCAGCCTCATCGGCGCCGAGGCCCTGTCGGCATTCCTGCGCCGGGTTCCCCGGCACGTCACCGTGCTCCTCGACGAGGCGTACGTGGAGTTCGCCCGCGGCGCCGACCTACCAGACTCGCCGGCACTCGTGGGCGCGTACACCAACCTGCTGGTCCTGCGCACCTTCTCCAAGGCGTACGGTCTCGCGGCGCTGCGGGTCGGCTACGGGCTGGGCGCCCCCTGCCTGGTAGAGCGGATCCGCGGGCAGCAGCTGCCCTTTGGGGTTAACGCGGTGGCAGCGGCCGCGGTGAAGGCCTCGCTGCCGGCCGAGAGCGAGCTGCGCCAGCGCGTGGACACCGTCGTCGCCGAACGCGAGCGGCTCCGCGGCGAGCTCGTGTCTCTCGGCTGGCGGGTCCGGGCCGGCCACGCCAACTCCGTCTGGCTCGCGGCGCCCGATCCGGTCGGAGAGGGCGCCGCGGCGCTCGCCGGCGCCGGTGTCCAGGTGCGCCACTACCCCGGCGAGGGCCTGCGGCTCACCGTAGGCGACCGGAAGGCCAGCGACGCCGTGCTGACCGCGCTGGCCGGACTGCGCGGACAGCGGGGGGCGTCGCACGCGTGAAGCACCCGGACCGGTTCATGCCGTCGGCAGGAGGGGCCGGAGCCCCCTGGCTTGACGGGGCCGGCGTCTTCCTCCGAACCGAGTCGCATCGAGGCCGGACCAAGGTCTTCCCGGAGCCGGTCGGGAGTTCCAGGGCGACGTCCGACTTGTTCAAGAGTGAGGGCGAGGCGTAGGAGCGCAGCATGGCGGCCTGATGCGACCACAGAGCGCCGTGGCTGGTGGTCGTTCGCGGGAGGACCCCGAACAGTGCCTCCGGCGTCGGCGGCGCGGTCACCTGCTTCGCGCGCTGCCGGAACCGGACCGGCTGCTTGCTGTCGTCCACGCTGACCCCCTCAACGCCGGATGGCCGACGCACATGTACTGCTCGACACAGTGATCGTAGTCCCGTATCCCTCGGCTACCGGTCATACGTCGCATCGGACAGTCAGTTGACGGCGCATCGAGACGTGGCGTCCATGCTTGTCTTCGACACCGCAGCCGTGGTGCTTGTCTGCGGCGGGGGCTGAGAGCAAAGCCGGACGCTCAACCCGCCCGGAGCCGCCTTCGCGCCGAATCCCTCGCTCGGCAGGGAAGTTGGTGATCCGCTGACCCCGCCGGGGTCGCCGTGACACGATGCCGACCTTGGGTGCGCGGGCGATCACGGGGGGTGCGGCGGTGTCGCGCAGGCTGCTTTCGTTCGGGGACGCGCTGGTGCTCCTCGGGCAGGATCCCCCCGCGACGGCCACCGTGGACCGGGCGGTCGGTGGCGCGCTGAACCTGGCCACGGGCGGCCTGAGCGGCGAGGTGCTCGGCATGCTGGGCGAACGCGGACGCATCCTGGGGCTGGGCCGTGCGGCGGCCCGGAGCCTGGGGGACCGCCTGCGCGGCGCCGACGGTCGCGCGGCGCGCACCCGGCTGCTGGAGGCGGCCCACACGGTCATCGTCGTGCTGGCGTTCTTCGAAGTGCTCCAGGAGGCGGAACTCCCCTTCTCCTGGGACGATGTACGCCTCACTCCCCGGGAACAGATGCGGCTCGTGGCCGGCCGGCCGCCCGCACCGGAGGGGCTGGCGCAGACTCTGGCCCAGGTCGACGCACCCTGTCCGGCCCCGCACCTCCCCTACGAGGACAGCCTCGTCGCGCTCGGGCAGTGGTACGAGTCCCTGGGCGGCCGCATCACGCGCTTCCTGGAGGGACTCGACCTGTGGGCCCGGCTGCCGAGCCGTGAAAGGCAGGCGGCCACGGACACCGTGCACCGGACCCTGCCGCGCCGTGCGGTGGAGCGGTACGAGGAGCTGTACCGCCGACTTGTCCAGGAGGCCCCGGAGTTCCTCTACTGGACCGGTCAGCTGGAGCACCAGGCGACGAGGGCCGAGCTGCGCCGGGCGCTCGCGCAACTGGAACGGGCCCTGGCGTCCTCCGCTGCTCTGAGCCACCCCCCGGCGCATGCGGCACGGGCACTGGCACGCGCCCACGAGGCGGCGCTCGGCCGCCGCATCCTCGCCGCCGACTCGCCTCCCGAAGGTATGCGCATGCCCACCCTGGACGAGGTCTACCTGGACCCCGACTTCAAGGTGCGCGCCGTCGGCGACCACGACAACCCCGCCGACGAGGAGTGGTGGGCCGGGGTACCGGTGCGCAGCGACCTGACGGACTACCTGGCCGGCGCCCTCACCTCACCGGGTCTCTGGGACGTTCCGCTGCTGGTGCTCGGGCAGCCGGGCGCGGGCAAGTCCGTCCTCACCATGATCCTCGCGGCCCGGCTGCCCGCCACGGGGTTCCTGCCCGTCCGGGTGGCGCTGCGCGACGTGCGGGCCGACCACGACCTCCAGGACCAACTGGAGCAGGCCGTGCGCGACGCGACGGGGGAGCGGGTCGGCTGGCCGGAACTGGTCCGTTCGGCCGGTACGGCGGTCCCCGTCCTGCTGCTGGACGGCTTCGACGAACTCCTGCAGACCACCGGAGTGCGGCAGAGCGACTTCCTCACACGCGTCGCCCGCTTCCAGGAGAGGGAGCGCGAACAGGGCAGGCCCGTACTGGCGTTGGTGACCAGCAGGACCGCGGTCGCGGACCGGGCCCAGCATCCGCCCGGCACGGTCGCCCTCCGGCTCGAACCCTTCCAGCCGGACCAGATCAGGGTGTGGATCCAGCAGTGGAACAACCGCAACGCCCGCAGCCTCGTCGCCCGTGGACTGTCCACCCTGAGCTGGGAGTTGCTGGCACCGCACCGCAGACTGGCCGAACAGCCCCTGCTGCTGACCATGCTCGCCCTCTTCCACGGCGCCGGAAACGACTTCCAAGGCGAGGACGGCCGCCCCCTGGACGAGGCCGAACTCTACGAGGCACTGCTGATCTCGTTCGCGCGGCGAGAGGTGCGCAAGAGCGCTGGGGACGCCCTGTGGGACAGCCAGGTCGACGAGCGCGTCGAGAGCGAGTTGCAGCGGCTGTCGATCGTGGCCTTCTCTATGCTCAACCGCAGGCGCCAATGGGTGGCCAGCAAGGAACTGGAGGACGACCTCGGAGCCATCTACGGACAGTCCGAGGAGCAGTCGCACAGCTTCCGCAAGCCGCTGGACCAGGCCGAGGCCGCGCTCGGCCGGTTCTTCTTCGTCCAGCGGGCCCAGTCCATCCGGGACGGGGAGCGGCTGTCCAGCTACGAGTTCCTGCACGCCACGTTCGGCGAGTACCTCGCCGTGCGCCTGGCGGTCCAGCAACTGGTACGGCTACTCGGCCACCGGCCCGCCCTGCTGCGGAGCGCGGAGCCCCTGGACGACGACCTCCTCTATGCCCTGGTGTCGTTCGCGCCCCTGTTCTCACGGCAGATGTTGAGATTCGCGCGGGCGTGCGTCGCCCGGCTCTCGGCGGAGGAGCGGGAGCGGATCGCCGACCTGGTGGTGCGGGTGCACTGGGAGCGGAGCCGGGAGGAGCGCGGGGACAAGCGGTCGTACCCGACATACAGCCCGCGCCGCATGCGTGTCTCATCGCGGCACGGCATCTACAGCGCGAACCTCGTCATGCTGGTCGTCCTGTTGACCGGCGAAACGACGGCGGCAACCCTGTTCCCCGCCGAGGACGACCCCGGTGAGGCCTGGCACGCCCACACACTGCTGTGGCGCGCCTCGCTCCCGGAAGCGGAGTGGGCGGACTTCGCCCTGGCCCTGAACGTCAGTCACGTCAGGGACGCCGCGGGCCGGGACCTGCACATTCGCCTGCGGCAGGAGGACGACGCCGCACGCCCCGAAGTCGTCGACGCCCACTGGATGTACCAGGTGACGCCGCGCGAGGCAGGGCACGTGACCTGGCATGTTGCCTACTGGGACGACATGTGGCACAAGGCCCGTCTCGCCGCCGGGACGACCGAGGGCGTGCTGCTCCAGGTCGCCCAGCCGCTGCTGGAGTCGCTGGGGCCGCTGGTGACCACCTTCAACGGTGGCGGGGGCCGCCCCGCGACCTCCGTCGTGCATGACCTGCTGCGGCTGTGGCTGGACGCCGGGTCGGCACTACCGCACGAGGAAGTCAGGCAGTTGTACGCGCGCGTCGCCGCCGGACTCGACACCGCCGGGCCGGACGTCACGGTGGGTCGGCGCCTGCTGCCCCTGCTGTGCGACCTGGTCGACCGGGACCGCGACCGGCTAGGGTCGCACGCCCGCCCGATCGTGGAGGCCCTGGTCTCCTGCCTTCCCGCGGAATTGAGGGAGCACATGAACAGGCACCACGCCGACCTGTTCGGCCTTCCCTCCGGATGAGCCGTGACCACGGCGGGGCCGGCCGCACGGACCGCGCCCCGGACTCCCGCGCACCCGTAAGAACGGCCGCACCTGGGCGTGGCCGGGGACATGGATGCCGCGGCAGCCGACCGGGCATAGGCTGCGCAGGAGCGGACCCCAGCCGCCCGATCAGGTTGGCTCAGGCGTTGGGGCGCTTGCCGTGATTCGCCTTCTTCTTCTTACGGCTGCGTCGCTTATTCCCTCGCTTAGCCATGGTGCATATCTCCCTGATTGGGGACTTTTGACGCCTTCGTCAGTCTAGATTCAACCCTGGATGCCTGCATCAGCGATTAGCAGGCGATCGCAAGAGAGATCCACTCCTGACCAAACTCGCTGGTCAGGGGCGGATGGGCCCTAGTGCGGTGGCACTGCGGCTCGGACCTGAGAAGGCTGGGCCGGCAGATTTACAGACCGCGCATCAGCCAGAACATGACCAGGGTCAGCAACCCGTCACTCCCCACGGGTACCCCACCGGCTTTCTCAGGGATCAGGTACGGACCGCCGGTTGGCGAGCCGGGCCGAGCGGCGGCGCGCCGCGAACAGCACGCCTGCGGGTCACCGCCGTGATCGCGATGGGAACGCTGACCCTCGCCGCGATTAAGACGGGGGAGCACGGTTGCACCACTCCCGTGGTGTGGACCGCGGCCGGGCTCACCCTGGTCGCCGCGCTGGTGTTCGTGCGGGCGCAGGCCCGCGGACGGTCAGGTCGGCGTCACCCTGGAGGCGGGCATCGACCCGGCCTCGCGCCAGGCCGGCAGTTGCGGCTCACTATGCCCACATCCTCGGCCGCCCCGACGACGCTGAGCTGAGCAGGAGGGTATCGCCGTCGGGGAAGGCGGTGGCGGCTTCCGGCCGGGGGCTGGGTTCGAAGGCGGCGTCCAGCGGCGGATCGGCCGCCGTGTGTCACCAGCCGGTGCCGGCGTGCAGCGCGACGGTGGCGGTGACGCGCTTGCCGCGCGGCAGCGGGGTGACCTCCAGGCCGCCGCTGAGCATGTTCACCAGGAGCAGCCCGTGGCCGCCCACCCGACCCGGGTCGGGCGGGGGCTGCCGGGGCCGGTCCGGCGACGTGTCGACGACCGTGATGCTCAGCGTGGTGGCGTCGGGCGCCAGCTCCAGCCGGAGCGTGCACGGGCCGGGAGCGTGTTTGACGGCATTGGTGACGAGCTCGCTGGCGACCAGCTGGGCATCCTGGACCGCGCGCCGGCCCGGTGCGGGCCGCGCCCGTGCCAGGAGGGCGCCGACCGCGTCCCTCGCCTCGGCGATGCAGGGAGCGCCGGAATCCCAGGTGCGGCTGTGCCGCAGGGGCCCGGGGCGGGCCCGTGTGGCCGTGTGAGTCGACAGGTGGATGTCCATGCCTCGTTGCCCTCTTCCTCCGGGGTCGGGGTCCCTTCCTGATCGAGGAGGCTCGTGCCGTCCTTGTGGCGGATACCCACTGGGGGGTCGATCAAGTACACGCGAACCGGGGCAGGCCGTGGAAATCGGGTCGTTCGATCTCCCGGCCTGCCCCGGCAGGCTGTTCCGGTTCAGTGCCGGTCAGTGCTTGAAGGCGTCCTTGCCCTTCTCCTTGGCCTCCCGGGCGTCCCCACGCGCGCCCTCCATGCGGCCCTCCGCCTCCATGCGCTCGTTGCCGACGGCGCGGCCCATGGTCTCCTTGGCCTTGCCCTTGGCCTGCTCCGCCTTGGCCTTTGCCTTCTGGTTGCCAGCCATGGGTGGTCACATCCCAACGTCGTTCCGGTGTGCGGTCGACATCCGGTTTGCCGTTCTGTCCCGGTCCAAACCCGCCCCTTTCCGCCGCGCGGTCCGACGGCCCCGCCGTCCCCGTCTCCGCTTGCCTTTTCACGACGGCCGGGAACAAGGTGGAGAAGGAGCCGGTGGGGAGCGGACGGAGGTCCGCACCGACCGGGTCGTGACATGTACGTGCACGTGAATCCCGCGGGTGGCGCGCCGTGACGGCGGGCGCCTCGCTGGCTGTGCTGCCGGTGGCCGACCGGGTGGTGGTACTGACCCTGTCGGGGACCCTGGACCGGTACGGCGCCGGCGCGCTCGGCCGCGAACTGGACCTGCGGCTGGCGCGCGCCGACCGGCGCGGGCTGCGCCTGGTCCTGGACGTCTCGGGGGTCAGCCGGATGAGCACCGAGGTCCGGGACGCCCTGGACGCCCGCACCCGGCACCTCGCGACCGGGCCGGTTCTGGTCAGCGGCGCCTGTCCCGAGGTGCGCGCCGTGCTCACGGCCGCCGAACTGCCGGGCGTCCTGCTGTGTCCCACCCTGGAGGAGGCCCTGGCGGCCGTGTGCCGCGCGGCAGCCGCCGGGCCGCGGCCCGGAGCGCCGGAAGCACCGCCGGAGGATGTGCGCAGCGAGGTGTTCGGGCTGCGGGCGAAGGCGCGCACCAGCGGGCTCATCGGGATCGCCCAGGGCATCCTGCTGGCCCGCTACCGCCTGCCCGGCCCCGAGGAGGCGTTCGCCCTGCTCCGGGACGGCTCCCAGCACCACAACGTGCCGCTGCGGGTGCTGGCCGCGGCGGTGGTGAGCGCGCCGGCGCCGCACGCGCCGGGGGAGTGGTTCCCCGGACGCCGGCACCTGCTGCCGCCCGTCCTCGCGCTGCCCGACCCGGTGGACGTACGCGACCGCCGACAGGTACTCAAGGCGGCTGTTTTCGCGGCGGTGACCCTGACGGACGCGGACGCGGCGGAGATCCACCTGCCCGACCACACCCGCGAGGAGACCCTCGTCCTGGAGGCCCACCACGCGCTGGACGCCGCCTACCGAGACTGTCTCGCCCTGGTCTGCGGTCCGCCCGCGGTGTGCGCCCGGGCCCGGGCGGCCGGCAGGCCGGTGACCGTGGCCGACGTGGCCGCGGATCCCGAGCTGGCCGGGCACCCCGTCGGCCGGGCCACGCTGGCCGCGGGCAGCCGTGCCGTGCACAGCACTCCGATGATGACCGCCGAGGGGGACTGCAAGGGGGTGCTCTCCGTGCACCGGGCGGACCCGGGCGCCTGGCTGGACCGGGGGCAGGAGGCCGCCCTCGACGAGCTGGCCGCCGACCTGGCCGCCTGGCGCTCGTGGTACCGCCGCACCGTGGTGCTGGACGCCCTGGAGTACCTGCACGCACGGGGCGGTGAGTGGGGCGGCTGAGGGGTACGGGCCCTCGTGCCTCCCGGTGCTCGGGTCAGGAGCGGCCGACCGTGTCCTGGTCGCGCCGTACGGGCTCGGCGTCCTCGGCGAGTGACGCGTCGCCCGCGGCCGGCCCGGCGGCCGGTGCCGTACGGCGGCTGCCCAGGGCGGCCAGCCGGCGGGCGACCGGTTCCGTGTAGCGGGCGGTGAGGGGTCCGAGGACCACCAGGATGAGGACGTACGCCGTGGCCAGCGGGCCGAGGTCGGAGCCGATGCCCGCGGTCACCGCGAGACCGGCGATGACGATGGAGAACTCACCGCGGGCCACCAGGGTGCCGCCGGCCCGCCATCTGCCCTTCGCCGAGATGCCCGCCCGGCGCGCCGCCCAGTAGCCCGTCGCGATCTTCGTGAGCGTCGTGACGACCGCCAGGGCGAGGGCGGGCAGCAGTACCGGCGGGATGCTGGCCGGGTCGGTGTGCAGGCCGAAGAAGACGAAGAACACCGCAGCGAAGAGGTCCCGCAACGGCGCGAGCAGGTTGTGCGCGCCCTCGGCGACCTCGCCGGAGAGCGCGATGCCGACCAGGAACGCGCCGACCGCCGCCGAGACCTGCAGTTGCTGGGCGACGCCGGCCACCAGCAGGGTCAGTCCCAGCACGACGAGCAGCAGCTTCTCCGGATCGTCGCTGGAGACGAAGCGGGAGATGTGCCGCCCGAACCGCACCGCCACCAGCAGGACCAGCCCGGCGACGCCGAGGGCCACGGCCAGTGTGACGCTGCCCGCCGCGAGACCGGTCCCGGCCAGCAGCGCGGTGACGACCGGCAGGTAGACCGCCATCGACAGGTCCTCCAGCACCAGGATGCTGAGGATCACTGGCGTCTCCCGGTTGCCTATCCGGCCGAGGTCGCCGAGGACCTTGGCGATGACACCGGAGGAGGAGATCCAGGTGATGCCGGCGAGGACGACGGCGGCGATCGGACCCCAGCCGAGCAGCAGCGCCATGACGGCACCGGGCAGGGCGTTGAGGGTGGCGTCGACGATCCCGGCCGGGTACTGGGTTCTGAGGTTCGAGACCAGGTCACTGGCGGTGTACTCCAGGCCCAGCATGAGCAGCAGCAGGACGACACCGATCTCGGCGCCGATCGCCACGAACTCCTCGCTCGCGCCGAGCGGCAGCAGCCCGCCCTCGCCGAAGGCCAGCCCGGCCAGCAGGTACAGGGGGATGGGGGAGAAGCTCAGGCGCGCGGCGAGCCGGCCCAGCAGCCCGAGGCCGAGGATGATCGCGCCGAACTCGATGAGGAAGACCGCGGAGGAGTGCATCCGCGTCACTCCCGGCCGAGGATGACGGCGGCCGCGTCGACGCCCTCGCGGGTGCCGATCACGATCAGCGTGTCCCCGCCGGCCAGCCGGAATCCGGGGCCGGGCGAGGGGATCGCCTCGGCGCGCCGCAGCACGGCCACGATGGAGACCCCGGTCTCGGTGCGCATCCGGGTGTCGCCGAGCAGCCGGCCGTTCCAGTGGGAGGCCGCGGACAGCTCGATCCGCTCGGCCACCAGGCCCAGCTCCGTGGTGGAGAGCAGGTTCGGGCTGTGGTGCGTCGCCTGGAGGGCCTCGGCCAGCGCCTGTGCCTCTGCGCCGGTGAGCCGCGCGGACAGGGCGCAGGCGTCGGGATCGTCGCCCTGGTACGCGCTGAGTGTTCTCGCGCCGTCACGGTGGGCCACCACCGACAGGCGCTGCCGCTCCCGCGTCGCCAGGTCGTACCGCACACCGATTCCCGGCAACGGCGTACTGCTGGTGCGCGCTGCGGCCATGACCGCCCCCCTGCTCGATTTGAAGGTTTCTTGGGGAAACCATTGCCGGGATCTTAACCCTTCGCGGCGCACGGCCGTGCGGGGCCCCGGTCGAGCGGGGGGAGGGTGGCAGCTAGAAGGCGGAGCCGAGGCCGCTCTCGCCGCCGTACGGGTCGGGCTGACAGGTGCGGCACAGTTCGTGCTCGCCGTCGCGGGTGACGACGGTTCCCCAGCCGAGGCAGTGCTCGCAGTGACGGGCGAGGCCGAGGTCGGGGTGGGGCGGCGGGAAGGGGCTTTGGTGGGCTCCGTAAGCCATACGGGGAGCGGCTCCTCGAGTCGCGGTCGCGGGTCCGGATGACTTCCATTATGTCCGACTTTTTCCTTATGTCTACGGGTCTGTGTCACTCAGTGCCAGACATCACCCGAGGGTTCCCTGGCGCGCCTCCCGCCACAGGTCCACGCCGCCGTCGGTGGCGTACTTGTCGATCTCGGCCAGTTCCTCGGCGCTGAACTCGAGGTTCTCCAGCGCGGCGACGTTCTGCTCCAGCTGCTCGGTGCGCGAGGCGCCGATGACCAGCGAGGTGACCCGCTCGTCGCGCAGCGCCCAGGCCAGCGCCAGCTGCGCGAGGCTCTGCCCGCGGCGCGCGGCGATGTCGTTCAGGGCGCGCAGCCGGTTCCGCATGTCCTCGGTCAGCCAGGCCGGGTCGAAGGACTTGCCGGCCGCGGCCCGCGAGTCCTGGGGCACGCCGTCCAGGTAGCGGCCGGTGAGCAGCCCCTGGGCGAGCGCCGTGAAGCCGATGACGCCGAACCCCTCCTCCTCGGCCGTGTCCAGCAGGCCGTCGGTCTCGATCCAGCGGTTCAGCATGCTGTAGGACGGCTGGTGGATCAGCAGCGGCGTGCCCAGCTCGCGCAGGATCGCGGCGGCCTGCCGGGTGCGCTCGGCGTCGTAGGAGGAAATGCCGACGTACAGGGCCTTGCCCTGGCGGACGGCGGTGTCCAGCGCGCCCATCGTCTCCTCGAGCGGCGTGGTCGCGTCCAGCCGGTGCGAGTAGAAGACGTCCACGTAGTCCACGCCCATGCGCTTGAGCGACTGGTCCAGCGAGGCCAGCACGTACTTGCGGGAGCCGCCGCCCTGACCGTAGGGGCCGGGCCACATGTCCCAGCCCGCCTTCGTGGAGATCACCAGCTCGTCCCGGTACGGCGCGAGGTCCCGCCGCAGCAACCGGCCGAAGTTGATCTCGGCGGCGCCGTACGGCGGGCCGTAGTTGTTGGCCAGGTCGTGGTGGGTGATCCCGAGATCGAAGGCGCGCAGCGCGATCTCGCGCTGGGCCTCGAAGGGGCGGTCGTCGCCGAAGTTGTGCCAGTAGCCCAGGGACAGGAGCGGGAGGTCCAGTCCCGAGCGGCCGGTGCGCCGGTAGCGCATGGTGCCGTCGTAGCGAGCGGGGTCCGCGACGTGGTTCATCGGGTCGTCTCCGGGTGGTGCCGTAGGGGGGTGCCCGTCGTGTGCGAGGGGGCATGTCCACCCTGCGCCTCCATGATTCGTAAGTCCAACCGCCGCCCGCCATGGCATTGAGCGGTCCGGTTTCTGAATCGGGGCACGGTGCGGCACCCGGTGACCGGTGGGGGCGCGATCACTTTGCTGTGTGGCGGGTGCGAAGCGGGGCAGACGAACGAGGCCCGCGGTGAGAAGGGCCGGCCGATCGGGGGCCGGGCCGGCGGGCAGTGGGAAGGGAGGCGCCCATGAGCGAGGTGACGCCTGAGGGCGAACGCCGGGCCGGGGCGAGGCCGAGGACTCCGGAGGCCGTCGCGGAACTGCCGCGCCAGGTCCGCGAAGAGCTGGCCCGCAGGCTCCGCCGCAACCGGCGGGCCTTCCGCAAGGACGACGTCCAGGTCGTCGAACCGCCGCTGCTCAGGCGCGCGGTCGGCGCCTCCGCGCTCGGCAACTGCATGGAGTGGTTCGACTTCGGCGTCTACAGCTACCTCGCCGCCACCATCGGCAAGGTGTTCTTCCCCGGCGCCTCCCCGGCGGCCCAGGTGATCTCCTCCTTCGCGACCTTCGCCGCCGCGTTCGTCGTACGGCCCCTCGGCGGCCTGGTCTTCGGGCCGCTCGGCGACCGCATAGGCCGGCAGAAGGTGCTCGCCACCACCATGATCATGATGGCGGTGGGAACCTTCGCCATCGGAATCATCCCCGGCTACGCCACCATCGGCATCGCCGCTCCGGTGCTGCTCCTGCTGGCCCGTATGGTGCAGGGGTTCTCCACCGGCGGCGAGTACGGCGGCGCCACCACGTTCGTCGCCGAGTACTCGCCGGACCGCAGGCGCGGATTCCTCTCCAGCTGGCTCGACTTCGGCACCTTCGTCGGCTACGCCCTCGGCTCGGCCCTGGTGACCGCGCTGAACCTGATGCTGACCGACGCCCAGATGCTCTCCTGGGGCTGGCGGGTCCCCTTCCTGATCGCCGGGCCGCTCGGCGTCATCGGCCTCTACATGCGACTCAAGCTGGAGGAGTCCCCGGCCTTCCAGCAGCAACTGGACGAGCACGAGAAGAGCCTGGCGCAGGAGTCGGCGGGCGGCGAGCTCAAGGACATCGTGAAGAACCACCGGCCCGCCCTGCTCATCTGCATGGGCCTGGTGCTGCTCTACAACGTCACCAACTACATGGTCACCGGCTATCTGCCGACCTATCAGACCGAGACGCTGCACCGCTCCAGCGCTTCCGCCGACGTCCTGGTGCTGATCGGCATGGTCTGGATCGTCCTGCTGATCACCTTCCTCGGCCGGCTCAGCGACCGCTTCGGCCGGCGTCCGCTGTACGCGGTCGCCGCGGCAGCCATGATCCTGCTGGCCGTTCCCGCGTTCCTGCTGATCAAGGCGGAGGGGACCTGGCCGCCGATCCTCGGCGTGCTGCTGCTGTCCACCCTGCTGGCCTGCTTCGCCGCGCCCAGTGCGGCCACACTGCCCGCGCTCTTCCCGACCGCCGTCCGCTACGCGGCCATGGGTATCGGCTTCAACATCGCCGTCGCCGCGTTCGGCGGCACCACGCCGCTGGTCACCGCCGCGCTGGTCGGCGCCACCGGCGACGACCTGATGCCGGCCTACTACCTGATGCTGGCCGGCGCGATCGGCCTGCTGACGGTGAAGTTCCTGCCGGAGAGCGCCCAGGTGCCGCTCAGCGGATCGCAGCCGATGGTGGGTTCGCAGGAGGAGCGGCGGGAGCTGATCACCACCTCGAACGAGCTGTACGCCGTCGCGCGGGAGCGGGCCGGGACGCCGCACGGGTGAGCCCGCCCGGCGGCGGCCCCGGGGAGCGCACTGTTCGATCCTACGAACTTCGCGCGGGACGGGTTACGGGTCCCCGCACACGATAGGAAACTTTCCTATCAGTTCGGCACGGACCAACTCGCAGCCCCCCACCTCCCCTTGGAGCCCCTGTGGCACATACAGACCGCAAGCCGACAGCCCACGCCCGTCTCTCCCGTCGCACCGCCGTCGTCCTGCTGGGCGCCGCCGCCACCGGCACCCTGCTCGCCGGCGGCCCGGGGGCCGCACGGGCCTCGGCCGCCGCGCCCGGCCTCGACGACCCGGCGAAGAAGGAGATCGCCATGCGGCTCGTCTCCAGCGCGGAGAACTCCTCGCTCGACTGGAAGGCCCAGTACAAGTACATCGAGGACATCGGCGACGGACGCGGCTACACCGCCGGCATCATCGGCTTCTGCTCCGGCACCGGCGACATGCTCGACCTCGTCCAGCTCTACACCGACCGCGGGCCCGGCAACGCCCTGGCCCGGTACCTGCCCGCCCTGCGCCGGGTCGACGGCACCGACTCGCACGACGGCCTGGACCCCGACTACCCCCGGGACTGGCGCAGGGCCGCCCAGGACCCGGCCTTCCAGCAGGCGCAGAACGACGAACGCGACCGGGTCTACTTCGACCCCGCCGTCGCCCAGGGCAAGGCGGACGGGCTGCGCGCCCTCGGCCAGTTCGCCTATTACGACGCCATCGTCATGCACGGCGACGGCGACGATCCCACCAGCTTCCGCAACATCCGCCGCCGTGCCCTGCGCAGCGCCAGGCCGCCGGCGCAGGGCGGCGGCGAGACGGCGTACCTGAACGCCTTCCTCGACGCGCGGGTGTGGGCCATGAAGCAGGAGGAGGCCCACAGTGACACCAGCAGGGTCGACACCGCGCAGCGGGTCTTCCTGCGCAAGGGCAACCTCGACCTGAACACGCCGCTGGACTGGAAGGTGTACGGCGACAGCTACCACATCGGCTGAAGGCCCACGGGCGAAACGCTACGACAGACGCGGCAGGCGCGCGGCGCCCGGGACCGGGAGCGCCGATCCCAGCGCGGCGGCCTGCCGCGCCGTGACCCGCTGGATCACGGCGATCGCCAGGGCGCCCGCGGCCAGTTCCAGACCTTCGGCCACCAGGAGCAGGGCGAGCGACGTCCCCTGCCCCCGGACGCCGCTCACGGCGGCGACCAGCGCGTGCCCGATCCACGTCGCCCACCAGACGTTCACCAGCACCCGGTCGCGCCGCCCGGCCGCGCCGGGACCGTGCGCGCGGAGGACGTCGAGGACAAGCCCCCGCGGCACCCACATGTTGATCACCGGGATCAGCCAGGAGAGCACGGCCCACGGGGCCGAGCCCGGGAGGGGGCTGGGGCACAGCGACTGCGCGATGCGCCGGCAGCGGGTGAACCAGACCAGGAACAGCACGGTCGCGACCATCATCAGGTTCACGTACACCTGGGACGCGTGCCCCGTCACGCTCACGGGCGTGTCCCGCGGATGGAGGTCGTGCGCGCGCACGGTCACGGCCCGGAAGACGTCCGCCACGGCCGCCGCGGCCACGGCGGCCTGAGCGAAACGGGCGAGCAGCCAGGGAGCCTTGACGGTGGGTCCGGGCACGGGCGGTTACCTGCCTGACGTAGGGGCACACGGGAGCGTGGCTGAAGATGATCGTCGGAGAAGCGGATCATAGGGCAGTCCGGAGTGCGGTGCGGCCCGATCGGCGCGGGCGCACTCGCACGCCGGGGCCCCGACGGGGAAAGATGGGCCCCGAGCGATCGATCACACCGATGCGGAGGAGCGGACTCATGCCGCACGAGCGAGCGGGACGGCCGGCCGGTCCCGAGGACCTCATCGACGTGGCCCGACTGGTCACGGCGTACTACGCGCTGCGTCCCGACCCGGCCGACCCCGGCCAGCGGGTGGCGTTCGGCACGTCGGGACATCGGGGTTCGTCCCTGGCGAGTGCCTTCAACGAGGACCACATCGCCGCCACCAGCCAGGCCATCTGCGAGTACCGCACGGCACAGGGCGTGGACGGCCCGCTGTTCCTCGGCGCCGACACGCACGCCCTGTCGGAGCCCGCCAGGGTCACCGCGTTGGAGGTGTTCGCGGCCAACGACGTGACCGTGCTCATCGACAGCGCGGACGGCTACACCCCGACCCCGGCCGTCTCGCACGCCATCCTCACCCACAACCGGGGCCGAGACAGCGGTCTCGCCGACGGCGTCGTCGTGACCCCGTCGCACAACCCGCCCGCCGACGGCGGCTTCAAGTACAACCCGCCCAGCGGCGGTCCGGCGGCCTCGGACGCGACGTCCTGGATCCAGGACCGCGCCAACCAGATCATCACGGGCGGCCTGAAGGAGGTACGGCGGCTGCCGTACTCCCGCGCGCTCGCCGCCGGCACCACTCAGCGCTACGACTTCCTCGGCGCCTACGTCGGCGACCTGCCGAGCGTCCTGGACCTCGACGCGATCCGCGCGGCCGGGGTGCGCATCGGCGCCGACCCGCTCGGCGGTGCCTCCGTCGCCTACTGGGGCCGGATCGCGGAGCAGCACCGCCTCGACCTGACCGTGGTCAATCCGAACACCGACCCCACCTGGCGGTTCATGACGCTGGACTGGGACGGCAAGATCCGCATGGACTGCTCGTCGCCGTACGCCATGGCCTCGCTGATCGAGCAGCGCGACCGGTTCCGTATCGCCACCGGCAACGACGCCGACGCCGACCGGCACGGCATCGTCACCCCGGACGCGGGCCTGATGAACCCCAACCACTACCTCGCCGTCGCCATCTCCTACCTCTTCCGGCACCGCGAGCGGTGGCCCGCCGGCACCGGCATCGGCAAGACCCTGGTCTCCTCCACGATGATCGACCGGGTCGCCGCCGACCTGGACCGGCAACTGGTCGAGGTGCCGGTCGGGTTCAAGTGGTTCGTGGACGGGCTCGCCGGCGGCACCATCGGCTTCGGCGGCGAGGAGTCGGCCGGGGCGTCCTTCCTGCGCCGGGACGGCTCGGTGTGGACCACCGACAAGGACGGCATCCTGCTGGCCCTGCTCGCCTCCGAGATCACGGCGGTCACCGACCGGACCCCGTCGGAGCACTACGCCGGCCTGACCGCCCGCTTCGGCGAACCCGCCTACGCCCGCATCGACGCCCCGGCGACCCGTGAGCAGAAGGCGCTGCTCGCCAAGCTGTCCCCGGCCCAGGTCACCGCCGACACCCTGGCGGGTGAGGCGGTCACCGGCGTCCTCACCGAGGCGCCCGGCAACGGCGCCGCCATCGGCGGGATCAAGGTCACCACCGCCAACGCCTGGTTCGCGGCCCGCCCTTCGGGCACCGAGGACGTCTACAAGGTCTACGCCGAGTCCTTCCTCGGTCCCGACCACCTCGCCCGGGTGCAGGAGGAGGCCAAGGGCGTGGTCCAGGCCGCGCTCGGCGGCTGAGCCCCGCGGACCGTACGACGGCCTCGGCGCGCCCGCGCCGGGGCCGTCGCCGCGCGGTGCTCAGCCGCGCCCGTGTCCGTGGTCCAGCCGGTCCAGCACGGTCCGCGCCATGGCGTCCTCGCCCCGCGCGTTGGGATGTGCGGGGGCCGCGGGCGCGGCCGGCCGCAGCGGCTCGATCCAGCGGTCGGCGGGCGCCTTGCACATGTCGTGGTCCACCGTGGGCCCGTAGGTGTCGACGTACTCGACCCGGTTCCACGCGGCGACCGTGCGCAGCATCAGGTTCAGCCGCTTCTCGGTGTCCCGGAGGTAGGGGAAGTCCTTCGCCGCGAACGGCACCGCCGGGAAGCAGCCGACGCCGTCGTCGGGGAGCAGGTCCGGGTAGCCGACGAGGAGGACCCGCGCGTGCGGTGCGCGCCGGTGCACGGCCCGCAGCACCTGGTCGATCTTCGGCGCGGTCCGCAGGACGGCGAGCGCCAACTGGTCGTACCCGGCGGCCTTGTACGAGCGTTCGCAGGGATTGCCGGCCGGTTCCTGGGCGCCGAGACGGGCGCAGGTGCCGATGATCGAGCCGAACCCGACGTCGTTGCCGCCGATCTGGACCGTCACCAGGTCGGTGTTCCGGTCCAGCGCGTCGAGCTGTGCCGCGTTGCTCCCCTGCGCCTGCCACATCTCGTTCGTCGTGGCCCCGGCGCAGCTCACGTCCTCGAACGTGCTCGCCCCACGCCACGAGGCCAGCAGCGAGGGGTAGTTGTGGTCGGAGCGGGCGCAGTCGGCGTTCACCTGCCGCGGGATGAGCGGGCCCGAGGTGTAGGAGTCCCCGAGGGAGACATACGTGAGCTCGTGGCCGTGTCCGACGGGGTGGGCGGCGGCGGGCACCGTGGCGGCGACGACGAGGGCGCAGCCCCCGAGTGCCGTCCCCAGTACGGTGGTCCGCCGCCGGCCTCTCGCCCCGTCGGCCGCGCGCGTGTCGTTCGCCATGGTTCCTCCCCCAGAGGCCGGGCACACGGCCCGCCCCAGCGGCGGTCCGCGTTTCAACTGGGCCTGTATACCGCCCAGTAGGTCGCGCGGGCCATAAGCGGGAAGGAACATTCGCGGCCGCCGGGGGAGGGGCGGGCGCGACTGCGCGCGCCGCGCCGGCAGCCGTACCGTCAGACCCCGGACGCCGGTTCCGCCACGGCGGCGGGGTCCGTCATGGCGGCGGGGTCCGTCATGGCGGCGGGGTCCGTCATGGCGGCCCGGTCCATCAGGGGAGCCGTGTCCAGCACGGCGGTGGGCCCCAGCAGCGAGTCGTCCTCGGGGCGCGCTCCGGACAGGCGGTGACGGGCGGCTATCAGCGCCATGTCGACGTCCTTGGTCCCCGTGGCCACGCACAGCGAGTAGGCGATGTCCGCCAGCCGCTGCCGGGCCTGCGGAGTACTTTCCTCGGCTCCGAGCAGCGTGAGGGTCTCGTACTGGGCGATCAGGTCCTTCAGTACCGCGGGGTGTGCCATCAGCATGAGATCCGCCTTCCTGGTGCGAAGCCGACGTCGATCAGGTCGGGAGCCGACTACCCGCGCCCCGGCCCGGCATGTCCCCCGATCCGCCGCGAACCCGATCCGCCCGTCGGCCCCCGGCGAAGCCGATCATGCCGTCGCACGGATGTGAAAAGCTGGGGGCGCCCATGTCCCCACGACCCAGGAGGAGTTGGCGCATGGCCGTCATCCACCGCACCACCCTCACGCCGACCAAGCTGGAACTCCTCGCCGAATGGCTGCCCACCCGCCCCTGGTACCGCGGGGGACCAGCCCCGGAACTGGAGAAGTCCGGCGGCTTCCGGCTGGACGATCCGGCGGGCGAGGTCGGGATCGAGTTCATGGTGACCACCGACACCTCCGGCCCCGAGCCGGTCGCCTACCTGGTCCCGCTCACCTACCGCGGCGCCCCGCGGGCCGGCGGCGAGCACGCGCTGATCGGCACCTCGGAGCACGGTGTGCTGGGCAGGCGCTGGGTCTACGACGGCTGCCACGACCCGGTGCTGGTCACCGAGCTGCTCTCGCTGATCGAGGGCCGGGCCCGGGCCATGGCGCAGAGCATCACCGACGCACCCGACCGTGAGGTGACCCGCGCCTACACCGGAGTGCCGTTCCCCCGGGGGGAACTCACCCCGCGCCCCGCCGACGACGAACACGGCACCCACCTGCCCGTGCCGCACGGCACGACCCTTCATGTCCACCGCGTCCCCGTCTCCGTCGCCGGGAACCCGCCGCGGCCCGACGGCGACCCGCTCGGTCATGTCGCGGGCGGCTGGCCGGGACCGGACGGCACCCGCCTCGGCGCCGTGCTCATGACCCTGGGCACCCGCTGAGCACCGCACCCGCATGGCCGAATGTCCGGTCGGAGTGACACCGCACGGCCGTATCCGGAGTGCGGTGCGGTCCGACCCCGGGTCAGATGGATCCCGTGCGAAGCCATATAACCCTTCATCGCCGCCGCTCACGCTGGTCCGTCACCGGCGCTCTGACCGGCCTCCTACTGTCCCTGACGACACCCGCGGCCGTGCCCTCGCCGGCCGGCGGGTCCACGCCCGAGCGCGGTAGCGCCTACATGGGCATCGGAGTACTGACCCACGACGGCACCGGTCCCACGGACGAGGCCACGCCGACGGTTCCCCGGGCCACCCAGACCGAAGGCGTGGACGTCGCCAGCTACCAGGGCAACGTCGCCTGGCCGACGCTGTGGAGCAGCGGCGTCCGCTGGGCCTACACCAAGGCCTCGGAGGGGACGTACTACACCAACCCCTACTTCAAGCAGCAGTACACCGGGTCCCATGACGCCGGCATGATCCGCGGCGCCTACCACTTCGCTACCCCCGACACCACCAACGGCGCCACCCAGGCCGACTACTTCGTCGACCACGGCGGCGGCTGGTCCAAGGACGGCAAGACCCTGCCCGGTGTGCTCGACATCGAGTGGAACCCGTACGGCGACGACTGCTACGGGAAGTCGCAGAGCGGGATGGTCACCTGGGTCCGCGACTTCCTGAACCGCTACAAGACCCGCACCGGCCGCCACGCCGTCATCTACACGGCCACGAGCTGGTGGAGCCAGTGCACCGGCAACTACGGCGGCTTCGGCGCGAACAACCCGCTCTGGATCGCCCGTTACGCCTCGTCGGCGGGCACGCTGCCCTCGGGCTGGTCGGCGTACACCATGTGGCAGTACACCTCCACCGGTCCGACGGTCGGCGACCACGACAGGTTCGACGGGTCGGTGGACAAGATCGTCGCGCTCGCCAAGGGCTGACGTGCCGTCGAGGGCGGGCGGCACCCCGCCCGCCGCCGACGGGTTCAGGACGGCACGACCAGGCGGTCGGCCAGCCGGTGGGCCTGGGCGAGCAACGCCCCGTAGGTGGCGATGTCGTCCGGGTCGTCCGTCGTCGAACGGACCAGGTCCCGGCGCAGTTCCTGGAGCGTGCCGCGTAGTTCCGCCACCGCCTCGCGCAGTCCGTCCTCGCTCGAATGACCGAACCGGCTGTGGCTGTAGAGCCGCAGGGCGTGTGCGGTCTGGTACAGGAACGCCGCGTAGCGGCGGGCGAGTTCCGGGTGCGGCCGGGGCGACGGGCGGTCCTGCGCCGCGGCCTCGAGCACCGTACGGGTCACGCCCGCGGTGTGCACGGCCGCGTGGTCCAGCACCAGGACGGCGTCGTCGTATCCCTTCCCGGGCAGCGCCGCGGCTCCGTTCCGGCGGCGCGGGTTGACCCGCAGGCTCTCCCGGCCGAGGTCCACCGCGGCATGGGCCTGCTCCACCCGGGAGCGCAGACGAAGGGCGCGCTCGTGCCAGGCACCGGCATCCTCGGCGTCCCAGCGGGCCTCGGCCAGCCCGTCGGCCACGTCGCGCAGGATGTCGTGGGCCTCGTCGGTCGCGTCCCGCAGTACCGCACTGGTGTCGCGCAGGTACACCGGCGGCCGGATCAGCGCGTTGACGGCGATGCCGACCAGCGCGCCGAAGAGGGCCTCGCCGAGCCGGGCCGCCGAGGTGCCGACCGACACGGACCCGCCGGTCAGGACGAACAGGGCACCGGTGGCCGCGTAGATCCCCTGGCTGCCCAGGCGCCGCCAGTACCCCAGCAGCAGCGCCGCGGGCAGGACGATCGCCATCGCGGTCATCGTGTCGCTCAGCAGCAGCCCGACGGCGGTGGCGACGACCGTGCCGGCCGCGATCGCGGCGAGCTGCTGCAACCCGCGCGCGATGGACCGGTACACGGTCGACTCCACCAGGACCACCGCCACCCAGGGCGCGACGAACGCCACCGGCGCCTCGAGCCACCAGCCCGCCACCGCCCAGGCCACCCAGGCGGCCAGCGCGGCCTTCAGCGCCTGCACGACCAGATCCCGCTCCCGGCCGGGCCCCGCGGCGGCCCGGCGCACCGCCGCCACCGCCTCCGACAGATCCCGCCGTACCCCTTGCCACATCAATCGCATTCCACGCACAACGCACCGAGTGCCACCTGAAGCGGGTCTCCATGCCGCCGCGGCCGTCACACTCAGGGCGGAGCCGGGCGCAGCACGCGCAGCACCGCCCAGACCACCGAGACGAACGGGACGGCCACCACCGCCCCGATCACTCCCCCCACGATGCTGCCCGCGATGACGGACACGGCGACGACGAGCGGATGCAGCCGGACCGCCCAGCTCAGCACCAGCGGGTGCAGCACATGCCCCTCGAACTGGCCGATGACGACGATGAGCGCCAGCACGGCAATGGCCGTCAGCGGCCCCCGCCCGGCCAGGGCCACCACGGTGGCCACTCCGAGCGCCACCGGCGAGCCGACCAGGGGCACGAACGTGGCGAAGAACTCCAGCAGCGTCAGGGGCAGCGCCAGCGGTACCCGCAGCACGAGCAGGGCGATGCCGACGAGTACGGCGTTGGTGGCCGCGACGATGATGATGCCCCGGGTGTACCCGGCGAACGTCCGCCAGGCCGTGCTCCCCGCCCGGTCCCAGGCGACGCGCGCCCCGCTCGGCAGCAGCTGGTCGCGTGCCCACGCCCACAGGCGCTCACCGGAGTGGATGAAGAACACCGAGGCGAAGAGCGCGAGCGCGCCGCCCGTGACCAGCTCCACCACCTTGCCCAGCTGCGTCACCGCGCTGCTGAGCAGTCTGGACCGATGGGCGTCGATGTAGTTCGTCACCTGGTTCTCCAGGGCGGAGAGCCGGCCCGCGCTGAGCCGGAGCGGTGGGCGCTGGAGCCACAGCTCGATCCGGCGCACCCCGCCGCGGAACTCACCCGCCAGCGTGGCCGACTCGCTCGCCACCGCGTTGCCCACGAGCGCGAGCAGGGAGAGCAGCAGCAACAGGCTGCCGACCAGCGCGACGGCGACGCTCAGCGGTCGGGGCAGGACGCGGCCGAGCAGATCGGCGAGCGGGCGCAGGACCGAGGTGATGATGAGAGCGAGGAACAGCGCCACGGCGATGAGCTGGAAGCGGCCGAGCACGGTGAAGACGCCGTACACCGCGACGCCGACCAGGATGAGCCGCCAGGCGTAGGCCGCGGTGATCCGAAGCCACGGCACCATCCGCCCCGCCACCGAAGTGTCGGGACCGGGACGGGCGCCCGCCGGGAGCCGTACGGAGTGCGCGGACCGGCTGCCCAGCACCGTCCGACGCGTCCGGCGTCCCCGGCCCGTCCGCCCTCCCGGACCGCCCACCCGGCCTCCCGTGCGCTCGCCGTGTCCATTGTGTGACTATTGGTCGCTGTCGAGAACGTTACGGGCAGGCGGGCGCCGTACCGGCACAACGCGCCCGTGCCCGCCCGGCGCCGTCCGTTTCCACCGACGCGCTGGGGCGTCACAGGACCTTCACACCTCGTGGACGTTGGGACCGCGGCGGGACGGGCACTCGCCTGCCGTACTCGCAGGGAGGAGTTCCTCCGGTGGTCTTCGTCGCACTTCTGCTGCTTCCCGCGCTCAGCGTGCTGCTCTTCGGCCTCGACCAGGTCGAGGACCGCTGGGTCACCCGGCCGACCGGGGCGCGGCACGCCCGGCGGCGGCCCTTCTTCCGGCGCCTCTGGGGACGGGTGCCGCACCGGCGGTGACGGACGGCCGCTCCCGGCCGTCCCCGTCGCCTCTACTCCCCGCCCTCTCCCGCGGCGCGCTCGACCGGGAGCAGTTCCCGGATGTCCGAGGGGAGCGCGCCGGCCATCCGTTCGGTCAGCTCCGGGGCGAGGGCCGCGTCGAGCACCTCCAGGACGGCCGCCGCCTCCCTGAGGGCCGTGTCCTCGTCCGTACCCGCCCGGTCGGCGATCCGTCCCGCGAACACCGCGAGACCGAAACGCTCACCCGCGTGACCCGCGTCCGCGCCGGCCTCGTCGGCCGCTCGGCGCATGGAGGCCGCCAGGTCCGGTGGCAGCTGAGCGGCCACATGGCGGGCCAGCCCGGACGGCAGCCGTTCCGACAGCGTGCTCACCACCGCCCGCGTCGCCCGCTCCGCCGTGCCGCGGTCGGGCAGCCGGGCCAGCGTCCGCACCTTTCCGATCATCTCGTCGTGATGCATCAGGCCGGTTCCTTCCTCGTGGGCGGCGGCACGGCTGCCCGGCCCGGCGGCCGGCTCAGCCGTCGGCCGTCCGCTGGGTCCACGTCCACGCGTACTGCAGCCAGTCCGCCACCGTCAGCGCGCCGAAGCCCCCGCCGACCAGCCGGGTCAGCCGCGGCGACGCGGCGTAGGAGCACATCAGTGCCGTCGCCACCCAGGCCGAGGTGCAGAACGGGCACGCCATCAGGTCGCCCACCGCCCTGCGCATGCCGGTGCCCCGCGGCTCGTCCATGACCTCGCCGGCCTCGCCCTCGTCGGCGCGGCGCGTGAACGGCGCGCGCAGAAAACTGGTGATCTTGTCCCGGGTGAGCAGCCGGGACACCTTGTACGTAGCCGTGCCCAGCAGGGCGACGTCCCACGGCGGAAGCTCCCGCGGCAGCCGCACGCCCCGGCGCCGGGCCACCACCGCGTACGTGCCCACGCTCGTGGCGAACACGGAGGCGAGAGCGGCGTAACCCGCCAGGGGCACCTCGCCCCGCTCGTCGTACTGTGCGTCGTCCGTCGTCATGGGGCCTCCCGGTGCGCGCCCTGCCCGGCGGCGGGCACGCCCCGAGTTCCCTGGGCGCCCGGGGGCCACACGTCACCGCCGCCGTGAGGTGGTTGAAGCCACATATGACGAAGTTCCCAGCCGCCCCACGGGCGCCGGGCTGGGCGCTACCGTGGCGTGGACCCCCGGTTCCCATACCCATCTCGGACGGTCCGGCAGTGCTCACAGACCTCTCTCCCCTCATCGCCGCGACGGCCCGCTGGCTGACCGGCGCCTACCCCGCGTGCGGCGGCGCGCTGGCCACGGCCCGCTGCGAGGCGCAGGCCCGGCAGGCCGTGACGGTCGCCGCGTGGCTGCGGTATCCGACCGAGATCGACGCGGCCCTGGTCACCATGGCCGGGCCCGGTGGCGCGGTGCGCCTGGACTGGGTCACCGGCGCGGACTCGGGCGGCGACGGCACGGCCGAGGAGTGGGCCTGGCGCACCTGGGTCGACGAGGTCGTGGCCAGCTGGGCCGCGGGTCTGCTGACCGATCCCGCGCTGGCCGGACCGGCCGTCGGCGCACTCGCCGGCTCGGAGCACACCTCCGGCCGGCCGGAGGAGTTCCGGCGGCTCCTCGCCCCCGACGACGGCGACCGGAGCGCCGCCGCGCTGCTGCGCCACCCCGACCTGCTCGCCCCCGTGGCCGCGCTCCACCACCACGAGCTCCTGGACCGCCTCGCGGCCGGACCGGCGCTCGCCGCCTGACGGCCGTCCGCCGCCCGCCGCTCGCCGTCTGAGGGCCGACCGTCGCCTCACGGCCGTCCGCCGCCCGCCGCTCGCGGCCGGAGCACGCCAAGCCGACCCGGCGAACGCCCGGCGAGCCCGGCGAACGCCAAGCGACGCCGAACGTTCAGAAAGCGCGCCGTGCGAGCCGGTTGGCGGAAGGTATCCGACCGAGCCTGACGAAACGCCGCACCGGTTCTTCACGGCACCCCGTGGAAGGACGAACATGCCGCGTCATGGACATTTTGCTCGTCGCAAGCGCGTTCAACAGCCTCTCCCAACGGGTGTACGCCGAGCTGTCGGACCTGGGTCACCGGGTGGACGTCGTGCTCGCCACGCAGGGCACCGACCCGGTCCGGGTCGCCGTCCGCGAGCGGCGCCCCGACCTGGTCGTCGCGCCGATGCTGAAGTCGGCCCTGCCCGAGGACGTCTGGCGCGACCACACCTGCCTGATCGTGCACCCGGGACCGCCCGGCGACCGCGGCCCGTCCGCCCTGGACTGGGCGATCGCCGAACAGGCCCCGCACTGGGGCGTGACCGTCCTCCAGGCCGAGGCGGCCATGGACGCGGGCGACATCTGGGCGTCGGAACCCTTCCCCGTACCGCCCGTCGGCAAGAGCGACCTGTACCGCAACGAGGCCTCCGACGCCGCCGCGGCCGCCGTCCTGCTCGCCGTGCGCCGGTACGCCGGCGCCTCGTACAAACCCCGCCCGCAGACCGGCGACCCGGGCACCGCCCCGCCCATCGTGTGGCGCGACTTCTTCCGGCAGGAGCGGCGCCGGATCGACTGGGAGAACGACGGCACCGAGGCCGTGCTGCGCAAGCTGCGCGGCGCCGACTCCCAGCCGGGCGTCCTCGACGAACTCCTCGGCCGGGAGGTGTTCCTGCACGGCGGGCACCCCGAGGACCTGCTCCGCGGCCGCCCCGGCGAACTGCTCGCCACCCGGTCCGGCGCGGTCTGCCGCGCCACCCGCGACGGTGCCGTGTGGATCCCGGAACTGCGCCCGCGCAGGAACTCCGGCGACCCCGCGCCCTTCCGGCGCCCGGCCGCCTCCGTACTCGCCTCGTTCCCGGACGCCCCCCGCCTGCCCGAGGACACCGTCCCCCTGGAACCGCCCCCGGACCGGCGCACCTGGAGCGACATCCGCTACCGCCGGCGCGGCGACGCGGGCTTCCTGACCTTCGCCTTCCCCGGCGGCGCGATGAGCACCGAGCAGTGCCGCCGGCTGCTCACCGCCTACCGGTACGCGCTCGCCCGCCCCACCTCCGTACTGGTGCTCGGCTCGGACCGGGACTTCTTCTCCAACGGCATCCACCTGAACGTCATCGAGGCGGCCGCCGACCCGGCCGAGGAGTCCTGGATCAACCTCAACGCCATGGACGACCTGGTGGAGGCGGTGCTGCGTACCACCGACCGGCTGGTGGTGGCCGCGCTCCCCGGCAACGCGGCCGCCGGCGGCGCCATGCTCGCCCTCGCCGCCGACGAGGTGTGGTGCCGCACCGGCACCGTCCTCAACCCGCACTACCGGCGCATGGGCCTGTACGGCTCCGAGTTCTGGACCTACACCCTGCCGCGCCGGGTGGGAGACGGCCTCGCCCACCGGCTGACCACCGAGGCGCTGCCGCTCAGCGCCGCCGCGGCCGGCCGGATCGGACTGGTGGACCGGCTGGTGCCCGCCGCGCCGGGGGAGTTCGGCGCCCAGGTCGAGCGGCTGGCCGCGGACCTCGCCGCCGCCCCGGACCTCGCCCGGCGGATCGCCGCCAAGGACGGGGCCCGCCGCCTCGACGAGGCGCGGCGGCCCCTCGCGGAGTACCGGCGCAATGAACTCGCCCGTATGCACGCCGTCTTCTTCGACCCCGCAGCCCCGTACCACGCCCTGCGCTCCGCCTTCGTGCGCAAGAAGCCGACCGGTTCCGTCCGGCCACTGGCCCCGGTCGCGGGAGACCTCGGATGAGCGCCCCGCCCGGCCGGCTGCTCGTGGCGGGCGTCGGCAACATCTTCCTCGGCGACGACGCCTTCGGCCCCGAGGTGATCAGCGCCCTCGGCCGGCGCCCGCTGCCGCCCGGGGCCACGGTGCGGGACTTCGGCATCCGCGGCATGGACCTCGCCTACGCGCTGCTCGGCGGCTGTGCCACCGCCGTCCTGGTCGACGCGGCCCCGCGCGGACACCGGCCCGGCACCCTCACCCTGGTCGAGGCCGAACCACCCGACGGGGCCGTCGCGCCCGAGGCCCACGGCCTCGACCCGGAGAAGGTGCTGGCCCTCGCCACCCACCTGGGCGAGGAGCCGCTGCCCCGCGTCCTCGTGCTCGCCTGCGAGCCCGCCGTCCTGCCCTCAGGCGACGAGGACATCCTGCCGGGACTCAGCGCACCGGTGCGAAAGGCCGTCGGCCGGGCCGTCGACGCGCTGCACACGCTCGTCCCCGTCCTGCTGGCCGATCCCGCCGCACCCGCGCCGCCGTTGGGCCGCCCGATGGAATCCGGGCCCCCGCACACGGCTGCGCTGCCCCGCCTCACGGCCGACGCGGCCGAAGATCGGTGAGACCCCGGGCCGCGCAGGGCGCGGCCGGGGCCTTCCGTCCCACGACCGCGAGGAGCTGCCCCCATGTGCCGGTCCGACGTCAAGCAGGCCGTCCTGGCGAAGAACGACGACCTGGCCGCGAGTCTGCGCGAGGACCTGGCGCTGAAGGGCGTGACGGTGGTCAACCTGCTGTCCAGCCCCGGCAGCGGCAAGACGGAACTCCTCGGCCGGGTCCTGGCGCGGGCGGTGGAGCGGGACGTGCCCGTCGCCGCGCTCACCGCCGACCTCGCCACCGAGAACGACGCCGTCCGGCTGGCCCGCTCGGGCGCGCCGGTCCGGCAGCTGCTCACCGACGGACTGTGCCATCTGGAGGCCCGGCAGGTACGCGGGCACCTCGAGGGCTGGCTGCCGGAGGACACCGCGGTGCTCTTCGTGGAGAACGTCGGCAATCTCGTCTGCCCGGCCTCCTACGACCTCGGCGAGACCCTGCGGATCGTGCTGATGGCGGTCACCGAGGGCGAGGACAAACCGCTGAAGTACCCGACCGCGTTCGGTTCCGCCCACCTGGTCGTCATCACCAAGACCGACCTGGCCGAGGCGGCCGGCTTCGACGAGGCCGCCTTCCGGGCCAACGTCCAGCGCGTCAACCCGGGCGTGGAGATCGTACGGTCCTGCGCCCGCACCGGCGACGGGTCCGACACCCTCCTGGAACACGCCCTCGCCGCCCGCCACACGGCCCCGCCGCACCGGCCGCCGCTCGCCCCGCACCCCCACGGACACCACCACCCCGCCTCAGCCCCCGCCTCGTGACCGCGCCCGTCACCGGCCGGGTGCGCCGCCGGATCACCGTGCGCGGCACGGTGCAGGGCGTCGGCTTCCGGCCGTACGTGCACCGCCTGGCCGCCGAGCTGGCCCTGGCCGGATTCGTCGGCAACACCGCGAGCGGCGTGCTCATCGAGGTCGAGGGCCCGGCGGCGGATGTGGCCCTCTTCCATGACCGGCTGGTGAAGGAGCCGCCCCCGCTGGCCGTCGTGACCGGCGTCGGCTGCGAGGACGTCCCCGCCACCGGTGCCGCCGAACCCTTCGCCATCCGCCCCACCGGTGAGTCCACGGGCCGCACCCAGCTCCCGCCGGACACCGCGACCTGCCCGGACTGTCTGCGCGAGCTGGCCGATCCGGCCGACCGCAGGCACCGCCACCCGTTCATCACCTGCACCCACTGCGGCCCCCGCTTCACCATCGCCACCGCGATGCCCTACGACCGCGCGGCCACGACCATGGCCGGCTTCCCGCTGTGTCCCCCCTGCGCCCGCGAGTACGGCGCCCCCGCCGACCGGCGCTTCCACGCCCAGCCCGTCGCCTGCCCCGACTGCGGCCCGCGGCTCACCCTGATCCCGGCCGCCGGCACCGGCGTCCGCCCGGCCCGGGACGCCGACGCCCTGGCCACGGCGCGGGCGCTGCTGGCCGCCGGGCGGATCGTCGCCGTCAAGGGCGTCGGCGGCTACCACCTGGCCTGCGACGCCACCGACGCACGGGCGGTCGCCACCCTGCGGGACCGCAAGGAGCGCGGCGGCAAGGCCTTCGCCGTCATGTGCGCCGACCTCGGCACGGTGCGGGACCTCGCGGACCTCACCACCGCCGAACGCGCCGCCCTCACCAGTGCCCGCCGCCCCATCGTCCTGCTGCGCCGCCGCCGGACCACGGCAGGACCCCGGCTCGCCGACCAGGTCTGCCCGGGCAGCCCGCACGTGGGCGTCATGCTGCCCTACACACCCCTGCACACCCTGCTCCTCGGACTGCCCGGCGATCCCCCCGGACCGCGCGTCCTCGTCATGACCAGCGGCAACCGCTCCGGCGAACCCATCGTCACCGACGACACCGAGGCGCTGGACCGCCTCACCGGCCTCGCCGACGCCTGGCTCGCCCACGACCGGCCCATCGCCTCCCCGTGCGACGACTCCCTGCTGCGGGTGCGCCCCGACGGCACCGAACAGGTGCTGCGCCGCTCCCGCGGATACGTCCCCCGCCCGCTGCGCCTGCCGGTCCCGGTCCGCCCCGTGCTCGCCGTCGGCGGAGACCTGAAGAACGCCCTGTGCCTCGGTGACGGCGACCAGGCCTGGTTCGGGCCGCACATCGGCGACATGGGCGACCTCGCCACCCTCGACGCCGCCGCGCGGGCCGAACGCCATGTCACCGGCCTCACCGGCGTCACCGCTGGGCTGATCGCCGCCGACCGGCACCCCCGCTACCACTCGACAGGCTGGGCCCGGCGCCTGTCCGGGGAACGCGGCCTGCCACCGCCCGCGCTGGTCCAGCACCACCACGCCCACATCGCCGCCGCGATGGCCGAACACGGCCTCGACGGAACCACACCGGTGATCGGCGTCGCCTTCGACGGCACGGGGTACGGCGACGACGGCACCGTGTGGGGCGGCGAGGTACTGCTGGCCGACTACTCCGGCTTCCGCCGCTACGCCCACCTGGCCACGGCCCCGCTGCCCGGCGGTGACGCCGGCGTGGCCAACCCGTGCCGGCTGGCGTTGGCCCGGCTGTGGGCCGCCGGGCTCCCGTGGGAGCCGGACCTGCCGAGCCTTCTCGCCTGCACCGACGCCGAACTCTTCGTACTGCGCCAGCAGTTGGAACGTGATGTCGCCTGCGTGCCCACCTCCAGCATGGGCCGCCTCTTCGACGCCGTGTCCTCGCTTGCCGGCGTCTGCCACCGCACGGCGTACGAGGCGCAGGCCGCGCTGGAACTGGAGGCCGCGGCGGCCGAGGCCTGGGGCACGGACACCGGCGCCTACCCCTTCCGCTTCGGGGCCGGCCACCGGATGGAGGCCGCACCCCTGCTGGAGGCGCTCCTCGCCGACCACCGGCGCGGCACCCCCGCGCCGGTGCTCGCGGCCCGCTTCCACCGCGGGGTCGCGCGGGCCGTCGCGGAGGTCTGCCGGCGGGCCCGCCGGTCCGCCGGCCCGACCACCGTGGCCCTCACCGGCGGTGTCTTCGCCAACGGACTGCTGGAGGAGGAGTGCGCCGCACTGCTGGGCGCGGACGGCTTCACCGTCCTGCGGCACCACGAGGTGCCGCCCAACGACGGCGGGCTGGCGCTCGGCCAGCTCATGGTCGCGGGAACAGCAAACCACCACGAGACGGAGTGACCCATGTGTCTGGCAGTGCCCGGCAAGGTCGTGTCCATCGACCATCGCGCCGACCCGCTCACCGGGCTGATCGACTTCGGCGGAGTGCAGAAACAGGCGTGCCTGGAGTACCTGCCCGATGTGCGGGTGGGGGAGTACGTCATTGTCCACGTCGGCTTCGCCCTGCAGCGCCTGGACGAGGAGTCCGCCCGGGCCTCCCTGGAGCTCTTCGAGCAACTGGGACTGCTGGAGGAGGAGTTCGGCGACGCCTGGGAACAGGCGGCCCGGCAGGAGAGCGGGAGTGAGGTTCAGTGAAGTACATCGACGAGTTCAACGACCCCGACCTGGCGCGCCGGTTGCTGGACGAGATCCGCGCCACGGCCACCCGCCCGTGGGCGCTGATGGAGGTCTGCGGAGGCCAGACGCACTCCATCATCCGGCACGGCATCGACCAGCTCCTGCCGGAGCAGGTGGAGTTGATCCACGGGCCCGGCTGCCCCGTGTGTGTCACGCCGCTCGACGTGATCGACAAGGCGCTGGAGATCGCCGCCCGCCCCGACGTCATCTTCTGTTCCTTCGGCGACATGCTGCGGGTGCCCGGCACCGACCGCGACCTGTTCCGGGTCAAGAGCGAGGGCGGTGACGTACGGGTGGTGTACTCGCCGCTCGACGCCCTGGAACTCGCCCGCAAGAACCCCGGCCGGCAGGTCGTGTTCTTCGCGATCGGGTTCGAGACCACCGCCCCCGCCAACGCCATGGCCGTCCACCAGGCCCGCCGGCTGGGCCTGACCAACTTCAGCCTGCTGGTCTCCCACGTCCGGGTCCCCCCGGCGATCGAGGCCATCATGACCGCCCCCGCCTGCCGCGTGCAGGGCTTCCTCGCCGCCGGACACGTGTGCAGCGTGATGGGCACCGCCGAGTACCCGGAACTGGCCGAGAAGCACCGGGTGCCGATCGTCGTCACCGGGTTCGAACCGCTGGACATCCTCGAGGGCATCCGCCGCGCCGTCCACCAGCTCGAACGCGGCGAGCACCGCGTCGACAACGCCTACGCCCGGGCCGTGCGCGACCAGGGCAACCCGGCGGCCCGGCGGATGATCGAGGAGGTGTTCGAGGTCACCGACCGCAACTGGCGCGGCATCGGCCGCATCCCGGCCAGCGGCTGGCGGCTCAGTGAGGCCTTCCGCGACCACGACGCCGAGCACCGCTTCGACGTCACGGACATCCGCACCGAGGAACCCGCGGTCTGCCGCGCCGGCGAGGTCCTGCAGGGCCTGATCAAGCCGACCGAGTGCGAGGCGTTCGGCAAGGCCTGCACCCCGCGTACCCCGCTCGGCGCCACCATGGTCTCCAGCGAGGGCGCCTGCGCGGCCTACTACCTGTACCGCCGGATGAGCGGCGGCCCGGCTCCCCGGGGATCCCGCATTCCGCAGGAGGAGATGAACCCCGTTGGCTGACCTCGCCACCGAAGCGGCCCTCGGCGCCACGAACGCGCCCGCGGACGCCGCCGAAGCGCCCGTCGACCCCGCGAGCTGGACCTGCCCCGCCCCCCTGCGCGACCAGCCGGTCGTCGTCATGGGCCACGGCGGGGGCGGCGCGCTGTCCGCCGAGCTGATCGAACAGGTCTTCGCCCCCGCCTACGGCAACCCCACGCTCGCCACGATGGCCGACTCCGCCGTGTTCGAGCTGGGCGGCGCCCGCCTCGCCTTCTCCACCGACTCCTACGTCGTACGGCCGCTGTTCTTCCCCGGCGGCTGCCTCGGCGACCTCGCCGTCAACGGCACCGTCAACGACCTGGCGATGAGCGGCGCCCGGCCGGCCTACCTCTCCACGGCCTTCGTCCTGGAGGAGGGCGTGCAAATGGCCGTCGTCGGACGGATCGCCCGCGCCATCGGCTCGGCGGCCGAGGCGGCCGGGGTCACCGTCGCCACCGGCGACACCAAGGTGGTGGAGTCCGGACACGGTGACGGCGTCTACGTCACCACCGCCGGCGTCGGCCTCGTCCCCGACGGGGTCGACATCCGCCCGCAGCGCGCCCGGCCCGGCGACGCCGTCATCGTCAGCGGGCCGATCGGACTGCACGGCGTGGCGATCATGAGCGTGCGGGAGGGCCTGGAGTTCGGCGTGGAGATCGCCTCCGACACCGCGCCGCTGGCCGGTCTGGTGGCGGCCATGCTGGCGGTCACCAAGGACGTCCACGTCCTGCGCGACCCCACCCGGGGCGGGCTCGGCGCCTCGCTCAACGAGATCGCCCGCGCCTCCGGCACCGGAGTGCGGCTGCGGGAACGCGCCCTCCCCGTACCCGACGAGGTCGCGAACGCCTGCGGGTTCCTCGGCCTCGACCCGCTGTACGTCGCCAACGAGGGACGGCTCGTCGCCTTCGTGCCCCGGGACCGGGCCGAGGCCGTGCTCGCGGCGATGCGTGCCCACCCGCACGGCACCGGGGCGACGGTCATCGGCAGTTGCGTCGAGGAGCACCCCGGCATGGTCGTCGTCGCCACCGGACTCGGCGGCACCCGGGTGCTCGACCTCCCGCTGGGCGAGCAACTGCCGCGCATCTGCTGAAGCGGACCCCGGACGGTGCCGGCCCCGCGCTCAGCGCGGGGCCGGCACCGCTTCCACATCCGTGATCTCCAGCTCCCGTCCGCTGAGCAGCTCCTGCGTGGGACGGTCACAGCGCGGGCACCAGAAGAACGGCGGCATGCCCACCGCGAACTCCTCGGCGCACCCGCCGCACCAGGCCTGTGCCGTCACCTGTTCGACGACGAGCCGGGCCCCGGCCAGTGCCGTACCGTCCCGGGCCACCTCGAAGGCGAACCGCAGCGCGTCCGGCACCACTCCCGCCAGCTCCCCGACCCGGACGGTCACCGCCGACACACCGTCGGCGCCGTCCGCCCGGGCGATCTCCTCCGCCTGCTCCACGATCGCGGTCGCGATCGACAACTCGTGCATGCGGCGGACTCAGGGGTACCGGCGGTGCGCGCGGAGGCCACCGGTCATCCGGTAGATCCGCACCTCCCGCAGCAGGCCGGGCAGCTCCTTCAGCAACAGGGTCACCACCACGCCGCCCACCAGGGCGGCCTGGGCGATCAGCACCTGCCGTCCGGTCGTAACCGACCTCGTCGTCGTCCTCGCCGTTCCACAGCGCTTCGTCACTTTCCGCCCTCTCATCCCGGTGAGATGTTCGGCATGGCGTCGATCAGGGCGTCATGCCGCTTCCAGTGGATCCCGGTGGAGCGGCGCGCGTCTGAGGTGCCGTCCTCGTGGAATCCGGTCTGTCGGTCGCGCGGGCCGCTGTTGCCCTGGTGCAGACCGGGCACATGGCTGGGTGTGTCGGGCTTCGCCTGGGCGCGGCCCACTCGGATGCTGCCCATCGTGTTCTCCTTCCAGGTCCTCAGCGCCGCTCGGTGAGCTCCGCGAAGAACCGTTCCACGGCCGGCCAGACCCGGCCGCCCCCGGACAGGCCCCGCCACTCGCGGCGGACCAGGGCGACCATCCGGAAGCAGTCGTCGACCGGCACGATCCAGTGTTGCTCGGAACCGCGTGCCGTGTTCACCAGCAGCGCCTCCACATCGGGTTCCATGCCCGCGAGCGGCGCACAGGTGGCGGCCAGCCGCTGCCAGGCCGCCGCGTCCACCTCCCACCGCATGGCCCCGGCCGGGCTCGGTCCCTGCGCGGTGACCGTGCCGTCGGAGCGCGGCACGAAGAACACCAGGCCCACCGGCACGCCCAGCACCGCCGTGTCGACCGGCGGCAGCCGCAGCCTGCGCCGCGGCACCAGCCGGTAGCGGCCCTCGCCCGCCCCGTCCCCGGCGAACAGCACCGAGCAGGGGCCGCACACGCACCGCACGTCCGCGTCCGCGGTGTCGTACAGATGCGGGTGGGCCTCGGCCACCGGGGCGGCGCACAGCTCGCACACCTCGGCCTCGGCGGCCGCCGCCCGGCCCCCGGCCGAGCGGATGACACGGGCCAGCGCTCCCTCGGCGGTCACCGGGCCTCCTGTGCCGCGGCCCGGCGCCTGATCGAGTCCAGCGGTACGAACGCGGGGGCGGCCCGCCGCTCCTCGGCGACCGGCTCCACCGCCGTCAGCTCCGGGGCGGCGGCCAGCACCGCCGCCCGGACCACCTCGGTGACGTCGGCGGACCCGCCGCCGCACCCGGAGCCGCATCCGCCGCCGCCGCTCACCCGCACCCGGGCCACCTGACCCTCGATGCCGGCCCACTCGAGGTCACCGCCGCGCTCGCGCACCGCCGGGCGCAGCTTCTCGACCGCACGGGCGGCCCGGCGCTCGGCCGGCTCGGGGTGGACGGAGTGCAGCACCAGCAGGTGTCCCAGCAACTCGTCCTCGGCCAGCAGTTCGCTCAGCCGCTCGTCCGCCACGTCCACGACCCGGGCCAGCGCCTCGCCGTACACCTCGGTCAGCAGCCGCACCGACTCCAGCGCCTCGCGGGCGGCCGGGCCCGGCGCGGACTCCAGCCCCGCCAGCACCTCGTCGAGCCGGGCGAGCCGGGCCTCCACCGCCGGGTCCGGGAGCCGGACGGCGGCCTCAGCCATGGTTGGCCCCGTACGTCGGCGAGTGCACGGTGGTCAGGGTCTTGCCCTTGCCCATGTACATGTGGACGCCGCACGGCAGACAGGGGTCAAAGCTGCGCACGGTGCGCATGATGTCGACGCCCTTGAAGTCGTCCGGCCCGTTCTCCTCGAAGATGGGCTGGCCCTGCACGGCGTCCTCGTACGGCCCGGGGGTGCCGTAGATGTCCCGGGGACTGGCGTTCCACGGGGTGGGCGGGTAGGGGTGGTAGTTGGCGATCTTCTTGTCGCGGATCACCAGGTGGTGCGAGAGGACACCGCGCACCGCCTCGTGGAAGCCGCAGCCGATCGCGTCGTCCGGCACCTCGAAGTTCTCGAAGACCTTGGTGTCGCCGCTGCGCAGCATGCCCATGGCCTCCTCCAGGAACTGCAGGGCCATGGCGGCGGCGTAGGCCACGAAGTACGGCCGGGCGCGGTCCCGTTCGATCGTGTTGCTCCACTTGGGGATGTGCCACTCCAGCGTGGTCTCCGGCAGCGACTCGCCCTTGGGCAGCGAGATCCGCACACTGCTGCCGGTGGCCTTGACGTAGGGCGTGTCGACCAGGCCGCTCAGCGCGGTCGACCACAGGCGCGCCAGGGGGCCGCCGCCGGTGTCCAGGGCGAGGTGCTCGCCGCTGTCCTGGTGGTACCAGCGCGGGCTCATCACCCAGCTGTAGTTGCCGTCGAAGTCGCGCTTCTGCGGCACGGGGACGGTGGTCTGGTTCCACGGGTGGCGCATGTCGACGGGGTTGCCGAGCGGGTCGTGGGTGACGAACGGCTGCTCGTTGACCCAGTCCTCGTAGAAGGAGCTGCCCAGCATGATGCGCAGGCCGAGGTTGATGTCGACCAGGTTGTTGGTGACGAGCTTGCCGTCCACGATGATGCCGGGGGTGACGTGCATCGCCTTGCCCCACCGGTTCATGTTCTCGTACCGGTAGTCGACGACGTCCGGGTTCTGCCAGGCGCCCCAGCAGCCGAGCATGATACGGCGCTTGCCGACCTCCTCGTAGCCGGGCAGCGCCTCGTAGAAGAAGTCGAACACGTCGTCGTTCATCGCCACGGCCTTCTTCACGAAGTCGATGACGTGCATCAGCCGGCTGAGGTAGTCGGTGAAGGTGTTCGGCTGCGGCATCGTGCCGACGCCGCCCGGGTACAGCGTGGAGGGGTGCACATGGCGCCCCTCCATCAGGCAGAACATCTCCCGGGTCACCCGGCTGACCTTCAGCGCCTCCTTGTAGACCTCGCCCTCGAAGGGATTGAAGGCCTTCATGATGTCGGCGATGGTCCGGTAGCCGTGGATGTCGCCGCGGGGCGCGTCGGTCCGCTCGGCGCGGGCCAGCACACCGGGGTTGGTGGCCTTGACCATCGCCTCGCAGAAGTCCACGAACACCAGGTTGTCCTGGAAGAGCGTGTGGTCGAACATGTACTCGGCGGCCTCGCCGAGGTTGGTGATGTGCTCGGCCAGCTTCGGCGGCTTGACGCCGTACGCCATCTGCTGGGCGTAGTTGGAGCACGTGGTGTGGTTGTCGCCGCAGATACCGCAGATGCGCGAGGTGATGAAGCCCGCGTCACGTGGGTCCTTGCCCTTCATGAACACCGAGTAGCCGCGGAACAGCGACGAGGTGCTGTGGCATTCGACGACTTCCTGGTTCGCGAAGTCGATCTTCGTGTAGATGCCCAGGTTGCCGATGATCCGGGTGATCGGATCCCAGGACATGTCCACGATCTGGGCGGGTTTGCGCTGTGTCTGCCGGGACTCGGTGGTGGTCATCTGCGGTACTGCCCCTCGCTGTTCGGGATCGGCGGTTCGTTGGGGGTTGCGGGACGGAAGCGGTCACGGGCGGTAGTGCGGGTCGTAACCGCTGGTCAGCTTCCGCTTGTTGTGGCGCCACCTGGGCTCGTGGTTCACCATGTCGTTGGTCAGGCCGCGCAGCCGGCGGATGACCGCCCCGTAGGGCTTGATGACCATGGACGACAGCGTGCCGCCGGGCGGCTCGTCCATGAACGGCATGAAGGCGTCGGGGAAGCCGGGCATCGTGCACCCGATGCAGATTCCGCCGATGTTGGGGCAGCCGCCGATCCCCGCCATCCAGCCGCGCTTGGGCACGTTGCAGTTGACCACCGGCCCCCAGCAGCCCGTCTTCACCAGGCACTTGGGGGAGTTGTAGTCGAGCCCGAAGTCGGCCTGCTCGTAGTACGAGCCCCGGTCGCAGCCCTCGTGCACGGTCTTGCCGAACAGCCACTGCGGACGCAGCATGTGGTCCAGCGGGGGCGGGGGAGCGGAACCGGCCGCGTGCTGGAGCACCCAGATCAGGGTCTCCATGAAGTTCTCCGGCTGGATCGGACAGCCGGGCACGTTGACCACCGGCAGCCCGGCCTGCGACTTGAACTCCCAGCCCAGGTAGTCCGCGAGGCCCATGCAGCCGGTCGGGTTGCCGGCCATGGCGTGGATGCCGCCGTAGGTCGCGCAGGTGCCGGCGGCCACCACCGCCCAGGCCTTGGGCGCCAGTTGGTCGATCCACCAGTTCAGGGTCTGCGGTTCCCCGGTCTCCGGGTCGTTGCCGAACGACGTCCAGTAGCCGTCGCCGTCGATGATGTTCTGGTTCGGGATCGAGCCCTCGATCACCAGGATGAACGGGGCCAGCTCGCCGCGGGCCGCCGCCCGGTAGGGCGCGAGGAAGTCCTCGCCGCCCAGGCTGGGTGAGAGCACCTTGTTGACCAGGTTGACCTTGGGCAGGCCCGGGATGAGGCCGAGGACGACGTCCTCGATCGAGGGCTGGTCGGCGGCCGTCAGGGAGACGGTGTCGCCGTCGCAGCTCATCCCCTCCGAGATCCAGAGGATGTGGATCTCGTCGATCCCCTCCCGCGCTCCGGCCCCGCCGGGCTCGCGGCTGACTTGGGTGGTACCGCTCTGGCTGCTCATGTCGTCGGCCTTTGCTGCAGTCGGTCGGGGAGTCGGCCGGCGGCCTGCGCCGGCGTCTCGGAGGCGTCCGTGGCGCCGTCCATCGAGCCGTCCCTCCTCCGGCCTGCCGGCCGGGCGTCGGGGCCGCGGGGACCGCGGCCGGGTGGGGCAACCGGGTCCACGGAGGCGAGTGGTTCGACCTCGTCGGGCCGGAAGTAGTGGAAACGGCCGTACCAGCCGTGGAGTTCGGCCGCGGGATCGTCGTCCACGGTCACCGCGAGGTGCGTGCTGCCGTCCACGTCGTGGAAGACCGCCGCCACCCGCGCGGTCCGGCCGGCCAGGAACATGTCCTGGGCGTCGGCGCCCCGGCCGCGCGGCCGCAGCCGCACCCGGCTGCCGCCGCCGACGTCGACGCCGTCGACCACGACCGTGTCGGTGGCCGGGGACAGCCCGTCGTCGGCGCCCTCCTGCCACCAGGCGGGCCGGCCGGCGGCGACGCCGGGCGGGGCGGCGCCGGGCGGGTCGGGCCGCGCCGGGGTGAGCGAGCGGATGGCGCCGTGCAGCCGGGCGAAGACCTCGGGGGGCATGCTGTCGACGCGGTCCAGGATTCGCGCGGCGCGCGGGTCGGTGGCCCGGGCCTCGGCCTTCTCCTCGTCGGTCAGCAGCATCGTGCGCAGCGTCAGGATCTCGTCGATCTCCGCCGCGTCGTGCAGATCGCCCGGACTCTCGGGCGCCACCTGCGGACGGTCCGGAAGGATGATCGGACAGGACAGCATGACCGGCCCGGTGGGACCCGTGTCCTCGGGCGCGCCGCCCAGCACCGGGTAGGTGAACGCGTTGACACAGCCACGCGCCTGCTCCACCAGACTCGCCGGCGGATCGACGAGCGACACGAACTCCAGGCCCTCGCCGCCGATCAGCGTATGCGCGGCGAGCAGCGCGTGCCGCAGCGCCGCGCCGCGCACCGCCCGGACATCCGGCGCCCGCCCGGAGTTCTCGGTGCGCACACACAGCCGGTACACGTCCTCGGTGAGCCGCTCGGCCACCACCGCGGTGCGTGCCCGGATCTCCTCGCGCCGTCGCACCACCCGCCCGGCACCGCCGGGCAGCGGCTCGGTCTCCTCACCGGCCGGCGCCCCGGCCGCGGCACCGCACTCGCCGCGCAGCAGATCCGCCAGCGGCCACGCGAGATCGACCTCGTGCGGCACCGCCTCGTCGAAGGTGAGATGGTCCCGCCCGTCGTCCGTCCGCAGCGACTCGACCGGAAGGTCCCGGCCGTCCACCCCCGCCGCACGCACCTGCTTGTGCTGCATCTGCAGATACCGCACGCGCACCCGTACGGCCGCGCCGGGGCGCCGCACGCGCACCAGGCACTCGGTGCGCTGGTACCAGGAGTCGGCGGAGCCGGAGATGCCCGGGACGACGGGGCCGTCCGCCTCCACCCAGTCGCGGGGCAGCAGTACCCCGAACTGCCACCGGACACGGTTCTTCGCCGAGGACCGGCGGTAGGGGTAGAGCAGATAGCCCTCGTAGAGGACGGCGTCGGCCACACCGCTCACTCGCGCGAAGGCGTCGCCGGAACCGCCGTTCGGTGTGTCGCCGCCCAACACGGCGACACCCGCCACGCCACCAACGCCGCCCGACTCCGGCATACCGCCTCCTTGTCACAGGTGCACCGGCCCATCTCTTCCACCACGGAAACACCCCTCACCGGACCTCGCCCCTCCGGCGGAGCCACGTTGGGCCGGTCAGGCGACGGCTGAATTCCGTAAGGCTTCGAAACTTTCGAGATCGGAGGACGACGAATCGATCATGTCGGACCGCAGGGTGAGGGTTTCCATTTGTCGACGTCTCGAATTGGCCGTCCGAGCTGGGATTAGTTGTTCAAATCGCCAGAGGAGTGAGCGCGAATGTTTCGAAACTTCTACCGAAACCGTTGACAGGACGTGCGGCCGAACCAACACTCTTCGACGTCGGCGGGAGACAGAGGAGGCTGCATTGACATGCACACGTCCTATCTGAACGGCCACAGAGGCGATCGCCTCATGCTGCTCGTCAGGAGCGCCTGCGCCTTGGCGCTGGTGGCCATGGCGGCGCTGCTCCTGCCCGGCACCGCGCGCGCGGACACCGTGATCACGTCCAGCCAGACCGGCACCAGCAACGGTTACTACTACTCCTTCTGGACCGACGGCGGCGGTTCGGTCTCCATGAACCTGGGCTCGGGCGGGGCCTACGGCACCTCGTGGAGCAACAGCGGGAACTTCGTCGCGGGCAAGGGCTGGAGCACCGGGGCCCGCCGGAACGTGACCTACTCGGGCAGCTTCAACCCGTCGGGCAACGCCTACCTCGCCCTGTACGGCTGGACCACCAACCCGCTCGTGGAGTACTACGTCGTCGACAACTGGGGCACGTACCGGCCCACGGGAACCTACAAGGGCACCGTCACGAGCGACGGCGGTACGTACGACATCTACGAGACCACGCGGGTCAACGCCCCCTCCATCGAGGGCACCCGGACCTTCAACCAGTACTGGAGCGTCCGGCAGTCCAAGCGGACCGGCGGGACCATCACCGCCGGCAACCACTTCGACGCCTGGGCGCGGAACGGCATGAACCTGGGCACCTTCAACTACCAGATCCTCGCCACCGAGGGCTACCAGAGCAGCGGGAGCTCCAGCATCACGGTGTCCGACTCCGGCTCCTCCGGCGGTGGCGGAACCGGTGGCGGCAGCGGCGGCTGCACGGCGACCCTGTCCGCGGGGCAGCAGTGGAGCGACCGCTACAACCTGAACGTGTCGGTGAGCGGGGCCGCCGACTGGACCGTCACGATGAAGGTCCCGTCCCCGGAGAAGGTCCTGTCCACCTGGAACGTCGGCACCAGCTATCCCGACGCGCAGACACTGGTCGCCAAACCCAACGGCAACGGCGCCAACTGGGGCGTGACCCTGCAGACCAACGGCACCTGGACCTGGCCCACGGTGACGTGCGGTACGGGCTGAAGTGACCACCGGGACAACGGAGTCGAGGAGGAGCGAACCCCCCATGCGAACCAGCCCGCGCCTACCCTTACGGGCCTTCGTCACGACACTGGCCGTCGCCGTGACGGCCGTGGCGAGCACCGTCACCGCCGGTGCCACCACCCCGCGCGCCGCCGGCTGCGCCGGACACGTCGGACTCACCTTCGACGACGGCCCGTCCGATGCCCACACCCCGGCCCTGCTCAACGCCCTGCGGCAGAGCGGGCTCAGGGCCACCATGTTCAACGAGGGACAGTACGTCGCCGCCTACCCGGCCCAGGTGCGGGCCGAGTCCGCCGCCGGCATGTGGATCGGCAACCACAGCTACAGCCATCCGCACCTGACCCGGCTCGGCCGGGCGCAGATGGACTCGGAGCTCTCCCGCACCCAGCAGGCGATAGCCGGCGCCGGTGGCGGCACTCCGCGGCTGTTCCGCCCGCCGTACGGTGAGACCAACGGCACGCTGCAGGCGGTCGAGGCCAAGTACGGCCTGCGGCAGGTCATCTGGGACGTCGACTCGCAGGACTGGAACGGCGCGAGCACCGACGCGATCGTCCAGACGGTCTCACGGCTGACCGGCGGCCAGGTCATCCTGATGCACGAGTGGCCGGCCAACACGCTCGCCGCCATCCCGCGCATCGCCCAGGTGCTGGCCTCCCGTGGTCTGTGCGCGGGGATGATCTCCCCGCAGACCGGCCGCGCGGTCGCACCCGGCAGCGCCGTCGACGGCGGGCACTGAGCACACCGGCCACGATCGCCGCACCACCGGGGGACGCCTTGATCTCCGGTGGGCGATCGTGGCCCACTCGCGGTAGTCGGACCATGGCGTCCGGCCCCATATCGCCGCCTGGTGAGGCTCCTGCCGTCCGGGCCTGCGGACCAGAGCCGCACGACTGACAGCCGGCCTGGTGGCCCTTGTGGCCGCCCTGGCCGCGGGGCCCCGCACTCCCCGCCACCGGCTCGGCCGGGCCTGGGGTCTCGGCTGACGGTCAGCCGCCCCGCGGACGATCCTGGTTCCGCCGGTCGCGACGCGTCCGGCGGGCCTCCGCCAGCAGCGGCAGCAGCGAGAGCGCGACGATGACGGCGACCAGCGGCAGCAGGTAGTCGTCGACGTGGGAGACCGACGAGCCCAGGAGGTACCCGGCGAGCACCAGGCTCTGGGACCAGAGCAGCCCGCCCACCGTCTGCCAGAACGTGAACGCCCGCACCGGCACCCCCAGAGCGCCGGCCGCCGGATGCAGCACGGTGCGCAGCATCGGGACGAAGCGGCCGATCACCAGCGCCTTTCCGTACCCGTACCGGGCCAGGAGCTGCTCCGCCCGTGCCGTGCCCTCCTTCACCCGCCGGCTCGACGAGCGCTCCAGCAGGGGCCGCCCGCCGTGCCGCCCGAGCAGATAGCCCACCTGGCCGCCTACCACGGAACCGACGGCCGCGCACAGCATCACCTGCCACAACTCCAGCCGTGGCGCTTGCCCGTCGCCCGCCGCGCACAGCACCCCGGCGGGGAACAGCAGCGTGTCACCGGGCAGGAAGAACCCCACGACGAGCAGGCCCGACTCGGCGAAGATCACCGCCAGGACGCCCAGCGCCCCGAAGGCAGCGAGCAGTGAGGCGCTGTCCGTCGGATTGACGGCGATCACCACACTCGCCTCCCTGCACCCGCTCGCCGGCCGCTTTCCCCCAGTGTCCCGTGCCCGGGGTCGCATACCGGTCCGACAGCCCGACCAGGCACTCCGGCACCCGGATCCGAACGTCTTTGTCCTGAGAGAGGGAAAAGTCTGCGGGAATCCGTGCACAGCTTCTTCCCAGGTTCGGCGGCCGCTGCTACGTTCCCTGTGAAAGCCCGGCACTGGCGGGCGAGTACTGGCGGGGAGGGGCACGTGAGACGCATGACGGCACGACCGGCGAACACGCACCAGGCCCGCCTGCTGAAGCTGCTGCGTGACGGCGGCCCCAACTCCCGCGCCCAGCTCGGCGACCAGGTCGACCTGTCCCGGTCCAAGCTGGCGGTGGAGGTGGACCGGCTGCTGGAGACCGGCCTGGTGGTGGCCGACGGACTCGCCGCCTCGCGCGGTGGCCGCCGCTCCCACAACGTCCGGCTCAACCCGGGCCTCAGGTTCCTCGGCGTCGACATCGGCGCGACCTCGGTCGACGTCGCAGTCACCAACGCCGAACTGGAGATCCTCGGGCATCTCAACCAGCCGATGGACGTCCGTGAGGGCCCTGTCGCCGTCTTCGAGCAAGTCCTGGACCTGGCTGGGAAGTTGAAGGCCACCGGGCTCGCCGAGGGCTTCGACGGCGCCGGGATCGGCGTCCCCGGACCGGTCCGGTTCCCCGAGGGCGTCCCGGTCGCCCCGCCGATCATGCCGGGCTGGGACGGCTTCCCGGTGCGGGAGGCGCTCAGCCAGGAACTCGGCTGCCCGGTCATGGTCGACAACGACGTGAACCTCATGGCCATGGGCGAGCAGCATGCCGGAGTCGCCCGCACCGTCGCGGACTTCCTCTGCGTCAAGATCGGCACCGGCATCGGCTGCGGCATCGTCGTCGGCGGTCATGTGCACCGTGGCACCACCGGCAGCGCGGGCGACATCGGCCACATCCAGGCCGTGCCCGACGGCCGTCCCTGCGCCTGCGGCAACCGGGGCTGCCTGGAGGCCCACTTCAGCGGCGCCGCGCTGGCCCGGGACGCGCTGCAGGCGGCCGGGCAGGGCCGGTCCGCCGAGCTCGCGGCCCGGCTGGCGGCGAACGGAACCCTCTCCGCCGTCGACGTGGCCGCCGCGGCCGCGGCGGGCGACGCCACCGCGCTCGACCTGATCCGCGAGGGCGGCACCCATGTCGGCCAGGTCATCGCCGGCCTCGTCTCCTTCTTCAACCCAGGCCTGGTGGTGATCGGCGGCGGGGTGACCGGCCTCGGCCACACCCTGCTCGCCGCGATCCGCACCCAGGTCTACCGCCAGTCGCTGCCCCTGGCGACCGGCAACCTGCCCATCGTCCTGGGGGAACTGGGACCCACCGCCGGTGTGACCGGCGCGGCCCGGCTGATCAGCGACCACCTGTTCTCACCCGCGTAACCAGCGACCGCCCCACCCGTCCGAGCAGCCCACACAGCCCGCCACTGACTCGTGTAGACAGCGCCACCGCCCGCACCCCCGAGCCCACCTCGTCCGCTCCAGCCGAGCACACCCCACCCCGTCCGCTCCACCCCGAGCACACCCCACCCGCGCCACCGTCCGGCAAGTACGGCGGTCGGCCCTGCCCTGGGCCCGCTCCGCCCTGCCGTCTCCACCCACACCCACACCGACAGCGCTCAGCCCTGCCCGAACGACGTCTGCCCGGCACCGTGCGCGGCAGCAGGCGCGGCACGCCCTGACACCGGCCCGCACGTCCGCCGAGGGGAATCCGATGGCACCAGAAGCACCGCTGCTCAGCATGACCGGCATCACCAAGTCGTTCCCCGGCGTCCGCGCCCTGGACGGCGTCGACCTCGACGTCCAGGCGGGAGAAGTGCACTGCCTCCTCGGCCAGAACGGCGCCGGGAAGTCCACCCTCATCAAGGTCCTGGCCGGCGCCCATCAGCCGGACGGCGGCACCATCCACTGGCGCGGCGAGCCCGTCACCCTGCGCTCGCCGATCGCCGCCATGCGCCTCGGCGTCGCCACCATCTACCAGGAACTCGACATGGTGGAGCACATGTCGGTGGCCGAGAACGTCCACCTCGGCCACGAGCCCACGGCCGCCGGCTTCGTCGTACGCGGGAGGGCGGCCCGTACCTCGACGGGCCTGCTGCTGAAGAGGCTCGGGCATCCCGAGATCGATCCGGGCCGCCTGGTCGGGGACCTGTCGGCGGCCCAGCAGCAGATCGTCTCCATGGCCCGGGCGCTCTCCCACGACGTGCGCCTCATCGTGATGGACGAGCCGTCCGCCGCGCTCGATCCCGACGAGGTCGACAACCTCTTCCGGATCGTCGGGAACCTCACCGCCGAAGGCGTCGCGGTCGTCTACATCTCGCACCGGCTGGAGGAGATCCGGCGCATCGGCGACCGGGTGACCGTCCTCAAGGACGGCCGGGCCGTCGCCCGGGGACTGCCCGCCAGGACCACCCCGACCAGGGACGTCGTCGCCCTGATGACCGGGCGCGACGTCGAGTACGTGTTCCCTGCCCGGCCCACGGCGCCACCCGCCGGCGAACCCGTGCTGCGGATCCGCCGGCTGGCCCGGGACGGCGAGTTCGCGCCGTTCGACCTCGACGTACGGCCGGGGGAGATCGTCGGCCTGGCCGGGCTCGTGGGATCCGGGCGCTCCGAGATCCTGGAAACGGTCTACGGGGCGCGCAGACCCAGCGCGGGCCAAGTCCTGGTCGACGGCGAGCCGTTGCGGACCGGCAGTGTGCGCGCCGCCGTGCGGGCCGGACTCGGGCTCGCCCCCGAGGAACGCAAGGCGCAGGCCCTGCTGATGCTGGAGTCCGTCACCCGCAACGTGTCCGTCTCCACCCTCTCCCGCTTCTCCCGGGGCGGCTGGGTCGACCGGGGAGCCGAGCGGGGCGCCGCACAGGCCGCCACCCGCGAGCTGTCCCTGCGGCCCGACAACCCGGACGTGCCGGTGCGCACCCTGTCCGGCGGCAACCAGCAGAAGGCGGTCCTCGCCCGCTGGCTGCTGCGCGGCTGCCGGGTGCTGCTGCTGGACGAACCCACCCGCGGCGTCGACGTGGGCGCCCGCGCCGAACTGTACGCCGTCGTCCGCCGACTGGCCGACGAAGGCCTCGCCGTGCTCCTCGTCTCCAGCGAGGTGCCCGAGGTCCTAGGCCTCGCCGACCGCGTCCTGGTGCTCCGCGAGGGCCGGGTCGTGCACACCGCACCCGCCCAGGAACTCGACGAACACCGAGTCCTCGACCTCGTCATGGAAGGAAGCCCGGCGTCATGACGCAGCCCGTCTCCCCGCCCCGGGACAGCACCGGCAAGCCGCCTTCGGCCGGCCGACTCCCCGCCTGGCGCGGCCTGCCGGCCCGCGCCGACGTCCGCACCCTGTCCCTGCTCGGCGTGCTCGCCGCCCTCGTCGTCATCGGAGGCGTCACCAGACCCGACGAGTTCCTGGACACCCGCAACCTCCAACTCGTCCTCACCCAGGCCTCGGTGATCGGCGTGGTCACCGTCGGCATGACCTTCGTCATCACCGCCGGCGGCATCGACCTCTCCGTCGGCGCGATCGTCGCCCTCGCCTCCGTGTGGGCCACCACCGTCGCCACCCAGGAGTACGGCTTCACCGGCATCCTCTTCACCGCGCTGGTCGTCGGCCTGGGCTGCGGCCTGGTCAACGGGCTGCTGATCGCCTACGGCGGCATGGTCCCGTTCATCGCCACCCTCGCCATGCTCGCCTCGGCGCGCGGCCTCGCCCTGCAGATCACCGACGGCCGTACCCAGATCGTCAGCGTCGACGGCGTCCTCAGGCTCGGCGAGCGCGACTCCTACGTCCTGGGCGTCCCGCCGCTCGTGCTGGTCTTCGCGCTGGTGACGGTCGCCGGATGGCTGCTGCTGAACCGCACCACCTTCGGCCGCCGCACCGTCGCCGTCGGAGGCAACGCCGAGGCCGCCCGGCTCGCCGGCATCGACGTCCGCCGGCAGCGCCTCTACCTGTACCTGCTGTCCGGGCTGTGCTGCGGCATCGCCGCCTTCCTGCTGATCGTGCTCTCCGGCTCCGGCCAGAACACCAACGGCAACCTCTACGAACTCGACGCCATCGCCGCCGCGATCATCGGCGGCACCCTGCTCAGCGGCGGCCGCGGCACCATCACCGGCTCCGTGCTCGGCGTCCTGATCTTCACCACGATCACCAACATCTTCGCCCTGAACAACCTCCAGAGCGACGTCCAGCAGATCGCCAAGGGCGCGATCATCGTCGCCGCCGTCCTGGTCCAGCGCCGCACCGCGAGAACGAACTGAGGAAGGGCCCACCGCCATGCCAGAGCACACCAGCCGTACCACCGACGGCCTCGCCAGCCGCAGAGGAATCCTCTTCGGGACCGCGGCGGTCTCCGCCGGTGCCTTCCTCACGGCCTGCACCAGCAACGACACCAAGGACGAGAGCGCCGCCGCCGACACCCGCCCGGCCGCCGACGACAAGCCCGGCAAGCACGTCACCATCGGCTTCGCCGGCCCCCAGGCCGACCACGGCTGGCTCAACGCCATCAACGACAACGCCAAGAGCCGGGCGAAGAAGTACTCCGACGTCACCCTGGAGATCACCGAGGGCTCCAACGACACCGCCCAGCAGATCGGCCAGATCGAGACCCTCATCAACAAGAAGGTCGACGTCCTGGTCGTGCTGCCGGCCGACGGCAAGGCCCTCACCCAGGTCGGTCTGAAGGCGATGCGCGCCGGCATCCCCGTCGTCAACCTCGACCGCATCTTCAACTCCGCCCAGGCTTACCGCTGCTGGATCGGCGGCGACAACTACGGCATGGGCCTGAGCGCCGGGCACTACATCGGCGAGAAACTCAAGGACAAGCCGAACGCCCGGGTGATCGAGCTGGCCGGCCTGGACAACCTGGAGCTGACCAAACAGCGCACCCAGGGGTTCGACGACGCACTGAAGAACTACCCCCACATCAAGAAGGTGGCCCGGCAGGCGGCCGACTTCACCGTCGAGTCCGGACAGGCCAAGATGGCCCAGCTGCTGCAGGCCCAGCCGAAGTTCGACGCCCTGTGGAACCACGACGACGACCAGGGCGTGGGGGCGCTGCGCGCCATCGCGCAGGCCGGCCGGGACGACTTCCTGATGGTCGGCGGGGCCGGCGCGCTCTCCGCCTTCCAGGCCATCAAGCAGGACAACGGCGTACTGAAGGCCACCGTCCTCTACCCGCCGACCATGGCCGCCTCCGCCATCGACCTCGCCCGCGCCCTCGGCCAGGGCAAGGGCGTCGGTGGCCTCGCCGAGTACGAGATCCCCGCGTCGATCACGCTCTACTCGGCCGTCGTGGACAAGGACAACGTCGACCAGTACATGCCCACCGGCTTCCGGTGAGCCCGGGGCCTTCCGGCCCTCGCCCGCACCCCCCACCGCGCCACGACGAAGAGGAGGACGAGCGCATGGAACAGCCGCAGCAGTCGACGGAGCCGGCGGCACCGGCCGGGGACCCGCCGGACGGGAAACCCCCGCTGCGCGTCGGCATGGTCGGCTACGCCTTCATGGGCGCCGCCCACTCGCAGGGCTGGCGCACCGCGGGCCGGGTCTTCGACCTGCCCCTGCGGCCCGTCCAGGCCGCGATCTGCGGCCGCGACGAGGCCGCGGCCCGCGCGGCGGCCGGCCGGCACGGCTGGGCGGCGGTGGAGACCGACTGGCGTGCCCTGATCGCCCGGGACGACATCGACCTGGTCGACATCTGCACCCCCGGCGACAGCCACGCCGAGATCGCGCTGGCCGCGCTCGCGGCCGGCAAGCACGTGCTGTGCGAGAAGCCCCTCGCCAACACCGTGGCGGAGGCCGAGACCATGACGGCCGCGGCCGAGGAGGCCCAGGCCCGAGGCCGGGTGGCGATGGTCGGCTTCAACTACCGCCGGCTGCCGGCCACCGCGCTCGCCCGGCGCATGGTCGCCGGCGGCAGGCTCGGCACCCTGCGCCACGCGCGGGTGACCTACCTCCAGGACTGGCTGGTGGACCCCCGGTTCCCGCTGACCTGGCGGCTGCGCAGGGAGCTGGCCGGCTCCGGCTCGCTCGGCGACCTCGGCGCGCACATCGTGGACCTCGCCCAGTACCTGGCCGGGGAGCGGCTCGCCGGGGTGTCCGCCCTGACCGAGACCTTCGTACGGGAGCGGCCGCTGCCCGGCGGCGCGGGCAGCGGCCCGACGGCGATGCCGGCGGCCGGCACCGGCACGGTCACCGTCGACGACGCCGCCCTGTTCACCGGCCGTTTCACCTCCGGCGCCCTCGCCTCCTTCGAGGCCACCCGCTACGCCACCGGCCGGAAGAACGCCCTGCGCATCGAACTCAACGGTGAGCGAGGCTCGTTGTCCTTCGACCTGGAGCGCCTCAACGAGCTGTGGTTCCACGACGCCACCGAACCGGGCGCCGAGGCCGGCTTCCGCCGCATCCTCGTCACCGAACCCGAACACCCCTACCTGGAGGCCTGGTGGCCGCCGGGCCACGGACTCGGCTACGAGCACACCTTCGTCCACCAGGTCCGCGACCTCGTCCACGCCATCGCCGAGGGCCGCCGGCCCGAGCCCTCCTTCGCCGACGGACTGCAGGTGCAGCGCGTACTGGCCGCGGTCGAGGAGAGCGCCGAGAAGAACTCCGTCTACACGTCCGTCGCGGACTGAGGAGGCCCGCCCATGCCGCGCCCGTTCACCCTGTTCACCGGCCAGTGGGCCGATCTGCCCCTGGAGGAGGTCTGCAGGCTCGCCCGCGACTTCGGCTACGACGGCCTCGAACTCGCCTGCTGGGGCGACCACTTCGAGGTGGACAAGGCCCTGTCCGACCCCGCCTACCTCGCCTCCCGCCACCAACTCCTCGACAAGTACGGACTGAAGTGCTGGGCCGTCTCCAACCACCTCGTCGGCCAGGCCGTGTGCGACGCCATCATCGACGAACGCCACCGGGCCATCCTGCCCGCCGGGGTGTGGGGCGACGGCGACCCCGAGGGGGTGCGGCGGCGGGCGGCCGACCGGATGAGGGACACCGCCCGCGCGGCGGCCGCCTTCGGCGTCGACACCGTCATCGGCTTCACCGGCTCCGCGATATGGCACCTCGTCGCGATGTTCCCGCCCGCCCCCGAATCGATGATCGAACGGGGCTACGAGGACTTCGCGGAGCGCTGGAACCCGATCCTCGACGTCTTCGACGCCGAGGGCGTGCGGTTCGCCCACGAGGTCCACCCGAGCGAGATCGCCTACGACTACTGGACCACCCGTCGCGCCCTCGACGCGATCGGCCACCGCCCGGCCTTCGGGCTGAACTTCGACCCCTCCCACTTCGTCTGGCAGGACCTCGACCCGGTCGGCTTCCTGTGGGACTTCCGCGACCGCATCTACCACGTGGACTGCAAGGAGGCCCGCAAGCGCCTCGACGGCCGCAACGGCCGGCTCGGCTCCCACCTGCCCTGGGGCGACCCGCGCCGCGGCTGGGACTTCGTGTCCGCCGGGCACGGGGACGTGCCCTGGGAGGACGTCTTCCGCATGCTGCGCTCCATCGACTACCGGGGCCCAGTCTCCGTCGAATGGGAGGACGCCGGCATGGACCGGCTGCAGGGCGCCCCCGAGGCCCTGGCCCGTCTCCGGGCCCATGACTTCGAGCCGCCGTCGGCCTCCTTCGACGCGGCCTTCTCCAACTGACCAGCACCCAGAGGTCAGTTCGCAACTCCGGGATGACGGCGCATCCCGGCGCTCGCACCCGCCCGTACAACCAGCCCCTTCTGGAGGCATTTCGTGCACGGGAACGATCGCACCAACCGCACCGGAACCCACAGAACACGTCTGCGCAAGGCGGTCGCGCTGCTGAGCGGCGCCCTGCTCGCCGCCGCCACCCTGACCCTGACCACCCCCCAGGCCGGCGCAGCCGTCACCGGCCAGGACACGACCGCGGCGGCCGAGGACTTCCAGCAGGTCACCCTCGCCAAGGGTGAGGCCGAGGTCGGCGAACCGATGTCGCTCGCCGTCCTCCCCGACCGCTCGGTCCTGCACACCTCCCGCGACGGCGAACTCCGCCTCACCGACGCGGCCGGCAACACCAGACTCGCCGGCAAGCTGGACGTGTACTCCCACGACGAGGAAGGCCTCCAAGGCGTCGGCGTCGACCCGGACTTCGCCGACAACCGCTTCGTCTACCTCTACTACGCACCCCCGCTGGACACCCCGGCCGGCGACGCCCCCGAGACCGGAACGGCGGCCGACTTCGCGCCCTTCGACGGCGTCAACCGCCTCTCGCGCTTCGTGCTGAAGAGCGACGGCACCCTCGACACGGCCAGCGAGAAGGAGATCCTCGACGTCAAGACCACCCGTGGCCTGTGCTGCCACGTCGGTGGTGACATCGACTTCGACGCGGCCGGCAACCTGTACCTGTCGACCGGCGACGACTCCAACCCCTTCCAGTCCGACGGCTACACCCCGATCGACGAGCGGGCGGACCGCAACCCCGGCTTCGACGCCCAGCGCACCGCAGGCAACACCAACGACCTGCGCGGCAAGATCCTGCGCATCAAGGTCGACGCCGACGGCTCCTACTCCATCCCGGACGGCAACCTCTTCGCGCCCGGCACGGACAAGACACGGCCCGAGATCTACGCGATGGGCTTCCGCAACCCGTTCCGGTTCAGCGTCGACAAGAAGACCGGCATCCTCTACGTCGGCGACTACGGCCCCGACGCCGGTGCCGCCGACCCCGCCCGCGGCCCCGCCGGACAGGTGGAGTTCGCCCGGGTGACCGGCCCCGGCAACTTCGGCTGGCCGTACTGCACCGGCGCCAACGACGCCTACGTCGACTACGACTTCGCGACGAAGACCTCCGGCGCCTCCTTCGACTGCACGGCGCCGAAGAACACCTCGCCGCACAACACCGGCCTCACCGACCTGCCCCCGGCCCAGCCCGCCTGGATCCCGTACAACGGCCCGTCCGTACCGGAGTTCGGCGACGGCTCCGAGTCCCCGATGGGCGGCCCCGTCTACCACTACGACCCCGCGCTCGACTCGCCCGTGAAGTTCCCCGAGGCCTACGACGGCGACTTCTTCGCCGGTGAGTTCGGCCGCCGCTGGATCAAGCGCGTCACCAGCGACAGCGACGGCACGGTGCGGTCCATCGGAGACATCCCCTGGAGCGGCACCCAGGTGATGGACATGGCCTTCGGCCCGGACGGCGCCCTGTACGTCCTGGACTACGGCACCGCCTGGTTCGGCGGCGACGACCACTCGGCGCTGTACCGCATCGAGAACGCCACCGACGGCCACTCCCCGGCCCCCCAGGCCGCCGCGGACCGCACCTCGGGCCAGGCCCCGCTGAAGGTCCAGTTCTCCTCGGCCGGCACCACCGACCAGGACGGCGACACCCTCACCTACCGCTGGGACTTCGGTGACGGCGGCACCTCCACGGCCGCCAACCCAGGCCACAAGTACAAGAAGAACGGCACCTACACCGCCACCGTCACCGCCGAGGACCCCTCCGGCCGCACCGGCGGCGCCAGCGTCCAGGTCGTCGTCGGCAACACCGCGCCCCAGGTCGTCCTGGAAACGCCCAAGGACGGGCAGCTCTTCAGCTTCGGCGACGCCATACCGTTCAAGGTGACCGTCACCGACCGCGAGGACGGCCGGTCGATCGACTGCGCCAAGGTCAAGGTCTCCTTCATCCTCGGCCACGACACCCACGGTCACCCGCTGACCTCGGCCAACGGCTGCTCCGGCACCATCCGGACCAGCGCCGACGGCGGACATGACGAGGACGCCAACATCTTCGGCGTGCTCGACGCCGAGTACACCGACGGCGGAGGCGGCGGCCAGGCCCCGCTCACCTCGCACGACCAGAACGTCCTGCAGCCCCGCCACCGCCAGGCCGAGCACTTCGGCGACAGCTCCGGCGTGTCGGTCGTCGCGCACGACACCGCCCACGGCGGCAAGACCGTCGGCGACATCGACAACGGCGACTGGATCGCCTTCACACCGTACGTCCTGAGCGACGCCACGAAGATCACCGCGCGCATCGCCTCCGCCGGTGCCGGCGGCACCCTCGAGGTCCGCGCCGGATCGGCCACCGGCACCCTGCTCGGCAAGGCCACCGTCCCCGTGACCGGCGGCTGGGACACCTACCAGGACGTCACCGCCGCGCTGTCCCGCGCACCCCGCGGCAGCACCACGCTCTACCTCGTATTCAAGGGCGGCAGCGGCTCCCTGTTCGACGTCGACGACTTCACCTTCACCACCGGCTGAGAGGAGGACACACCGTGCGACCCACAGGCAGAATCACCACCGCGGTGCTCGGCGCCGCCCTGCTCGTCGGCTGCGTGACCGCACCCGCCGTGTCGGACCCGGCCCACACCAAGCGTGTCCTGGTCTTCTCCAAGACCGCCGGCTTCCGGCACGACTCGATCCCCGAGGGCATCACGGCCGTCGAGGAGCTCGGCGAGGCGAACGGCTTCACCGTCGACGCCACCGAGGACGCCGGCGCCTTCACCGACAAGAACCTGAGCCGCTACGACGCCGTGGTGTTCATGTCGACCACCGGCGACGTCCTCGACACCGCCCAGCAGGAAGCGTTCGAGGGGTACATCCGGCACGGCGGAGGCTACGTCGGCGTGCACGCCGCCGCCGACACCGAGTACGACTGGGCCTTCTACGGCGGCCTCGCGGGCGCCTGGTTCCAGAACCACCCGGCGATCCAGCCCGCCACCGTGGACGTCGAGGACCGCGCCAACCCGGCCACGGCGCACCTCGGGCGGACCTGGGAGCGCACCGACGAGTGGTACAACTACCGCTCCAACCCCCGCGAGCGGGCGCACGTCCTCGCCTCGCTCGACGAGACGTCGTACTCCGGCGGCACCATGGCGGGGGACCACCCCATCGCCTGGTGCCAGGAGTACCAGGGCGGCCGCGCCTTCTACACCGGGGGCGGCCACACGAAGGAGTCGTACACCGAACCCGCGTTCCGCGCCCACCTGCTGGGCGGTCTGCGGTACGCGATCGGCGACGTGCGGGCGGACTGCCGCCCGGAGAACGGATACAGCCGGCTGTTCGACGGCACCTCCGCCTCCCTGGACGGCTGGAAGCAGGCCGGCCCCGGCTCCTTCACCCTCTCCGCCGACGGCACGCTCACCTCGTCCGGCGGGATGGGCCTGCTCTGGTACGCGGGCAGGAGCTTCGGTTCGTACTCGCTGAAGCTCGACTGGAAGGTGGCCGGCGACGACAACTCCGGTGTGTTCGTCGGCTTCCCGCCCTCGGACGACCCGTGGTCGGCCGTGAACAACGGTTACGAGATCCAGATCGACGCCACCGACGTGCCGGAGAAGACCACCGGCTCCGTCTACGGCTTCCGGTCCGCCGACCTGAAGAAGCGCGACCGCGCGCTGAACCCGCCGGGGGAGTGGAACACGTACGAGATCCGGATCCAGGGCGAACGCCTGCGGATCTGGCTCAACGGCGTGAAGATCAACGACTTCACCAACACCGACCCGGCCCGGAGCCTCACCGACGGACACGTCGGCCTGCAGAACCACGGGGCCGGCGACCAGGTGTCCTTCCGTGACGTCCGGATCAAGGAACTGCCCGGCAAGGGCCACTGAACGGCGGCGGGCGGGAGACGCCGGACTCCCGCCCGCCGTCACCACCCCCACCTCTGGGCCCTGTCGAGCTCACGCCCTGGACAAGGAGGCTGCTCATGCCCGCGTCCCTCTCCCGTCCCCCTCGCACCGGCGTCTGGCTCGTCGGGGCCCGCGGCTCGGTCGCCACCACCGTCGTCGCCGGATGCGCCGCCGTGACGGCCGGCCTGCGCCCGCCCACCGGCCTGGTCACCGAGACGTCCGCCTTCGCCCGCAGCGGCCTGCCCGCCCTGGCGTCCCTGGTCTTCGGCGGCCACGACACCACGGACTGCCCGCTGCCCAAGCGTGCCGAGGAACTGGCCGCGGGCGGCGTCCTGCCGCCCGGACTGCCCGCCGCCGTCGAGGCCGAACTCACCGAGGCCGAAAGGGAGATCAGGCCCGGCGGCCCGCAGCCCGGCGACGCCCGGGACGAGGACGGGCTGATCACCGCGTTCGCCGCCGACATCCAGGACTTCGTACGACGGCACGGGCTGGCCCGCGCCGTCGTCGTGAACGTCGCCTCCACGGAACCGGTCCCGACCGGACCGCACCTGCCGCCCAGCTCCCTGTACGCGGCGGCCGCCCTGCGCGCCGGCTGCCCCTACGTCAACTTCACCCCGTCGACCGGCCTGCACCACCCTGCCCTCACCCCGCTCGCCGCGTCGGGCGCGGTGCCGTACGCGGGCCGTGACGGCAAGACCGGCCAGACCCTGCTGCGCTCCGTCCTCGGCCCCATGTTCGCCCAGCGGGCCCTGGACGTCCGGGCCTGGTCCGGCACCAACCTGCTCGGCGGCGGCGACGGCGCCTCGCTGGCCGACCCGGCCGCCGCCGCGGCCAAGAACGCGGGCAAGGAACGCGTCCTCACCGACACCCTGGGCGGCACGCCCGAGGGTGAGGTCCACATCGACGACGTGCCGGCGCTCGGCGACTGGAAGACCGCCTGGGACCACATCGCCTTCGACGGCTTCCTCGGCACCCGCATGATCCTGCAGACGATCTGGCAGGGCTGCGACTCGGCCCTCGCCGCCCCCCTCGTCCTCGACCTGGCCCGCCTCACGGCCCGCGCCCACGAACGCGGCCTGACCGGCCCCCTCACCGAACTGGCCTTCTTCTTCAAGGACCCGGTCGGCGGCGCCCCGGCGGCACTGGCGGAGCAGTACGCGGGACTGGTGCGGTTCGCCTCGCGGCTGGGGGAGGGGGAGTGATCCGGTCGCGGAGGTCGGCCGCGGCACCGGGCCTGCCGGTGCCGTCCGCCACACGGGCCGGCGCGGCTGCGGGCCCGGGCCCTGTCACGGCCGCCCGGCGCCGGCGGGCCGGAGACGTATCGGAGTACCGGCGCACCCGAACGGACGCGTCCGGTGGAACCGGCGCGGCCGGCCCGGTCGCGGTGCCGGCGGATTCCGCCGGCACCCGTCCTCCCTCCGCCACCACACCCCCCTCCGTCCGGCTGAACGCCTGGGCCGAACTGCTGCGGCTGCCCGCGCTGTTCACCGTTCCGGGGGACGCGCTCGCCGGAGTCGCCGCCGCCGGTGCCGGGCGGCCGGGTCGGCGCGCGTTGCTCGCCGTCGGCTGCTCGCTGTGTCTGTACGAGGCCGGGATGGCGCTCAACGACTGGGCGGACCGCGCGGAGGACGCCGTCGAACGCCCGCACCGGCCCCTTCCATCGGGCCGGGTCCGCCCCGCCGCCGCCCTCACCGCGGCCTGCGTGTTCACGGCCGCCGGTCTCGCGCTGGCCGCCCGCGCGGGACGCCCCGCGCTGACGGTCGCCGTACCGCTCGCGGCCACCGTCTGGTCGTACGACCTCGGCCTGAAGCGCACGCCCGCCGGCCCGGGCGCGATGGCCGCCGCCCGCGGCCTCGACCTGCTGCTCGGGGCCGCGGCCACCACCGGCCGCGTCCGCCCGGCACTGGCCCCGGCCGCACTGCTCGGCACCCACACCCTCGCCGTCACCGCCGTCTCCCGTCAGGAGACCCGCACCGGCTCCCCGCTCACCCCGCTCGCGGCCCTGACCGCGACCGCTCTGCTGGCCCGGGCACTGCCACCGCGCCCGCCCACCCTCCTCGGCACCGCTCTCGCCGCCGGCTACGCCGCGACCGTCGCCCGCCCCTACCTGCACGCCGCGCTCAACCCGTCGCCGCCGCTCACCCAGCGCGCCGTGGGCGCCGGCATCCGCGCCACCATCCCGCTGCAGGCCGCCCTCGCCGCCCGCACCGGAGCCACCGCGACCGCCCTCGTCACGGCGGCCCTCGGCCCGCTGGCCCGCCGGTTCGCGAGGCGGGTGAGCCTCACATGACGCCCGGGCGACCGCGCCCTCGCCCCGCGCATCCCGGTGGCTCGGCCGACAGGAAGGTGAGCCCCGCATGACCCCTCAGCCATCGGCCCTCCGCTTCGGCTACGGCACCAACGGCCTCACCGACCTCCGGCTCGGCGACGCCCTCGCACTCCTCGCCGATCTCGGCTACGACGGCGTCGGACTGACCCTCGACCACATGCATCTCGACCCGCTCGCCCCCGGCCTCGCCGACCGCACCAGGCACCTAGCCCGCCGCCTCGCCGAGCTGGGGCTCACGGTCACCGTGGAGACCGGTGCCCGCTACGTCCTCGACCCGCGCCGCAAGCACGGCCCCTCGCTCCTGGACCCGGACCCGCGGGCCCGTGTCCGGCGCGTGGACCTGCTGCTGCGCGCGGTGCGGGTGGCGGCCGACCTCGGCGCGCACGCGGTGCACTCCTTCAGCGGAATCGTTCCACCGGGCGGCGACCGCGCCACGGCCTGGTCCCGGCTCGCCGCCGCACTCGCTCCCGTCGTGGAGGCCGCCACCGCCGCCGGTGTCCCGCTGGCCGTCGAACCCGAGCCCGGCCACCTGCTGGCCACCCTCGCCGACTTCCACCACCTGCGCGGCCTGCTCGGCGACCCGCCCGCCCTCGGCCTCACCCTCGACATCGGCCACTGCCAGTGCCTGGAACCCCTGCCGCCCGCGGACTGCGTGCGCGCCGCCGCACCCTGGCTGCGGCACGTCCAGATCGAGGACATGCGGCGATCGGTCCACGAGCACCTCCCGTTCGGCGAGGGAGAGATCGACTTCCCGCCCGTCCTCGCCGCCCTCGAATCGACCGGCTACCGCGGACTGACGGTCGTGGAACTGCCCCGCCACTCCCACGCCGGCCCCCGGTACGCGGAGGCGTCCCTGCGGTTCCTGCGCGCCGCGGCCACCGGTGGCCCGGGCAGGGCGGCCGTGCCAGAAGGGAGCACCGCATGAACGCCTCACCCGTCCCGGACACCGGCCCCGAGGCTCTCCGCGACCACCTCGACACCCACCTCGACCCGGACGCCCGCGCCTGGTTCCACCAGGCCATGGAGGAGGCCGCCGCCCACCCCGGCGGGCGCGGGCCGATCTCCGTGTGGGAGCTCCGCCTCGCGGAAGCGGGCCGCCGCTGCGGCACCCGGCACGCCGACGCCGTCCGCGTCCTCATCCTGCACGCCGCCCGCGCCGACGCGGCCGTGCTCAGCCGCGTCTACCACCAGGGCACCGCCGCCGAACGGCGTGCCGTCCTGCACGCCCTGCCCCATCTCGTCCCCGGCCCCGACGCCGTCGCACTGGTCGAGGACGCCCTGCGTACCAACGACACCCGGCTGGTCGCAGCCGCCCTCGGCCCCTACGGGGCCCGCCACCTCGAACCCCACGCCTGGCGGCACGCCGTACTGAAGTGCCTGTTCACCGGAGTCCCCGTCGACCTGGTCGCCGGCCTCGCCGAACGGGCCCGCGGCGACGCCGAACTCGCCCGCATGCTGGCCGACTTCGCGGCCGAGCGCACCGCCGCGGGCCGGCCCGTGCCCAGCGGCCTCCATCACGTCCTGACCCTGGCCGCGCAGCCCCGCGAGGAGTCCTGATGCGCCTGTTCGACCCCCACATCCACATGACCTCCCGCACCACCGACGACTACGAGGCCATGCGCGCCGCGGGCGTCCGCGCCGTCGTGGAGCCCTCGTTCTGGCTGGGCCAGCCCCGCACCTCGCCCGCCTCCTTCCTCGACTACTTCGACTCGCTGCTCGGCTGGGAGCCGTTCCGCGCCGCCCAGTACGGCATCGCCCACCACTGCACGCTCGCCCTCAACCCCAAGGAGGCGGGCGACCCCCGCTGTCTGCCCGTCCTGGACGAACTGCCCCGCTACCTCGTCAAGGACCACGTCGTCGCCGTCGGCGAGATCGGCTACGACTCCATGACCCCGGCCGAGGACAAGGCCCTGGCCGCACAGCTCCAACTGGCCGCCGACCACGGCCTGCCCGCACTGGTGCACACCCCGCACCGCGACAAACTCGCCGGGCTGCGCCGCACCCTCGACGCGGTCCGCGAGTCCGCCCTCCCCCTGGACCGGGTCCTGGTCGACCACCTCAACGAGACGACTGTCAAGGACGCCAAGGACAGCGGATGCTGGCTGGGTTTCTCGGTCTACCCCGACACCAAGATGGACGAGCACCGGATGGTGGCGATCCTGCGGACCTACGGCCCCGAGCGGGTCCTGGTGAACTCCGCCGCCGACTGGGGCAGGAGCGACCCGCTGAAGATCCGCCGGGTCGCCGACCTGATGCTCGCCGAGGGCTTCACCGAGGACGACGTCGACCGGGTGCTGTGGCGCAACCCCGTCGCCTTCTACGGCCTCAGCGGTCGGCTGGACCTCGAGACCGGCCCGCCGGAGGCCACCCACGAGGGCAACTCCCTGCTGCGCGGCGGGGAGTGACCGCAATGCGGCTGCGTCACCCCGACGGCACCACCGTCCACCTCGCCTACTGCACCAACGTCCACCCCGCCGAGACCCTGGACGGCGTCCTCGCCCAGCTCCGCGACCACTGCGAGCCCGTGCGCCGCCGCCTCGGCCGCGACCGCCTCGGCATCGGCCTCTGGCTCGCCCGCGACGCCGCCCGCACCCTGGACGGCGACCCCTCCGCCCTGCGCGCTCTGCGCCGCGAACTGCGGCGGCGCGGCCTGGAGGTCGTCACCCTCAACGGCTTCCCGTACGAGGGGTTCGGCGCCGCCGAGGTCAAGTACCGCGTGTACCAGCCCGACTGGGCCGACCCGGAGCGCCTCGCCCACACCACCGCCCTGGCGCGGATCCTCGCCGCGCTGCTGCCCGACGACGTCACCGAGGGCAGCATCTCCACCCTGCCGCTCGGCTGGCGCACCGCCTGGACCGCCGACCGGGCCCGGGGCGGGCACCGGGCCCTGCTGACCCTCGCCGAGCGCCTGGACGCCCTGGCGGAGCTGACCGGCCGTTCCATCCGGGTCGGCCTGGAGCCCGAGCCCGGCTGCACCGTGGAGACCACCGGCGACGCCCTCGCCCCGCTCACCGCCGTGGGGCACCCCCGCATCGGCGTCTGCGTGGACACCTGCCACCTCGCCACCTCCTTCGAGGAGCCGCGCGCCGCGCTGGACGCCCTCGCCGCCGCCGGCGTACCCGTCGTCAAGTCCCAGCTCTCCGCCGCGCTGCATGCCGAACACCCCGCCCGGCCGGCCGTCCGCACCGCCCTCGCCGCCTTCGCCGAACCCCGCTTCCTGCACCAGACCCGCACCGTCACCGAGACCGGACTGCACGGCACCGACGACCTCGACCAGGCCCTCGGCGGCGACGCCCTGCCCTCCGGCGCACCCTGGCGGGCCCACTTCCACGTCCCGCTGCACGCGGCCCCGGCGGCACCCCTCACCGCCACCCTCCCCGTGCTCAAGGCCGCGCTCGCCCGGCTCGTGGGCGGCCCCCGCCCGCTCACCCGGCACCTGGAGGTGGAGACCTACACCTGGCAGGCGCTCCCGCCCGAGCTGCGCCCCCGCGCACGCGACCGGCTCACCGACGGCATCGCCGCGGAACTCGCCCTCGCCCGCGACCTGCTGACCGACCTCGGCCTGAAGGAGCTGCCATGACCGCGACCGGCCGGCCCACCCCGCTGCTCGTCCTCGACGTCGTCGGTCTCACCCCGAAACTGCTCCGCCACATGCCGCACCTCGAGGCCCTCGCCGCGGCCGGCTCCCGGGCCCACCTGGGCACCGTGCTGCCGGCCGTCACCTGCGCCGCCCAGTCCACCTTCCTCACCGGCGCCCCGCCGGCCGAGCACGGCATCGTCGGCAACGGCTGGTACTTCCGCGAACTCGGCGACGTCCTGCTGTGGCGCCAGCACAACGGGCTGGTCGCCGGGGACAAGCTGTGGGACGCCGCCCGCCGCGCCCACCCCGGCTACACCGTCGCCAACATCTGCTGGTGGTACGCGATGGGCGCCGACACCGACATCACCGTCACCCCACGCCCGGTCTACTACGCCGACGGCCGCAAGGAACCCGACTGCTACACCCGGCCGCCCGCCCTCCACGACGAACTCACCGAGAGGCTCGGCACCTTCCCGCTCTTCCACTTCTGGGGGCCCGGCGCCGACCTGGTCTCCAGCCGGTGGATCATCGACGCCACCCGGCACGTCATCCGCACCCGCCGACCGGACCTGACGCTCTGTTACCTCCCGCACCTCGACTACGACCTGCAGCGCTACGGCCCCGACGACCCCCGTGCCCTGCGGGCGGCCGCCGACCTCGACGCGGCCATGGCCCCACTGCTGGACGACGCCCGGGCGGAGGGCCGTACGGTCGTCGCCCTGTCCGAGTACGGCATCACCCCGGTGAGCCGGCCCGTGGACATCAACCGGGCCCTGCGCCGCGCCGGCCTGCTGGAGGTGCACACCCAGGACGGTATGGAGTACCTCGACCCGATGGCGTCACGCGCCTTCGCCGTCGCCGACCACCAGATCGCCCACGTCTACGTCCGCCGCCCCGAGGACCTCGCCGCCACCCGGGCCGCGCTCGACGGACTCCCCGGCATCGGCGAACTCCTCGACGACGAGGGCAAGAAGGCCCACCAACTGGACCATCCACGCGCCGGCGAACTCGTCGCCGTCGCGGAACCGGACTCCTGGTTCACGTACTACTACTGGCTGGACGACGACCGCGCGCCCGACTTCGCGCGGCTCGTCGAGATCCACCGCAAACCCGGCTACGACCCGGTCGAGCTGTTCATGGACCCGCTCGACCCCTACGTGAAGCTCAGGGCTGCCTCCGCCCTCGCCCGCAAGAAGCTCGGGCTGCGCTACCGCATGGCGGTCGTCCCCCTGGACCCCTCACCCATCCGCGGCAGCCACGGCCGGCTGCCCATGAGCGACGACGACGGTCCGCTCCTCCTGTGCTCCACCCCCCGCGCCGTCGGCGACCGCATCGCGGCCACCGACGTGAAGTCACTCCTGCTCCGTCTCGCCGGTCCCGGCGCCGACGCCCCGTCCTGAGGAAGGCACCCGTGAACAACACGCATGACATCGACGACCAGTTGCGCCGCAGCCTCGGCATCGGCCGCCGCGGCTTCCTGAGCACCTGCACCGCCGTCGCGGCGGGCGCGATCGCCGCGCCCGTCCTCGGCGCCGCTCCGGTGCACGCCGCGCCCAAGACGGCCTCCTCCGGCCGAGGTCACACCCTGGTGCCCGCGGACAAGCGCGGCATCATCCTCTACACCGTGCGCGACGCGATCGGCCGTGACCCGCTGACCAGCTCCCTCCCGTCCGGCTTCCGCGCCGTGTTCGAGCAACTGGCCCGGTTCGGCTACCGCCAGGTCGAGTTCGCCGGCTACGGCCAGCACGCCAACGCGCCCGGCGGCGCGAACCTGGAGTCCGTCGAGGGCGCCAGGATGCTGCGCCGCTGGCTGGACGACAACGGGCTGCGCGCCCAGGGCAACCACGGCTTCATCCCCGGCTCCTGGCCGCTCGGCAGCGCCGACCTGGACACCTTCAAGAAGCACCTGGAGATCGCCAACATCCTGGGCATGGCCCACGTCGGCACCGGTGGAGACCCCACCAGCAGCTCCTACAGGGCCGACTGGGACGTGGCCGCCGACAAGTGGCACGCCCTCGGCGCGCTCGCCCGCCGCGAGGGACTCAAGCTGTACACCCACAACCACGACGCGGCCTACGGCTTCCTGCTCGACGGCGGCCCGCTCGACGACCAGGGCCGCCCCACCCGCAGCTCCGGCATCCGCAAGCTGGAGTACTTCCTGTCCATCACCGACCCGAAGCTGATCTGGCTGGAGATGGACATCTTCTGGGCGCACGTGGCCCAGTACAAGTTCCGCACCTACACCGCCCACGACGGCTCCACCCGGACCGACGTCTTCGACCCGGCCGGCCTGGTCGAACGCCACGACAAGCGCTACCCCCTGTTCCACGCCAAGGACGGCGTCGTCAACAACACCAACGGGATGGGCTACGACATGGTCCCGTTCGGTACCGGCGTCATCGACTACACGACGTTCTTCTCCCGTGTCGGCCACCGCAATTACCACAATCCGATGGTCGAGCAGGACAACGCCCCGAGCGGCACCAACCCGGGCCAGTCCCTGGAACACGCCGCGATCGGCTACCGCAACCTGGCCGCCCTGCGCCGCTAGCGGCGGTCCGCAGTGGAGGGCCGTGCCGTGCCCCGGCGCGGCCCTCCGCCGCCCCCGCGGACACCGTCCCGGACACCCCCTGTCGGGGCCGCCCCACCGGCCTTACACTGCCCATCCGCAGACATGTGGGGACAGTTGACGGGGGGAGCCGCCATGTCCGGAAATCCGTACGGCCCGGGACCGGGATTCGCCGTACCGCCCATGCCCCAGGCACCGCCGCCCGCGCCGCCGGACGGCCTGCGGGCGGCCGCCGTCGCGGTGCTCAACCTGAGCGGTCTCGGCCTCGGCTACGCACTGGTCCGAAAATGGCTGCCGATGGCCGCCTGCTGGGCGGGGACCGCGGTCCTGCTGCTCGTCGCCCTGCCCGCCGACCCGGACGGCGTCCCGGGACTCGCCCTCGTCCTCTACGGCGTACTGCTGCTGCTCGCGGCCGTGCACGGCGCGGTCGTCGGACTGCGCACCCGGCTCACCGGACCGGCCGGCGCGCCCCTCGCCCTGCTGCTCGCCGTACTGCTGCTCGCCGTTCCCGCGGGCGGCGCCGTCCGGTACCGGGACGCGCGGGAGGAGGCCGTGCAACAGGCGCTCCTGGACCGTCTCGAACGGGCCGACCACCTGGTGACGGCGGCCGGCCGGCACTCCTTCGCCACCGCCCGGTCCGACTACCTGACCGCCCTGGACGTCTACCGCGACCTCGCGGTGGAGCACCCCGGCTCCCGCGCGGCAGGCCAGGTCCCCGACCGCATGCGGACCTACTACACGACGGTCGGCGCGGCCTACGGCCACCAGGACTACTGCGCGGCCGTCGAACCGCTCACCTACCTGCGCACGGTGCCCCGCACCATGCCGAAGCGGCAGCTCGGCTCACTGGCCCGGTGGCCGGACGACCGCCTCGCCACCTCGCTGTACGAGTGCGGATCGGCAGGCCTGACGGGCGGTGAGGCGGACTGGGTCGCGCGCTTCGGCGACCTGCTGACCGCCTTCCCGCGGTCCGCCCCGGCGGCCAGGGTGGCGCCCGCGGTGGACGCGGCGGTACGCAAGGCCGAGAAGGGCGTCGGCGGCGGTGAACCCTGCGCGGCCGTCGAGCGGTTGAACAGCCTGAACAGCCGGATCACCGACCTGGCGCGCAGCGCGGCCGGCGCTGCGGACACGGCGGACGACCTCACCAGAACAGCCGGCCGGGCGGGCCGCAGCGGGAACGCGGGGCAGTACTCCTGCGGCGTAGACCAGTTCAAGGACGGCGACTTCGACGCTGCGCGGAAGACGATGGAGGATTACGCCGACGGCAACAAGCACGGCGGGAACCTGGAGCGCGCCAAGAAGATAGCCATCGGCGCCGAGGTGGCCCGGACGCTGCCGGCCGCGGGGAAGAAGCTGCCCACCACCGCCTCCGGCGGCAGCATCTCCGTCACGGTCAAGAACGACAGCCCCGACGACGTCACCGTCCTGTACACGGGACCGGTCACCGGCAGCTTCACCCTCAAGGGATGCGGCAGTTGCAAGGCCTACTCACTCTCCAGCACGCTCATGACCGGCTTCAAACCCTGCGACGACAGCGGCCGGCACTACCCGCAGCGCACGCTCAGCCTGCCGGTCGGCACCACGTACTTCGTGCACAAGCCGCACGGCGACAGCACCGCCACGCCGGCCTCCGACACCGCCACGCTGCGGTCCGGGTACGTCTACACGGAATGCGCCTACACGACCCGGACCCTGGGGTCCACCTACTGACCGCGCGGGGCGGGCCGGGCCCGCCCCGCATCCGGTCACCGTCAGCGCTGCCGGGCGGCGCGGCGGCGGACCGCCAGAACGGTGCCCGCGCCGAGGACCACGGCCCCGGCCGCCGCGCCCGCCAGCGGCAGGGCGGGTCCGGCGCCGGTGTTCGCCAGCCCACCGCCGGTGGCGGCCGAGCCAGTGGTGCCGGTCGTGGCCGTGCCGCCGGTGGCACTCGACCCGGAACCGGAGGCCGACCCGGACGCCGAGCCGCCGGTGGTTCCGGTGCCGGAGCCCCCGGTGGTGGACGTCGAGCCGCCGCCCGTCGTGGAGCCGGCGCCGGTGACGTCGAGCACGATGTCCGCGGTGTCGTTCGCCTTGTGGGTGTCGAACGGCCTCGGCTGCCCGGCGAGCGCCACCGAGCCCCTGGCCCCTGGCACCGCCTTGTCGATCCTCAGCTTGAACCGGTAGGTCCCGCCTTCGCCCTCGTTGATCCAGGCCTGGGCGGTGCCGCACTCGTAGGTGCCGGATCCCAGACTCTTGCAGAATCCGTCGGTCTTGGTGACGGACGTACCGGCGGGCATCTTCACACGGACCCGGGTCGCCCCGGCGCCGATCTCCCGCAGCACCCAGCCGGGCCCGGCGTTGGTGAACTTCACCACCAGCGGCACCGTGTCCCCGGCCCGGCCCTTCATCCGGGCCTCGCCCACCTGGAAGTCGGCCGTGTTCTTCGCGGTCACCTTCACGGTCGACGCGTCCCAGCCGGGGTGCTGGGCGCTGCCGGGGGCGGCCGGGGTCTCGTCGGGCCGCTCCACCAGCCTCAGCGCGGGCCCGGTGCCCCGCACCGGCTCGGAGGCGCCGTCGCCCTGACCGGTCTCGGTGCTGTCGACCGTCACCCGCAGCTCGTCGTAGAGGGCGTGGTCGAGCGCCTTCAGGGTCAGCGGCCGCTCGGGGGCGTAGACGACGCCCGGCTTGACCGTCTGGTCGAACTCGCAGACCACCACCGAGTGGCTCGGCTCCTCGTCGAAGTCGGTGATCTCGTAGCGGGAGCAGTTGGAGGGCACCTCGGTGTGGGCGAGCCCGCGGGTGACGGAGTACGACATCCAGACCTTGCCGAGCGCCGCGGTACCCGTGTTGGTGAATGAGGTCGGGACCGTGAACTCGCTGCCGGGTCGCAGCCCGTCGATCGGGGCGATCTTCCCCAGGACAAGGGCGGGTTCCGGGTCCGCGGCACCGGCGGGGGCGGCACCGAGGGCGATCAGGGCGACGGCGCCGACGGCACCGGCGGTTCGGCGCGTTGCGCGGGAGCCGGAGAGCGTGGGGGGCATGGAATCCTCGTGGGTGGAGCGGCTGTTGCGGACAGGTGAACCTGGAGGGAACGCGCGTTCCCCGAAGGAAGACCCCCAAGACCGCCCGAGGGTTGCACACGGACCCGGATCGGCCGCGGCCGCCGGGTGCCGTCACCCCCTGGCGTGCCGGACCAGCCACTCCAGGGCGCCGGCGGCTCCGGCCAGCACCGAGATGTGCCCGTCGGCGGGCCGCGGCCGGAGTTCGGCGGACGGGCAGCGGCTCGCCAGCCACCGTCCGTGGGCGAGGGGGACGACCCGGTCCAGCCCGCCGTGCAGGATCAGCACCGGAGCGGTGACCGACGCCGGATCGCATCCCCACGGACGGACGTAGGCCAGATCGTCGTCGATGAGCCCGCCGGGACCGGCGGCGACGGCCGGCCGGACGACCTTGTCGAACCAGGACCAGTCCCCGGCGAGCGCCGCGTGGTCGGCCGGGGTGAACATCTCCGGGTCGTACTCCGCCTCCGCCTCGTGCCGTTCCTTGGCCTCGCGGCCCGCCGCTGCCGCCGTGAGCGAGGCACGGCAGGACGGGGCCATGCCCGCGAACCAGTCGAGCCCCCCGGCGCCGAACGGGGCCAACCCGGACACTGCGACCACGCCGAGCACACGCTCGCGCAGCACCGCGGCACAGGCCAGGGCGTGCGAGGCGCCGCCGGAGTGGCCCATGACCGCAAACCGGCCGAGGCCGAGCGCGTCGGCGACCCGGCGGGCGTCGTCGGCGGCCGACGCGACGGTACGCCCGGGGACCGGAGCAGATCCGCCGTACCCGGGCCGGTCGTACGACACCCAGCGGATCCCGAGCCGGGCGGAGGCGGCGAAGAGCGGCTCGGGCGGCAGGCCCACGTTGGGCGTGCCGTGCTGCCACAGGACGGGAAGACCGCCGGTTCCGGTGTCGTAGACGCGCAGCCTGCGGCCGTCGGGCGAATCCACGGTGGACTCGCCGACCTGAACGTTCTCCATGATGCGGTTCCTCCCGGAGGGGCGCGGACGGGGATACGGCCGGCGTACTGACCCGGCAGCCGCCCGGAAGTCATCGTTCCTCAGGCGCCCACCGCACGCAGAGCCTGTGCGGGCCGCCCGGCGGCCCCGCGCGCCAGCCACTCCTGGTATGCCGGCGCCTGACGGGCCGCCTCCCAGTAGGCCTCCTCCAACTCGCGGCAACCGGCGCCGAGTTCGTCCGCCGTCCGGGCCGCGAGCAGCAGCCGTACTCCTATCGGGTCACCCTGGAGGGGCCGGATGACCAGGTCGGAGCGGGGCGGGAGCGCGGTCGGCTGGCTGACCGTGACCACCTCGCCGATGGCGGCCAGGAAGTAGGCGGTGAGGTAGTCGCCGTGCAGCAGATCGGGCTCGATCCCGGCGGCGCGCAGCACCCGGCACACCCCGTCCCACTCGCCGTCGACCGTGGCGTCCACCATCCAGCGGTCGTGCGCCAGATCCGCGAGACGCACCTCGCGGCGGGCCGCCGCGGGGTGGTCGGCGGCCATGGTGACGAACTGGGGCTCGCGCTCCACCAGGACCCGCAGACACAGCCCGTCCGGGACGCGCAGCGGGCTGCCCTCGACCTCGTGCACGAACGCCAGGTCGAGCCTGCCCTCGGCGACCTGCCGCAGCAGGGCGTTCGCGGACACGTCCATCTGCAGGCTGGGCTCGACGGATGGAATGCGGGCGCGCAGCCGGCTGAGCCAGCCCGGAATCGCCCGGCTGGCCGTGGCGCCGATGCGCAGCCGGGGACCGCCCGCCGCGCGGGCGGCCGCGGCCCGTGTCTCGGTCACGATCGCGGTGAGTTCGGCGACCAGCGGCCGGGCACGGCTCACCACGATGTGTCCCAGCGGCGTGGGGCGGCTGCCCATACGGTCGCGGGTGAAGAGACGGCCGCCCAGCAGCTGCTCGATACGGCGCAGCTGAGTGCTCAACGAAGGCTGGGCCATGCCCAGTTCACGAGCCGCCTTGTGCAGGCTGCCGGCGTCCGCGATGGCGCACAGCACGCGTAAGTGCCTCACCTCGAGCTCCATGCGCGGAGCGTAAGGGCTGCGTCTGATGAGGCGCCAGATGTTCAAACGCCAACGGAACAGCACGAGTCGCCCTGATAGCCGTGCGCTATCCCCAGTTGCCATCATCCGCTCGGCCACCGGGCTGACCCAGACTCTTGGGCGACCGATCGTTCACCACCCCACACGAACGAGTAGGAGCCCCCCACATGACGTCCACCCGTACGTCCTCCACGTCCGCGAAGGCCTCCAGGAGACTGCTGGCGCTCGGCCTGGGCGTGACGTTCGCGGCCCTGGGCAGCGCGATCCCGGCGAGCGCCCAGACCACCGGCTCCACCGCCATCGTCCGGGCCGGCTACACCGGCTCGGCCCACGAGGCGGCCAACAACAAGGCGTTCTTCGAGGCCGTGCTCAACTCGGTCGCCAAGAAGCAGGCGGCGCACCCGAACCTGCAGTCGGTGACCGTGTACTACAACGCCTCCCAGGCGCCGACGTTCCGCTCCCAGATATCGAGCGCCGCCTCGATCTGGAACAGCTCCGTGAGCAACGTCAAGCTGCAGTCCACCTCGGGCAGTGCCGACTTCTCGTACTACGAGGGCAACGACTCACGGGGCTCGTACGCCTCCACCAACGGCCACGGCAGCGGCTACATCTTCCTCGACTACGCGCAGAACCGGCAGTACGACTCGATCCGCGTCGCCGCGCACGAGACCGGTCACGTGCTGGGGCTGCCGGACCACTACAGCGGCCCGTGCAGCGAGCTGATGTCGGGCGGCGGACCCGGCACGTCCTGCACCAACCGCTACCCCAACGCGACCGAGCGGTCGCGCGTCAACCAGCTGTGGGCCAACGGTCTCGCCAAAGCCCTCGACAAGCTGAACAAGGTGGGCTGACACCCCGGGGGCATCCTCCGCCCCCTGCTGGAAGCGGGCCGTGCCACCGGCGGCACGACCCGCTTCGCCATGCCGCCCCGCCCACTCCCGGTCGCGGTGACGGTGTCAGTCGTGTTCCCCGGCCCGCCGCGGGCGCGGCCGGTTGAGCTCCGCGGTCAGCAGGTGTGCGTCGAGCAGCGCGACGTCGGCGGTGCGGGCGGCCCGTGCGTGGCCCGCGAGCATGCGCTTGGTGAGGGTGACGGCCTCCGGCGAGCGCCGGACGAGCGGCCTCACCCACGCCTGGACGGCTGCGTCCAGTTCGCCGGGCGGTGTGACCTTGTGCAGCAGACCGAGCCGGTGGGCGGTGGCCGCGTCGAAGAGGTCGCAGGTGAGCATGAGTTCACGGATCCGCGCGGCACCGCCCTCCACGATGAGGCGGCCCATCGCGCCTCCCCAGGCCGGCGGCAGCCCCACGCCGATCTCGGGCATGCGGAACCGGCAGGTGTCGGCGCCCGCGCGCAGATCGCAGAACGAGGCGAGCGCGAGGCCGGCGCCGATGACCCTGCCGTGCAGCCGGGCGATGGTGACGGCGTGGGTGTTCTCCAGGGCGTCGCACACCCGGTGGGCCTTGTCCGCGATCCGGCGCATCACGGCCCCGGTCGGGTCCTCCGCCAGCGCGGCCTGGTACTCGTTCCGGTCGGCGCCCAGACAGAAGTCGTCGCCGGCGGCCGACAGCACCAGCACCCGGACGTCCGAGCGGTCGTGCAGGCCGTGCAGCAGGTCGGCGAGGTCGTCGAGGGCGGCCACGGTCAGCGTGCTGTCCCGCCCCGAGGGGTTGAGCCGGACCCGCAGGACGGGTCCGTCCTGCTCGGCGTCCAGCGCCTTGCCGTGGAACGTGGTGGCGGGGGAGGGGGTGATGATCTCGGTCATGAGAGGGCGACGTCCAGGTTCAGCAGGCGCCGGAAGGCCACACGCGGTGCCCAGGACGGCCGGCGTACGAGGGTCAGGCCGGGGAAGCGCCGGACCAGTTGGTGGAGCAGGGTCTGGGCCTCGAGGCGGGCCAGCGGCGCGCCGAGGCAGTAGTGGATGCCTCCGCTGAAGGACAGGTGGCCCGGTTTGCGGTGCAGGTTGAACAGCTCCGGGTCCGCGTGCCGGGCCGGGTCGCGGTTGGCCGCGCCCACCATGAGGTGGACCATGTCGTCCTCGCGCACCTCGGTGCCCCCGAGCACGCAGTCCCGGGAGGCGACGCGGCTGATGACGTGCGTGGGCGGGTCGTAGCGCAGCGACTCCTCGACGGCGGCGGGGACGAGGTCGGGACTGACGGCGAGCCGGTCCCACTGCCGGGGGTGCTCCAGCAGCAGCAGGGCCGTCGTCGACAGCAGCGTGGACGTGGTCTCCAGCGCCGCCAGCAGGAAGAACAGCGCCAGGTGGTAGACCGCTTCGTCGGCCTTGTCGCGGTCGCTCTCCATGCCGTCCCACACCGCGATCCAGCGGGACACGGGGTCGTCACCGGGATGCGCCCGCCGGTCGCGGACCAGCGCGGTGAAGTAACTCCGCAGTTCGGCCGTGGCCGCGTCGGACAGGGCCAACTGGCTGGCCGAGGGGAGCAGTTCCTGGGTGAAGACCTGGTCGTGGGTCAGGTCCCGCAGCCGGGGGAAGTCGGCGGCCGGCAGCCCCAGCCAGTGGCCGATGGTGGCCACCGGCAGCTCCTCGCTCACCAGGGCGTTGAAGTCCGCCTCGCCGTCGCGCAGCCGGTCGGCGAGGGTGTCGAGGAGGCCGCCGGTGAGCTGCTCCACCGTCCCGCGCAGTTCCTCCAGGGAGGTGCGGTCGAACATGCCGGCGGACCGGCGCACCCAGGTGTGGTCCGGGGGGTTGAGCGCCGGCAGCGTCCTGCTCATCTCCCGTGAGGAGGACGCCGTCCAGCGTGTTCCGTCCCCCTGCTGCTCCCGCCAGCGCGTGTCGGGTTCCAGCCACTCGCGGCCGCGCAGGACCTGGTCGCACAGATCGAAGCCGGTGACGAGATGACCTCCCCACGGTGCCGCGACCACTCCGCCCCTCGACCGAAGCTCCGCATAGATCGGAAAGGGGTTCGCCTGACCCTTCGCCGTCCGCAGCCGGGAGAAGAGCGAGACGGCGAAGCGTCTGTCGGCGGGCGGAGTTGTCGCGATCTCCACGACGGTCCCTTCTTGATCGTCAGCATCGGGCGCGCCATGCATACCCCACCGATGGCTGATACATACAAGATGACTATGCGCGGCGCGAGTTGCCTACGTCACTCTCCTCTGGTCCATGCCAGGAACCGGCTGAACAGACCGGGCCTCCCCTTGGGCGCGGCCGACGCCATCGGCTGCGGCGACGGGCCGGGGGCCCGGTGCGCGGTGCTCGCGGCCGGCTGGGGTTCCGGCGCCTGCGCAGGCATGACGCTGCGGGGCGTGAACCGGACCGGCAGGTTCACCAGGGAACGGCTCCAGGGGGCCGGCACCCAGTTCAGGTCCTTGAAGGGAACCCGGACCTCGACGTCGGGCAGCCGGTTGAGCAGCGACTCGACGGCGGTGACCGCGATCACGAACGCCGGGTCCTTGGCCGGGCAGGCGTGCGGCCCCGCCCCGAAGGCCAGATGGGCCTTGGCACTGAGCTGTTCGCGGTGCTCGGCCAGCCGGGGGTCGGTGTTGGCCGCGGCGAAGGAGATGAGCACCGGGTCGTTGGCCCGGACCGTCCTGGCGCCCAACTCCACGTCGTGGGTCGGGTAGTGGGCGGCGTAGTTGGCGATCGGCGCGTAGTTCCAGAGCACCTGGGTGACGGCGTCCTCGACCGGCAGCCCGGTCTGCCAGTCCTCGCCGAGGATCAGGGCGCCGGCGCTGCCTATGGTCGCCGACAGGGGAGCCGTGCCACCGGAGAGCAGGGTCACCAGCTGGTGCAGCACCTCCTCGTCGGTGAGCTGCGCGGAGTGCTCCATCAGACGGGTCGTCAGGTCGCTGCCGGGCCGGCGCCGCTTCAGCGCGATCAGCTCGCCGAGCGCCTCGCCGAGCACCTGGTCCGCGCCCGCCGTTCCGTCGAAGATGCCGCTGATGCCGACGATGACGCGGTCACCGATCTCGGGCGGGCACCCGAACAGGTCGCTGAAGACCAGCAGCGGCAGCGGCTGGGCGTACTCGGCCATCAGCTCGGCCTGCCCGAGCCGGTCGGAACTGAAACGGCTGATCAGGTAGTCGGCCGACTGCTGGGTCTGCCGCACCAGCTGGAGTTCGTTGACACCGGCCAGACTGTCGGTGACCGCCTGGCGCAGCCGGGCGTGCGCCGCCCCGTCGCTGAACAGCGCGTTGGGCCGGTACCCCATCATGGGCAGGGCCGGGCTGTCCGTGGGCACGCGTCCCTCGTTCAGCGCCCGCCAGCGCCGTGAGTCCCGGACGAACGAGGCCGGGTTCTGCAGGATGTACAGGGCGGCGTCGTAGCTGGTGACCAGCTCGACCTCCACTCCCGGGGCGATGTCCACCGGTGCGCTCGGGCCGAGGCGGCGCAGCTGTTCGTAGTGGGCGTCCGGATCGGAGCCGAACTCGGGCCCGTAGAGCGGGACGTTGCCGTGCGCGGGGCAGCCGGGCGGTGGCCCCTGGATGCCGGGAGGCTGCTGCATGTGGGGGTGGCTCCTAGTCGAGAAGGGACAGAAGGTGGTGGACGAGGGTGATCAGAGCCTGTGCCGACGACTGCTGGTCGCGTACGTCGCAGGCGACGACGGGGGTCCGCTCGGACAGGTTCAGCGCTTCGCGGATCTCCGCGAGCGGGTAGTCGGTCGTGCCCTCGAAGTGGTTGACGCCGATGGCGTACGTGAGGCCGAACCGCTCGACCAGGTCGAGGACGGGGAAGGAGTCGGACAGCCGCTCGGGGTCGACGAGGACCAGTGCGCCGAGTGCGCCCCGGGACAGCTCCTCCCACATCTCCTTGAAGCGCTCCTGACCGGGCGTGCCGAAGAGGTAGAGCACCACCTCGTCGCTGATGGTCAGGCGGCCGAAGTCCATGGCGACCGTCGTGGTGGTCTTGTCCGGGGTTCCCGACAGGTCGTCAAATCCCACGCTGGCCTCGGTGATCTCCTCCTCGGTCCGCAAGGGCTCGATCTCGGAGATGCTCCCGATGCACGTGGTCTTCCCGACCCCGAAGTGCCCCACCACGAGGATCTTGACCGCGGTGAGAACACCTGAATCCAGGTACACGAATCACGCTCCGAATCGGGCTTTGAGGCCGTCGAGTACGGCGTTGAGCACTTCCCGGTCGACACGTTCGGCGGGGGGAACCGGCTTACGCGCGATGATGTGGCCGCTCTCCTCCATCTGCGCCAGGAGAATCCGCACGATCCCCAGTGGCAGATGCGTGTGGGCGGCCACTTCGGCCACGGAGAGAAAGCCCTCCGCCACCAGTTCCAGAACCCGGCGCGCCTCCGGCGAAAGGGCGCGCACCGAAGCGGCGGCATCCTGCTGCGCGGACACCAGCGTCGTGCGCTCGTAGGCATTGTCCGGTGGCAGGGCCCGCCCGTTCGTGATCACGAAGAGCGGGACTAATGCCGAGGTCAGCTCGAGTTCCTCGTGCGGCTCGTCATTCACGTACGGCTCGCCTCCCCGCGTGGTGCCAGATATCCGTTCAGCCGGGGTACCGCCTGATGCAGACGGGTGGTGAACTCCTCGATATCGGCCTCGTGTTCGGCGGCGGCGGCCAGGAAGGCGCCGTGCCCGGCCGAGATCAGGAAGATCCAGCCGTGCTGGAACTCGATGACCGTCTGCCGCCACTGCGCCGCCGGATCCGGCCCGGCGAACTGCGAGGTGGCCCTGCTGTAGGCGTGAATGCCCGTCATCGCCGCCGAGATGGTGTCCGCCAGGTCCTGGCTCATGCCCGTGGTGGCGCCGCGGGGCAGGCCGTCGTGACCCAACAGGACGGCGTGACGGGCGCCTTGCACCTCACCGATCGCCGCGTCGAGGTCCGCGATCGGGATCCCCGTGCCGCCCACCGCCACCTGCTGGGCTCCGCCGGAAGGTCCGTCGGGGCTCTCCGTGTGTACGCGCGGGGGCGAGGTGAGGTTGTTGCCGAGCCGGGCGACGAGCCGGTGCATGCGGAAGGAGATCTGCTGCATGTCGACGTCGGGCGCCGCTGCCGCGGCGAGATAGGCGCCCTGGCCGGCGCCGATCAGGAAGATCCAGCCGTGCGAGAACTCGATGATCGTCTGGTTCCACTGCCTGTCCGCCCCGGGCCCGGCGAAGTGGGAGGTCGCCCGGCTGAGCGACTGCATGCCCGCCATGGCGGCGGAGATCGTCCGCACGTCCTTCTGGTCCATGCCGTCGGTGGCGCCGCGGGGCAGGCCGTCCGCGGACAGCAGGACGGCGTGGCGCGCCTTCGGCACGTTGTGCACGATGTCCTCGAGCATCCACGACAGGTCTGTGGTCATGCCTCATCGGACCCTTCGGACGGCGCCGAGGCGAGATTGCGGCCCGAGAGCGTGCCGCGCTGGAAGGCTCCCAGGCTCCGGCCGACGGCCCGGCCGGCCTCCTCCGGCGCGGGGGCGGGCGAGGTGGTGGCGTCCTGGTCGGGAACGCTGGCGATGGGCACCTGACGGGCACCCCGCCGGGGCAGGCCGTGCGCGGTGCGGGCCACCGGCTCGGGCCGGCCCACGCTGCCACGGATGCCGCTGACCTGGGGCTCCTCGGGCACCGCCGGCTCCTCCTCGGTCCACAGTTCCTCCGGCAGCAGGACGACCGCCCGCACACCGCCGTAGCGGGAGACGCCGGTCACGTCCACCCGGAATCCGTACTGACGCGCGAGCAGGCCGATCACCGGGAAACCGAACTTCGGCTGGTTCCCGAGGTGCGAGAGCCGGGGGCTGAAGTCACCGGAGAGCAGCGCGGAGGCCTTCTGCCGGTCCTCGTCGTTCATACCGACACCGGCGTCGTCGATGACGATGCACAGGTTCTTCTGCACCCGCTGGAAATTGACCTCGATCGGCGAACCCTGCTGGGAAAAGCTGGCAGCGTTGTCAAGAAGTTCGGCGACCGCGAGGGCGACCGGGGAAACGGCGGCCGCCTTCAATGCGAGACCGGTCTGCTGCATGATTTCGACGCGCCGGAAGTTTCGAATCTGACCCTGCGCGCTGCGCACCACGTCATAAACACTCGCGGGCCTGTTGCGGCGGCCCAGCGGTGCACCGCACATCACCGCAATTCCCTGTGCCTTGCGCGCCATCTGCGCATTGGCGTGACTGACTTCCAGCAAATCGCCCAGTACGGAATGGCCACCATATTTGAGCTGGATTTCCTCGAGCAGCGCGAGCTGTTCCGCGGCAAGGCTCTGCAGAAAGCGCGCCGATCCCTTGAGGACGGCCTTGGTGCTTTCCTCGGCCGCCTCTTCGGCTTCCGCGATGGTCTTGTCGTGCTCGGCTCTGTGCTGCTGCAACTCTGCGCTTAAAGCAGCCAGTTGGCTGTCGGCCGCGCTCAGCTGCCGGGTGAGTTCGGCCTCGGCCAGGCGCTTCTTCGCCGCGATGGCCTTGTTGCGACGACTGAGCGCGAGTGCCGCGGCGACGGCGACGACCGCCACTGCGACCAGGCACCAAACGAGTGCGTCTCGAAACATGGATACCTTTCCTATGTGTAGCCTGCAGCCATCGGTGGACGGATGTCGGGGGAATCCGTGGCACAACCGCTCGGAACGACTCGGCCGACTTCGGGTCGAGAAGCCGGTCCCAGTGCAACGCCCGAGCCGAGTGGACCAAGGTCGCAGACGCGGGGATGCTATCACTGACTTGGAGAAACGTTTGCAACGCGGAGTGGCCGTATCGGACCGGCCCTGAGCGTTGGTTCCGCCTGTTTTGTGGGCGTACCGGTTGCCGTGTGCGGCCCAAGTAACCGCCGGTTGTTCGCCGGGGTGTCTATTGAATGCGCGGCGGCCGTCACTTGCCCGTCATCGCGCCGGACTCATTGCCCTTTGTCGGACTTGAGATCGCGCGCGCCCGTATACAGTCGAACCGCGCACCACCGGACCCGGCGCGGCTGCCGCCGGCCGCGACCCGGGCGTACGGCTCCTGCGCGGCGCCGTCTACGCCGTGCCCGACGACAGCCGCCGCTGGAACTGGGTGACCCCGTGCGGCGCGGCCGCCGCGAGCAGTACGGCCGGGCCTGCCACCATCCCGCCGACACCCCACCAGCCCGGCGGGGCAGCCGCCGGTGCATCGGCGGCCCGGCGACGAGCAGCGCGAACGGCGGCAGCGGGCGCGGACGGATGCCGTCAGCCGAACAGCGGGAACCGGTGCGCCGCGGCGCCCAGCGCGCCGCGTCCGGTGTCCCGAGAAGAAGGGCCGGCAGGATCCGCACCCACAGGCGCCGCCGAGGCGGCCTCGCGGGCCGCGCACGGCGTCAGTGCCGCGTCCGTGGCCCGGTCACCGGTCATGCGGCTCGTCGTCGGTGGCGCCGGACCCGTGCCGGTGATCGGCCAGCGCCGCTCGCATCCGGCACAGCCTCTTGTGCTGGAGGTTGCCGTAGGGGATGGACCAGCCGAGGAAGACCACGGTGAGCAGCGCGAGGCCCAGGGTCTGGCGCGGCCCGGCGGTCAGCGCCGTCACCGAGCAGAAGAGCAGGGCGAGTCCGACCTGCGCCGCGACGCGGTGCCGGGTGCGGTGCAGTCGCTGCTCCACCAGGGCGCGCATGGCTTCGCGCTCCGTGGGATCGGCGGGGACCTCGCCCCTGCGCAGCCTGCCGTCCAGGCCGACGAGCCGGTCCGTGGAACCGCCGGCCGCACGCTTCTCCCCGCGACGCGCCGCCACCACCACGGCGATGGCTCCCAGCGAGCACAGCGCGGTCCGCGTCAGGACCGAGGCGGCCGAACGCGACGGGTACAGAAGCAGGATCAGTGCGCTCCCGAGCAGTACGGACACGACGATCTGCAGCCACAGGTGCCGCCCTATGAAGTCGGTCAGGCGTTCCACGACCGTCTCCGGCCCTCAGCGGCGCAACCGGCGGCGGCCGGCCACCCGGGCGGCCGGCGCCACGGCGAGCAGGACCCAGGCCACCGCGCTGTACGCCCAGGCCGTCGTCCCGCGTACCGCTCCGACGACGCTCCACACCGCCCAGAGGGCGAGGACGGCGCACCCCGCCGTCCACGCGATGTCGGCGATCCGGGCGCGCAGCTGCGCGCGCTGCGTGGTGCCCGGTTCGAGGTCACCGAGCCCCCGGTCCAGCGGTGTCCCGCGCGATGTCACGACCGGTCTCCTCCCGTTTCGGCGTCCGAGGCCTGTCGCGTACCCGGCCGCGGAAGGAGCATGTCGTCAAATGCCGTACCCAATACGGATGTTGGAGGTCCGCTTCGAAGTCCCGCCGCCCGGTCGCGCGGTCCGTCACACCCGGCTCGACGTGGCCGTGTCCGCGGACAGCCGCTGGGCGGCGTAGATCGGGACGACCGAGAGCAGGACGAGGACCGCGGCCACCACGTTCACCACGGGCGCCTGTTGCGGCCGGGTCATGTTGTCGAAGATCCAGATGGGCAGGGTCTCGATGCCGGGGCCCGCGGTGAAGGTCGTGACGACGATCTCGTCGAAGGACAGGGCGAAGGCGAGCAGGCCCCCGGCCAGCAGGGCGGAACGGACCAGCGGGAAGGTGACGTCCGCGAAGGCACGGAAGGAGCTCGCGCCGAGGTCCATCGCCGCCTCCTCGTACGACGCCGCCGTACGCCGCAGCCGGGCCACGACGTTGTTGAAGACCACGACGATGCAGAAGGTGGCGTGACCGACGATCACGGTGAACAGGCCGAGGCCCACGCCGAGCGGCTTCAGGACGGTGCCGAACGCGGAGTTGAGGGCGATGCCCGTGACGATGCCGGGCAGCGCGATCGGCAGCACCACGACGAAGGACACCGTGCCGCGGCCGAAGAAACGGTGCCGGGCCACCGCGAACGCGATCAGCGTGCCGAGGACCAGCGCGATGGCCGTGGCCCCGAGACCCGCCTTCACCGACACCCACACCGCGGCCCGCGCACCGGAGTTGCCCGCGGCCACGGACCACCAGTGCAGGGTGAGCCCCGGCGGCGGCCAGCTCGCACTGCGGTCCGGGCTGAGGGAGTTGACGAGGACGAGCAGCAGCGGGACGTAGATCACCGCGAAGCCGAGTGCGGCGCCCAGGCGCAGGGCGATCCGCGCGGTGTGGCCGAGATGCATGGTGCTCCTCCTCTACAGGTTGTTCAGGGCGCCCGTACGGCGGATCGCCAGCAGGTACAGGACGATCACGACCACGGGGACGGTGCCGAGCGCGGCGGCCATGGGCAGGTTGAGTTCGATGTTGGAGTACACGAGGTTGCCGATCAGCTGGGTCTTGCCGCCGACGATCTGCACGGTGATGTAGTCGCCGAGGCTGAGCGAGAAGGTGAAGACCGATCCGGCGGCGACCGAGGGCAGCACCATGGGCAGGACCACCGAGCGAAAGGTGCGGCCGGCCCGCGCGCCGAGGTCGGCCGAGGCGTCGAGCAGGTTGTCCGGGAGCTGCTCCAGGGCCGTGTGGACCGGCAGGATCATGTACGGCAGCCACAGGTAGGTCAGGGTGAGCACGGTGGCGGGCAGGCCGAAGCCAGGACCGCTCAGCCCGAACGGCCGGAGCATCCAGTCGGCCAGACCGCCCTCGGCGAGTATGAGCCGCCAGGCGTACACCTTGACCAGGTAACTCGCCCAGAGCGGGGTGAGGATGGCGACCACCAGCAGCGGGCGCCACCTCGGCCGGGCCACCCGCGCGGTGTAGAAGGCGACCGGGAAGGCGATCACGGCGCACAGCACGGTCACCGCCAGGGCCACGCCGACACTGCGCAGGACCACCTGGCGGAACACCGGTGTGGTGAACAGCGCGTGGAAGTTGTCCGTCGACCAGACCTTCACCACCTGGGAGGTGAAGGAGTTCGTCGTCCAGAACGCCGAGACGAACAGAACCGTCAGCGAGCCGAGGTAGAGGACGGCGAGCCACAGCAGGGGCGCGGTGAGCAGCAGCGTCAGGCGCAGCCGGGGCCGGCGGTGCAGTGTCCCGGCGAGCCGCCGGACGGTGCCCCGTCCGGCGGCCGGCGTCGCATCGGTCGTCACCGCTCAGCCCTTGATCTCGGTCCAGGCCTGCACCCACTTGGCGTACGGCACGCAGCGGACGTCGGTACGGCCGTCGAGGCACTGCTCGATGGGCGTGTTCCAGAAGGCGATGTTCTTCCAGTACCCCTCGTCGGAGGCGTGGTAGGTCGCGCAGAAGGTCTTGTCACTGGTCTCGGAGCAGGCCTTGGCGTTGGCCGGGGCCTCCCCGAAGTACTCGGCGACCTGGGCGTTGACCTTGGGCGAGACGATCCAGTCGAGCCACTTGTAGGCGCAGTTGGGGTGCTTGGCCTTCGCCGAGACCATCCAGGTGTCGGACCAGCCGGTCGAACCCTCCTTGGGGACGAACGCCTTGACCTTGGCGCCCTCGTCGGCGGCGAGGCCGGCGATGACCTGCCAGGTGGTGCCGACCACGGAGTCCCCGCTCTTGAAGGCCGAGACCTCCTTGAGGTAGTCGCTCCAGTACTCGCCGATGTCGCCGTTCTGCTTCTTCAGCAGCGCCACGGCGGCGTCGAACTGCTTCTGGTCGAGCGCGTAGGGGTCCTTGATCTTCAACTCGGGCTTGGTGGCCTTGAGATAGAGGGCCGCGTCGGCGATGTAGATCGGCGAGTCGTACGCGGTGACGTGCCCCTTGTGCCGCGCGGCGTCGTCGAAGACGGCCGACCAGGAGGTGGGCGCCGGGCTCACCTTCTCGGTGTTGTACATCAGCAGGTTGGCGCCCCGGCCGTGCGGGATGCCGTACATCTTCCCCTTCACGGAGTTCCAGGAGCCGTGCTTCAACCCGCTGAAGACGTCCTTGTAGTTGGGGACGAGCGCGGTGTTGACCGGAGCGGCGTCACCGGAGGCGATCAGACGCAGGGAGGCGTCACCGGAGGCGGAGACGGCGTCGTACTCCCCGGTCTTCATCAGCTTGACCATCTCGTCGGAGCCGGTGGCGACCTTGGAGTGGACCTGGCAGCCGGTCCGCTTCTCGAAGTCGCCGACCCAGTCGACCCTGGGGTCGTTGGAGCCGTCCTCGACATATCCGGCCCAGGCGATCAGGTTGACCTGGCCCTCGGTCCGGCCCAGTTTCGTGGGCGCCTTGAGGTCGGGAGGGTTGAGGCCGGTGGCGGCGGAGCCGCCGGAGCCGGAGGAGTCGCAGGCGGCGGCGAGCAGCAGTGCGGCGGCGCCGGCCGCGGTCTTCAGGGTACGGGTGAGACGCACGACGTTCTCCAGGGGTGAGGGAGCCTTGCGCGGAGCGGGAGAGCGGGAGAGCGGGAGAGCGGGAGAGCGGAGGGGACGGGGCGGGTGGGTCAGGTGGGGAGCTGGACGGCGTGACCGCGGTGCCAGCGCAGTCTGACCCGGGTGCCGCGGTAGGCGGCGACGTCCTCGGAGGAGGTCTCCAGGTTCTGCTGCAGGGCGGTGAGCCGGCCGCCGCCGTCGAGGTCGACGAGGAACCGGGTGGCGTCACCGAGGTAGACGACCTCGGCCACGGTGCCGGTCGCGGTGGCGTGCCCGGGCTCGTCCGCCTCGGCGGACTCCTTCAGCACGCGGATCTTCTCCGGGCGGATGTTGTACGTGCCGGGCGCGCCGACGATCCGCCGGGCCGCCTCGCCCTCCAGCAGGTTCGAGGTGCCGACGAAGGAGGCGACGAACGGGGTGGCGGGCCGTTCGTATATCTCCGCCGGAGTGCCGACCTGGGCGATGCGGCCCTGGTCGAAGACGGCGATGCGGTCGCTCATCGTCAGGGCCTCCTCCTGGTCGTGGGTGACGAAGACGAAGGTGATGCCCACCTCCCGCTGCAGCGCCTTGAGTTCGACCTGCATCTGCTCGCGCAGCTTCAGGTCGAGGGCGCCGAGCGGTTCGTCGAGCAGCAGGACCCGGGGGCGGCCGACGAGGGCGCGGGCGAGGGCGACACGCTGGCGCTGGCCGCCGGACAACTGGGCGGGGCGGCGCCGGCCGTAGCCCTCGAGACGGACCTCGGCCAGTGCCTTGCGGGCGCGCACCAGGCGTTCGGCCTTGGGGACCTTGCGGATCCGCAGCCCGTAGGCGACGTTCTGCTCGACGGTCATGTGCGGGAACAGGGCGTAGTCCTGGAAGACGGTGTGCACGTCCCGTTCGAAGGGGGCGAGGCGGGTGACGTCCTGCCCGGCGAGTTCGATGCCGCCCCCGGTGGGGGTCTCGAACCCGGCGATGAGCCGGAGGACCGTCGTCTTCCCGGATCCGGACGGGCCGAGCATCGAGAAGAACTCCCCGTCCCGGACCTCCAGGTCCACTCCGGCCACGGCGGGCGTCTCCCCGAACGACTTCCGCAGATCCTGCAGCCGGATCGCAATTCCCTCCATGCGGGAACCTTTCTGGCGCGCTCAACGTTGACCGCAAACATATGAAGTCATAGTTCTAATCTCAAGGGCCCCTTAAGGTAAAGCTTGAGTCAATGCATGAGGTGGTGGCCGTGAGGCAGCACGAGAGGGAGGGCGGCGCCCGCCTGGCCGTCTTCACCCCGGTGGACAGCCGGGCGCGCGTGGACACCGTCGTCCGCCGCATAGGCGACGCGATCGAGCTCGGCCTGCTCGCCGACGGCGAGCAACTGCCCGGCGAGAGCGACCTGGCCGGGCAGCTAGGCGTCTCCACCGTGACCCTGCGCGAGGCCCTCATGGCCCTGCGGCAACAGGGCCTGGTCACCACCCGCCGGGGCCGCGGCGGCGGCAGCTTCGTCTCCCTGCCCGAGGTGCCCGCCGCCGACCGGCTCGAGGCACGGCTGCGCGGCTGGAGCACCGACGAACTCCGCGACCTCGGCGACCACTGGGCCGCTCTGTCCGGCGCCGCCGCCCGCCTCGCCGCCCAGCGCACCGAACCCGGCGACCTGGACCCGCTGCGCCGCACCGCCGATGAACTGGCGCGGGCCCGGGAGACGGCCGCGCGCAGCCGTCTGTACGGCCGCTTCCACGTCGAACTCGCGGCCGCCGCCCAGTCCGCCCGGCTCACCCGCGAACAGGTGGCCCTGCAGAGCGAGGTGGGCGCTCTGCTGTGCCTGGTCCTCGGCAGCGACGAATATCGTGAAGAAGTGGCGGAGCGTCACCGCTCCGTAATCTCCGCCGTGCAGGATGGGGCCGACCAAACGGCCGGCACGCTGGCCGAGCGGTGCGTCAGGGACGCCACGGCACGGCTCGTCGCCGTACGCCTCACCCTCTGAACGCGCCGCGTCCGGTTCCCGTCCGCTGGAGGACACCATGGGCTGGAGCCCCGGGCAGGCCGCCTCGGCGGCCGCCACGCTGGACACGGACGTCGAGGCCTGGGTGGCCTCGCAGGTGGGCGGCGCGCTGGAGACGGTCTTCGAGGCCGTCGCCGCCACCCGGGCCGACACCACGGCCCTGCTCGCCAGGGTGTCGACACGCGGCGGGCGCCCCGCGAGCGTCGACCTCGCCGCCCTGCGCCCCGGACTGCACCACCGGCTGACCAGCCAGGAACTGGTCTCCGGCGCCGGCTTCGTGGCGGCCCCCGGCCTGCTGGCCGACGTACCGGCGTGGCTGGAGTGGTGGCAGAAGGGCACCGACGGAGACCTGCGGCCCCTGCTGCTCGACCTCGACCCCGACCACTCGGCCTACTCCGACTACACGCACTGGGACTGGTTCACCCTGCCCCGCGACACCGGCCGCCGTGCCGTGGCGGGCCCCTACGTGGACTACCTCTGCTCCGACGAGTACAGCCTCACCCTGTCCGCCCCCGTCGAGACGGGAGGGCGCTTCGCCGGGGTCGCCGCCGCCGACGTGTACCTGCGGCACTTCGAGGCCGCCGTACTGCCCCTGCTGCGCCGGCTGCCCCGCCCCGCCCATCTGGTGAACGCCCGCGGCCGGGTCGCCGCCTCGGCGGACCCCGCGCACCTTGCCGGCTCGCTCACCAAGGGTCCCGGCTTCGGCGACCTGCTCGCCGGGTCCGCGCCCGCCGAGCACGCCGGCCTGCGACTGGTGCCGTGCCACGGCGTCCCGCTGGTCCTCGTCCTGCGCGAGGGCTGAGCACGCTCCGGCGCGTGCGCGGGCGCCCTTCACCCGGACGGGTCATTCCCGCGACGTTCCGGCCGTCCCGGCGCATGGGCGGCCCCCAGCCGGTGAGACATCGGTCATGGAACAACCGACACCGAGCGGCCCGGTTCCGGCTCCGCGCACTCCGTCCGGGCCCGACGTGGTGTTCACGGCGGACTTCACCTCCGAACGCCAGTGGGTCGCGGGCCGTTCGTGGGCGTATCCCGACGGCGGCCCGGTCAACCCCGGCGACGACAAGCTCGACCACCTGGTGTCCGACGCCGCCTACAGCCGGTCGGGTGTCTTCCGGGCCAGGCGAAGGCCGGACGGCCGGTGGAACACCGGACTGCTGACCACGGAGGGCAGCGAGGAGGCCTTCCTGGTCCGGACGGGAGACGTCCTCACGGCCCGGGTACGGCTGCCCCGGGAGACCGGCGCCTGGCCCGCCATCTGGACCTGGCGGGACGGTGACCAGGAGATCGACGTCTTCGAGTACCACCCCGACAACCCGGATCTGCTGGAGTTCTCCAACCATGTGCGCGGCAGCGGCAGTTACTTCCGTGACGATGCCGTCCGCCCCGGCGCCTGGGTCGACCTGCGGACCGACTTCGGCGCCCGGTCCGTCGTCTGGTGGGTGAACGGCGCCCGGGCCTTCGCGGACCGGCGAGGGGTGGGTTCCGGCTGGCACGCCCACCTCATCGTCAACCTGTCCGTGTGCGCCGGGCGTTACCACCCCGCCCCCGACCGGTCGGCGACCGCGATGTCGTTCGAGGTGAGAGACCTGGCCGTGCGGCGGCCGCGGAGCGCCTCGGCAGGGGAGGGGGAGGCGGTGGTGGAGGGCGGCGAGGAGCAGCCCGCCTGACGCCCGCCCCGGCCGCCGGCCCGGCCGGGCGCCGCCGGGGCCCGACCCGTGATCGTCGCCACCGGCGGCCGCCTTCCGCGAGCCGCCCGGTCAGTCCACCGGCCAGGTGTGGACCGGGGCGTTGAGGTGCATGTAGTCCATGTACAGCTCGGTCATCCGGCGCAGCGCCTCATGGCGGCCGGCCTGGGTGCCGGACTCGATGCGGTGGAACATCTCCTTCTGCCACACCGCCCCGTTGCGGGCGGTGACGCAGCGCTGCTCGATGATGCCGAGCAGCGGCTCCCGCCAGGCCGAGTCCATGCCGGAGTGCTCGAGACCGCGGTGCGCCAGCGGCAGCAGCCGGCGCAGTACCAGTTCGGGTACCGGGACCTCGCCCATGCCGGGCCAGTACAGCGGGGCGTCGATCCCCTGCCGGGCGGCCGTGTGGAGGTTGTCCTCGGCCGCGGCGAAGGACATCCGCGACCACACCGGCCGGTCCTCCTCCACCAGGGCGCGCGTCAGCCCGTAGTAGAAGGCGCCGTTGGCGAGGGTGTCGGCGACGGTCGGCCCCGCGGGCAGCACCCGGTTCTCGATCCGCACATGCGGCTTGTCGTGGGCGATCGCGTACACCGGTCGGTTCCAGCGGTAGATGGTGCCGTTGTGCAGGGACAGTTCGGACAGCTCGGGGATGTCCCCGCGGTCCAGTGTCTCGCCGGGTTTCTGCTCGTCGCACAGGGGCAGCAGGGCCGGGAAGTAGAGCAGATTCTCCTCGAACAGGTCGAAGACGCTGTTGATCCACCGCTCGCCGAACCACACCCGGGGACGTACCCCCTGGATCTTGATCTCCTCGGGACGGGTGTCGGTCGCCTGCTCGAACAGCGGCACCCGGGTCTCGTGCCACAGCTCCTTGCCGAACAGGAACGGCGAGTTGGCCGCCAGCGCCACCTGCACCCCGGCGATGGCCTGCGCCGCGTTCCAGTAGCCGGCGAAGCTCTCCGGGGACACCTGCAGATGGAACTGGGTGCTGGTGCACGCGGCCTCCGGGGTGATCGTGTCGGCGTACGTCCGCAGCCGGTCGACGCCGTCCACCTCGATCCGCAGGTCCTCGCCGCGCGCCGCGAAGACCTGGTCGTTCAGCAGCCGGTAGCGCGGGTTCTCCGACAGGGTCCCCTCGCCGATGTCGTCCTGCCGCAGCGTGGGCAGGATGCCGATCACGACCAGGCGCGCGCCCACCGACCTGGCCCGCTCGTCCGCGTGGTTCAGCGCCGCGCGGATCTCGGACTCCCAGGCGTCGGGTCCGCCCTCCGTCAGTGCGCGGGGCGGCACGTTGATCTCCAGGTTGAACCGGCCCAGCTCGGTGGACCAGGCGGGGTCCGCGATCGCCTCCAGCACGGCGGTGTTGCGCATCGCGGGCTCGGCCGCGTCGTCGACCAGGTTCAGCTCGATCTCCAGCCCCACTTGGGGCCGCTCCGCCTCGAAGAGCTGCTCACGCAGCATCTGGGCGAAGACGTCGAGACACTCCTGCATCTTGATCCGGTACCGGCGCCGGTCCTCACGGGTGAAGACGAGCGCCGGGACGTCCCGTCCCATCGGCCCTCCTGGATCGCGCTCCTCGAAAGACCTCCCGTCCCAGGGTGGCACCACCGGGCGAACCGCACCATGCGGGGCGGGCATTGCCCGGCACCGGGCGGTGCGGGCCTCACAGCGCCCGGGCGACGAGCAGCGCCACGTCGTCGTGGTCCTCGGGATGCCGCAGGCCGTACAGCAGCAGGTCGCAGGTCTCCTCGAGCGGCCGCCCCGGCTGGTCGAGGAAACCGAGGAGTACGTTGAGGCGGTCGTCGATCGGGTGCTGCCGCGTCTCCACGAGGCCGTCGGTGTACAGCACCAGCAGAGCGCCGGCACCCAGCTCCACCGTGGCCGTCTCGAACTCGACGCCCCCGACGCCGAGCGGTGCCCCGGAGGGCAGGTCGAGCAGTTCGGGCGCCCGGCCGGGCCGGGCGAGGGCGGGCGGCATGTGTCCCGCGTTGGCGATGGTGCACCGCCGGGTGCGGGGGTCGAACACGGCGTACAGGCAGGTGACGATGTAGTGCTCCAGGTCGCAGGTGATCCGGTCCAGATGCTGGAGCACCGCGTCGGGGGCCAGGTCCAGGTCCGCGTAGGCGCAGGTCGCGGTGCGCAGCCGGCCCATGGTGGCGGCCGCGTCGATGCCGTTGCCCATGACGTCGCCCACCACCAGCGCGGTCTTGTCGTCGGCCAGCGGGATGACGTCGTACCAGTCGCCCCCCACCTCGCTGGTGGCCTGCGCGGGCTGGTACCGGGAGGCCAGCTCCAGGCCGGTGTGGTGCGCCGAGTGGTCGGGCAGCAGGCTGCGCTGGAGGGTGAGCGCGGTGTTGCGCACGCTCTGGAACCAGCGGGCGTTGTCCATGGCGATCGCGGCGCGGCCGGCCAGCTCGCCGGCCAGCACGACGTCGTCGTCGTCGAAGGGCAGCGGGTTGCGGGTGCGTTTGAGGTCGAGCGCGCCCAGCACCTCCCCGTGCGCGATCAGCGGCACGGCGAGATACGAGTGCACGCCCGCCCGGGCCAGATAGGACCCGGCCTCCTCGTTGCGCGCGATGCGCGACAGGTCCCGCTCGCCGACGTGCCGGACCAGGACCGGACGGCCGGTGTGGACGCACAGGGTCACCAGCCGGTCACCCTCGTAGGAGGCGAGGTCACCTGGCGGGTCTGCGGCCCGCAGCGCCACCGTGGGGTGGGCCGCCCTGAGAGCGAGGGCACGGAACAGCTCAGGGCCGTTGTCCGGGCGGCGGACGCGCCGGCAGGCCAAGGCCGAGTCGAGGACGTCGACGGCGACCACGTCGGCGAGCACCGGAGTGGCGATCTCGGCCAGCTCACGCGCCGTCTGCTCCACCTCGAGCGAGGTGCCGACCCGGGTCGAGGCGTCCGCGATGAGGGCAAGCCGCCGCCTGGCCCGGTCCGCCTCGGCGGCCGCGTGGTGCCGCTCGGTGACGTCGACGACCGAGGCGGCCGCGCCCAGCACCCGCCCGCCGGGGTCCTCGAGGCGGTAGAAGGACAGCGACCAGGCGTGCTCGTGCTCCGTGTCTGAGGGCGGCAGGCCGACGTGGTACTGGTCGAGCAGGGGCAGGCCGGTGGCGAGCACCTGACGCAGACAGGACTCGATGGTGCCCACGTCGAGGAATGGCAGCATCTCCCGCAGCCGGCGACCGATGTGGTCCTCGGCGGGCACACCGTCGATCCGCTCCAGCGCCGGGTTGACCAGCAGGTAGCGCAGGTTCGGGTCCAGCAGGGCCAGGCCGATCGGGGACTGGTTGATCAGCCGCTCGCACAGGGCGAGATCGGTCTCCACCCGCTGCAGCAGCGTGTGGTCGGCCGCGATGCCCAGGGCGTACACCTCTCCCACGTCGTTCAGCAGCCGCATGGTGCGGAACTCCGTCAGGCGGCTGCTGCCGTCCTTGTGCCGGATGGGGAAGGCGCCGGCCCACCCCCGGCCGGTCTGCAGGACCTCGGAGAACAGGCTCACCACGGCCTGCAGATGCTCGGGACGGACCAGCAGCTGCGCCGCGTACTGCCCGAGGACGTCCTCAGCGCTGTAACCGAACAGATCCTCGGCCTGCGGGGTCCAGAAGACGATGCGCCCGCTGGTGTCGAGCGCCACGGCGGCCACGCTGAGCACGTCCAGCAGGCCGGTCGGGCGGGGCCGCTCGGGGCTGTGCTCGTCGTCGGCGCGGAAGGAGTCCACTGCCATACCGGATCCACCTCCACCGGTCGGTCGTCGGGGGGCGTACTCCGAGCGCTGAGGACCGGTATCTCCATGCTGCCCCCGGCGCCGGGCCCGCCCCAACCGCAGAAGGGCCCGTGCACCTCGGGCGGACCGGCAGCACCATGGGGAGTACGGAGGACGGAACCGCCGGAAAGGGCCGGGACGTGACGCGTCCATGCCCGCCAAGTCGCGTGACCTTCTCGACGCCGCCACCGACGCGGCGGCCGTGCTGTCGGCCGACGGCGTCGTGGCCGGCTGGACCCGGGGCGCCGAAGCGCTGCTCGGACATCGCGCCGGACGCCGTCGGCCTCCCCGCGGGCCCGCCCGCCTGCCGGCCGGCCCCGGGGAGCCGGTGCGGGCCGGCCGCCGTCGCGCGGCACCGCCGCGGCGGAATGGTATGGAACGGCCGGATCCCGCCGCGGCACCGGGACGGCCGCGGCCTCGATCTCGACGTCCGGGTCGCGGCGGCCTTCCGCATCCGCGGCGAGGAGTGCTTCCCGGTCTCGGCGCGTGAGCAGCGGACGCGGTGGACGAGGGGCCAGTCCGTCCTCGACGGATTCCTCACCCGCTCGCCGGCCGGCATGGCCGTGATGGATCTGGACCTGCTCCATGTGTGGCTGAACGACACGCTGCAACGGTCCGGCGGCGCCCCCCCGGGAACGGTGGAGCGAGTTGCTGCCCGGCCTGCGGGCGGACCTCCTGGAGCGGCGGATGCGCACGGTGCCGGCGACGGGGGAGCAGGTGAGCGACCACCGACGCCGGCGCCGCCGCTCCCCGGCTGCGGCATGCCCGCAGCGCGGACGAGGAAGGACGAGGGCTGTTCCTGGTGGCCGGGCTCGTCCATCACCGGGGAGCCCGCCACGCGGCCGACGGAAAGATCATCTGGGCCGAGCGGGAGATTCCGCGCGGCCGGTCAGCCGTCGGACTCGTCGGGGGCGTGGTCGGTGCAGTGTCCGGGGATCGAGACGGGGCCGGGGCCGGTCATCGGGATGCCGTCCAGGTACTCCCTGGGCAGGTCGAACGCCTCGACCAGGTCGGTCATGTGCGGCGCGAGGTCACGCAGGACGTCGTCGAGGAGCTGGGGGAGGGCGCGTACCTGATCACCGGACAGGTGGCCGTCGGCCAGCAGGTCACCGGTGAACTCGCCGAGCTGCTGCAGCAGGAACAACCGGCACAGTTTCTCCAGGAGTTCGCCCGCCTCGGGGTGCCGCGCCCGGGCCACCGCGGCCAGGAAGGCGTCGGCCGCCTGCAGCCGGGCATGCACTGAGACCATCTCCAGGGCGGCGGAGGAGGCGCCGTTCCACCGCTCCACCGGATCACCGGAGGGCCCCCGGCGCAGCGCCGCCCGTGCCCGGTCCTGCCAGACGGCCTCGGCCCGGGCCAGCAGCCCGCGCAGATGCCGGACGTCCGTCAACCGCTCCACGCCACCCGGGGGTTCGGGGTCCCGGCGGGGCGGCTGATGCTCGAACAGCATCTCGGCGGCCGCCTTCACCCAGATCACCAGGTTGTCGCCCTCGGCGGTGATGGTGCCCTCGATGTACTGCGGGAACTCCGACAGGCCATTGGCGGCGAACAGGCCCTGGGCGCCGCAGCGTTCCCGGCACTCGACCGTGATGTCCCGGGCCTGCCAGGTGATCCAGCTCTTGGCCACGGCGATCAGCCGCTCCGCGTCCGCCCGCTCCCCGGCGTCCGCCGCGGTGTGCCCGAACGCCCAGCGGGCGAGCGCCGCGCGGTGCAGGAAGGTCATGGCGTAGGCAGTGGCGATGCCCTTCAGCAGCCGCCCGTGGTGGGAGCGATGGGCGTTGACCGGGATGCGCTCACCCGCCCGCGGCCCGCTGACCAGCCGGTGGCCGCCGTAGCGCACGGCTATCGCGAGCGCGGCCCGGGTCGCGCCGACGGCGGCGCCGCTCATGCACAGCTTGCCCATGGTGACGCGGCCGATCGAGTGCAGGAACCGCTTGCGCCGGTTGCCGAGACCGCTGTGCAGCCGGCCCTCGGCGTCCAGCCGGCCGTGCTCGGACTCCAGCAGGGCCTCGCGTGGCAGCGCGACCCGGTCGAACGCGGTCAGGCAGTGGTCCACCGGGGCCCCGGTGCGCAGGGGCAGCCGGCGGACCCGGACCCCCGGCAGCAGACCCCGCTCGTCGCTCAGCGGGGTCAGGAACAAGAAGACACCCTCGTCCCGGCCCTCGACGAGGAGGCGGGCGGCGACCACGGCGCTCTTCGGGCCGCCCGTCATGCTGGTGTTGGGCATGAACTTCTGCGCGCCCGCGTGCGGGGTGTCGAGCACGAACCCGCCGGTCACCGGGTCCAGTTCCGCGGTGGTCTCCAGCGCCGAGGCGTCGTTGCCGTGGTCCAGCTCAGTGCACAGGAACGTTCCGGTGCGCCGCAGGGCCGTGAAGTCGGACAGGTCCCGGCGCCCGGCGCCCCCGTGGTCGAGCAGGCTGCCGAGGAAGAGGTTGTAGTGGATGCTCGCCACCGTGCACAGGCCCCCGCCGCCGTCCACGATCGCCGCCCACTCGTGCAGTGCCGCCAGCAACTGAGGGTCGTTCGCGAGCCGTTCGGCCGCTCCGGCCGTGTCGTTCACCAGGCGCAGCCACTCGTAGGAGAGCGCGGCGCGCTCGGCGGCGCCGAGTCCGGGGCGGTGGCGGAACGTGTCCTTGGCGATGAGGTCGCGCCACATCCCGTGGACGCGCTCGCGGTCGTCGCCGTCGAAGAGGAGCCGGGTCAACTCGCCGTGGTCCTCGATCTCCGGCGAAGGGGGGAGATGTACCTGGGGCGTCAATAGGGTCATGACCCTCTCCCGTTGTCGCAGATCCGGCAGGGTGGGTTGCGCAGAGTCAGAAGATACGGACCTCCCGGTTTGCTTATCAAGCCAAGTTTCTGCCAACGGTGGCTGAACAGGGGCGTCTTGTGAACCCCGGTGGACTCGGTCGGGGGCGGAATGCCCAACTCCCGTCGGGTGCGACGTTCTTCCCTGTGCGGACAGGCCCGGCAGGGCATTGAGATACCGGGCGACAGGTTTTATCGTGGCGTCGGCGACGGCCCGGGGAGCCCGTGCACCTGGTGAAGGGGAGGCATCCACATGGTTGAAAGGGCATCTTCCGAGGTGGCACGATACGTACCTGTCGGTTTCTTTTCGTGGCCGACCGGTCCGTGAAGCCAGTGCGGAGGATGTGTCGTGGCCCTGCAGGAACGAGCGATCAGGACGAGGCGCAACATCCTGGTGGCAGCCGCCGACGTGTTCGCCGACGTCGGCTACGAGGCCGCGACCATCTCGGAGATCCTCCAGCGGGCGAACGTCACCAAGGGCGCCCTCTACTTCCACTTCGCCTCCAAGGAGCAGCTCGCCCAGGCGGTGCTGACCGACCAGCTGAAGTCGGTGCCGGAATCACCGCCACGGGAACTGGTGCTCCAGGAGGGGCTGGACGCGGGCTTCCTCCTCGCCCATCTGCTCGGCTCGGGAGATCCCATGGTGCGCGGCAGCATCCGCCTCACCGTGGACCAGGGCTCACCGCACGACGGACTGGACCGGCGGGTGCCCATGGCCTCCTGGGTCGACTACAACGCCATGCTGCTGGAACGGGCGAAGGCGAACGGGGAACTGCTGCCCCAGGTCGACGTCCGGGCCGCGGCGAAGGCGTTCGTGGCCGCGTTCACCGGGGCTCAGGTGCTCTCCAAGATCATGAACGATCACTCCGACCTGATGGAGCGGGTGGTCGACCTCTACCGGCACCTGATGACCAGCATCGCGGTCCCCGCGGTCCTGGTGCGCCTGGACATGTCGCTCGACCGGGGCAGACGCGTCCACGAAGAGGCCATGGAGCTGCGCGGGGAACCGCAGGAGGCCCCGGCCGCCGGCTGAACGGGAGCCTTCCGCGGAGTACGGCCGTCGGCCCTCTCCCGGAGCGGGGGAGCCGACATCGCTGCCATGGGCACGTCGCCACGCCACAACGTGATGCAGGACCGACCCAGGGAGCACACCGATGGAACAGACCGCCTGCCCTTACGCCTTGGACCTCATGGGCCGGGACCACATGGGCGAGGCCGCGACGCTGCGCGACCAGGGCCCCGCGGCACAGGTCGAGTTGCCCGGCGGGGTCCTCGCCTGGGCCGTCGTGGGACAGACGTACGTGGAGCGGCTGCTGACCGACCCGCGCGTCTCGCGCAGCGCGCGCCTGCACTGGCCGCCGTTCATAGACGGGAAGATCACCGAGGAGTGGCCGCTCTACCCGTGGGTGGCGAACGAGAACATGCTGTTCGCCTACGGGGAGCACCACACCAGGCTGCGCCGCCTGGTGGCCGGCGCGTTCACCGCGCGGCGCTCCGAGACGCTGCGGCCCCGTGTCCAGGAACTGTCGGCCGAACTGCTCGGCGAACTCGCCGCCCTGCCGCCCGGCACCCCGGTCGACCTGCGCACCGCCTACGCGGAGGTGCTGCCGCTGCGGGTCATCTGCGAACTGTTCGGTGTGCCGAGGGGTGCCGAGACGGACGCCCTGTCCGCCGCGCTGAGCACCGTGTTCAGCTCCACCGTCCCGGGCGCGGAGATGCAGGCCGCCCGGCTGGAGGCCTTCGGGCGGCTGGCCGCACTGGTCAAGGCCAAGCGGGAACGGCCGGGCGACGACCTCACCAGCTCACTGATCGCGGCCCGGGACCACGGCGACCGGCTCACCGAGGACGAACTGCTGGGCTCCCTCTTCATGTTCATCGCCGCCGGCCAGGACACCACCGCCACCCTCATCACCAACGCGGCCGGCGCCCTGCTCACTCACCCCGAACAGCTTGCGCACGTCCGCGAGGGCCGCGCCACCTGGGCGGACGTGGTCGCCGAGACCATGCGCGTGCACACGCCCGGGGCGTACGCGCCGATGCGGTTCGCCGTGGAGGACATCGACCTGGACGGGGTGCTGATCCGCAAGGGCGACTGCATCCTCGTCAACTTCGCGGCCGGCGGTCACGAGACCGAGCGGCACGGGCCCGACGCGGACCGCTTCGACCTGCTGCGCGACCGCGACCGCGACATCCTCGGCTTCGGCCACGGACCGCACCGCTGCCTGGGCGCCCCGCTCGGGGAGATCGAGGCGGCCTCCGCGCTCTCCCGGCTCTTCGAGATGTTCCCGGACGTGGAACTCGCCTGCGCGCCAGCGGAGTTGGCACCGCTGCCGACGTTCATGCTGAACGGCTACCGGTCGCTGCCCGTCCTGCTGCGCCCGCCGGCCTCCTGAGCGCGCGAGCGGCCACCCGGCCCGAGTCCGCCGTCCACCCCGGGCGGCGGACTCCGCCTGCCTCCCCCCGCCGACCAGACGCGTGGTTTTCCCGGTGAGCGACACGGCGGACTCCCCGCGCGACAAGGGTATTTGAGAGCCCTTACGGGTTTTCGCACCCGGCGTGCCGTCAGGCCTTGCCGTGCCCGTCGCGCATAAACATACTGAACATGCGGTTTACGGGGCTGAGGATGGCCTGCCTCCGCGCCGGCCCAGGAGGAGGGCGTCATGGTCAAGCAGGTACGGGCGGCTCGCACCCGGCAGGCCCTCATCCGCGCGGCGGCGGAGGCCTTCGCCCACGACGGCTACGCCCGCGCCTCCCTGCCCGCGATCAGCGGACGGGCCGGAGTCAGCGCCGGCGCGCTGCACTTCCACTTTCCCAGCAAGGACGCCCTCGCCCGCGAGATCGAGGGAGCCGCCGCCTACTCGGTACGGGAGTTGGCCGAGTGCGCACGGTCCACGGAGACCGGGGCGGCGGGGACGCTGGTCGCCGCGATCCGCCGGCTGGTGGTGGCCCTGGCCGCCGATCCTGTGGTGCGCGCCGGGTTCGTGCTGAGCGCCGACCCCGCGCGGCACAACGGGACCGCGGTGCTGGACACCTGGCACGACTGGGTGCGCGACACGGCCCGGCAGGCTCACGAGGCTGGGGAGTTGAGGGACGGCGTCTCGCCCGAGGGCGTGACTACGGTCGTGGTGGCGGCGACGGTCGGCTTCGAGCGGCTCGGGGGCCCGGACCGCGACCCGGAGTCGGAGGATCGCATGGTGGAGTTCTGGACCTGCCTGCTGCCCCGGCTGGCCACCGCGCCCGCCCCCGGCCCCGGCCGGCTGCCGGCCGGTGAGCCGGTCGTCGGCCGGGGCGCCGAGAACAGCATGGCCGGTCTGTAGGCCGCCGTCCCGCGCCGGTTGAGTCTCGAGCGGGTCGCGGCACGTACCGGGGCATGACGAGGAACGCCCGGATGCGAGGATGAGGCGCGATGACGGCAGGGTGGGGGTCGCGCGCGGCGCGGGCCGCGGTGTTCGCGGCCGTCTGCGTGCTGCTCGCGGCCCTGGGCCACGTCCTGATGTCCGGCCGGCACGTCCCCGGCTGGGCGCTCGCGGCGGGGCTGGCCGTGACCGGCGCCGCCGGCTGGTCGCTGACGGGACGTGAGCGCGGCCTGCCGCTGGTCGTGACGGTCGTGGTCGCCGCACAGACGGTGCTGCACGAGGCCTTCTCGCTGGCGGAACCGGCCGCCACCGCCACCACGTCCATGGATCCCACCTCGATGCGGACGGGCTCGACGGGCTCCCCGCACATGGGCTCCGCCGACATGGGTGCCATGAACATGGACGCCATGGACATGGGCTCCATGGGCGCGGACGGCACCGGTACGGGCCTCATGAGCCACATGCCACACATGGCCGGCACGGGGCACATGTGGCACTCCCCGGACGGCAGCGGCTCCTCGTCCGGCATGCTCGCCGCCCACCTGCTCGCCGCGCTGCTGTGCGGGCTGTGGCTGGCGTACGGCGAGAAGGCCGCGTTCCGTATCCTGCGGGCCGCGACGGCCCGGCTGGCGGCGCCGCTGCGGCTGCTGCTCGCCCTGCCCGTCACCCCGGCGCGTCCGCGCCCGCGGATCCGCCGCCGTCGTTCGGCGCGGGCACCGCGGCTGCTGCTCCTCGTCCACTCGATCGTCCTGCGGGGTCCGCCCGCCGGGGCCGCTGCCGCCTGACGGCAGCAGGAACCCCGGGGCCGCCCCGCGCGCCCCGGGCCCCGGCCGTACCCGCGCGCACACCACACCTCCGCGCGTGTGCCGCGGCGGCCGGCCCCTCTCACCGGACCGCCGGCGCTGGACCGTGCCCGCGGCCCGGATCCGGACGATCCGAGAAGGACCCCAGGTGATCACTCCTGCCCTCCTGCCCACCGCCCCGGAAGATCCCGCGCCGGCCGACGAGCCGGTCACGGAGTGGGCCCTCGCGGCCCGGGCCGGCGACCCCCGCGCGCTGGAGCACTTCGTCCGCGCGCTGCACCGCGACGTGAGGCGCTATGTCGCCCACCTGTGCGCCGACCCCCAGGCCGTCGACGACCTGGCGCAGGACACGTTCCTGCGGGCGCTCGGCAGCCTGCACCGTTTCGAGGGCCGTTCCTCGGCGCGCACCTGGCTGCTGTCCATCGCGCGCCGGGCGGTGATCGACAGCTACCGGCACGCCGCCGCCCGGCCCCGGCTCTCCGACACCCCCGACTGGCAGACCGCCGTGGAACGCGCCCAGCCGCGCGGCCTGCCCGGATTCGACGAGGGCGTCGCCCTGCTGGACCTGCTGGCCGCGCTCCCGGACGAGCGCCGCGAGGCCTTCGTGCTGACCCAGCTGGCCGGGCTGCCGTACGCGGAGGCGGCGCGGGCCGGCGGCTGCCCGGTCGGCACGGTCCGCTCCCGCGTGGCGCGGGCCCGGGCGACGCTGACCGGCCTGCTGGACGAGGCCGCCTGACGCGAAACCGCCCTTGTCCTGCCCCCGGCTGCGTATCCGCGCCTCCGGGGGTACCCGTGCGACATGGCACGACTGCATCTTCCAGGGCACAAGGACCATCACGACGGCGACGAGGCAAGGGCGCCCGAGCCGCCGTCACCTGAGGACGCCGGGCCCGGCCCGGAGGTCGAGAGGCGCGCTCCGGACGCGCCGACGAAGCTGCCGAAGGCGGCGTGGGGGCGGGTCCTCAAGGGCTCGCTGCGTGAGTTCAAGGACGACGAGCTGACCGACCGGGCCGCGGCGCTGACCTACTACGGCGTGCTGTCCCTCTTCCCGGCGCTGCTGGTGCTGATCTCCCTGCTGGGCATCACGGGCAAGTCCGCCACGGACAAGGTGCTGAGCAACCTCAAGCACCTCGCCCCCGGCCCGGCCCGCGACATCCTCACCCGCGCGGTGGAGCAGTTGCAGGGCAGCGCGGGCACCGGCTCCGTCCTCGCCATCATCGGCGTGGTGCTGGCCGTCTGGTCGGCCTCCGGCTACGTCGCCGCCTTCATCCGCACGGCCAACGCCGTCTACGACGTCCCCGAGGGCCGGCCGATCTGGAAGATCCTCCCGGTCCGCCTCGGTGTGACGGTGGTCCTGATGGTGCTCGCCGTCATCAGCGCCCTCATCGTGGTGTTCACCGGCGGCCTCGCCCGGCGCGCCGGGGAGGCCCTCGGCATGGGGGACGCGGCCCTGACGGCCTGGGCGATCGCCAAATGGCCGGTCCTGGTCGTCCTGGTCACCGTGATGATCGCGATCCTGTTCTGGGCGACCCCGAACGCCAAGGTCAAGGGGTTCCGGTGGATCACCCCCGGCAGCTTCCTCGCCCTGCTCCTGTGGCTGATCGCGTCGGCCGGGTTCGCGCTGTACGTCGCCGGGTTCGCCTCGTACAACAAGACCTACGGGGCCATGGCCGGCGTCATCGTCTTCCTCGTCTGGCTGTGGATCAGCAATCTGGCGATCCTGCTGGGCCTGGAGTTCGACGCGGAGACCGCACGCCAGCGGGCGATCGCCGGCGGGAACCCGCCGGAGGCGGAGCCGTACGTCGAACCGCGCGACACGCGCGCGTGGGACGAGGAGGACGTACGCCGGCTGGACGAGGCGTGAGCGTGCCGGGCCGGAACCCGGTAGGGCGGCCCGCGCGCGGGGAACCTGTCGTCGCATGCACATCGATCTGACTGGACGCACCGCCCTCGTCACCGGTTCGACACAGGGCATCGGTGCCGCCATCGCCGCCGGTCTCGCCCGTGCCGGCGCCCGGGTGGCGGTGAACGGACGCAGCGAGGAGAGCGTGTCGGCCGCGGTCGCCACGCTGGCCCGGGAGGTCCCCGGCGCCGAACTGGTGCCGGTGGCCGCGGACGTGGCGGGCGAGGAGGGCGCCGGCCGGGTGGCCCAGCTGCTGCCGCGGGTCGACATCCTCGTCAACAACCTCGGCATCTTCGGCTCCGCCGACCCGCTGGAGATCACCGACGCCGAGTGGCGGCGGTACTTCGAGGTCAACGTCCTGGCCGCCGTACGGCTGACCCGGACGTACCTGCCCGGCATGACCGAGCGCGGCTGGGGGCGGATCCAGTACGTCGCCAGCGACTCCGCCGTGGTCATCCCCGCCGAGATGATCCACTACGGGATGTCCAAGACCGCGTTGCTCGCGGTGAGCCGCGGCTTCGCCAAGAAGGCGGCGGGCACCGGCGTGACGGTGAACTCCGTCATCGCCGGGCCCACCCACACCGGCGGGGTCGAGGACTTCGTGTACGAACTCGTCGACCGGTCCCTGCCCTGGGACGAGGCCCAGCGGGCCTTCATGCGCGAGCACCGCCCGCAGTCCCTGCTGCGACGCCTGATCGAGCCGGAGGAGATCGCCAACATGGTCGTCTACCTCAGCTCCGAGCAGGCCTCGGCCACCACCGGGGGAGCGCTGCGCGTCGACGGCGGGTACGTCGACGCGATCCTGCCCTGACCGTCTTCCGCGCTACCAGGTCACCGGCAGGACGCGCGGCCCGCGGATCAGCCCCTCGCGCTGGAACTCGACGTCCTCGGCCGCCACGGCGAGCCGGATCCGCGGGAAGCGGCCGAGCACGGCCCTGATCATGACCTCCGCCTCCATTCGGGCCATCTGGGCCGCCAGGCAGAAGTGCGGGCCGTGCCCGAAGGCGAGGTGCCCGGCACCGTCTCGGGTGAAGTCGAGGACGTCCGGGTCGGGGAAGACAGCGGGGTCGCGGTTGGCGGCGACATAGGCGTTGTAGACGACATCGCCCTTGCGGATGAGCCGGCCGCCGACCTCCACGTCCTCGATTGCGATCCGGGGGATCCCGACTCCGTTGCGGTGGGGCACGAACCGGTACAGCTCCTCCACCGCCTTCGGCACCAGCGCCGGATCGCGCCGCAGCCGGTCGCGGTGGGCCGGATGGGTCAGCAGCGCGTACATCATGGAGCCGCTGTTGTTGCGGACCGCGTGGCCGCCGCTGACGTAGACGGCCATGGCGAGCGAGACCGCCTCGTCGTCGCTGATCTCGCCCGCCGCGGCGGCCTGGGCCAGCACATTGGCGAGATCCTCCCGGGGCTCCTCACGACGGCGCGCGAGCAGATCGACGACCCGGCCGCGGGTCGCCTCGCGTGCCGCGCGGTTGCGGTCGCCGCCGTCCGGGTCCTTGGACAGCAGCGCCTCGGAGTTCCCGGCCCAGTCGTGCCAGTCGTCCTCGTCCGCGCCGAGGAAGAAGCACACGACGGCGATCGGGAACGGGGTGTGCAGGTGTTCCATCAGGTCGGCCGGCGGTCCGGCCTGCTCCATGCCGTCGAGCATCCGGTCCGCGGTGCGCTCCGCCAGCGGGCGCAGCCGGTCCATGCCCCTGGCGGTGAACGCCCGGGCCACGACCCGGCGCAGCCGCGTGTGCCGCGGTGGGTCGATGTACTGCAGCCCCGCCGTCTGCGACGCCACGGCCTGCGGCGCCATGCTGGTCACCGCGCGCCCGACGAGCTCCGCACGGGAGAAGCGCGGGTCGGAGGTCACGAAGCGGACGTCCTCGTAGCGGGTGACCAGCCAGGCGTCCCCGGATCCGTACGGCAGCGTGATCCGGGTGACCGGTTCGTCGCGGAGCACGTCGTCCAGGAACGGGTCGGGCTCCAGGGCGGGCAGGTCGTCGACGGGCCAGTGCCGCACCTGCGGGGCAGGTGCCGCGGGCTCGGTGTCGAAGCTCATGTCGCATCACTCCTGACTGTCCCGATGACGAAGTGCCGGTCCGCCGGTGAGCGGCCGCGCGTCAGCAGGTCCCGTGCTCCACGCCGGTGTACCCGGGGGAGGGGCCGTCGCGGTGCGGACGCGGTGTCCGCCGTACGACCACCCGGGCCGGCCGTGGCGTACGGGACTCTCCGCCCGGTCGCGGGGCCGGCTCGTGTGCTCGCCCGGCACCGTCCGCGCTGCCTCGCCCGGACGGCCGGGGCGGTCTGCCACCGTCGGCCACGCTGCGTCCCTTCGCCGAACCTTTCTGTAGCGTGCCGCAGCCGCCGACGGCCCGCACGCCGGGAGCGTCGTGAGCGCCGGGAGCGCCCTTCGGCGGCCGTGCGCGCGGGACCCCGCGGGCATGTGCGCCATCATGTGCGCCCATCCCATCACTGAAGCTTTCGATGTGTGGCTGTCGACCATGGCCGGACGGGCGTGGGTGGCCCAACCATGTGCACGGCACGCTCCAGCTCCCTCCGTACCCGCACCACCGGACCCGGAAGGCCGCACCATGCACCCCAGCCGTCGAAGCACCCTCCTGTCCGCCGCCCTGCTCGCGGCGGCGTCCGTCACCCCCGCGGCCTCGGCCCGGGCCGACGACGGCTCGCCAGGCCGGGGCGGCGGCCGGGGCCGGATCACGGTTCCGGGCGCCGAACTGCAGCAGATCTCCCGCCACGACGACCTGACGACCAGCGCCCTCGCCGGCACGGCCTACACCGACATCGCAGACTGGGCCGGACTGGCCGCCAAGGGCACCCGCAACCCCACCGGCGTCCCCGGCCTGCAGATCGACGGCTACTTCCCGGGCTCCTCGCGGCTGAACACGCTGCACGGCTGGAACCACGACGCCCAGTTCGTGATCCGGCTGCCCGAGGACTGGAACGGCAAGCTGGTCGTCACCGGCGCCCCCGGCGTCCGCAAGCAGTACGCGATGGACACCCTCGTCTCCGACTGGGTGCTGGCCCAGGGGTACGCGTTCGCCGCCACCGACAAGGGCAACAGCGGGCCCGACTTCTACACCGACGGCAAGCGTCCCGGCGACGCCGTCGCCGAGTGGAACCGGCGCACCACCCAGCTGACCCGTGCGGCCAAGGAGGTCGTCGCCCAGCACTACGGACACGCCCCGCGCCGCACCTACATGACCGGGATCTCCAACAGCGGCTACCTCACCCGGTGGCAGCTGGAGAACCACCCCGAGCTGTACGACGGCGGGGTGGACTGGGAGGGGCCGCTGTGGCGCCCGGAGGGCCCGAACCTCTTCACGTTCCTGCCCACCGCCGTCGCCCACCAGCTCGGCCGGGCCGGCGACGAGGACATGTACGCGGCCGGGTTCGCCCGCGGCTCGGAGTTCCTGTGGCCGTACCACGAGAAGGTCTACTGGGGACTGACCCAGAAGACCTACCGCGCCGAGTTCGACCCCGGCTACGACCCCGACTGCCCCGGCGCCTCGGCCGGTTCGACGGTCGAGGAGATCCTCGCCCCCTGCCCCTCCGACGCCGACTACGACTACGCGGCCCGGCCCCGCGCCGTCCACGACGCGGTCGCCCGGGTCTCGCTCACCGGCCGGATCGGCAAGCCCATGATCACCGTGCACGGCACCCTCGACGCGCTGATACCCATCCGGGTCCAGTCCGACCTGTACGCCCGGATGATCGCCGAGCAGGGCCGCTCCCGGCTGCACCGCTACTACCGCATCGAGGGCGGCACCCACGTCGACAGCCTCTACGACACCTACCCGGACCGGCTCCGCCCGATCCTGCCCTGCTACCGGGCCGCCTTCACCGCCCTGACGGACTGGGTGGAGCACCACGAGGAACCCCCGGCGAGCGGCACGGTGGCCCGGCCGGCCTCCGGTGACCTGGTCAACACGGGGTCGCTGACCTGACGTTCGGCGGCCTTCCGGGGTCGGCGACGCGGCCGGACGAGATCGCGTTCCGAGCGGCGCCGTAGTCCGGCCCTTCGCCGACGAACCGGTCAGCACGGGGTCGCCGACGTGACCGTGCGGCGGCCCTCCTGGGTTCGGCGAGCCCGCCGGGCGTCCACGACGGAGTCTCCCGAGTGACACCCCGCCCGGCTCGCCACGCGCGCCCTCGTCAGCACAGGGTCCCCGACCCGACCCGACCCGACCCGACCCGACCCGAGCCGTCCGGGCCCGCCCCCGGGCTCAGCGCTGCCCCGCGGTAGCCCGTTCCAGTGCGTCCCGGGCGGTGGTGAACGCCTCCGCGCGGTCCTCGGGGACCAGGCCGATCCGGGTGCAGCGGTCCAGCAGGTCCGACGCCTCCAGGGCGCCCTCGTGCAGGGCGGCCCAGACGAGTTCGGCCCGGGTGACCGGGTGCCCCGGCAGGACCGGTTCGGCCAGCGCCGGATCGCGTTCGGCCAGGGCCTGGACGGCCGGCGCCTCGGTGCCGTGCCGGCGGACCAGGCGGCGCGGCGCGGGCAGGGCCCGCAGCAGTCCGGGCGGGGCGGCGCCGACCAGCGGGAGATCCATGGTGGGGGAGGGCCGGGCGGGCAGGCCGCGGGCCTCGAGGGCGGCGTCCACCGCGTCCTGTGCCATCCGCCGGTAGGTGGTCAGCTTGCCGCCGACGACGGTGGTCACCCCGTCCGCCGAGGTCAGTACCGCGTGCCGGCGGGAGATGTCGGAGGTCCGGGCCGGTGCGTCACCCGCGCCCCCGGCCCCGCCCGTGTCCAGCAGCGGGCGCAGCCCGGCGAAGGCCCCGACCACCTCGTCCCGGCGCACCGGAACGTCCAGGACGGACCCGAGCACGTCCAGCAGGAAGCCGATGTCGGTCTCGGGGACCTCCGGCACGTCCGGCAGGGGCCCGTCGACCGGCTCGTCGGTGAGGCCGACGTAGACCCGGCCGTCGCCCTGCGGCAGGACCAGCACGAAGCGGTTGGTCTCGCCGGGGATCGGGATGTGCAGCCCGGCCGGCAGCGTGCCGAGCCGCTCCGAGCGCAGGACCAGATGGGTGCCGCGGGAGGGGCGGATCCGGATGCCGCCGACCAGCTCGCCCGCCCACACGCCGGTGGCGTTGATCACCGCGCGGGCGCGGATCTCGCCCTCCTCGCCGGTCAGTTCGTCGCGGACGCGGGCACCCGTCCCGGTCAGCTCCAGCACCCGCACCCGGGTCAGCACCCGGGCGCCGCGCGCGGCGGCGGTGCGGGCCAGGGCGGTCACCAGCCGGGCGTCGTCGGTCACCCGGCCGTCCCAGGACAGCAGCCCGCCGCGCAGCCCGCCGGCGCGCACCGCGGGCGCCAGGTGCCGGGCCTCCGTCGCCGACAGCCGGCGCGGCGCGGGCAGCACCTGCCGGGGCGTCCGCGCGGCGAGCCGCAGCATGTCACCGGCCCGGAACCCGGCCCAGGCCAGCGAGGCCTGGGCCCGCGACACCAGCGGGGTCAGCGGCAGCACGAACGGCTGGGCGGACACGAGGTGAGGTGCCGTGCGGGTCATCAGCACCCCGCGCTCGACGGCGCTCTCGTGCGCGACGTCGAACTGCGCGGAGGCGAGATAGCGCAGCCCGCCGTGGATCAGCTTCGAGCTCCAGCGCGAGGTGCCGAACGCCAGGTCGTGGGCGTCGACCGCGACGACGTCCAGGCCGCGGGCGGCCGCGTCCAGGGCCGCTCCGGCCCCGGTGGCGCCGAGTCCGACGACCAGGACGTCGCAGACCCGGCCGTCCGCCGCCTCGGCGAGTTCACGGGTGCGCTGGCCCGCGCTGAGGGACGAGCCGGGTACGGCCTCGGGGTGACTCATGGCGTCAGGGTCCTCTCCAGAAGGGTGCGCAGCTCACCGAGCAGGGCGGCGGAGTCGAGGTCGGGGTCGTCCTCGTCGGTCATCGTGCGCAGGGACAGGGCGAAGGACTGCACCAACAGCAGCAGGGCGCGGGCCTGCCGCTCGGTGTGGGCGGTGCGCACCGAACCGTCCGCGTGGCCCTCGCGCAGCGCGTCGGCCAGCAGTGCCAGCAGCGCCTCCTGACTGGTGCCGCGCCGGTCCAGGACGTAGGGGAGCAGCAGTTCGGGATCGACGTCGACGATCTTCCGGAAGAGCGGGTGCGCGCGGAACGCCTCCACCCCCGCGACCAGCCCGTCCACGATCCGGGCGCGGGTGTCGGTGTCCGGCGTGGGCTCCGGTATCGCGCGGGTGGCCACGTCGATCCACTCACGGGTCATCAGGTCGCCGACCAGGGTGCGCAGATCGGGCCAGCGCCGGTACAGCGTCATCCGTGAGACGCCGGCGCGGCGGGCCACGTCGGCCAGGGTCGTGCGGCGCACCCCGACGGCCAGCACACAGTCGCGCACCGCGTCGAGCACGGGATCGCTGTCCGAACCGTTGTGACGAATAGGCGTCATGTGTCACAGTGTAACGCCCCGGGGGCCGGGCGGAGCCGCCGCCGCGTGAACCGAGCACACCGACCTGTGAGGACGACCCTTCGATGGACATGCTGTGGAACGGCTGGGGCGACCCGGCGAAGGCCGCACCGCTGCCCGGCACGGTGACCGGACTGCTGCGCGACCTGCTCGGTGTCACACCGCGCACCGCGCCGGCGCTCGCGCTCGAGGACATCCGGCTGCCCGGGCCCACGGCCGGCGCGGCCGCGCTCGAGGCGCTCGCCCGGGCGGCCGGCGGCGACGAGCACGTCCTCACGGACGCGGAGAGCCGTATCCGGCACACCCGCGGCAAGTCCACTCCCGACCTGCTGCGACTGCGCGCCGGTGACGTCTGCGACGTCCCGCGGGCGGTGGTCCTGCCCGCCTCCCACGACGAGGTCCTCGCCGTGCTGCGGGCCTGCGCCGAGCACGGTCTGGCCGTCGTCCCGTTCGGTGGCGGCACCTCGGTCGTGGGCGGGCTCGCCCCCGAAGGACGCGCCTTCGTCGCCCTGGACCTGCGCCGCATGAACGGCCTGCTCGACCTCGACCCGGTCTCCCGCACCGCCGTGCTCCAGCCCGGCCTGCGCGCCCCCGAGGCCGAGGCACTGCTCGCCGAACAGGGCTTCACCCTCGGTCACTTCCCGCAGTCCTACGAGTGGGCCACCATCGGAGGCTTCGCCGCCGCCCGCTCCAGCGGACAGGCCTCCGCCGGCTACGGCCGCTTCGACGACATGGTGCTCGGCCTGACCCTCGCCACCCCCGAGGGCACCATCGAGACCGGCCGCGCCCCGCGCTCCGCCGCCGGCCCCGACCTGCGCCAGCTCATCCTCGGCTCGGAGGGCGCCTTCGGCGTCATCACCTCCGTTCTCGTACGGATCCGCCCGCTGCCGCAGGCGCGCGTCTACGAGGGCTGGCGGTTCGCCTCCTTCGAGGAGGGCGCCGCGGCCCTGCGCCGGCTCGCCCAGGACGGACCGCGGCCCACCGTGCTGCGCCTGTCCGACGAGACCGAGACGCTCATCGGCCTCGCCCAGCCGGACGCCATCGGCTCCCGACTGGAACGGGGCGACGCCGGATGCATGGCGATCACCGGCTACGAGGGCACCGCCGAGGACACCGGCCGGCGCCGTGAGCGGGCGGCGGCGGTCCTGCGGGCCTGCGGCGGCACCCCGGTCGGCACCGAGCCGGGCGAACGCTGGGCCCACGGCCGCTACTCCGCGCCCTACCTGCGCGACGCCCTGCTCGACGCGGGAGCCTTCGCCGAGACCCTGGAGACCGCCGCCTTCTGGTCCCGCGTCCCCGACCTGTACAACGCGGTGCGCGCGGCCCTGACCGACACTCTCACCCGGGCCGGCACCCCGCCGCTGGTGATGTGCCACATTTCCCACGTGTACGAGAACGGCGCCTCCCTGTACTTCACCGTCGTCAGCGCCCAGGGCGAGGACCCGGTCGCGCACTGGGCACCCGCCAAGCACGCGGCCAACGACGCCGTGCTCGCCGCCGGCGGCACCATCAGCCACCACCACGGCGTGGGCACCGACCACCGCGACTGGTACGTCAGGGAGGCGGGTGCCCTCGGCGTGGCCGCGCTGCGCGCCGTCAAGCACCGCCTGGACCCGGACGGGCTCCTCAACCCGGGCGTCCTGCTGCCCACCGACTGATCCACCCCCGCCGGCCCCTTCCGTTCCCACCGTCACCGCCCGGAGGCACACCGATGCGACAGTTCACCGCCGTCGTCAACCCGACCGCGGGTGACTCGACCGGAGCGGCGTCACTGCTCCAGGTGGCCCGCCTGCTCCGCGAGGCGGGGGCCGAGCTGGAGACGGAGTACAGCCACAGCCTCGCCCACGCCCAGGACGTCGCCCGGCAGGCAGGAGCACGCGGCCGGGTGGTCCTGGCGGTCGGCGGCGACGGCATGGCCGGCGGCATCGGCGGCGCGCTCAGCGGCACCGGTACCGTCCTGGGCCTCGTACCCGCCGGGCGGGGCAACGACTTCGCGCGCGCCCTCGGCCTGCCCCGCGACCCCGCCGCACTCGCCGACATCCTGCTGCACGCGGAGCCCGGACGGGTCGACACGATCGAGGTCGAATCGGCCGTCCACCGACGCACCGTGGTCCTCGGCAGCGTCTACGCCGGCGTCGACGCGCTCGCCAACCGGCACGCGAACCACACCCGGCTGCTGCGCGGCGCCGCCTCGTACTACGCGGGCGGCCTACGCGCCGTCGCCACCTGGCGGCCGGCCGACTACCGCGTCACCGTCGACGGCGAGGAGCACCACCACCGCGGCTACACCGTCGTGGCCGCCAACTCCCCCTACTACGGCTTCGGCCGCCTCATCGCCCCCGGCGCGCGGGTCGACGACGGACTGCTCGACGTCGTACTGATCCGCGAGGCACCGCGCCTGCTGTTCTTCACGCTGATGAACGAACTGAAGACCGGGGCCCATGTGAAGCGCCCCGAGGTACGGATCCTGCGCGGACGCGAACTGCGCATCGAGGCCTCCCGGCCCGTTCCCTACGGCGCCGACGGCGAGGTGGAGGCCACCCTGCCGGTGACGCTCCGGGTGCGCCCCGCCGACCTGCCCGTGCTGTACCGGCCGGGCACCGCCGGCGACTGACGGGCCTCCCGGCCACCGGGCGGCCGGGAGGAGCCCGGACGTCAGCCGGCGTCCGGTGGCCGGAAACAGGCGTACACGACCTTGCCGTCCGGGCAGGGGCGGGCCTGCCAGGTGTCGGCCAGCGCGTCGACGAGCAGCATGCCCCGCCCGCCGGCACGCTCGGTGTCGGCCGGGCGCGGGACCGGCAGCCGCCGGGAACGGTCGTGGACGGACACGTGCAGACAGGTGCTGTCCCAGGTCAGCACCAGGTCGGCCGCGCTACGCGCGTGCACGTGAGCGTTGGTGACCAGTTCCGAGATGGTCAGCAGCACGTCGTCCAGGGTCTCCGGCGCGGACTCTTCCCAGCCCAGTGACCGAAGATGCTCGCGCGCCCAGTCGCGCGCGGTCTTGACGCTCGAGTTCAGCGGCAGTGAGCGTGCCCAGCCCACCGCCCGCAGTGATGATTCGCCCAAGGTGTGCCCTCCCTGCTGTGCCCGTGACGACGCGGATACCCGCTCGGCGGGTATCGACGCAACCAGTACCCCGCTGGGCACACCGGACATCGGGCGGAACGCACCCGTGGCCTCGGGGGGACTGTGCGGCCGCCCCGCGCTCAGGTCCGGGTCTCGGCCTCCCACCGGTCGGGGCCCATGCCGCGCCAGTCGATCAGCGGCGAGTCCGCCACTTCCTCCGGCTCGATCTCCAGGCCCGCCCGGCGCAGGAACTCGACCAGGTCGCGCACGCTGTGCGCGAGGCCGAGGATCTCGCCGTCGACCCGCACCCGGCGTCCGCCGGTCGGGGACGGCAGGTGCACGATCACTGGGCGCTTCCCGGGCATGGCTCCAGCATCGGCCGATCCGGCCGCCCCCGCACCCGGGACACGGACACGTGTCGAGCAGGGGCAGCCAGGGCACTCGGCGAGGACAGCGAAACGGACATAACGCACCAGGAGGCGCACGTGGCGGTTCGGCATCGTCTGATCAAGGCCAGTCCGGACAGGGTGTGGGCGGTCCTCGCCGACGGCAGCCGGTACGCGCAGTGGGTGGTGGGAACCGCCGCGTCCCAGCCGAAGGACGGCGAGTGGCCGCAGGAGTCGGCGTCGATCAGCTACCAGATCCGGCTGGGCCCCTTCGAGGTCGGCAACGAGACGGTCGTACGGCGCTGCGTGGAGGGATCCGTTCTGGAACTCGAGGCGAACGCGGGCCCGCTCGGCACCGCCCGCATCTGTATCGAGCTGCGCAAATGGGGGGAGTACTGCCTGGTCATCGTCGACGAGCACCCGCTCCAGGGCGCGGGCGGGGCCCTGCACAACCTCGGTTTCGAGGCACTGATCCAGCTTCGCCACCGGGCCATGCTCGCGCGCCTGGCGAAGACCTGCGAGGACGACGTCACCGCCGAGGAGCGGAGACGAGACCCGCGGCCGGGCGGACGATACGCCACGGGCGGGAGCGGAGCCGGTCATGCCTGACGCCGTGGTGATCGGGGCCGGCCCCAACGGCCTGGTGGCCGCCAATGTGCTGCTGGACGCAGGGTGGAGCGTGACCGTACTGGAGGAGCAGCCGGAGCCGGGCGGCGCCGTACGGCACGACCGGGGCGTGGACCCCGACTTCGTCAGCGACATGTTCAGCTCGTTCTACCCGCTGGCGGCCGCGTCGCCCGTGCTCTCCGCGCTGCGCCTGGAGGAGCACGGACTGCGCTGGAGCCACGCGCCGAGCGTGCTGGCCCATCCGCTCAGCGACGGCAGATGCGCGGTGCTGCACCGGCGGACCGACGACACGGCGGCATCCCTGGAGGCCTTCGCGCAGGGCGACGGAGCCGCCTGGCACCGACTGGTCGAGCTGTGGCGGACGCTGCGCCCTGGTGTGCTGGGCGCCCTGTTCACCCCCTTCCCGCCAGTCAGGTCCATGGCGAAGCTGGCCTTCGACCTGCGCGCCTCGGGCGGCCTGCGGGTGGCGCGCTCCCTGATCCTGCCGGTGCGCCGCATGGGCGAGGAGGAGTTCCGCGGCGAAGGCGGCCGGCTGCTGCTGGCCGGCAACGCGCTGCACGCCGACCTCGCACCCGAGTCCGCGGGCAGCGGGGGCTTCGGCTGGCTGATGTCCATGCTGGGACAGACCTACGGCTTCCCCGTGCCGGTGGGCGGATCCGGGGAGCTCACCGGCGCGCTCGTGCGACGTCTGCTCAGCCGTGGGGGAGAGCTGCGCTGCGGGCGGCGCGTCGAGCGCGTCGTCGTACGCGGCGGCCGGGCCGTGGGGGTCCGCACGGCCGACGGACAGGCGCTGTCCGCCCGGCGCGCCGTACTCGCCGACGTCGCGGTGCCCGCCCTGTACCAGGACCTGGTCGGATCCGAACATCTGCCCCGGCAGGTGCTGGAGGACCTGCGGCGCTTCCAGTGGGACTTCGCCACTTTCAAGGTCGACTGGGCGCTGGACGGCCCGGTGCCGTGGCAGGACGAGCGGGCCGCCGGCGCCGGGACCGTCCACCTGGCCGACGGCATGGACGAGCTGACCCGCTTCGCCTCGCAGATCGCCATGCGCCAGGTGCCCGACCGCCCCTTCTCCCTGTTCGGCCAGATGACGACGGCCGACGCCTCCCGGTCCCCCGAGGGCACCGAGGCGGCCTGGGCGTACACGCACATCCCGCACGACATCCGCGCAGACGCCGGCGACGAGGGAATCACCGGGAAGTGGGGTCCCGACGACCAGGAGCGGATGGCGGACCGGGTCGAGCGCCAGGTCGAACGCTTCGCGCCCGGCTTCCGGTCCCGCATCCGTGCCCGGCGCATCCTGGCCCCGCCCGCCCTGGGGTCACTCGACGCCAACCTCGTGGGCGGTGCCATCAACGGCGGCACGACCGCCCTGCACCAGCAACTCGTCTTCCGTCCGCTGCCCGGCACCGGACGGCCGGAGACCCCCGTGCCGGGTCTCTACCTGGCCTCCGCCGGCGCCCACCCCGGTGGCGGCGTGCACGGGGCGTGCGGGGCGAACGCGGCCCGGGCCGTGCTCCGCGGCCACCGGACCAGGGGCCTGGCCGGCGCCCAGCGGATGCTCGCCCGGCGCGACCGGACCGGCCGCCGCCACTGACGGCCGGTCGGCAACAGCGAACAGCAGGGAGCGGCATGAGCGAACACCAGGACGGCCCCGACCGCCGGCACCGGCGCCCGGAGGGTGTCGACGACAAGACGGTCGAGGCCCTCGGATCACTGTCGAAGGCCCTGGAGGCGACGGAACGGGCCCGGGGACGCCTCTACGACTTCCACCAGCTCACCGGCGGCGCCGACCTCGAACTGGACCGAGCGGTGAGTCTGTTGCGGGAGGCCGGGCACCCGGAGTGGGCCGACAAGGTCGAGACGGAGATCCTGGGCCGCAACGTCATCCCCGGCCACTGGACGTTTCAGATCGTCGAGGCCTACGACGACACCTACTACCGGCCGTTCCGCGAGCTCGAACGCAGCGCGGTCGACGAACTCGCCCAGGGACGCGACCACTTGTACGAGGCGGAGATGAAGGAGGCCCGCCGTACCGCCGGGCACCCGGACCACACGGCCCGCCCCGGAACGGAGCGGACATGACCCGCGCGGGCGGCAGCCCCCTGCGGGACCGGGTGGTCGTGGTGACCGGCGCGGCACGCGGCCTGGGCGCCGCCCTCGCGTACGCGGTCGCCCGCCGCGGTGGTGTGCCGGCGCTGCTGGGCCACGAGCCGGCCCTGCTGGCGGAGGTCGCCGCCCGGCTGCCGGGGCCGGCCCTGGCCCACGAGGTCGACATCACCGACGCCCCGGCGCTGCGGGCCGCCGCCGAGGAGGTGCGCCGCCGCCTCGGGCGCCCGTCCGCCGTGATCGCGAACGCCGGTGTCGCCGAGGGCGGCCCCTTCGTCTCCTCGGACCCCGCCGAGTGGCGCCGGGTGATCGACGTGAACCTCGTCGGCAGCGCCCAGACGGCCCGGGTCTTCCTGCCGGACCTCGTGGCCGCGGCCGGCTACTACCTGCAGATCGCCTCCCTGGCATCGATGGGTGCCGCGCCCATGATGAGCGCCTACTGCGCCTCCAAGGCAGGGGTGGAGGCCTTCACGCACTCGCTGCGGGCCGAGGTGGCCCACCGCGGGGTCGGCGTGGGCATCGCCTACCTCAACTGGATGGACACGGAGATGATCCGCGACGCCGACCAGCACGCCGTGCTGCAAGAACTGCGCGGCCACATGCCGCCGCCCGCCCGCCGGACGTACCGCGCCGACGAGGTCGCCGAACGAGTCGTCCGCGGCCTGGAACGCCGCCGAACGGCGATGTACGCACCGGCCTGGCTGCGGCTCGTCCAGCCGGTGCGGGCCGCCCTGCCCCCGGTGGTCCTGCGGCTGTCCCGCCGCGAACTGCCCCGTCTGGAGGCGCGCGAACCCCTCTCGCACACCGGGCTGCTCGGCGCAGGCGGTGACGCCGACCGCGCCGCGGCCGGGACCGGGGGACGAGAGGACCGCTGACCACGACAGGGGGGACGCGACGAAAGGACCGATGACCATGGCCAGGAACAAGCGCGAGGGTTCCGGCGAGGATCTCTCCAAGGGCGACACGGTGGCCTGGAAGAGCCACGGAAGCACCACGGAGGGCGAGGTCGAGCGGAAGCTCACCAAGCGCACCGAAGCCGCCGGACGCACGGTGGACGCCTCGTCCGACGACCCGCAGTACGAGGTGCGCAGCGCCAAGTCCGGCAAGCGGGCGGTGCACAAGCCGTCCGCCCTGCGCAAGAAGTGACCGCGGCCCACCGCGGGAGGCGAGGGCGGCCCTCATGCAGACATTCCTGCCCGACCCCGACTTCCACCGCTCCGCCCTGCTCCTGGACCGCCGGCGCCTCGGCAAACAGCGGGTCGAGGCGCTCCAGGTCCTGCGCGGCCTGACCGTCCCGGGATACGGATGGCGCCGGCACCCCGCCGTGCGCATGTGGACCGGATACGAGGAGGCCCTGGTGCGCTACGGCCTGGAGATCTGCCGGGTCTGGCGGGACCGGGGCCACCAGGACAGCTGCGCCGCCTCGCTGGTCGCCGGCCTCGCCGCCGAGCGCCCCGGCGCCCCCGTGCGCGACCAGTCGGCTCTCGCGGCCGCCGGCGAACTGCCGCCCTGGCTCGGTGACGAGGACTTCCACCGAAGCCACCGCTCCGCGCTCGTCCGCAAGGACCCCGACGCCTACGGCCACACGTTCCCCGGCGTACCCGACGACCTGCCGTATGTGTGGCCGCGGTCCGACCGGGAACGAGACGGGGTGTCCGCCGGCGAGTGACGCGGGCGGCCGACGGGAGACGGGAGACGCCGTGCTGCCGGACCTGCGCGCCCAACTCGGCGCGATGCTCTTGCGCCGGGTGGCGGGCCCCGACGGACGGGAGATCCGCGCCCGCATCCACGACACCCCCGGCCCCCGCTGGTTCGGGCCCGACCGGCCCATCCGGACCGTCCACGGCGACGCCTCGATGTTCATCGGCGGGGTGAGCGCCCTCCTGCTGCAGTCCCTGCACCCCCTCGCCATGGCGGCCGTCGACGCCCACTCCGGCTACCGCGGCGACCCCTGGGGGCGGCTGCAGCGCACCAGCGCCTTCCTGGCCGTCACCACCTACGGCACGGCGGCGGACGCGCGGGCGGCCGTAGGCCAGGTCCGCGGCATCCACGAGAACGTACGAGGGCACACCCGGCAGGGTGAGAAGTACCACGCCGCCGACCCCCACCTGCTCGGCTGGGTGCACACCGCCGAGACGGAGTGCTTCCTGCGCGCTCACGAGCGCTACGGCGCCCACCGGCTCGACCCGGCCGGCTACGACGGCTACGCCGCCGACACCGCGACCGTCGCCGAGGCCCTGGGGGTGACGGACCCGCCGCGCGACCGCGGCGCCCTGTCCGACCGGCTCGAGCGCTACCGGCCCGAACTCCGGGCCACCCCCGAGGCCCGTGCCGTGGCACGCTTCCTGCTCCTCGAACCGCCCGTGCCGCTCGCGGCGCGCCCCCTGTACGGCGCCCTGGCGGCGAACGCCGTGAACCTCCTGCCGGACTGGGCCCGCGGTCTGCTGCGGCTGCCCCGGGTCCCGTTGGTCGAGGACCTCACGGTGCGCCCGGCCGGTCACCTGCTGACCCGCGCCATCCGCTGGGCCATGGCGCCGCCTCCGCCGTCGCCCTGACGGTGCGCGAATGCCTGGGGGCGGCTTGCTTCCCGGCGGTGGATGCGGGACGGTTGTCAAAGGACAACATCCCCTGACGCAGGAAGGTGGTGGGGCGCGCGGTGTGCGTGCCCCCGCGTGTGTGCGCTTCCCCGAGTTCTTTTGCCGACCCGCGGGACGCCGGCGTCAACGTCGGCGCGACCTGGGGTGATGCCCCCTACCCGGTCCTCGTCATCGATCGGAACGGCGATCTCGTGGGCCTGAACGCCGCCGCCCGCCGGCTCCTGCCGCACCGGAACGGCGACGGCACGCGGCAGCACCTCGTGCCGTCCTGGCTGTCCGCGGCCCACCGGCGCCTCAGCGAGAGACCGGCCGGCATCCTCGCCGGCCCCCTGACCGGAGAGATCGACGACCGCCGTTACGAGGCACATGCCACCCCGTCGGAGGACGGATCCGTGGTGTGGTGGCTCATCGACGACACCGACCGGCGCGTGGCCGAGACCGCCCTGCACAGCTCGCAGGAACGGGTGGCCATCCTGTCGGCCGTGTCCAGCAGACTGCTGTCCACCCTCAACGTGCCGCGCTGCGCGGATGCGACCGTGGGCATGGCCGCGGAACATCTCGCCGAGGCCGCCGTGCTCGTGCTGCCCCCGCAGGGGCGCCGGCACACCCTGACCTACGCCCAGCGGGGGCAGCCCGTCCAGCGGGCCATGCGGCAGATCGACCCGCGCGCCGTGCACGGCCTGGCGGAGGCCCTGCAGGGGTTCCCGCCGGTCCCGGCCCGGTGGATCGACCCCGACGGCCTCCCCGGCTGGGTGGTCCCGGAGGGGTTCGCCGGGCCCGTCGGCTCGGTGATCGTCACCCCGCTGCCCGGCCACGGCGTCCCCGCCGGGGCCCTCATCCTGCTCCGCTCCGGAACCGAGCGGGTCTTCACCGAGGGCGAGGAGGTCTTCGCCCGGCTGTTCGCCGCCCGGGCCGGAGCCGCCCTGTCCGCGGCCCGCCTGTACACCGAACAGACCGCCATCACGGCCACGCTGATGCGCGAACTGCTCCCGCCCGCCCTGCACACGGTGGACGGGGTCGAGTACGCCGGGCAGTACCGCCCCGCCGGGGACGAGGAGCGGGTGGGCGGTGACTTCTACGACTTCCATCCCGGCGCCGAGACCTCGCAGGAGACCCTCGTCGTGCTCGGTGACGTCGCGGGCAAGGGCCTGGACGCGGCCGTGCTGACCGGCAAGATCCGCAACACCCTGCACGCCCTGCTGCCCCTGGCCGGGAACCACGACGAGGTGCTGAAACTGCTGAACGGCGCCCTGCTGACCACCCAGCACACCCGGTTCGCCACCCTGGTGCTGGCCTCCGTGCGCCGCCGGGACGACCGGGTGCACGTACGGCTGACCAGCGCCGGACACCTGCCGCCGCTGATCGTCCGCCGCAACGGCAGCGTGGAGGAGGTGCCCACCCGGGGCACCCTGGTCGGCGCGCTGCCGGAGATCAGCTCGGTCGGCGCCGAGGCGGTGCTCGGCCCCGGAGAGACCTGTCTGCTGTACACGGACGGCATCACCGAGGCACGCGGCGGGCCGCTCGGAGACGAGATGTTCGGCGAGCGGCGGCTGAGGCGGACCCTGGCCGAGTGCGCGGGGCTGCCGGCCGAGGCGGTCGTGGAGCGAGTGCAGATGCTCGCCGCCCAGTGGATCGGCGCGGGGCGCCACGACGACATGGCAACCGTCGCCGTCAGTGCCCCGGCGCAGGTCTCGCCGGGCACTCCGGACCCCGACGGCGCGGGCGAGCGCGAGGGGAGGCGCAGGTGAGCCTTCCCACCCAGGTGAGCCGGATCGAGGACCGGCTCTGGCAGGCCGTCGTGAACGGCGACGAGCACAGCGCGGTCGGCATCGTGTACGGCGCGCTCGCCGAGGGCGTCGACGAGGAGACCCTGCTGCTGGACGTCATCGCCCGGGTCCAGGAGAAGATCGGCACCGAATGGGCCGCCAACCGCATCAGCGTGGCCCAGGAACACGCCGCCACCGCCATCAACGAGCGGGTGGTCGCCGCCCTGGCCCACCGTCAGGACGGCGGTCCGCACCGGCGCGGGCACCGCGGACGTGTGACGGTCGGCTGCGTGGACGGGGAGTGGCACGCCTTCCCCGCCCGGCTGGTGGCGGAGATACTGCGCCTGCGCGGCTGGCAGGTCGACTACCTCGGCGCGCAGACCCCCACCCCCCACCTGGTCGCCCACCTGCACCACACCAACCCGCGGGCGGTGCTGCTGTCCGGGTCCATCCCCACCCACCTGCCCACCGCGCACGCGGCCATCACGGCCTGTCAGGCCGTCGGCGTCCCGGTGCTGGCCGGAGGCCGCGCGTTCGGCCCGCAGGGCCGCTACGCGTTCGCGCTCGGAGCGGACCGGTGGGCGGCCGACGCCCGCGGCGCGGCGGTGGCACTGGAGGCCGGCCTGCCGCACCCGGACCCGGCCGCCGCCCGGCAGATCGTGGACGACCTGCCGCACCTGGCCGACCAGGAGTACACGATGGTCGTCCGGTCGCGCGGCACGCTCGTCAAACAGACGCTGCGGGACCTGGAGAACCGTTTCCCCGCTCTGCGTGCGTACAGTGACGAGCAGCGGGAGCGGACCGCCGAGGACATCGCGCACATCGTCGACTTCCTGGGCACGGCGCTCTACGTCGACGACGCCGAGGTGTTCACCGGCTTCCTCCTGTGGACCGCCGAGATCCTCGAGGCGCGAAACGTCCCGGCGCTCTCCCTGGTCAGCGGCCTGGACGCGCTGTCCGACCGGCTGCGTGACTTCCCGCGTACCCTGAAACTGCTCAGTGCGGGCGCCACCGCCCTGCTCGAGCGTGCCCACTCGTCCGCTCACGGACCCGGACCCGATCTCCACGTATGACCCAGCACTCTGCCACCGACTTCAGCCTCACCACGGTCAGCGCGCCGTCCACCCTGACCGTGCGCGTCGCCGGGGAACTCGACTACGACACCAGCGACGAGATGGTGGACACCGTCGTCGCCCGCCTCGCCGGCCCGCCGGCCCCCCGCCATGTGCGCCTGGACTTCACCGGACTCACGTGGATCGACTCCATGGGACTGTCCGCGCTGCTGATGATCCACCGGCACACCCGGGCGGTCGGCGCCGCGCTGCATCTGGACAACCGGCCCGACGTCCTGGAGCGCATGCTGCGTCACACCAACGTGCTCGGTCATCTCACGGGACCCGTCGCGGCCGGCGAACCGGGCCCGCCGAAAGAGGGCGGCGTCACCGGGACGGTGGTCTCGTGACACCGGCCTCGCCTTCCCCCGACCGCAGATGGCAGGATGACGGCATGCGGTGGGGATCCGAGACAACAGTGCAGGTCGCGCGGCACGCGCGCGTCCTGGAGATCAGGGTGCGCGGAGAGATCGACTTCGACGAGTGCGACCTGCTGCGCGCCGCCTGGGCCGAGGCCGACGAGTCCGATCTGCCCAGCACCGTGGTGGACCTCTCCGGGGTCACCTTCGGCGACAGCCAGTTGCTCAGTGCCCTCCTCGACGCCCAGCGGCGCCACCGCGCGCGGGGCCGCGAGTTCGTCATCCTCGGCCCGCTGCAGGAGGCTCTGGTCCGGTTGCTGACCATCAGCGGCACCCTGGAATACTTCACGATCACCGACTCCCGGGACAGCGCGCTGCGCAGCGACACCTCCTGACCCGCGGTGCGCCATCTGGGAAGACGGGAAGGATGCCGGGAACACCGAGGGGGGACGGAATGTCCGTGACGCATGAGAGCGAGGGCGGCCCCGGGCCGCACACCTCAGCGGGCCCACAGAAGGGCCTGACCAGTGCCGGGCCACCCGAGTCGGCGGACGCGCTCCGTTTCAGCGCGAACTGGGCCGAAGGCGCCCTGCGCATCGCCGACGCGCGCGGCGCCGTCCGCACCCTCCTCGCCCGGGCCGGGCACCCTCCCGTCCTGCGTGCCAGCCAGGACGCACAACTGGTGGTCAGCGAACTGATCACCAACGCGCTGCGCCACGCTCCCGGCCCCTGCGGAATGGTCCTGGAGGTCGCTTCCGGCCGGCACGAACTGCGTGTCACCGTCTCCGACACCTCCCAGCGCTCGCCCGTCGTCCGGCCCGTGGACGCCGAGCGCATGGGCGGGCGCGGCCTGCACCTCGTGCTCCGGATCTGCGGCCGCCTGCGCGTCACCCGGCACGCCCAGGGCAAACAGGTGACGACCACGGTGCCGCTGCCCGGCTAGGCCGGGCAGCGGCCGGGGGCCATCGGTTCAGACCTCGCGCCAGCGGGCGTTGCACCAGGAGAAGACGCCGAACGCGGCCAGGCCGAGGGCGACGAGGGCGAGCAGCCACGGTCCGGCCGGCAGATCCCGGAACGAACGCAGCGTGTCGTCCATGCCCTTGGCCTTGCCGGGCTGGTGCTGCACCGCCGCGACCAGCGCGAAGACCCCGGCGACGGCGAAGACGAGGCCCCGGGCCGTGCCGCCGACGACCCCGAAGAAGTCGGTGAACCGCTTGGCCCTCCGGGACATCTCCGCGGTCCGCAGGTGCTTGCGGAACTTCTTCATCACGGCCCGGACGGCGATCCACAGACCGGCGACCACCACGGCGGCCCCGGCGAGACCGACGATCCACTGTCCGCCCGGCCACTTCAGCACGGTGGCGGTGACGTCGTCGGTGTTCCGGTCGGAGGAGCCGCTTCCGCTGCCCTGGTCCCCGGCCGCGTACGACAGGACCGAGAAGGACAGGAAGGCGTAGAAGACCGCCCGGGCGGCGGCCATGGCCCGCTTGGACGCCTTGCTCCCGTCCGCGCCGGCCCCGCCGAACACCGCCTCCGACAGCCGCCACAGCGCCATGCCGGCGAGCGCGACTCCGACGATCCACAGCATCGCCGAGCCGAACGGCTTGGACGCGAGTTCACCGAGCGCACCACCGCGGTCGGCCTGCTTGCCGCCGCCGCCGAACGCTATCTGCAGGGCGATCACGCCCACCAGCACGTAGATCAGTCCTCGGGCGGCGAACCCCGAGCGGGCCGCCGCGGCCATCGCCGTACTGTTGGCCGCGCGGCGGGCGCGGCCCCGGCCACCCAGGGCCCATGACTGTGCATCCATACTGCGCCGATGCCCCCGGACTCGGCTTCGACACCTGCCCTGCGCGGGTGCCTGTCCGCCGCACCCGGCGGCCCAGGCCGAACCCCTACAGGGCAGGACGAACGCCCCTACAGGAACCTGCGGATCGGTGCGACCGAGAGCTCGCGGGCCCGCTGGAGCACCGGCCGGCGCCGCCAGCGCACGGGGTCGACCGGCTCGCTGCGCTCCAGGTCCTCGTCGAAGTCACGGTCCAGGCCGGCGGTGAACTCCTCGTCGAGCACGGCGAGCATGACCTCCTCGTCGTGCTCCAGAGAGCGCCGGTTGAAGTTGGTGGAGCCGATCAGCGAGGCGACCGAGTCGACCGTGATGATCTTGGTGTGCAGCATGGTCGGCTGGTACTCGCGGATCTCGACCCCCTCGTCCAGCAGTCGCTGGTAGTGGTGCTGCCCGGCCAGGCGGCAGGCCCGCTGGTCGGTGTGCGGCCCGGGCAGCAGGATCTGCACCTGCACGCCGCGCCGGGCGGTGGCGGCCAGCAGGTCGACGAAGTAGTCGTCGGGCGCGAAGTACGCCGTGGAGAGGCGGATGCGCTCCTGTGCGGACGTCAGGACGACCCGCACGAGCGTCTGCATGTCCTGCCAGCCGAAGCTGGCCGAGCCCCGGACCACCTGCACGACCGCGCGGCCCTGCTGCTCGTGCTCGATGAAACGGTCACGCTCGTCGTAGAGCGTGTCGTGGCACTCGGCCCAGTTCTGCGCGAAGGCGGCGGCTATGCCGTCCACGGCCGGTCCGCGCACCTCCACATGGGTGTCCCGCCACTCCCCGGGACCACGGGCGTCCCCGCACCACTCCTCCGCGATGCCGACGCCTCCGGTGAAGGCGAGGCTCTCGTCGACGACGAGGGCCTTGCGGTGACAGCGGTGGTTCTGCTTCAGCGGGGACAGCCGCACCGGCTTGCGGAACCAGGCGACCTGCACCCCGGCCTCGTCCATGGCCTCCAGGAGGCTCGGCTCGATCTCCTTGGCCCCGAACCCGTCTAGCAGCAGGCGAACCCGCACCCCCGCCCTGGCCCGGTCCGCCAGCGCGTTCGCGAACTCGTGCGCGATCTCACCGCGCCAGTAGACGAAGGTCATCATGTCGATGGTGTGCTGGGCCGAGCGGATCGCCTCGAGCATGGCGGGGAAGATCGCGTCGCCGTTGCGCAGCCGGGTGAGCCGGTTGCCCTCCGTCGCGGCGATGCCGAGCAGACGCTCCAGCCGTCTTCGCAGCCGCTGCTTGCGGGCCTCCGTGTCCTTCGTGGTCGTGGCGCCCGTGTCCGGGTGCCCGTCTTCCTCCGCCGTCCGTCGCAGCATGCCCTGCCTCCCCTGTCGTGGCCCGTCCCCTCACCATGGCTTCGGGGCGGGCGCCGGATCCGCCGGGCGTACGTATACCCGCAGGGCGCGCCACATGCCTTCCGGAACGATGGCGTCCGGTTGCCGGACCCGCGCCCGGCGCGGCACGCACCGCGCCGGACACGACCGAGGCAGCCATTGCGGCGCGCATGACAACGGCGCCTGCCGGTCCGTGCCACGCGGACCGGCAGGCGCCTTGTCATGCGTCACCGACCCCGCCGCTCGGCGGCCGGGGCCGCGACGGCTCACCCCGCCGTGTTGTCGACCCGCAGCCGTACCTGTTCCTCCAGGCGCCGCAGGCTGTGGTCGAGGGCGTCGCACACCTGCCGCTCGCCCGGGTCGTGGCTCTCGTCGAAGAAGGACAGGTGCACGGTCACCTCGCTGGCACCGCTGCCGATCCCCGCGACCTGGAGCCAGCCCGCGTAACCGCCCTGCTCACGGGTGCCCCACTCGATGCGCATCCGGTCGTTCTCGGCGTGCATGAGGGCCGCCGTGTCCTGGTCGGTGTCGTCCTCGTGGACCGTGACGGCCGGGGGATCCTCGACGCGCACGTGCAGCTCCCGCGGCAGCCAGGCGTCGAGCTGGCGGACGTTGGCCGCCTGGTCGAAGACATGCTCGGGCTGTGCGGGCATCGTGCGCGAACGCTCGTACTCGGACATCGGGACACCGCCCCTCCGGTCGGAACACCTACCCCGGACGCGTGCCCCTTTCACGTCGGCCGAAAAGCCCCGCTTCGTCCCGGCACCGGACACCCCGGCAGCCCGTCTTGCCGATCTCTCACCTGTGAATTGCCCCAGGATCTGTGCTGTTCGCGCCATGGGTTTGTTAGATTTCGCAGCCAAGGAAACCCAGGTGGAGCCCGCCCGTGCGCCCGAACCGGTCCGGCCTGCCGGGCCCGACCGTTCAGGGGAGTGGAAGATGAGCGACCCGTGGGACGGCCCGGGCGGGCAGGCCACGCGCCGACGCACCGCCCGGGTGCCCGTACAGCGCACAGACGGGTCCGGCGCGCCGCCCGCCTCCGGCGGCCGGAGTGCCGCCCGGCAGGCGGCACGGGAAGCCGCCCACCCCCGCAGCGGCGCACGGTCGCGGCGGGGCCGGCCGGTCCGGCGCGGCAGGCGCGCGCTGCGGATCGCCGGAGTGTGTCTGGCGCTCGCGGTACTGGTCACGGCCGGTGCCGGCTGGTGGTTCTACGAGCATCTGAACGGCAACATCAACAGCGTCTCGCTCGACGGCAAAGGTGGCACCGAGAAGGCCGACGCGTTCGGCCGTACCCCGATCAACATCCTGGTGATGGGCTCGGACGGCCGCACCAGCAAGGCGGACTGCAAACTCGGCGGCGGCTGTGCGCGTACCGGCGTCCAGGCCGGCAGCAACGCGGACGTGCAGATGGTGGTGCACATATCCGCCGACCGCTCCAACGCCACCGTGATGAGCATCCCCCGCGACACCATGACCAAGGTCCCGGCCTGCAAGGACAGCTCGACCGGCCGGTCCACGGCCGGCTACTACGGCCAGATCAACAGCGCGCTGCAGTACGGCCCCGCCTGCCAGGTGGCCACCGTGCACCAGCTCACCGGCATCCCCATCGACCACTTCGTCAAGCTCGACTTCTCCGGCGTGGTGAAGATGTCCGACGCGGTCGGCGGGGTCTCCGTCTGCGTCACCGACGACGTCTACGACACCTACTCGCATCTGAAGCTGTCCGAGGGCGACCACACCCTCAAGGGTGTCGCGGCTCTGGAGTTCGTCCGCTCCCGGCACGGCTTCGGCGACGGCAGTGACCTCGGGCGCACCATCTCCCAGCACATCTTCCTCGGCGCGATGATCCGCAAGTTCAAGAGCGCGGGCACGCTCACCGACCCGAGCGCGGTCTACGATCTCGCGGACGCCGCCACCAAGGCGCTGACCGTGGACGACGGCCTCGGCACCGTGAAGAGGCTGATCGGTCTCGCCACCGACGTGAACAAGGTCCCCACCAAGCGGATGACCTTCACCACCATGCAGACGGGCGCCGACCCCGGCGACAGCAACCGGGTCGTGGTGGGCTCCGGTGCCAAGGCGCTCTTCTCCGCCATCGCCGACGACCGGTCACTGACCACCGGCTCGGGAAAGAAGTCCGAAGCGGCCTCGGCGGCCGCCAAGGCCAAGGCCACCGCCTCGGCCGTGCCCGCCTCCGACATCGCCGTCACGGTGGAGAACGGCACCGGGATCACCGGCCGCGCCTCCGTAGTTGCCGCCGCCCTCAAGGGCAAGGGCTTCAGCACCGGTACGACCACGGCCAACGCCCCCAGCCCCGCGGCCACCACCACGCTCACCTACGGCACCGGCCGGAAGACCGAGGCGCGGATCGCCGCCAGGGCCCTGGGCCTGCCCGCCTCGCATCTGAAGCAGGGCACCGGCACCGGCCTCACCCTGGTCGTCGGCACCGACTGGCCGAGCGGCACCACCTGGCCCGGCGCCTCGTCATCGGCCTCGCCGGCACCGGCCGACACCAAGGCCGCCGTCTCCAACGCCCACGCCCAGACCGCCGACCAGGCCAAGACCTGCGCCAAGGTCAGCCCCTACAAGACGGTCAGTCTGGGCGGCGTCCCGATGACACCGGCCCAGGCGTACGCCGCCGCGCGCGGCAAACCGGACTCCGACGACTGAGCCCGGAGTCCGAGGACTGAGCAGTCGCCCCGGACCGCCGCGCCGGAGCTGGAGGCGCGGAGCCCACCGCGGCGGCGCTACTGTTGATCGAACCGGTGAGCGAGACGGGTGGTGACGAATGGAGTGGCGGGAGTACGCGGAGGCGATGGCCCGGCTCGCCAGGGACCTGCTGGAGCAGGACTCGGTACAGGCGACGCTGGACACGATTTCAGCCGCGGCGGTGGAACTCGTCGAGGGCTGTGAGTTCGCGGGCATCCTGGCGGTGCGCAAGGGCAAGGCGGTCACCCTGTCCGCCACCCACGACATGGTCCGTGAGTGCGACCGGCTCCAGGGCGAGCTGAGGGAGGGACCGTGCTTCGACCTGGCCCGGCGCAAGAACGGCGACCGCGTCTACCGCATCCCCGACATGGCCGCCCCCGAGCCCGACTGGGAGCGTTTCGCGGCGGCGGCCCGCGGCCTGGGCGTGTCCAGCATGACGGGAGTGCTGCTGTACACGGACCAGGAGGACTTCGGGGCGCTGAACCTGTACGGCTCCCGTCCCGGGGCCTTCGGCGAGGAGATCGAGACGGCCGGCTGGCTGCTGGCCTCGCACGCCGCCGTGGCGCTGGCCAGCGCGCGAACCATCGACCAGCTCGAGCACGGGCTGGAGAGCCGACACGCCATCGGGGAGGCCATGGGCATCCTGCGCGAGCGCCACAAGCTGAGCGAGGAGGACGCCTTCAACGTGATGCGGCGCATCTCGCAGGAGCACAACGTCAAGCTGCGTGACATCGCCCAGCGGGTACGCGACGGCCGGTCCGGGCCGGCCTGACCGGCTGCGCGCGGGGTGCCGTCCGTCCCGGTGGCGGTCCGGTCCGTCCCGGTGGCGGTCCGTTGGGCGGATCCGCACGGGTCCGTTCCCGCGGCGCCCGGCGCAGCGGATCCGGGGCCGCTGCGCCGGGCGCCGCGCGGTCGCGCGCGCCGGGCAGCAGGATCGACACGTCGACGTGCTTGCCCTCGTCCTGGGCCGTCACGGAGAGCGTGTGGCTGATCGCCTCGACGATCTCGAGCCCATGGCCGCCGATCCGCTGTCCGTCATGGGACCGGACCTCGGGCATCCGGTGGGAGGAGTCCCACACCGAGATCCGGAGGCGGTCGCCGTCGGGTGACACCTCCAGACCGAGCCCACAGGGTCCCGACGTGTGCATTACGACGTTCGTGATCAGTTCGCTGACCACCAGTTGCGTGTCCTGCACCACGCGGTCGGGGACGGGGATACGGCCGGTGGCACGGACACGGTCGAGAAAGCGCTCCGCCGCTGCGCGGGCCTGGGCGGCGCTGATGGCACCGCTGTCCCAGGTGGTGTTCCACCGCAGCGAGGTGTCCCCGTTCCGTTCCGGCTCATCCGATGCCTTCTGCCTAAGCTGGATGGCCATGAAAATGCCTCGGTTGTCACTGGGTACGTAGCTGATCTGAATCAGTCGGCTACCCAGAAGCCGGATCAGTAGCCATCTTCCGGCTCACCAGTGTCAGACGGAAGATCACACGCCTGGGCGGCCTCCTACCGGGCGGTTCCGAAGTCCTGGGTCCAGTAGCTGTTGGGCTGCGCGAGACCGACGCCGATCTCCTTGAACGCGCAGTTGAGGATGTTGGCCCGGTGACCGGGGCTGGACATCCAGCCCGCCATGACCTGCTCCGCCGTGGAGTAGCCGTACGCGACGTTCTCGCCGTAGGAGCTCCAGGTGTAGCCGGCGCTGGTGATCCGGTCGCCGGGGGAGGAGCCGTCGGATCCGGTGTGCGACATGTTCTGGTGGGCGGCCATGTCCTGGCTGTGCGCCTGCGCGGCCTTGGTGAGGGTCGCGTTCAGGGTCAGGGGGGAGCAACCTGCCTTGCCGCGCTCGGCGTTGACCAGCTCCACGATGCGGGCGGTGACGCCGGAGGCCGTGGCGGTGGCGGTGGGTTTCGGGGTGCTCGGCGCGGTGGTGGCCGCGGGCGCGGTGGCGGTGGGCCGGGGCGTGGTCCGGGGAGCCGTGGTGGCGGGCTTCGGGGTGCGCTGGGGCGTGCTGGCGGTGGGCCGGGGAGCACTGGCGGTGGGCCGGGGAGCGCTGGCGGACACCTTGACGGTGTGCTTGTGGACGTGCCTGTGCTTGTGCTTCGGCTTCCGCTTCTGCGGGGTGTCAGCGGGGGCGCTCGGTGCTGTCGTGCTCGGCATCTGCGACGGCAGCCAGCTGGGCGCGATGCCGCCGTCACCGTGCCAGTAGCGCTGCCCGTAGTCGTCGTACCGGCTCTGAGCGGCGGCGTCCTGCACGGCGACGGGCCGGTCCGCCCCGCCGTCCGGCCACTCGCCGCAGGCCATGGCTATGGACGGCACTCCGACGGCGCTCACGGCGACCGCCGCGATGACCACCCGCCGGTAATGCTGCTTCTTGCGATGCTCTCCCATTGCGTGACCTCACTCGCTGGTCGTTGCGCGCCCCGGTGTCGCCGGCGCGCCGCGGACTCCGCTCCCGACCTGCGGGAACGCCTTGCGGATCGTCATTCTTAGGAAGCCTTCACATGGCATGCAAAGAGGCCGTCGTACTACCGCGCCTAGTAGAGGGGGGCGGCCCTTGCCAAGGGCGATCGGGCGTGCAGGTCCGGCGGGAGCGGGGCGCACCCACCGCTGCCGCTCCGTCAGAAACCGTCCCACGCCGCGAGGACGGGAGGCGCGGCCGACCGGACGGAACGCCGTCCGGCCGGGCCTGATCCACTCCCGCACCAAGACGGACAAATCCCATATGTCGCCAGAGCGGTGTCTACTAACCGGCCCGCCCATGTCGCGGGAGTGCTGTGAGGGATGTCACGGAACCATGGATTCCGGTTGTTGCTCAGGGTTTGAGGCCCGGCGGCGACCGGTCAGAGGCGCACGGCCATCTTCACGGTCACGTCGTCACCCGCCGACAGACCCTGCGGCGCACGCACGGCCTTCTTCAGCGGCAGCAGATAGCCGCCGTCCTTCGGGAAGAGCGACGTGGAGAAGTCGCTGCCGCCGATCCGGGCGTCGACCGGGATGACTCCCCAGCCGTACGTGGCCGCCGAGGCGATCTGCCGGATGTCGGCGGACTCCTCCTCGGGCACGGCGACGAAGTAGAACGGGGACGGCCCACGCCACTCGATCACCCTGCCGTCGAAGACAAGTTCCATGCGGGATACTCCAGTTGACCGAGGAGGGTCGGACCGCGCTCAGCGTACCCGCCGGGAGAGCGTCTCGCCCTCGCCGCCGGCCGGGGTGTCAGGCCGGTTCGCCCCGCCAGGCGCCGTCCCGCCGGGCCCAGCGCACGGCCGGGGCCACGCAGAGCCCGGCGAGAGCGAACACCACGCCGAGCACCGCCCAGCCGAAGGTGCCGTGGGCGATCGCGGTGACCGTGACCAGGGCCGGTCCCGCCATCATTCCCGCCGACGCGCCCGTGCCGAACACCCCCTGGTAGACGCCGTGCGCACGGGCGTCGGCGAGTTCGTAGCCGAGGGTCCAGCCACCCGCCGCCGACAGCACCTCGGCGAACACCTGCACCACCGCCCCGGCCGTCAGCGACAGCACCGCCCACACGGGGGAGAGGCCCGCGGACAGGGCATACACCGCGCAGGCCGCCGCCAGCAGCAGCCCCGACCAGCGCATCGCCCGTACCGCCGTGGGCACTTGGGAGGCGCGCCGGGCGACCCGCACCTGAAGCAGGGCCACCAGCACACAGTTGACGATCATCAGCAGGGCCGCCGTCCAGCGCGGCGCCGTGGTGCGCTCCACGATCCACAGCGGCAGCCCCACCTCGGCCAGCGTGTACTGCACCACCAGCACCGCGTTGAGCACCGTCACCGACAGAAAGGGCAGGTCGCGCACCGCCCGCCAGCGGTCGCCCGCCGGAGCGCCGGCGGCCGGGACCGCACGTTCACGCGCGTGCGACGCCAGCGGCAGCCGGGGCAGCAGCAGCGCGGGGCCCGCGAAGGACAGCGCGTTCAGCGCGATCACCGTCAGGTACGCGCCCCGCGTGTCCACCTGCAGAGCGACCGCGCCCAGAGCGCCTCCCAGCCCCATCCCGACGTTCGTCACCATCCGCAGATACGCCCGCGCCTCCACCCGCGTCGCCGGCGGCAGCACCTCCGCGTACAGCGCGCCCTGCACCCCGCGGCTCGCCATCTGCAGTCCCGTCGCGCAGATCACCGCGACGACGAACGCGGCGTAGGAGCCCACGAGGACGTACGAGGCCGTGGCGATCCCCGTGCCGCCCCACAGCAGGGACCCGACCCGCCGGGCGCCCCACCGGTCCGCCGCCCGTCCGGCGGGCACCCCCGCGGCCACGCCCACCAGGCCCGCGACCGTCATCCCGAGCCCGACAGCGGTCGCCTCCAGACCGACGATACGAGTGAAATACAGGACGCCGAGGGGGAAGTACAGCCCGTTGCCCAGGGAGTTGACGGCGGTCAGCACGGTGGCGAGGCGCAGCACCGGGTCGGCCGGCAGCAGCCCGCCCGCCCGGGTCGCCCGCCCCGCCCGCGAACTGCCGTCCTCGTCAAGGGCCTTCGGAAGTGGTGTGGTGGTCATGCCCGACAGCCAACCCCGTCCTCGTCCCGGTCCGACAATGATTTAGCGTGACGCTCAATGATCGAGTTCCGCTTCGCCGTCGGCGACCTGGCCACCACCTCCTTCGCCTACTCCCCGCTGCAGGAGGCGGTGTTCTCGCTGCGCTGTCTGCACGACCCCGCCCGGTACCCGCACCACCGGCCGTGGCTGCGCCGCATTCGCCCGCGCCTGGAGCACCTCGACCGCGAACTGCTCACCGTCCTGGTCGCCCCCTGGCTGTGGGTGCCCGACTTCCTCACCCCGCGCCCGGCGCGGGCCCGGCCGGTCTTCGCGCACGAACTCGACGAGGTCCGCCGTACGCCACCGGACGTCGTCGCCGCCGACTTCCGGGCCACCTACCGCACCACGGACACCCTCCCCCCGCTCGTCGCGCGGGGCCTGGCCGACCCGGCGGCCTTCCTCGCGCGGCTCGCCGACGCCCTCGACGCGTACTGGCGCACCTGTCTCGCCGACGCGTGGTGGCCGCGTACGCAGAGCATCATGGAGGCCGATCTCGCCCACCGGTCGCGGGTGCTGGCGGAACGGGGCGCGGCCGCCCTGTTCGCCGGGCTCGACCCATGGCTCGTGTGGACCGGCGGCCACCTGCGCCTGAACCGTGAGGGGGACACCGCCCCGTGGCCGTCGGCCGACATCCGCATCGCGGGACGCGGCATGGTGCTGATGCCGACGCTCTTCGCGCGCGGTGCCCAGACGATGATCGACGCGTCACGCCCGCCGCTCCTCGTCTATCCGGCCCGCGGCCGCGCCACCCTCTCCGAGACACCGCCCCCGGTCACCGACCGAGCCCTGAGCCGGCTTCTCGGCCGCCCCCGCGCCCGGCTGCTGTGCCTGCTCGCCGAACCGGCCTCCACCACCGAACTCGCCCACCGTCTGGACGTCACCCCGAGCGCCGTCAGCCAGCACCTGGCCGTCCTCTACGACGCGGGCCTGCTCAGCCGCACCCGCAGCGGCCGCACCGTCCGCTACTCGCGCACACCCCTGGGGGACGCACTGTGCCGGTAGCGCCCGGCCGCGCCGCCGGGGCGTCCGGTCAGCCGGCGGCGAGCAGTTCGAGCGTGTCGATCACACGGTTCGAGAAGCCCCACTCGTTGTCGTACCAGGCGACCACCTTCACATGACGCCCGTCGACCCGGGTGAGGGCCGAGTCGAAGACCGACGAGGCCGGGTTGCCCGTGATGTCGGAGGACACCAGCGGGTCCTCGGAGTACTCCAGGACGCCGGACAGCGGTCCCTCGGCAGCCGCCCGGTACGCCGCCAGCACCTCGTCGCGCGTCACGTCACGCGCGACGGTCGTGTTCAGCTCGACGATCGAGCCCACCGGAACCGGCACCCGGATCGAGTCGCCCGACAGCCTGCCGTCGAGGTTCGGCAGCACCAGGCCGATCGCCTTGGCGGCGCCCGTCGTGGTCGGCACGATGTTGACGGCGGCGGCGCGGGCCCGGCGGGCGTCGCGGTGCGGACCGTCCTGCAGGTTCTGCTCCTGCGTGTAGGCGTGCACCGTCGTCATGAAGCCGTGCTCGATCCCCGCGAGTTCGTCGAGCACCGCCGCCAGCGGGGCGAGCGCGTTGGTCGTGCAGGAGGCGTTCGAGACGATCGTGTGCCGGGCCGGGTCGTAGGAACCGGTGTTCACCCCGAACGCGAGCGTGACGTCCGCGCCGTCCGACGGCGCGCTGACGAGCACCTTGCGCGCTCCCGCGGCCACATGGGCGTGGGCTGCCTTGGCCGACGTGAAACGGCCGGTCGCCTCCAGCACGATGTCGACGCCGAGTTCGCCCCACGGCAGCCGCTCCGGCTCACGCTCGGCCAGCACCCTGATGCGGCGGCCGTCGACGACGAGGGCGTCACCGTCGGCGGTCACCGGGCGGCCGAGCCGGCCGGCCGTCGTGTCGTAGGCGAGCAGCCGCGCCAGCGTGGCGGGCTCCGTGAGGTCGTTGACGGCCACGACCTCCAAGTCGCTGCCGCGCTCCAGCAGGGCCCGCAGCACATTGCGTCCGATGCGGCCGAAACCATTGATGGCGATACGAGTCATGAGTGGTGTCCCTTCGCTCGCCACCAGGTTCGCAGGCGGCGGCGGCCGCGGACAGCGACGGGATCGCCACGGTTCGCAAGGATCGCGCCAGCGGGCGGCGGGCTACTCGCCGCGCGTGAAGGTGCGCCGGTACTCGCTCGGTGTGGTCCCGAGCACCTGCTGGAAGTGCAGCCGCAGATTCGCCCCCGTGCCGAGACCGACGTCGGCGGCGATCTGCTCGACGCTCCGCTCCGAACGCTCCAGCAGCTCGCGCGCCACGTCGACGCGGGCCCGCATCACCCACTGCATCGGCGTGTACCCGGTCTCCTCCACGAAACGACGCGAGAACGTGCGCGGCGACACCGCCGCGTGGCGGGCGAGCACGTCCAGGGTGAGCGGCCGGCCGAGCCGGTGCAACGCCCACTCGCGGGTCGCCGCGAACCGCTCGCCGAGCGGCTCGGGCACGCTGCGCGGCACGTACTGCGCCTGGCCTCCGCTGCGATAGGGCGCCGCGACCAGGCGCCGGGCCGCGTGGTTCGCCGGGGCGACTCCGAGATCCCGGCGCAGGATGTGCAGGCACAGGTCGATTCCGGAGGCGGCACCGGCCGACGTCAGCACGCTGCCCTCGTCGACGAAGAGCACGTTCTCGTCGACCCGGACGAGCGGGTGCCGCGCCGCCAGCGCCCGGGCGTAGTGCCAGTGCGTCGTGGCGCGCCGGCCGTCCAGCAGGCCCGTCGCCGCGAGGGCGAAGGCCCCCGTCGAGATCGCGGCCAGCCGCGCGCCCCGGTCGTGGGCGGCGAGCAGCGCGTCGACGACGGCCCGCGGCGGGTCATCGCGGTCCGGTAACCGGTATCCGGGGATGAAGACGCTTTCGGCCCACGCCAGCGCTTCCAGGCCGTGCGCGACGTGGTACGACAGACCGTCGCCACCGGTCACCAGACCGGGCGCCGCCCCGCACACCCGCACCTCGTACGGCATGCTCGCCCGGGTCGTGAACACCTGCGCGGGAATGCCGACGTCCAGCGGCTTCGCACCCTCCAGGACGAGCACGGCGACACGGTGCGGATGCGGAGCTGAGGCGGCCACGAGCAGCAGGGTACGCGGCGCCCGGACACACCGCGGACCGGTGTGCCCGGCTCTGCGGCCGGGCTACCGGTCCGCGTCCCTGCCCCCACAACGGCCCCGGGTCCTACCAGTAGTGCTTGCGCCCCGCGACCGCGTGCCCCATGGAGCCGAGGATCCACAGGACCGCGCCGATCACCACGAGGATGATGCCGATGGTCCACAGGATGGAGATCCCTGTGAGGAAGCCGATGATGAGCAGGATGACTCCGAGGGCGATCATGACGTGCCTCCTGTCGAAGTAACGCTCCTTGTGTCCGTGTGCCCCGAAGTGAGACATCAAGCCCTCCGCGGAAGCAACAATTCAGGACAGATCCAAAACTTTAAATAAGGCTGAAGCAACAAATCTTGACGTCATCGACCGCGCTTCGTACGTTCCGCAACGGCCGCAACGAAAGACGAACTCGGCTGACACCCCACCTTGTTGGCAGCACGTCCCGTCCTTCGAGGAGCAGACGATGCGCGGAGAGAGATCTGCAGTCACCGGACCCGGGCCCGCACAGGGACATGGACCCGGAACCGGAACGGAAGTCACAGCCGGCACCGGGCCCAGGCCGCCGCGGCGCCCGTACGCACGCGTGCGATCCCTGCTGGCCGTCCTGGCGCTCGTGCTCGGCGCCCTGGCCGGCCTGAGCGGGCCGGCCGAGGCCGCCGGCTCGCAGCCCTGCGACATCTACGGCGGGGCCGGCACCCCGTGCGTCGCCGCCCACAGCACGGTGCGCGCGCTCTACGGCGCCTACAACGGCCCTCTGTACCGGGTCACCCGGGCCTCGGACGGCGCCGCCTCCGACATCGGGCTTCTGTCGGCGGGCGGCTACGCGGACGCCGGCCGGCAGGACACGTTCTGCGGCGGAACGACCTGCCGCATCACGAAGATCTACGACCAGACCGCACGCCACAACGACCTGACCCCGGGACCCGCCGGGACCGCCGGCATGGGCGCGGACCGCGGGGCGGACGCCAGTGAGATCGCGGTCACCGCGGGCGGCCACAAGGTCTACGGCGTGTGGATCTCACCCGGCGTCGGCTACCGCTACACCGGCGTGGCCTCGGGCGTCGCGGTAAACGGACAGCCCGAGGGTGCCTACATGGTGGCCAGCGGCACCCATGTCGGCTCGGCCTGCTGCTTCGACTACGGCAACGCCGAGAGCACACCCGCCGACACCGGAAACGGCCACATGGACGCGGTCAGCATCGCGACCACGTGCTACTTCGCGCCGTGCACCGGTTCGGGGCCCTGGGTCGAGGCGGACCTGGAGAACGGCATGTTCCAGGGCGACAACGGTTCCAACACCGCCAACCGCGGCAACAACAGCGCGTACGTCACGGCGGTGCTGAAGAACAACGGCCGGACGAGATACGCCCTGAAGGGCGGCAACGCCCAGTCCGGCCCGCTGACCACGTGGTGGGACGGCGCCCTGCCCACCCGAGGCGGCTACCAGCCGATGCACCAGGAGGGCGGCATCATCCTCGGCACGGGCGGCGACAACAGCAACTGGAACATGGGCACCTTCTTCGAGGGCGTGATGGTCGCCGGCTATCCGACCGACGCCGCCGAGAACGACGTGCAGGCCAACATCGTCTCGGTCGGTTACTCCGGCCGGACGGACGTGCCGGGCGGCCCCCAGGGCACGGTCACCGGTCCCGGCGGCAAGTGCGTCGACGTCGCGGCGGACGACACCGGCGTCAACGGCACCGCCGTACAGCTGTGGGACTGCCAGTCGTACGCCGAGGACCAGTTCTGGACCCACAACCCCGACGGCTCGCTCGGCACGCTCGGCCGGTGCCTGGACATCAACGGCAACGGAACGGCGAACGGCACGAAGGTCGAGCTGTGGGACTGCGACGGCGCCGGCGGTCAGAAGTGGGTGCAGCAGAGCGACGGTTCGCTGCTCAACCCGCAGTCGGGCCGCTGCCTCGACTCGCCCAGCGGCGCCACCGCGAACGGCACCCGGCTGCAGATCTGGGACTGCGACGGCGCCTCGGCCCAGAGGTTCTCCGTCAACGGCGGCGCGCCCGTCGCCGGCCCCGGCGGCAAGTGCGTCGACGTCGCGGCGGACGACACCGGCGTCAACGGCACCGCCGTACAGCTCTGGGACTGCCAGACCTGGGCGGTCGACCAGCACTGGCTCCACCATGCCGACAACTCCCTGAGTACGCTGGGTCGTTGTCTTGACATCGAAGGCAACGGAACGGCGAACGGCGCGAAGGTCGAGCTGTGGGACTGCGACGGCGTCGGCGGCCAGAAGTGGGTGCAGCAGACGGACGGGTCGCTCCTGAACCCGCAGTCGGGCCGCTGCCTCGACTCGCCCAGCGGCGCCACCGCCAACGGCACCCGGCTGCAGATCTGGGACTGCAACGGATCGGCGGCGCAGAGGTTCCGGCTCGGCTGAGTGCACATTGAGTGCAGGAAAAGTCACAAAGGCTCCTCCGGTGTTGTTTTTTGCTTTCAATCACTGCCGGGAGCTGCGGCTATACCCACGGGTTCCACCGAGGGCGAGGGGATCTGGTGGAGGTGTGTGCGGGAGCGGCTTCCCTCCCGCACGCACGGGGTTGATCTGTGCGTGACAACTGGGCACGCTCCGAGACGCACCGGCCTTCGTCGCCGGTGCGTCCCCCACTCAACCCCCCACGTACGACGAGGAGACCCCTCTTGACGACCCATCAGCACCGCATGGGGAAGGCAAGGATCGCCACCGCGATCGCCTCCGTGACGGCCGTCGTCGGCACCGCCATGGCCGTGTCGCCCACTGCTCACGCCGAACGCCCCGCCGAGGGCACGGTCTACGGGACGCACGCCCGGGGAGCGGTCGCCGGCAGCTACATCGTCCTGCTGGACCAGAAGGCGTCACAGGCGCGGAAGGCGGACCTGGCGGAACAGTACGGCGGCGAACTCGGCCGCACCTACGGATCGGCGGTCAACGGCTTCTCGGCCACGAGCCTCACCGAGACCGAGGCCAGGCGGCTGGCCGCCGATCCCGAGGTCTCGACCGTGGTCCAGAACAAGAAGTTCCACACAACCGCCACGCAGGACAACCCGCCGTCCTGGGGCCTGGACCGGGTCGACCAGGCCGACACGACCGGCGACCACAAGTACACCTACCCCGACAAGGCCGGGGAAGGGGCGACCGCGTACGTCATCGACACCGGCGTGCGCATCAGCCACAAGGACTTCGGAGGCCGCGCCTCCTACGGCTTCGACACTGTCGACAACGACGACAGCGCCGACGACGGCAACGGCCACGGCACCCATGTCGCCGGGACCATCGCCGGGACCGCCCACGGCGTCGCCAAGAAGGCCAAGATCGTCGCCGTCAGAGTCCTCGACAACAACGGTTCAGGCACCACCGAACAGGTCGTGGCCGGCATCGACTGGGTGACCAAGAACCACAAGGGCCCCTCCGTCGCCAACATGAGCCTCGGCGGCGGCGCCGACCCGGCCCTCGACGCGGCGGTCGGCAAGGCCATCGCCGCCGGTGTCACCTTCGCGGTCGCGGCCGGCAACGAGTCCGCCGATGCCAAGAACAGCTCGCCCGCCCGGGTGCCCGAGGCCATCACCGTCGCCTCCAGCACCAACGCCGACGCGCAGTCCGACTTCTCCAACTTCGGCTCCCTCGTCGACCTGTACGCGCCGGGATCGGACATCACCTCGGACTGGAACGACAGCGACGAGGGGACCAAGACGATCTCCGGCACCTCCATGGCGACCCCCCACGTCACCGGTGCCGCCGCCGTCTACCTCGCCGGCCACCCGGACGCCACACCGGCTCAGGTCGCCACGGCCCTGACCGGCGGGGCGACCGCCGACAAGATCACCAATGCCGGCGGCGGAACGCCCAACAAGCTGCTGAAGGTGACCGGGTAACGACACCACCCGCGGCCCGGCGACCCCTCTCGCCGGGCCGCTGACTGTTACTCACTTTCGGGTGAGGCCGGTACGACCAGCCCGGGCGGGATGTACCGGGCGACGTCCTCAGATGACTCATTCACCGCATTAATGGACATTGCATCCTAGAGTCACGGAAATATGCGTGAACCGTAACGGGCCTCGTGTGGGCGCCGGCGGCGCGGCCCGCGGCCTGCACGGTGTGGCTGTGCGGCCGCCCGGCCGCCACCCGCACAACCCTGAGAAGGGGGACACCTTGTCCGCTTCTGTCTTCGTGGCCGCACGTAGTGTCGCTGCCGCCACCGTCGCTGCGGCGGCCGTCGTGGGCGCGGCGGCACTGCCGGCCTCGGCTGCCGACCACGGCCGTTCGCAGCGCGCACAGGTCGTCATCAGCGCCGTGCAGCACGGCTCACACGTGCGCGACGCCCGCGCCCTGAACAGAGAGTGGGTCGAGATCAGCAACGAGGGCCGCCGCGACGTCAACCTGAACGGCTGGACGCTGTCCGACGAGGACGGTCACACCTACGTCTTCCGCTACTTCCGGCTCGAGGGCCGCGAGACGGTCCGCGTCCACACCGGCATCGGCCGGGACCGCGCCGGTGACGTCTACCAGGACCGCGGCCGTCAGGTGTGGGACAACAACGACACCGCGACCCTGCGCGACAACCGCGGTCGCTACATCGACTCCGCCTCCTGGGGCAACGACCGCCACGGCCGCTGGGGCGGCGGCTACCGCGACCACCGCGGCGACGACCGCCGCTACGACGACCGCGACCACTGGGGCGACCGCCGCTACGACGACCGCGACCACCGGGGCGACCGCCGCTACGACGACCGCGACCACCGCGGCGACGACCGCCGCTACGACGACCGCGACCACCGAGGTGACCGCCGCGGCGACGACCGCGACCACCGAGGTGACCGCCGCGGCGACGACCGCGACCACCGCGGTGACCGCCGCCACGGCGGCTGGCACGGTAACCACCGCTGATCCGGCCCTCGGCAGCCGTTGACCTGCGGCGCGGCACTCACCCGGAGTGGCGCGCCGCAGGCCGCTTTTCGTCACATGGCCGACGATAGGCCGTATTGCCCCACAGGACCGCTTCCCGCACACTGTGCGGTGACCAGGGGGAGGGGGCATGGCCATGTCCGCGGACGAACTACGCCGGCTTCTGGCGGAGTTCATCACTCAGCAGCGCAGGCTTGAACGAATCGCCGCTTGGGGTGAGCCGACACCGGCCCGGCTCGCCGACGCGACGCGGCTTTTGGAATCCGCAAGGTTCCTGCTCACAAGGGCCGAGAACGTGATCCGCGAGGGGCCGGAGCGGGACGGCGGCATCGATGCAGAGGACGCGTGTACGTGCCTGGCCATCCTCGTACCCAGCCTCCTGGCGTCCGTGGGCTACGAGGACCCCCCACCGCCCACCTTCACAGGAATCCTGGCCGACCTGGCCGAGGCCCGTGACACCCTGCGCAACCCGAGGACCGAGCAGGACAGGGCCGAAGCGCTGGGTTGTCTCGACGACATCATCGACCTCGTCGGGCAGGAAGCCGACAAAGCGCGGGCCGGCAAGGCGCCCGGATACTGGAGACTCCGCCTCAAGGGAGCTGTGAGAGTGTCGCGGGCACTCGTCCCGCACGTGGCCACCACGACTGCCGTCGCTCTGGTCTCCAGCGGTTCCGGCGGCGCCTTCACCGCCGCCCTTTCGACGGCCGGAACCTCGATCGCGGCCATTCTGCTGCCGTCCGCGAAAGATCTGAGGGATCTGTTCCACCCCCCTGAGCTTCGGCCGTCCGTCATCGCCCTGCACAGGACGGCGGCGGAGAAGGCGTTGCGAGAGGGACGTCGCCTGCTCGCGATCCTCGAGAACCCCGATGGTGAGGCCGGTGACTGGCTTTGGGCAGATCAGGCCCATGCCGCCGCGGAACTCCATCTGCGAGTGCTCTCGGATGTCCCCGAGGCGGGCATTGCACATCTCGAGCGTGACGCCGACGACCTCCTGCGGTCGCTCGAACGCTTGGAGGAGGTCGCCGACGGCCCTGGGGAGGACACGCCGGACATCGAGCCTCACGCCGTCAGTCTCCAGCAGGTGTTTGAAGGCATGGGCGAAGACGCCGGCGAACACGCGATACCCGGTCGGGTACGCCGCGGAAGGCGGACCATCACGCGTGCCGGGCAACCCTTGGGCCGCAACGGACGGTTTGAGGAATCGACGATCGACGCGAACGTACCCGAGACCCCGCCGCCCGGCACACCCGACGCCTCGCCCCCTCGCACCCCGCGCCTTCCTCCGCCAGGAGGAAACGGCATAGGCAGCCTGTGAGCCGGATCCGCAGGGCCCGGGCGCCGGAGCCGGCGCCCGGGCCCTGAGTCACGTCATGCCGCGAGCGCGTGGCCCGGGTGCAGCACGACCTTCGTGTAACCCTCGATCCGCTTGTCGAACTTCTCGTACGCCCCAGGCGCGTCCTCGAGCGGCAGCTCGTGCGAGACCACGAAACTGGGCTTGGCGCGCCCGGCGATGATCATGTCGCGCAACTGGCGGTTGTACCGCTTGACGTTGCACTGGCCGGTGCCCATCTGCTGGCCCTTCTCGAACATCCGGCCGATGGAGACCAGCAACTGGCCGTGCTTGGCGTGCTCGTCGGGTCCGCCCGGGTCGGACGGCACGTACAGGCCGGGCACGCCGAGCATGCCGGTGGGCCGTACCGTCTCGACAAGGGTGTTGAGGACGACGGCGGGCTCCTCGTGGCTGACGTCCTTGTGGGACGTGGCCTGGTAGCCGACGGCGTCCACGCCCTTGTCGGTGCCCTCGCCCGAGGTCTGCTCCTTGATCTGCTCGGCCGGGTCGCCCTTGGTGAAGTCGATGGGTATGGCCCCGATCTCCGCCGCCTTGGCGAGCCGCTCGGGCACCCGGTCCACCGAGAAGACCTTGGACGCACCGCGCAGCAGAGCCGAGTAGGCGGCCATCAGGCCGACCGGACCGGCACCGAACACGGCCACGGACTCACCGGGCGACACCTGCGCCAGCTCGCAGCCGTGGTACCCGGTCGGGAAGATGTCGGCGAGCAGCACGAAGTCCGTCTCGAACTCCTCGCCCGGCGGCAGCTTCAGGCAGTTGAAGTCGGCGAACGGCACCCGCAGCCGCTCCGCCTGGCCACCCACGTAGGGACCCATCGCGACGTAGCCGTACGCTCCGCCCGCGAAACCCGGATTCACCGTCAGGCAGAACCCGGTCTTCCCGGCGAGACAGTTCTTGCAGAACCCGCAGGCCACGTTGAACGGCATCACGACCCGGTCGCCCTTCGACAGCGAGGCCACGCCACTGCCGACCTCCTCGACGATGCCGAGGTTCTCGTGGCCGAAGACGATGCCGGCTTCCGCGGCCGTACGGCCCTCGTACATGTGCAGATCGGACCCGCAGATCGCGGTCGACGTGACTCGTACGATCACGTCGTTCGGGTGCTGTATCTGCGGATCGTCGACGTCCCTCACCGTCACGTTGAACGGCTTCTCATAGACGACGGCTTTCACCTTCGGTCACCTCCGCGTCGAACGCCGGACGGCGGCGGTGACGGGCCGCTCCTGAGAGCACCCGGGCAGGCGGACCTGCGGGCCCGAGCCCCGTGGTCCCGCGGAGTCCTCGTCGCGCCGCTGAACACTTCCAGCAAACGCCCGCGCGGCCCGATCCGCAAAGGCACGCGCTCTCCGGCGCCGCGGACCCGCGCGCGTCAACTCCATTGCCTCAGGGGCAACATTGATCACGAAAGGGCGACTTTCACCGATTTGAAGCAACCGTGCGCACTCCTCACCAGTCACACACGCGCAAGACACACAGCGCGAATCATCGGGACAGACCATGAGCCAGCAGCAGTACCCTCAGCCCGAGCAGCCCGGCTACGGAGGCCCGCAGAACCAGCCCGGCTACGGAGGCCCGCAGAACCAGCCCGGCTACGGAGGCCCGCAGCAGGGCTGGGGCACGCCCCCGCCCCAGACACCGAAGAAGCCCGGCGCGGGCAAGATCATCGGGTTCGGCTGCCTCGGCATCGTCGCCCTCTTCGTCGTGATCGGTATCATCGGCGCGATCATCGGCGGTGGCGACGGCAAGAGCGACGACAAGGCCGGCTCCGGCAAGGGCGGCGCCCCGGCTGCCGCGGCGTCCGAGAAGGCCGGCACCTCCAAGGGGGGCGCGTCGAAGGACGCCGAGCCGGCCGCGAAGGCGGCACCGGTGAAGATCACGGCCAAGAAGGCCGCCTTCTCCAAGAGCATCCTCGCCGACGGCAGCGACTACACCAGCGTGTCGATCACCATCACCAACAACGGCGACGAGAAGCTCAGCGTCAACCCGCTCTACTTCTCCGTCACCGACACCCACGGCACCAAGCACACCGCCGAACTCGGCATGGACGACAACCAGATCGACACGGTCGACCTGGCCCCGGGCGAGAACATCTCCGGCACCGTCACCGGCAAGGGTGCCTTCACGGCGAAGTACGTGACGTACACGGAGAACCTCATCGGTGACCCGATCCGCGCCGACGTCTCCTGACCCGGCGACCGCATCCACGGCGACGCGCGGCGCGGCTCGCCGTGGATGCGGCTCTGACGACACGAGGACATGGCGTTCCGGCCGGGTGGATCTCAACCACCGTTGAAGTTGACGATCTTGGGCACGCGTAGCCGGGTGATCTTCGTCGTCGCTCTCCCGGAGGGAAGCCCAGCATGACCGTCCCCGCGCGCCCGTTCCGCCCCGCCGACCGTGACCGGCGGCGCTTCGACCTGCGTACGACCGCCCTGTTCTTCGGGCTGCTCGCGATCATTCTGTGCGTCATGACCTTCGTCGCCCGCACCGCGGTCGACATCGTCGAACGCCGTCCGCTCTGGGCCTGTTCACTGGCCATGGTGAGTTTCGCGGCGGCGCTGATGTGCAGGTCCCGGTGGCGGCGTCTGTCCGTCGCGAGATGCGCGCGCCGTGCCGCGGAGACGCTGGAGGTGGCGGCCGAGACGGCCTCCGACACACTGCGCGCCCCGGCCCCGGCCCCGTCCCCGGCCCCGGCCCCGTCCCCGGCCCCGTCTCCGGCCCCGTCCCTGATCCCGGCTCCGGTCGAGTCGGTGGACGTGGCGGTGGCGCCGACCGCACCGGCCGGCGTACCGAGCGAGGCCGGCAGCCCTGGTCCGGAAGCCACGTACCCCGGCACTGGGCCGCTCGGGCTCGGTGGTGACGAGGCGACCGTCCCTCTCGACGACGTGGTCGATCACGCCGAGCTCGACCCCGACGCCTTCGAACAGGCCATAGCCGACCTGTGCGCACGTGACGACTGCCGGCAGGTGGAAGTGGTGGGCGGCGCGGGCGACTTGGGCGCGGACGTCACCGCGGTCACCCCGGACGGCCGGCGCGTGGTCATCCAGTGCAAGCGCTACTGCGACACCAACAAGGTCGGCTCGCAGGACATGCAGCGCTTCGGCGGTACCTGCTTCACCGTCCACGAGGCGGACATAGCGGTGGTCGTCACGACGAGCGACTTCACGGCACCGGCCCTCGAGTACGCCCAGCAGTGCGGGATCCTGTGCGTCAACGGCGCGGAGCTGAGTGCCTGGTCCGACGGCACCGGACCCTGCCCCTGGGATCTCGCGGAACCCGGCGTCTGAGGGGCGGCGGCGGAGCACACCGTGGTGCCGAGGGCACCTCCACTAGCCGGTTCCGGACTCCAGGACGCGACGGGCCGCCTCGGCCTCCGCGGCCGGCGGGGACAGCTCGTCGAGGGTGTCGAGTTCGGTGTCCGACTCCAGCTCCCGTTCCCAGGCCGCCGCGAGCCGCTCCTGTTCCTCGCGGGGCCTGGCGGCCACGGCCTCCCGGTGCTCCGGGTCCAGGGCCGCGAGGAAACGTCCCACCGGGTCCGTCGGCATACCGTGCTCCTTGTTCGCCGGGAAGGGGCAGCTCGCGCTCCAGCATGGCCAACGGGTTCGGCGCCGGCCGCCCGACACGGCCTGCGACCACCCTGATGGCCCCGCCGCCGGCCCGCCCCGCCATGGAGCCTTCCCGCCGCCGGCCCGTTTCGGCGGCGGCCCGGGTCAGGGACTCGTGAGGACTACAAGCTGTCCGGTCGCCCGGGTCATCGCGACATAGCGGTCCACGGCGCCTTCGACCCCGTCGCCGAACTCCGCCGGGTCGACCAGGACGACCAGGTCGAACTCGAGCCCCTTCGCCAGCTCCGGGGTCAGCGACCGCACCCGGGACGTCGCCCGGAAGGCCGGAACCCCGATGACACAGGCGATGCCGTCGGCGTGGGCGGCGAGCCAGGTGTCGAGGACCGCGTTCAGGTCCGCCCTCGGTCCGTGCACGACCGGGACCCCGGTGCTGCGGACGGAGACCGGCACATTGGCGTCCGGCAGCACGGCCCGGATGACCGGCTCGGCCACGGTCATGATCTCCTGCGGCGTGCGGTAGTTGATGCTCAACGAGGCCCGCTCGATCCGGTCGAGCCCGATCCGCTCGAGCCGTTCCCGCCACGACTCCGTGAACCCGTGCCGGGCCTGGGCGCGGTCCCCGACGATGGTGAAACTGCGGGACGGGCACCGCAGCAGCAGCATCTGCCACTGCGCGTCGGTCAGTTCCTGGGCCTCGTCCACCACGACGTGCGCGAACGGCCCCGCGAGCAGGTCGGGTTCGGTGACGGGCAGCTCGGACTCGTCGACCAGGTTCCGCCGCAGGTCCGCCCGGCGCAGCTGTGTCACCAGGCCCTCGCCGTCGTCATCGGCCTCGATCAGGCTGTCGACGACCTGCGCCATGCGTGCGCTCTGAACGGCGAGGGCGGCCTCCTGCCGGCGCCTGCGCCGCGAGGCCTCCGGGTCGCCGAGCCGCTGCCGTGCCGCGTCCAGGAGTGGCAGGTCGGACAGCGTCCAGGCCCGGGCGTCCGCGCGCCGCAGCTTGCGGACCTCCTCGCGGCTCAGCCAGGGCGCGCACAACCGCAGGTAGGCGGGGACCGACCACAGGTCCGCGACGAGGTCGGCCGCCTCGAGCAGCGGCCAGGCGCGGCCGAACGCGGTGAGCAGGTCCCTGTCCCGGGCCAGTGCGGTGCGCAGCGCCTCGGTAGGGGCGTCGCCGTCGTGCTTGTCCACCAGGATCGTGAGCAGTTCCGCCCAGACCTGATCACGGGCCTCGTTGTGCGGGGTGCCGGGATCCGCCGACTCGAACGCCACGGCCCAGTCGTCGGCGCCCAGCCGGACGTCGGACCAGGGGGTCGTGATCGTCATCTCCTCGGCCGGCGGTTCCTCGTAGAACCTGACGGCCGTCTCGATCGCCTTCACCATGTCCGTCGACGACTTCAGGCGGGCCACGTCCGGATCGGCCTCGGTGCCCGCCTCCGCTCCCTCGGCCACGAGGTCCCGCAGGGTGCAGGTCCGCACGCCCTCCTCGCCGAGGCTGGGCAGGACGTCGGAGACGTAGGCGAGATAGGGCCGGTGCGGGCCGACGAACAGCACGCCTCCCCGGCGGTGCCCGAGGCGGGGGTCGGAGTACAGCAGATAGGCGGACCGGTGCAGGGCGACGACGGTCTTCCCCGTACCCGGACCGCCGTCGACCACGAGAGCACCCCGCGATCCCGCCCTGATGACGGCGTCCTGGTCGGCCTGGATGGTGCCCAGCACATCCCGCATCCGTGCCGACCGGTTGCCGCCGAGGCTCGCCACGAAGGCGGACTGGTCGTCGAGCGCGGCGTGCCCGGCGAATCCGTCCGCGGCGAACACCTCGTCCCAGTAGTCGCCGATCCGGCCGCCGGACCAGCGGTACCTGCGGCGGCTCGCCAGCCCCATCGGGTTGGCGTGGGTGGCTCCGAAGAACGGCTCGGCCGCGGGGGAGCGCCAGTCGACCAGCAGCCGGCGCCCCGCGCTGTCCGTCAGGCCCAGCCGTCCGACGTACACCGGCTGGGAGCTGTCCGTCCCGACCAGGCGGCCCAGGCACAGGTCGAGACCGAAGCGCCGCAGCGCGCGCAGCCGAGCGGTCAGCCGATGGATCTCCGCGTCCCGGTCCATCGCCTGCCGGCCCGCGCCACCGGGCGCCATGCGCTCGGCGTCGAGGCGGTCGCGGACCTCGGCGATCGACCGCGCGAGCGCCTCGGCGACGGCCGCGAAATGCCTTTCGTCGTCGGCGATCAGCCGCGGGTCGGCCTTCGCGGAAAGGCGGTCGGGAAGGTCGAACGCACTGGTGGTCAGAGGGTTCAGGATGATCAGCTCCGCAATTCCGGACCGCGACCGCACCGCGAGCGCCGGCACCGGTTCGACGTGCTTGCACGCACCAATGCCGACAACACCGCAGGTACTTCGCGATTCCTGTATTTCCGCAGGTTCTGGCTTCGGCCGGCAATTGTGCGGTACGACGGGGGCCTTGCCGCAAGCCCCCTGGTGCGCTATAAGTTGAGAGTGGAAAGGAGTGGAAAACCTCCTTTCCCTTTCTTTTTGCCCGCGTTCTTTTTCCCGGTCGGCGCGCTGCTCGCTTCCCCGCGGGCACCTGGCCGCTGCGCGTGCCGGGTACCGGACGATGCGGGATTCTGTAAGCGTGTGTGGTGTCCCAGCCGGCCGGATTCCCGCGGCCTACGCCGCCTCGGGCCGCCGAGCGGTACGCGTGACGCTGGTCGCCGCGGCGGGGTTCTTCCTCTTCCGCTACGGCCTTGGCCTCCCCGTCGCGGCGACGTACGCCCTGTTCTCCGCCGTGGCGCTGGGCGGACTGTCCAAGATCCCCGGCACCGGACGTCAGCGGGCCGCGACGGGACTGCGCGCGCTGCCGGTGTGCTGGCTGCTGGTGATCGTCGGCACCTGTCTGTCGGTGCGGACCTGGAGCGCCGTCGCCGGCATGCTGATCGTGGGCTTCGCCCTGGCCTTCACGGCCGTGGGCGGTCCCCGCCCGGCCGGCGCGGCTCCCGGTCTGCAACTGCTCTACATCCTGCCCTCCTTCCCGCCGTACGACCCCGGCTCGCTCGGCGAACGCCTGATCGGTACGACGACGGGACTGGCCCTGCTCATCGCCGCCGAGGCGCTGCTCCTCCCCGAGCCCCCGCCACCGTCGTACCGGGAGCGGGCCGCCCACGCCGCACGGACCGCGGCCCACTGCGCGACCCTCCTGACCGCACCCCCGCACGCCCTGACCGGCACGGACAGCGGGGCAGCCCGGGAGGCCGGCGCGGCACTGCGGCCCCTGACCGTGCCGGAGGCGGAGCGTCCCGCCGGGCCGGGGCTGCGCGACCGGGCCCTCGCCCACACCGGCCTTGCCACCCGCACCCTGCTCAGCCGGCTGGCACAACTGACCACCCCGCCCGGCGACGATCAGGGCCCCCGGGTGACCGCGGTCCTGCACGCGGTCGCGGGCCTCTCCACCGGGACCGCGAACAGCCTCGGATCGGGGCCGGCGCCCGTGGCCGCCTACGAGGAACTTGCCGCGGCCCGCGCACACCTGTCGGCCACGTCCGGCGGCCCCGCGTCCGCCGGGGCCGCCGCCACCGGCGGCACACACCGGCCGGTTTTCCCGCCCGCCGTACTGCGCCGGCACGCCGCCGTACTGGAGATCGCCGACGCCGCGCTGGCCATGGCCACGGCGGCCGACCTCGCGGTACGGGGCCGCCGGGCATCGGTGCCGGTGCCGCCGGGCCGCTTCTGGTACGCCACGATCCGGGCCCCGAGGCTGTGGTGGCACCGGGTGCGCGGCCATGCCGGGCGCCGGTCGGTGTTCTTCCAGAACGCGGTGCGCATCGCCCTGGCCCTGACCGCGGCCCGGCTCATCGCGGGCGTGGACACGCTGCCCCACGGATTCTGGGCGATGCTGGCCACGCTCACCCTCACCCGGACCACCATGGACGAGACCTGGAGCACCATCCGCCGGGCGCTCGGGGGGACGCTGGCCGGGGCGTTGCTGACCGCCGGACTGCTGACCCTGGTGGGCGCCCACACCGAGATCTACGCCGCCGTACTCCCGCTGTGGATGCTCCTCGCCTTCACCCTGGGCCCGGTCAAGGGCGTCGGCTGGGCGCAGGGCCTGTTCACGGTACTCGTGGCCCTGGTCTTCGCCCAGCTCGCGCCGCCGACCTGGCGGCTGGCCGAGGTCCGCCTGCTGGACGTGCTGGTCGGCAGCGCGATCGGCGCGGTGTTCGGGCTGCTCGCCTGGCCCCGCGGCGCCCACGACGAGCTGCGCCACGCGGCGGCGGAACTCCTGCGCAGGGCGGCCGAGATCGTGGTGGCCACCAGCGCCGACGTGGCGGCCGGTGGCCCGGTGGCAGCCGTACCGCTCGCGGTCTCCGGCCACCGCTCGCTGCACCAGGCGGTCATCCTCGCCGAGTCCGCGTACGCCCAGTTCCAGAGCGAGCCGACGCTCTTCGGAGGCCGGGGGAGAGGGGCGGCGCTGCCCACGGTGGACTGGCAGGCCACGCTCATCGCCGGGCACCACACCCTGTGGGGATCCGAACGGCTGCTGGAACCGCCGCCCGACCCGCTGAGCCCGGCCGCCGCCGGGTCGGCCGCCGGACTCGGGGACCGGGTGGCCGGGCGGATGCTGCTCGTCTCGGCTGCGCTCGACCCCGGGAGCGACACCCCGGCCGCGCCGGTGCCCCGCCTCGACCCCGCCCTCGCGGGACTCACCGCGGAGCCGCCCGGCGCACCCCGGCTGTACTACGCGACCGTCTCGTGGCTGAGCGCGCTGATGACCGACCTGGCCCGCATCCCGCGCGCCGGCCCCGTACCCGAGCCCACGACGATGACCGCGGCACGGGCCCGCGAATAGTGCTGTGGCCGGAAAGGATTGCCGGGAAGCCCGCGGCGTCCGGTGCGGTGCGTCGCAAGGCGGAGCTTCCGCCCGCGTACTGGATGTACTCGGGTGATGCGACAACGCGGCGAGGTGCCGTGCCGGGTGTCGCGAGCCGGTGAACCTTTCCGATGGCAGTACTGGCGAAATCCGCCCGCGTTCCGATACGGCGGCGGCCGGTCAGGAAAGAAGCGGTTGCGGGAGCCGGTCCGGCGCGTGGATGATCCATTCGAGGCCGGGCACCCACATCCGGTCGCCAAAACCGTTCCACAGGAAGGGAAACCCCCATGCCCGAGCTGGACGAACGCTTCGACGTAGTGGTCCTCGGAGCGGGACCCGGCGGCTACGTCGCCGCTGTCCGCGCCGCGCAGCTGGGCAAGCGCGTCGCCGTCGTCGAGGAGAAGTACTGGGGCGGTGTCTGCCTGAACGTGGGATGCATCCCGAGCAAGGCGCTGCTGCGCAACGCCGAGCTGGCGCACATCTTCACGCGCGAGGCGAAGACCTTCGGCATCAAGGTCGACGGGCAGGTGTCCTTCGACTTCGGCGAGGCCTTCCGCCGCAGCCGCAAGGTCGCCGACGGCCGCGTCAAGGGCGTCCACTACCTGATGAAGAAGAACGGGATCACGGAGTTCGACGGCCGCGGCACCTTCCTCGACCCGCACACGCTCGAGGTGGCGGGTTACGACGGTTCGACGCGCACGATCGGCTTCGACCACTGCGTCATCGCCACCGGCGCCACCCCCAAGCTGCTCCCCGGCACCCGCCGCACCTCCCGGGTGGTGACCTACGAGGAGCAGATCCTCGCCGAAGAACTGCCCCAGTCGATCGTGATCGCCGGCGCCGGGGCGATCGGCGTGGAGTTCGCGTACGTCCTGCACAACTACGGCGTGAAGGTCACCATCGTCGAGTTCCTGGACCGCATGACCCCGCTCGAGGACGCCGAGGTGTCCGCGGAGCTCGCCCGCCAGTACCGCAAGCTGGGCATCGACGTGCTGACCTCCACCAGGGTCGACGCCATCGACGAGTCGGGCCCGCGGGTGCGGGTCACCGTCACCGCCAAGGACGGATCACAGCAGGTCCTGGAGGCCGACAAGGTCCTGCAGGCGATCGGTTTCGCCCCGAACATCGAGGGCTACGGCCTGGACAAGGCCGGCGTACGGGTCACCGAGCGCGGCGCGATCGACGTCGACGGCCGCTGCCGCACCTCCGTTCCGCACATCTTCGCCATCGGCGACGTCACCGCAAAGCTGATGCTCGCGCACGCCGCCGAGGCGATGGGCATCGTCGCCGCCGAGACCCTGGCCGACGCGGAGACCATGGAGCTCGACTACGCGATGATTCCGCGCGCGACCTACTGCCAGCCCCAGGTCGCCAGCTTCGGTTACACCGAGGCCCAGGCCCGCGAGCTGGGTCACGAGGTCAAGGTCGCCAAGTTCCCTTTCAGCGCGAACGGCAAGTCGCACGGTCTCGGCGACGCCACGGGCTTCGTGAAGCTGATCAGCGACGCCAAGTACGGCGAGCTGCTCGGCGGTCACCTGATCGGCCCGGACGTCACCGAGCTGCTGCCCGAGCTGACCCTGGCTCAGCAGTGGGATCTGACGGTCCATGAGGTGGCGCGCAATGTGCACGCCCATCCGACTCTGGGCGAGGCCGTCAAGGAGGCCGTGCACGGCCTGGCCGGCCACATGATCAACATGTGAGAGAGGCCGCGGCCACGATCCGGCGATCGTGGCCGCGGCCCGTCCCTCATGGGTCAGTCGAGCGCCGGCGGCCCGTCATGGGCGTCCGTCCCCCACCCGGACGGCTCGGCACCGACCGTGAACGCCAGCGACCGCATGCCGCGCAGCTCACGCGTCGTCACATAGGTGCGGCCGTAGGGGGCGCCGTCGACGCGCGCCGACTGGATGTAGCGGCTGCCGTCGGAGGTACCGGGTGCCGTCACGGTGAGCGAACCGCGTGGGTAGTAGCGGCGGTCCAGCGTGAGGTCGACACGCTCGAAGACGGGCGTGGACAGGCCCCAGCTGTCATAGCCGGGCTGTACCGGGAAGACACCGATCGACGACAGCACGTTCCACGCGGACATGGTGCCGAGGTCGTCGTTGCCGGTCATGCCGGTCGGGGTGTCGGTGAAGAGGGTCAGCGCGGCATGCACCACATCGGTGGTCTTCCACGGCTGACCGGTCGAGAGATAGGTGTACGGGGCGATGAGGTCGGGCTCGTTCTGCGGGTTGTACTTGTCCGCGTTGTAGTAGTCGTACGGGCCGTTCACCCACACCTCGCGTGCGGTCTTCGCGGGGGCCTGCACCAACTTGTCATAGGCGAAGAAGGAGTCCAGCCGCTCGTTGGCAGCCTGCTTGCCGCCGATCAGGCCGACCATGCCCGGCAGGTCCTGCGGCACGAGCCACTGGTACTGCCAGGACGTGCCCTCGTGGAACCCGTCGCTCCGCGCCGGATCGGCCGGCCCGGTGAAGGCGCCGGAGGCGTCGCGCGCACGGAAGAAGCCGGTCGAGGAGTCGAAGATCCGGCGGTAGTTCTGGGCCCGGGCCGCGTAGCGCGCGGCGTCCGCGTCATGTCCGAGGTCGCGTGCCATCTCGGCGAGCATCGCGTCCGACAGGGCGTACTCCAGCGTCGCCGAGGCACCGTGGTCGTAGTCCGAGTCGCCCGGCTTCACGTGCGGGCGGCCCTTGACGTAGGGCGCGAAACCGTCCGCGATATACTCCTTGTTGGCCTCGCGGCCCACCGCCGGCGAGTCGGCCGGCGGCACCCCGTCGGCGTTCTTCTTGAGGGCGCGGTAGGCCCGGTCCTCGTACCCCTTGAGCAGGCCCTGCTGGTAGGCGTTGGTGAGGAACGGGGTGACCGGGTCGCCGGTCATGATGTTCGTCTCGACCGTGCCGTAGCCCCACTTGGGCAGCCAGCCGCTTTCCTCGTCGATCCGGATCACCGATATCGCCATGTCCCTCGCCTCACGCGGCGCGAGCAGGGAAAGCAGCTGCGACTGGGTGCGGTAGGTGTCCCACAGGGACCAGTTCTGGTAGTACGTGAAGTCCCGGGCGCGGTGGATCCGCTGGTCCCAGCCGGTGTACCGGCCGTCGGTGTCGCTGCCGATGTTGGGGGCCAGGAAGGACCGGTACAGCGACGAGTAGAACGTGCGCCGCAGGGTCTCGCTCCCGCCCCGCACGCGTACGTCGTCGAGCCGGTCCTCCCAGGCACGCCGGGCGGCGGCGCGGACCTGCTGGAACGAACGCCCGCCCTCCGCACGGAGGTTGAGCGCGGCTCCGTGGGCGTCCACGTACGACAGGGCGGTCGTGGCCTCGACGGTCCGGTCCTTGCTCGTGTCGAAGCGGACGTACGCGCCGTCCCGGCCGCTCTTCGAACCGTCGCTGACCGTGGAGCCGTCCCAGGTGCCGAACGCGGTGAACGGGCGGTCGAACCGGGTGATGGTGTACACCGTGTACGGCTTGGTGTCCTGGCAGAACCCGCTGCCGGTGATCGCGGTGCGCACGGTGTGGTCGTCGAGGACCTCGACCTTGGTGGACACGGTCCGGTGCAGCGACTGACCGGCGTTGAGCAGGACGTTGGCCTTGTCGGTGGCGGGGAAGGTGTAGCGCTGCACACCGGTGCGCGCGGTCGCCGTCAGCTCGGCGTCGATGCCGGTCTTCAGCCCGACCTTGTAGTAGCCGGGGCTGGCCTGCTCCGCGTCGTGGCTGAACTCGGCCTGGTACTCGGCGTAGTCGGTCGATGTGACGTCGCCGGTGGTCGGCAGGACGGGCAGGTCACCCCCCAGGCCGCAGCCGACGCCCGAGAGATGGACGAGCGAGAAGCCCCGGATGTGGTTCTGGGCGTAGTCGTAACCGGTGTTGTGCCCGGTGTCCGGTGACAGCTGCACCATGCCGAAGGGCACGGCCGCGCCCGGATAGGTGTTGCCCTCGTTCTGGGTGCCGATGAACGGATTCACGAGGTCGGTCAGTTGGCCGTCCGGTACGGCGGCCGCCTGGGCCGTGGGCGCGGCGAGGGCGGCGCCGATCAGCGCGGCCGCCGCGACCACCGTGCCCGCGTCGCGTAGGCGTCGGCTCCAACTCGTGCGCGGATGGGTCCCACTCATGGGCGCGTACGCCTCCCCGGTCTGGACAACGTTGTCAGATCGCACAGCGCGCCCATTCTTTGTGCTGTACGTGTACGCGTCAAGGGTGTCGACGAAGGCCGGATTCCGGTCCGCACCCCGCGGCAGGGAAGGTCGCCGGTCCACAGCGGGACGGCAAAAGGAAAGGCAAGGAGGTCATACCGCTCCTTGCCACTCTCAACGTATAGCGAACCTGGGCCCTTGCGGCAAGGCCCCCGTCCTGCTGCAGAATTCCCGGCCGAAGGCAGGAGCTGCGGAAACATGGGGAACTTGATGACCGACGTGATCGTCGCGGGTGGCGGCCCGACCGGCCTGATGCTGGCCGCCGAACTACGGCTGCACGGTGTGCGGGTGCTCGTGCTGGAGAAGGAGCCGGAGCCGGCCACCTTCGTCCGAGCGCTCGGTCTGCACGTGCGCAGCATCGAGGTGATGGACCAGCGCGGCCTGCTGGAGCGGTTCCTGGCGCTCGGCCAGAAGTTCGAGACCGGCGGCTTCTTCGCCGGCCTGGGCACCTCCTGGCCCGACCGGCTGGACACCGCCCACTCCTACGTCCTCGGCATCCCGCAGACCGTCACCGAGCGCCTGCTGAACGCGCGCGCCGTCGAGGCGGGGACCGAGATCCGGCGCGGCCGCGAACTGGTCGGGCTGACCCAGGACGACGACGGGGTGACCGCCGAACTGGCCGACGGCACAAGGCTCCGCGCGCGCTATCTCGTCGGCTGCGACGGCGGCCGCAGCACGGTGCGCAAGCTGCTCCGCGTCGGCTTCCCCGGCGAGCCCTCCAGGGTCGAGACCCTGCTGGGCGAGATGGAGGTGGCGGTACCTCCAGAGACGCTGGCCGCCGTGGTGGCCGAGGTTCGCAGGACACAGACGCGGTTCGGTGCGATGCCCCTCGGGGACGGGGCGTACCGCGTCGTCGTACCCGCCGACGGGGTGGCCGAGAACCGCTCGGTCCCGCCGACCATCGAGGACTTCAGACGGCAACTGCGCGTGTTCGCCGGCACCGACTTCGGCGTGCACTCACCGCGCCGGCTCTCCCGCTTCGGCGACGCCACCCGGCTGGCCGAGCGCTACCGCACCGGCCGGGTGCTGCTTGCGGGCGACGCCGCGCACATCCACCCGCCGACCGGCGGACAGGGCCTCAACCTCGGCATCCAGGACGCCTTCAACCTCGGCTGGAAGCTCGCCGCCGAGGTGAACGGCTGGGCACCGGAAGGGCTTCTGGACAGCTACCACATCGAACGGCACCCGGTGGCCGCCGAAGTACTGGACAACACCCGCGCGCAGATGGAGCTGATGTCCACCGAGCCGGGTGCCCGGGCGGTGCGCCGGCTGATGTCGGAACTGATGGACTTCGAGGAGGTGAACCGGCACCTGATCGAGAAGATCACCGCGATCGGGATCCGCTACGACTTCGGTGACGGACATCGGCTGCTCGGCCGGCGGCTGCGGGACGTGCAACTGAGGCGAGGCCGCCTGTACGCGCTGATGCACGCGGGGCGCGGGCTGCTGCTCGACCAGACCGGCCGGCTGTCGGTCGCCGGGTGGGCGGACCGGGTCGACCATGTCGTCGACGTCAGCGAGGAACTGGACGTCCCCGCGGTACTGCTGCGGCCCGACGGTCACGTGGCCTGGGTCGGCGAGGACCAGCGGGATCTGGTCGGCCGCCTGCCCGAGTGGTTCGGCGCCGCCGGCGACTGACGCCCTGCCCGGGGTGGTGGAGCGGCTCCGCCAGAGGTCGCGGAGCAGCGCCATCTCCGCCATGTGGTGGATGAACTCGAGCCGGTCGGCCCACCTCGGCCCCGCGTAATCCGAGACCGCACGCTCCGCGCATCGGTCGCGTGTCCGGCCGCCGGGTGCCCCGCACCGGTGCGCTTCATCGGGCGCGGCGTTCAGACGCGGGAGGCGTCGCCGCCCGGGAGCGGGCCCGTGGCCTGCGCCTTGTGGAGTTCGGCGGTGAACTGCGCGCCGGCGAGCAGCGCGAGGTTGGACAGCCAGAGCCAGACGAGGAAGACGACGATGCCGGCGAGGGACCCGTACAGCCGGCTGTAGGTGCCCAGCACATCGGCGTACAGGGCGAAGCCGGCCGAGGCGGTCAGCCACAGCGCGGCGGCCAGGGCCCCGCCGGGCAGGGCGTGGCGGCTTCGGCGTGCCGGTGCGGGCCCGGTGTGGAAGACCACGACGACCAGCACCGCCACCAGGCACAGCAGCAGCGGCCAGCGGGCGATGCCCCAGATGAGCTGCGCGGTGCCGCCCAGGCGCAGCAGGCGGCCGAGGAGCTCTGCCACGGGCCCGGACAGCATGAGCACCAGGGCACTGACGACGAGCAGAGCCAGCAGCACCAGGGCGGTCGCCACGATGCGGTGCGCCTTGCGCCAGGGTGAGCGGCGGTCGGGGATGCGGTACATGCCGTGCAGGGCACGGCGGAAGACGGCCAGATAACTGCAGGCCGACCACAGTGCGCTGACGGCGCCCGCCGTCATCAGCGTCCAGGTCGTGGAGTGCCGCCTGAGCACACCGGCGAGCACGCCGTGGAGTTCGGCGCCCGACTGGCCGGGAGCGTAGTGCGTGACGTGGGCGATGAACTCCGCGGCCGTGCTGGGGCTGACCAGGCCGAAGGCGAGGACGGTGACCAGCAGGGACGGGAGGACCGCCAGGATCGCGTAGTAGGTCAGCGCGGCGGCGTAGTCGGTGAGGTCGTCGTTCCACATCGTCACCGGTGTCCGGCGCAGGGCCGGCCACCAGTCGCGGGCCGGCCTGCTCAGGCCGCCGCGGAGGCGGCCTGGTCGCCGGGCCGGGCGCAGGTCAGCGGACATGCGGCATCCGGAGGAAACGGCGGCCGAAGCGCAGGATGACTGCTGTGCGCGAGGTCAACTTCTCTTCCAGGGTCCGGGTGCGCTGACCTGTCCTGCTTGGTCACGGTCGCCGAAGGCTATCAGCAGGCCCTCGGTGACCTGGTCCGATGCCCGGGAATCCGGGCGGCCACCGCGTTTTCACGGCAACGCGCGTACGGCGGACATACTCCCTTAGAGGGCGAATGTCATTCCATTGGCCGCGTATTCGGCCGGTCAAGGCGATATCCCACGTTTGTCGCGGCGAGGATGGTGGCCGACTGGCAACGCGAACCGCGACATCGGGAGACATCCAACCTGTGAGCATCCTCAACGAACCTCCCGGCGCAGCGGCAGCCGAGGACTCGTACGAGAACGAGTTGCCGGTCAGGCGCAAGCAGCCCGGCAATGTGGTGGTCAGGTGGCTGACGACCACCGACCACAAGACGATCGGCACGCTGTATCTGTCGACGTCGTTCCTGTTCTTCCTGTTCGGCGGGGTGATGGCGCTGATCATCCGGGCCGAGCTGGCCCGGCCCGGCCTGCAGATCGTCTCCAAAGAGCAGTACAACCAGCTCTTCACGATGCACGGCACCGTGATGCTGCTGATGTTCGCCACTCCGCTGTTCGCCGGGTTCACCAACTGGATCATGCCGCTGCAGATCGGCGCCCCGGACGTGGCGTTCCCACGGCTGAACATGTTCGCCTACTGGCTCTACCTGTTCGGCTCGCTCATCGCGGTGGGCGGTTTCCTCACCCCGCAGGGGGCGGCCGACTTCGGCTGGTTCGCGTACACCCCCTTGTCGGACGCGATCCGGTCGCCGGGCCTGGGTCCGAACCTGTGGATCCTGGGTCTGGCCTTCTCCGGTTTCGGCACCATCCTCGGCGCGGTCAACTTCATCACCACGATCATCTGCATGCGCGCCCCGGGCATGACCATGTTCCGGTTGCCGATCTTCACGTGGAACGTGCTGCTGACCGCGGTCCTGGTCCTGTTCGCCTTCCCGGTGCTCGCCGCCGCGCTGTTCGCGCTGGCCGCTGACCGCATCTTCGGTGCGCACGTGTACGACCCGGCCAACGGCGGCCCGATCCTGTGGCAACACCTCTTCTGGTTCTTCGGCCATCCAGAGGTGTACATCATCGCTCTGCCGTTCTTCGGCATCGTCACCGAGATCCTCCCGGTGTTCTCCCGCAAGCCGGTCTTCGGTTACATGGGCCTCGTGGCCGCCACCATCTCGATCGCCGGTCTCTCGGTGACGGTGTGGGCGCACCACATGTTCGTCACCGGTGCGGTACTCCTGCCCTTCTTCTCCTTCATGACGTTCCTGATCGCCGTGCCGACCGGTGTGAAGTTCTTCAACTGGATCGGCACCATCTGGCAGGGCTCCTTGTCCTTCGAGACGCCGATGCTGTGGGCGACGGGCTTTCTCGTCACCTTCCTCTTCGGCGGTCTGACCGGCGTCATCCTGGCGTCACCGCCCATGGACTTCCACGTGTCCGACTCCTATTTCGTGGTGGCCCACTTCCACTACGTGGTCTTCGGAACGGTCGTCTTCGCGATGTTCGCCGGCTTCCATTTCTGGTGGCCGAAGTTCACGGGCAAGATGCTGGACGAACGTCTGGGCAAGATCACCTTCTGGACGCTGTTCGTCGGCTTCCACGGCACCTTCCTGGTCCAGCACTGGCTGGGCGCCGAGGGCATGCCGCGTCGTTACGCCGACTACCTGGCGGCCGACGGCTTCACCGCCCTGAACACGATCTCGAGCATCAGCTCGTTCCTGCTGGGCCTGTCGATGCTGCCGTTCCTCTACAACGTGTGGAAGACGGCCAGGTATGGCAAGCCGGTCGGCGTGGACGACCCGTGGGGCTACGGCCGTTCGCTGGAGTGGGCGACGTCCTGCCCGCCGCCGCGGCACAACTTCTACACCCTGCCGCGGATCCGCAGCGAATCCCCGGCGTTCGATCTGCATCACCCCGAGGTGGCCCAGCTCGAACACGAGGCCAACGTCGGCCGGCGTGACGTGGCCGAGCCAGAGGGCGGCCAGCGGTGACATCGCCGAACCGTCCTGGCGCCCCCCGGGGCGGCCAGGACGGCTCGCTCGCCAACGAGGTCGAGGGCTACCTGCTCCTGCACGCGGAACTCGAGCAGGCCCAGCGTGAGGCCGAGGCGCTCTGCGCCCGCCTGCCCTGGCTCACCACCGGCCAGGCCGAGGACCTCACCCAGCACTACACCGAGCAACGCCTCGACCTGACACGCAAGGCACTCCAGGCCACGGCCGACCGTGCCAAACGCCTGCGCGGCGAATACGAGGCCCGCTACCGCGAACTGCGCCGAATCCTGATCCGACGCCACACCGTGACCGCCTGCTTCATCCTCACCTGCACCGGCACGGCGAACACCCTGGCCTGGTACGCCACCCGCTGACCTGTCCGCACCGGGGGCCACGGATCGTCGCAGGCATGCCTCCCCGGCCGCCGCGCCGCAGGGCGATCAGTCCCGCTGCCGTCTCCCCGAAGCCGCGACCGAAGCCGTCGGCGTGCAGTGCGTCGAGGCAATCGTTGTCCAGGCCGCCCCGCCACTCGTACGTGATCGTGATGGGTCGATCGTACGGCCGGGCGGAATACCGAGGCGTCGTCGCGAAGCGTTCGTCCCCCGCTGCCGTGGACGGAAGGCACCGATCCGGCGTGTGCTCCAGGGAGGCGATGGGAACCCGGGGCCAGTGGACCAGGGTGTGGACGGGACAGGCGGGCTCGGCTCGTCGGGTGAGGACTGTCATGGGTGACATGGACGATGCGGTTGATCTTCATTTCATCGGCAACGCGACGGTCGTGCTGCGATACCGCGGCCTGACGCTGCTGACGGACCCGAACTTCCTGCACCGCGGCGAGCGGGCACATCTGGGCTACGGGCTGGTCAGCCGACGGCTCACCGAGCCGGCCCTGGATGCGGCGGACCTGCCCCGCCTCGACGGCGTCGTCCTCTCCCACCTGCACGGGGATCACTGGGACCGCCGGGCCAGGAGCCATCTGGACCGGTCGGTGCCCATCGTCACCACACCGCACGCCGCACGCCGGCTGCGTACCTTTCAGGGGTTCGGCAGGGCGGGCGGCCTTCGCACCTGGGAAAGCTGCGTCCTGGAGCGGGGTGACGCACAGGTCCGTGTGACATCCCTGCCCGGTCGCCACGCCCTGCGGCCAGTGCTGCGCGGTCTGCTGCCGCCCGTCATGGGCAGCATGCTGGAATTCGGCCCCGCCGACGGCCCGGTACAGGTGCGGCTGTACCTCTCGGGCGACACCCTGCTGTACGCCGGTCTGGAAGACATCGCCCGGCGTTTCCCCACCGCCGACCTGGCCGTACTCCACCTGGGCGGCACCCAGCTCCCCGGGGGCTTCGTGGTCACCATGGACGGCGCCCAGGGGGCCGAGCTCGCCCGGCGCCTGGACTACCGGCACGTCCTGCCCGTGCACTACGACGACTACACGGTCTTCCGCTCCCCGCTGCACGACTTCCTGGCCGAGGCGCGCAGGCTGGGACTCGACGAGCGGCTCGTGCACTGCCCCCGCGGCCGGCATGCACGATTGGCACCCCGCGGCGACCGGCACACCGTCCGTTGAGATCCCCACGACCGTGGGGCGGCGGCCCCGGCGCGGGTGGGGCCGGTCATGAGGTGTGACTGGACCGGTGTGCGGGCGGCCGGTGTGCGGCGCTGGTGAGCTGGTCGAGTATCCGCTGCTCCGACGGCTGGAGCGGGGGCTCGAGCGTCTGGGGGAGGGCCGGCCCGGTCAGGGCCGCGAGCAGGGCCCTGGGCCGCAGCGCGCGGGTGGCGGGCGCGGTGAGGCTGGTGACGTCCCACAGTGCCGAGGCCGCTTCGTAGGTCCCGGTCGCGGCTCGGGTCAGCCGGTTCGTGTACCAGGCGGCTACCCGGTCGGCGACTCCCGGCTGTGCGCCGACGACGCCCGGGTAGAGGACGTCCACTCCGACGGCGGTCGACCAGGCCGTGTCGACATGGCGGCCCGCACCGCGCAGGACGCGCCGGGACAGGCCGGTACCGGTGAGGCCGTGCCGCTGGAGCTCCTGGGCCAGGACCTGGGCGCCGAGCGCCGCCACCGACATGCCCTGCCCGTAGGCGGGGTTGAAGGTCGCCAGCGCGTCGCCGAGGACGATCAGCCGCTCGGGCCACTGGTCGGCCTTCTCGAAGTATCGGCGGTTGTTGTCGGTGCTGTGACCCCGGCTGACCGCCACGTCGGTGAGGGGCTCGGCGCCGGAGATGAGGTGGCCGATGATGGGGTGCGGCAGGGCGAGGGCGTAGCGCAGGAAGCCCTCGGGGTCGCGGGGCGGTTCACCGCCTCGGGTGCCGGCCGCGCTGACCATCCACCGGTTGCCTTCGATGGGCAGGACCATGGCGCTGCGGCCGGGCCGGCCGTTGTAGGGGTTGGCCTGCACCAGGGTCAGCGGGAACGATTCGGCACCCGCCGGGGTCCGGTAGATCCGGGTGGCGTTGGTGAGACCGGAGTCGATCTTCTTCTCCTCGACGCCGGTGATGCCGATGCCGGCCAGCCAGGCGAGGCTGCCCGAGCCGCGGCCGCTCGCGTCGACGACGATGTCCGCTTCCAGCTCGTCGCCCAGCCCGTGGTCCGTCTCCTGGCCGAGCCGGACGCCGCGGACCCGCCGGGCGTCGCCGAGGAACCCCTCGACGGTCGCCTGATGGACGGTCACGTTGGCCCGGGTCTCGAGGAGGATCTGCCGCAGGACCCAGTCGGTCAGCGCGCGGGTACAGGTGATCATGTGCGGGCCGCTGCGTTTCCACCGGTGGAACCAGCCGCCGTCCGGAGTGAGGGCCACCATCCCGTTGCCGAGCGCGATCTCGTGCGCCCCCGCCTGCAGAAGGCGGTCGCGCACGCTGACGGGGAACAGCGACTCCATCGCGGACAGGCCGCCGGCCATGAGCAGATGGGCGTGCCGTCCCTGGGGCACACCACGCCGGTTCTCGGGCCCTTGGGGCAGCTCGTCCCGGTCGAGCACATGGACCTGCAGCGTGGGTTCCGCCAGGACCAGCGCTGCTGCGGCCACCAGTCCGGCCGTGCCGGCTCCGATCACGACAGCTTTGTGCGGCAACGGGCTCTCCTCGTAATGGTCGTGAAACGGCGTCACTGGGTGCCTATTCGCTCCGGCGCCGCCTTGTGGAGGCGGTGCACGGTGTTCGCCAGCTCAACCAGATCGATGGTGATGCGGAACTTCTCCGGTGGATCGGCGGGGCCGGCGCCCTTGCCCGACGCGCGGCGTAACCCGTCCATGATCATCGCTTCCTCCGATGCGGCACGTGCCCTGTCCTGCCGCTCGCCGCGCTGGACGGCCGCCGCGTACGCGGTGTGGCCGACCCGCTGGTCGAAGTGCGCCGTGAGCTGCAGCAGGGCGTCGCGGATGTTCGCCTCGAGCAGGTAGAGGCGGTTGCTGGGCAGTTGCCACCACAACTGCCACCAGGTCGGTTCCGCCCTCGGCGCGGTGGCCACGTCCTTCACCGCCGGCCACAGGGGCTTCAGCGCGCGGTAGGTGGCCAGGCTCTGCCGCTCCGCCGCGGCGGCGGACGCGAGGCGCGGCAGGACGAAGCCGGCGGAGTAGATCAGGGCACCGAGAGCGGCGGCGGGGGGCGCCACGGTGGTCGACAGGACGTCCAGGTCGTACCCGAGCCAGCGCGCGGCGACCGCGGTGACCTTGGTGAGGGTGAACCCCAGGGTGTCGACCAGCAGGCCCGCGAGGATCAGCCTCAGACCGACCCGGAGCAGGCCGGTGACCTCGTCACGCGCCCACTTCAGGCACACGGCACTCAGCACGATGGTGCTCGTCAGGTGCCCCACGAGGTAGAGAGCGATCATCTCCCTCATGTACGGGGTGTTCGCGTAGTAGGTGTCCAGGTCGGTGAGCCGCTCCGTGCGCGCGTCCGCGAGGGCGAACAGCACGACGATGGCGACGACGAGCGTCCCGTAGACCGCGACCGTCATCCGGACCATGCGCCGTATCCGCTCCTGCGGCCCGCCTCTCCAGTGGATCAGCAGGATGATCAGGGAGCAGCTGAAGGCGGAGATCGAGCCGTAGGTGAGCGGGGCGCCGACATTGGGGATTCCGGTGGCGTGGTTGACCGCCGCGAGGGTCACCGGCGCCGACCAGACGAAGCAGACGGCGGCGAGGAACGTGGTGGCCCGGGTGGCGACGGTCAGGGGTGAGCGGGGAGTCGTGCGTGGTCGGCGCAGCAGCATGGCGGCCAGGGCCAGAAGGAAAGCCGCCGTATACACGACAAGACTCATAGGGTGGGGGACTCCGTTCAGGTCCTCTTGCTGTGTGGGGGGATGGGTGAGAGCGGGGGGATGGTCGAGGTCGTCGTCACACGCGTGGCCGGGCCGGTCCGGCCCCGCCGGCGACGTGGGCGGTCGCCCGCGTCACACGCGCGGATCTCTTCAGTGCGTCGGCGATCAGGACCAGGGCCTCGGAGTCGCGGGGGTGCGACAGCCGGGTGGGCGCGCCGACGGGTTCGAGTACGGGTTGGGTACTTCGCTGCGCGGCCGCCGCGATGGTGGCGGCCCACGCCGTGGAGACGGCTCTCTCCCGGTCGCCCGTCCTCGTGAGCTCCGCGTCGTGGACCTCGTCGAAGAGCCGTGTGTCGAAGAGCGTTTCGAGCGCGTGGAGGCCGTTGAGGATGGTGCTCCGGCGCCAGGTGCCCCACAGGAAGGGGGAGCACGGCCGCTCCACTCGCAGGGCGCGGTCGCGGAGGACCGGATCCAGCGCGGCGTCCAGCGACGCCAGCCGGAAGAAGTCGCGCCACGCCGACAGGTGGTAGCCGGCCATCGGCAGCAGGACCCCGGCCACCGTCAGCAGCGCCCCCAGACCGGCGCAGACGGGCGGTACGGACGTCGCGAGCACCGACCAGTCCCGGCCCGACCACCGCGCGACGACGGCGATCAGCTTCGAGACGCTGTACCCGGCGGTGATCACCGTGCCGGTGCCGATCGTCAGCAGACTGGCCCGCAGCCAGGGCCGCTTGCGCACCTCCGCTTCGAAGCCCCAGCGCAGCGACCACAGGGCACTGACCGTCACGGCGGTCAGGTGCGCGACCAGGTACAGGACGACCATCTCGGCGATCCAGGGCGTCGTCGCGTAGTACGTGTCGAAGTCGGTGCGCCTCTCCTGCGGTGCCTTCCCCAGCGCGAACAGCGCGGCGATACCGGCGAGAACGGCCGCGTAGCCGCACATCCAGCGCCGCGTCGTCCGCCGCACCGTCGGGCCCCCACGCCAGCATGCGATCAGGATCAGCAGCGACGCACTGTACGCGGTGATCGAGACGTAGGTGAGCGGGGCGGCCAGGTTGGGCACGCCGCTGACCCGGTTGATCACCCCGACCGAAGGAGGCGCCCCGAAGAGGAAGCACAGCGACGCGAACGCCAGCACCCCGTTGATGGCACGCTGGGAGAGTTCGCTGCGATGCCGGATCAGATCCGGCAGCTTGGCCAGCAGTCCGATCCACAGCAGACCGCAGCTGATGTAATTTATCGCCCCGCTCATTTCCGGTTTCCCCGATAGTTGAGAGCGTCGGCGATACGGCGGGCCGTCTCACCGGTGATCACGTCCCGCTGCATCAGCGCCCGCATCTGCTGGCCGACCCGGATCCCGAACAACTCGGCCTCTATCTCGGGATCGTCGTCGAAACGAGAACGCGCGGCAGCCGGCTGGGCGCCGTGCTCATGCCCTGATTCCAGGGGGCCGCAGCCCTCGGCGGCCGGCTGCTCCGCGGCGAAGTCCTCCCGCTGCCGCATGTGCCACAACTCGTGACCGAGTATCTGCGCCTGGTGCCAGACCTCGGCGCCCTGTTCGATGATGACGTCGTCCCTGTCGGCACGCTCCAGCCACATCCCCGTCGCCTTGAACTCGCGGGGGATGGGCACACGGTGCACCTCGAGGCCGCGGTCGCCGCGCCACTGCCTGGCGGACTCGACCAGGGCCTCGAACAGGTCCTCAGGATTCAGGATCGCCCCTTCACCCGGCGTGCCTTCGCCCGCGCCGGTGCTGGCCCTCAACCTCTCCCGGATGGGGTCGATGAGTGTCGCGGCGAGCTGGCGCATCTCCCTGTCGCGCCTGCGCAGCCTGTGCCACCGGCGAAGCCGGGCCGAAGAACTCATCGGCCGTCCACGGTGATCGGCGACGATGCCGGGCCCCGGGCCGCGGCAGGGCCGTACGGGGCGGCGGGAATCAGGGGTGCGACGCGTATGTCGCGCAACTCGCGACGCTCGCAGGCATGCTGGAGGAGCTCCGGGGCTCCGGCCGGTCGGGCGCCGGCATCGTCTGCTGCCACCGAGTCTTCTCCCGGGCGCGTAGCTTTGGATCAGGGAACGTGCCTGACGTGAGGGTATCCATAAGGTCCCCCCGCTGCTCGCCAGTGTCGGCATCTGCTGCGTCATCCACTGGTTCGACTGCTCGTTTCCGCAGGGACAGTTGACACTCCGTGACGTCGGTCGACGAGATCACCACGCGGAGTGACCCGTCCGGCTGCGTCGGAGTCCGGCCCCAGCTCGGCCGTTTATCGCTCAAACCCACCCGCACCGCTCCGATAGCATGATCCGGCCCAAGACGAGCGCCCTCAACGCCCGTTCCGCACCGGCGGAACATGTCATCCGGCACGAATAGCGACGCACTCACCTGAAAACCAACAAATCGGCCAAAAAGTTGATACCTATATCATCGCGGGTGTTTTCGCGAATAAACAGCAGAGTCAAGTCCGTCCCGTGGCGTGAACCGCGGACCGTCCTGTGGGGCACAGCCGGTGTGGTGACCCTCGGATTCCTTGTCGCGCTCGAGATCGCGGCGCGCCACTACGGACTGGCGGGACCGATCACCAATCAGGTGCGTGAGGTGATACTCCCGCCCAAATCAGGCTTCCTGTTGTACGCCAGCATGGCGCTGATGATGGTCGTGCTCACGTGGCGGCAACGGGTCATCGCGATGTGCACCGCGATCGGTATCGACGCCGTCATCCTGCTGGTGCGGTGGGCGGCGGGCGCAGACCTGACCGAAGGGCACCCCTTCGGCAACGGTGCGTTGTGGGTACTCCTCGGCTGTGCGGTCATCGCCGTCACGCGCCGCACCGGCCCGGATCGTGTCCTGCTGCTGAAGGGCGTCGGGCTGGGTCTGCTGCTCGTGGCCGGCCGCAAGACGGGCGACACCTGGCTGGTCATCACGTCGAAGGCCCGCCCGGTGGTGCTCGACCAGTACGTGGCCACCGCCGACCACGCGCTGGGCGACCCGTCCTGGCTGGTGGGCCGGCTCGTCCGGGCCACGGGACCGATCGGCGCCCACGCGCTCGACTACGTCTACGCCCAGCTCGCGGTCGCCGTCGTCGTCGTCACGATGTACCAGCTCCGCAACGTGGCGGCCGAGCGCCGCTTCCCCCGCCACCATCTGGTGCGCACCTTCCTGGTCATCGGCCTCCTCGGCCCCGCCATCTACATGATCTTCCCGGTGGTCGGACCGGTCTTCGCCTACGGCGCCGACGGCGGGCACTGGGCGGTGGCCAATCTCTGGCCGGACACCCCGACGCCGATCACCGGCCCGCACCACATGACGTTCGACGGGATCACCCCCCGCAACTGCATGCCCAGCCTGCACACGGCCTGGGCCACCGCGATTTTCCTGCACTCCCGCAAGGGCCCGCGCGTGCTGCGCTTCGCGGGCACCTTCTGGCTGGTCGCCACGCTGACCGCGACCCTGGGATTCGGCTACCACTACGGCGCGGATCTCGTCGCCGGCGTAGTGTTCACGCTCACCATCGAGGCGGCGCTGCGCTCCCTCGAACGCGGCTGGGACCGCGCGGGGACCCAGCTCGTCGTCCACGGCACAGCGGTCTTCGCCGCGCTTCTCGTTTCCTATCGCTATCTGCCGGTCGAAATGGCCAGGCATCCGTGGGTGTTCGGACCGCTTCTCATTCTGGCGATGGCCTCGGTGATCCACGGTTACGTACGCACCACCAAACTCTGGGACCCGGTACCGGTACCTGTCCCGAAACCGGAACCCGAACCGCAACCCGAACCAGCGTGAGCCCGCCGGGGGCGGCCCGGTCGCGGACCGCCCCCGGAAACCTCGCAACCCGCGCAGATGCCCTTCATTCCGAGGAAAAAACCAGCCATATTCGTGTGCTTGTAAGGGTGAACCGAGGGCATTCGGTGGCCAGGAGGTTGATAACTATGGTTCCCCTGCTTCTGGTTCTTCTGCTGGCCCTGATTCTCTTCGGCGCGGGTTTCGCCCTGAAGGCGCTGTGGTGGATCGCGGTGATCGTTCTGGTCGTGTGGCTGCTGGGCTTCGTGGTCCGGCCCGCGGGCAGCGGCGGCCGCAAGGGACGCTGGTACCGCTGGTAGACGAGCATCCCGACGCATAGAACACGCCACACCTGATCCGTGGACGGGGCCCGGCCGCAACGGCCGGGCCCCACGTGCGTGTGCGAGCGGGTAACCGCCTCCACCGTCAACGCGTGACACCGGCGGTGGAGGCGGTTACCCGCTCGCACGTCGCGGAGCGGAGCCGCCTCACGTGGTGGCCGCCAGCGGGGCCGTGGCCTCCCAGACGAAACCGTCGGGGTCGCTGAACGGGCCGGCGGCGCCGGAGAGCACGAGCCGGTGTGATCCGGTGCCGTCGGCGGGCAGCCCCGCGTCCTTGGCGAGCGCGCGGCGCTTGTACACAGCCGGCTTGACGGATCCCGGGGCGGCGGCGAACTCGACGTACGTGCCGCCGAAGCTCTTGCCCACCGTGAGGCCCCGCTCGACATAGAACCGCCTGCTGGCCTTCACGTCCTCGACGCCCAGCAGGAGCACGAGCTGGTCGAAGTCACGGGCGGCCGGGCCGGTGTCCTTCTTCGCCGACGTGGCGATCTTCCAGACCGTGCCGTCCGGGGCCTGGACGACGCCGCCGTAGCCCCACAGCGACTTCGAGGCGGGCTTGAGGGTGGTGGCGCCTGCGCCGAGGGCCGCGCCGATGAGGGCGTCGACGTTGCCCGGCTGGGACACCACGAGGGACAGCGTGAAGCCGCGGAAGCCGCTCGTCGGCTCCTCGCAGGCGCGCAGGCGTACCTGCGAGGAGTCAAGCCCGAAGGCGGTGGAGTAGAAGCGGGCGGCGGCCGCGGCGTCGGCCACCTCAAGAGTGACGGAGTCGATGGAGGTCATGACGTCGACGGTAGGGAAAACCCGGGCGCCGGGGCTTCTCGAAAACTGACCGATGTGCCTCATCGACGCCCACGTACGCGCCGCCCGGCACCGCGCTGATCTCCACCTCCGTGCTGGGCCCCGACCGCCCGGAGCTGGGCCAAGCCGTCCTCCGGCGCCTGGCCGAGCTCTACGGCACCGACACCGGCGAGTGGCGGCAGGTCGGCGCGTACACCGTGGAGGGAGCCCTGCCCGCGATGCGGCCGCCGTGGCCGCTGAGCCGCACGACGCGCTTCGCGCCGGGCAGATACGTCTGCGGGGACCACCGGGCGACCGGTTCCGTGCAGGGCGCGCTGCCGTCGGGCACCCGGGCCGCCCGGGAGGTGCTGAGCGACCTCACGCGCGCGTGATCGACGCGCCGCGCTCAGGGAGGCGTGTCGCCCCGCGCGCGTTCCTGCCGGCGTACCTCGGCGAGGTCGGCGAGCCGCTCCAACTGCCGCACGGGTTGTGAGATCCGCTGGTTGTGGCTGAGCCGTTCCCGGTGCCGGTCCAGGAAGGCCCAGTAGCCGGCGGTGTAGGGGCAGGCGTGCTCACCGGTCCGCTCGCCGGGCCGGTAGCGGCACGGTCCGCACAGGTCGCTCATGCGGTTCACGTACGAGCCGCCCGACGTGTACGGCTTGGTCGTCATCCGGCCGCCGTCGGCGTACTGGGACATGCCGACGACGTTGGGCACCATGACCCAGTCGTAGCCGTCCACGAAGCAGCGGTGGAACCAGTCCGTGACCGCGGCGGGGTCCCAGCCCCGCTGCAGGGCATGGCTGCCGAGGATCATCAGCCGGGGGATGTGGTGGGTCCACCCCGTGTCGCGTACCTGGGCCAGGACCGTGTGCAGACAGCGTGCCTCGACCGCGTCCGCGTCCAGCTCGTCCCACCACTCCGGCAGCGGAGCGGTGTGGCGCAGGACGTTGGAATGCCGGTAGTCCTCGCCGAAGTACCAGTAGAGCTGCCACACGTACTCGCGCCAGCCGGCGACCTGCCGGACGAACCCCTCCACGCTGTTGAGCGGCGCCCGCCCGGCGCGCCACTCCGCCTCGGCCCGTTCGACACATTCGGCCGGGTCGAGCAGGCCCAGGTTGAGCGAGGAGGACAGCAGGCTGTGGCTCATCACCGGGTCGGCGGCGAGCACGGCGTCCTCGTAGGGCCCGAAGGTGCCGAGCCGGTGGGAGAGAAAGCGTTTCAGGGCGGCTCGCGCCTCGGCACGGGTCGCGGGGAACAAGCGGGGTCCGTCACGTCCGACGAAGGACACGTCACCGTCCTTCTCCCAGCGGTCGAGGTCGTGGCGGACCTCGTCGTCGATCTCGTCCTCCCGGGGCCGGTAGGGGGCCGGAACCGGAAGGGACGATGCGTCGCGGGGAGGCGGCTGACGGTTGTCGTGATCGTAGTTCCACTGGCCGCCGACGGGGGCGTCGCCGTCCATCAGCAGGTCGTGTCCGCGGCGCACCCACCGGTAGAAGTCCTCCTGGCGCAGGCGTTTTCCGCCGTGCCCGTCCGCCCACGCCGCGAAGTCGTCCATCGGTACCAGAAAGCCCCTCGCGGGGCCCACGGTGACCCGGGCAAGTGAGCGCACCAGCCGTGCGGCGGCGTAGGACGTCGGGTGGTGGACGGTGACCGGGCCGTTTCCCGCCGCGTGCTCCAGTCCCTTCCGATAGGTGTCGGCCCGTACGTACGTCATCCGGTCGCCGAGCTCGGCCACCCGGTGGCGCATGGCGGAGAGCACCAAATGTGCCTTGGCCCGGTGGAAGCGCCGGCGCCGGAACACCGACCGGGCCTCGATCATCAGCAGCGGTGTGTCCCGCCCGGGGCCGTCGTCGCCGGGGTTGAGGAAGTGCGGCCCGAGCTGGTCGCCGAAGAGCCAGTGCACGGTGCGTCCCCGTTCAGCCGCGGCCGTGGGCATGCCGTACGTACCAGCCGTCGTCGTGCATGAGCGTCTCCCGTCGAAGGCATCGACCACGGCCGACCGTCCACCAAACACTTTCCGGGGCAGTCGACCGGCGGATGCACGGCATGGCGACACGCCCCTCGATCGGGGGACACCAGCCGGCCGAAGAGAGAGTCTCTCCACCCAGGGGTGCAGTGCGGCCGGTGGAGATCGCGTCCCGTGCCTCCAGCCTGCTCGCCCTGGCCGCCGCGGTCACCGCCGTATACGCCCGCCGGTTCCGTACCCGCCACGGCCTTTCGCTGTTCGGCGACCCCGAGCGGGTGACGCGAGAGGTCAGCCGGTCGCGGTGAGGGCGAGTGCGGTGAGGATGAGGGCGTATGCGGCCACGGTGAACGCGGTCCGGGCCAGACGCACCCCGCTCACCACACGCCGCTGCGGGGGCGGCGTGAAGCTGCAACAGGGCTTCTCGGGGCGCCAGTTGGGGGCCTCGAGCCAGTAGGAGCCCAGGAGTCGGGATGTGCCGGCGGTGAAAGGGTGTTCGTCATACACGTGCGGGCAAACGGCCGTGAGGTAAGGCGAGTTGCGGCGGTGGACGCGGTCGGCATCAGACCGTGATCTCGCATAGCTCAGGGGCATCTGCCAACGCGCCACATCACCACATCGAACTTGCTCTTTTTCGTGCCCTATTGGGCGAATCCGGCCTCCCGGTCGGCGGCGGCTATCTGGTCGTGGAAGCGCGTGTGGACCCAATGACGCCGACCGAGGATGTTCACCTGCCCCCAGCGGCCGGTGACCGGGCCGAGCCGGGTGTCGCGCGGCATGGTGCCGGCCAGTCGCTGCGGGCTCGCGCCGCCGGACAGCTTGCTGCCGTCCAGTACGTAGATGGCGTCCTTGGTGATGGCCACGCACCGGTAGGTGTTGGTCAGCATGGTCAGGCCGGTGAGGTAGGTGATGACGAAGAAGAAGAAGTTGGGCGCGCTCTGGCAGATGAACGCCTGCCGGATCTCACTGCCGGCGGGCAGGAACGGCGCCGAGCGCCGCACGAGATCCTGCCGCGGCTCGGGGCCGTGTTGGCCGGTCTCGTCAAGTCTGTCGGTCATGGGCGGTCCCTTCCCAGTGGCTCGGATCAGCATTCCACGCGCTGCTGACCTGCCGCGAGTCTGGGAAGGTCCGCACCTGTCCGCCCCCCTCCGCACCCGACCGGCACAGTCGAGGCCCGCTCGTCTCGCGCTCCGACGCACGCTGCCGTCCCACGGATTGGTGCGAGCGGTAGGCGTAGGTGCAGGATGAGGGGGTACGCGCTGCCTCATCGGCCGTTGGCCACTGAGCAGCAGCGGTGGCAAAGACAGCAGCGGTGGTCTGGAAACTTGGGAGGGGAAGCATGACGTCCACGAGCACGGTGGCAAGAGGAACGCGGACGGCGGAACTGCCGGAGGTCGCCGACCCCTCCCGGGTGGCCCCCAAGGACGCCCGCGAGCTGTCGAGGTTGTTCTTCCATCAGTTGGCGGTGCTGGAAGAGGGCACGCCCGAGTACCAGTACGCCCGTAACACGTTGATCGAGATGAACATGTCCTTGGTCCGCTTCGCGGCCGGCCGGTTCCGCAGCCGGGGCGCGGACGAGATGGAGGACATCGTCCAGGTCGGCATGATCGGCCTGATCAAGGCGATCGACCGCTTCGAGCTCTCCCGGGAGGCGGAGTTCACCTCCTTCGCCATCCCCTACATCGTGGGCGAGATCAAACGATTCTTCCGCGACACCACCTGGGCCGTGCACGTGCCCCGGCGCCTGCAGGAGGCCCGGGTGCAGCTGGCCCGCGCGACAGAGGAACTGCAGAGCCGCCTGGGCCGGATGCCGTCGGCCAAGGAGCTGTCCGAGCTGATGAGCCTGTCCGAGGATGAGGTGCGCGAGGCCCGGCTCGCCGCGAACGGCTACAACTCCTCCTCCCTCGACGCCACGATCAACGGCAGCGCGGACGGTGAGGCCGCGCTGGAGGACTTCATCGGTACCGAGGACGCGGCACTGGGGCTGGTGGAGGACTTCCATGCTCTGGCCCCGCTGATCGCCGGGCTCGGCGAGCGGGACCGGCAGATCATCCACATGCGGTTCGTGGAGGAACTCACGCAGGCCCAGATCGGCGAACGCCTGGGAGTCTCGCAGATGCACGTCTCGCGCCTGCTCTCACGCACCCTCACCCGGCTCCGCGAGGGCATGCTCACCAACCACTGACATCTCGCCCCGCGCGGATCGGATGCCCGTCACTGCCGTGACGGGCATCCGCCGTGTCCGTTCCTGCCGGACGTCTGCGTGTTGCGGAGAGGGCAGGATTCGAACCTGCGTGGGCCTCCGAAGAGGCCCGACCGTGAGGCGAGCTCGCTGGTCCCCGATCAACCACTCCGGGCACCTCTCCCTTGACCGGCTCCGGTGTCGTTCCCGTGCCGTTCGCAAGTACAAGACTGCCGGAGACCGCTGACGGGAAGCTGATGCGGCCCTGACATCCACCGTCAACGGTGCGCGGGCCGTGCCGTTTCACACGGCGCCGCACCGGTTCACTCGGCGTCGAGCTGGTGGTCGGCCCAGACATAGCTCGCCGGCAGCAGACCGGAGACGGGAACCGACCGGATGCCGTCACCGCTGCCGACAATGACCCGGAGCGTGGGGAAGTAGTCGAGCAGAACCTGACGGCAGCGGCCGCACGGAGGGACAACCCCTCGGTCCCGGTCGCCCACGGCCACGATCGTCTCCAGCTCATATGCGCCTTGGGCGGCCGCCGCGCCGATGACGACCAGCTCGGCGCAGGGTCCCCCGGTGAAGTGGTAGGCGTTCACCGCGGTGACGATCCGGCCGTCGCGGGCACGGGCCGCGGCTGCCATGGTGTGGTTGTCGCCCCGGCAGCGCGTGCCGGCGACATGCGCTGCGGCCTGGACGAGTTCGTGGTCCACGGGGTGGTCCTGCGTGGTCATCTGCTCCGCCTTCTTCGAGTGTCAAGCGACACTGACGCCCACGACGCAACCGCGCAAGCCGATATCGACGGCATGCTCGATCCGCCACGCACGCCTCGTCGACCCGGTGGCGTCAGTTCAGGTGCCGGGCGAAGAACCGCAGGGAACTGTCCAGTTCGAACGCCGGGAGATCTCCGTGCTTGCCGGGGTTGGCGTGCAGCGTCTTCTCCGCCGACGCCAGGGCGTCGAACAACGCCAGACTCGCCGCCCGGGGTACCCGCTCGTCGTCCCACTGCAGCAGGAACTCCACCGGAACGGTGATCCGCGAGGCGACCTCCGCCGATGCCGACACTCCGCCCAGGCCCAGCACCGCCGCACGGACCCGGGGCTCGGCGGCAACGAAGGGAACCCCGAGCCCGCAGCCCAGCGACACACCCCAATATCCCACCGGCCCACAACCGACGTACGCGAGAGCCTGGACCGCGTCCACTACCGCCCGCCATTCCGGCACGGTCTGACGGGCCACGAGCGTATGGAAGACGCCGATCAGCGGGCCCAGTTCCTCGCCGGCTTCGACACGCGCCTGATTCTCGGTCGCGAGCCGGTCGTACTCCGCGTGCTTGGGCCGGTCGCCATGGCCGGGCGCGTCCACTGCCACCACGGCGTAACCACACTCGGTCACGAAGCGGCGTGCGAGGGCCATGGGGCCCGGGGCCTTCTTGTGCCGGCCGCCGCCGTGTCCGATCAGGACGAGGGGACGAGTTCCTGTGGCACCCTCCGGAGTCCACAGCACGCCGGGGATTTCACCGAGGTGGAAAATTCGTTCGGTAACGCCGTCGGACGACGTCTCGGAAGTGAAGCGCATGGCCTTGGCCTTTCGGAATGCCTTACGCGGGCACTCCCCGGACCGTGCGAGAGAGGGAGTCCCGACCTGTGGAAGCGTTGATCGGTCTCACCTCCTCGGTTCGCAGTGGCGCACGACGGCGCCGAACGTATCACGACGTCGTTACCACGTAGCGCAAGGACATGGCCGACGCGAAGTGTCGAAGTCGGCACAGCCTGGGCCGAGAAAGCCGCCTCGCTCTCACATCGAAGCGGCGTTCGAGATATGCATCGGTCGTCCGACAAGAGAGCCGAGGATGTCCCGAGCGGCGACCAGATCGGCGATCGCGGCGTTGACATGACCGGCATCCGGTGTGTCCGGGACACGAGCGGGACACGCCGGCTGCTCCGGGTACGACCCGGGGCCCGCGGCTCCGCGTTCCCCAGTCGCGGGCCGCCGCCCTCGGCGCTCGACCGACCGCGGGTGAACCAGGGCTCAGCGCGGCCGGTAGCAGGCGACGGACGGCGTGAGAAAAACTTCGCGCGACGATGTCGAGAACCCGTGACCGGCTCCGTCCCCGTGGTGAAGGCGACCACAATGGGTCGCACCAGTACGGAGGAGTCACACGATGGCGAAGTACTTGCTGCTCAAGCACTACCGAGGCGCTCCGGCAGCAGTCAATGACGTGCCGATGGATCAGTGGACGCCGCAGGAGATCTCCGCGCACATGCAGTACATGCGCGACTTCGCGGCCCGGCTCGAAGGGACCGGGGAGTTCGTCGACGGCCAGGCGCTCGCTCCCGAGGGGATGTGGGTCCGGTACGACGGCGAGGGGCGGCCGCCGGTCACCGACGGGCCGTTCGCCGAGACCAAGGACCTCATCGCCGGCTGGATGGTGATCGACGTCGACAGCCACGAACGCGCCGTCGAGCTGGCCGGGGAACTGTCGGCCGCCCCGGGCGCGGGTGGGAAGCCGATCCACGAGTGGCTCGAGGTGCGCCCCTTCCTCGCCGCGCCGCCCACCATCACGGAGTGACCTGACCGATGGACGAGGCGCTGCTGAGAAGCCTCACCCCGAGCGTCATCGCCGTCCTCGTCCGCCGCGGAGCCGACTTCGCGGCGGCCGAGGACGCCGTCCAGGACGCATTGGTCGAGGCGGTGCGGGCGTGGCCGGCCGACCCGCCGAGGGATGCGAAGGGCTGGCTGGTCACCGTGGCCTGGCGCCGGTTCCTCGACGCGACGCGGGCGGACGCCGCCCGCCGTCGGCGTGAGGACCGGATCGACGAGGAGCCGCCGCCCGGGCCGGCGCCCGCGGCGGACGACACGCTCCAGCTCTACTTCCTGTGCGCCCACCCCTCGCTGTCACCGGCGTCGGCGGTCGCGCTCACGCTGCGCGCCGTCGGCGGCCTGACCACCCGCCAGATCGCCGAGGCCTACCTGGTGCCCGAGGCGACCATGGCGCAGCGCATCAGCCGGGCCAAACGCACCGTGCGCGGCATACGGTTCGACCGGCCCGGCGACGTCACCACCGTGCTGCGAGTCCTCTACCTGGTCTTCAACGAGGGCTACTCGGGCGACATCGACCTCGCCGCCGAGGCCATCCGCCTCACCCGGCAGCTCGCGGCCCGGATCGACCACCCCGAGGTGGCGGGGCTGCTCGCGCTCATGCTGCTCCACCACGCCCGGCGCGCCGCCCGGACCGCGCCCGACGGCAGCCTGGTCACGCTCGCCGAGCAGGACCGCGGCCGGTGGGACACCGCCTCGATCGCCGAGGGCGTCGGTGTCCTGCAGGCCGCCCTCGCCCGTGACGGGTTGGGCGAGTTCCAGGCCCAGGCCGCCATCGCGGCGCTGCACGCCGACGCGCCCACCGCCCAGGAGACCGACTGGGTGCAGATCGTCGAGTGGTACGACGAACTGGCGCGCCTGACCGACAGCGCCGTCGTCCGGCTCAACCGTGCCGTCGCCGTCGGTGAGGCCGACGGACCGCGCGCGGGGCTTGCGGCGCTCGCGGCGCTGGACGACTCACTGCCCCGGCACACCGCGGTGGCGGCGTACCTGCACGAGCGCGACGGCGACCTGGCGACGGCGGCACGGCTGTACGCCGAGGCTGCCCGGAAGGCCCCCGACCTCGCCGAGCGCGACCACCTCACACGCCAGGCCGCCCGGCTCAACACCGGACGCACTCACTGACAGGCGGTACCCGGACCCACCGGCACGCGACACGGCGAGGGCGCCGGCCGCGATGTCGGTGAGTCACAAGGGCGTGTCAGACCAGGGTCGTGATGCAGAACGGGTGACCGGCCGGGTCCAGCAGCACGCGCCAGCGTTCGGGCTGCGGCTGGAAGCCGGGCTTGGTGGCGCCCAGGTCGAGCAGTCGTTTCTCGGCGATGTCCAGGTCGTCCACGCCCAGCTCGATGTGGGCCTGCTTCTCCTGGGCGGGGTCCGGCCAGGTGGGCGGGCGGTAGTGGGCCAGACGGTTGAAGCCGAGGCCGGTCGCGCCCTCCCTGCCGAGCAGGATGAAGTCGTCGCTGGAGTAGTGGACCGACATGCCGAGCAACTCGCCGTAGAAGCGGGCCATTTCGGCGGGGTCGGCGCAGTCGAAGGTGACGGCGGCGTACCGGAACGCGGGTGCGGAAGTGGTGTCCGTGTGCATGAGGGGAACGCTAGGCCGTGACCCGGACAGTTTCGGTCCTGGTTGTGGCGTGGTGTGGAAAACTTCCCCGGGTGATCAGCTCCTCCGCCCGCCTGCTGCGGCTGCTGTCCCTGCTGTCCTCGCGGCCGTCATGGACCTGCGGGGAACTGGCCGAGCGCATGGAGGTCACGGACCGCACGGTCCGCCGGGACGTCGCCCGGCTGCGCGAGCTCGGCTACACCGTCGACTCCGAGGCCGGCCCCTGGGGCGGCTACCGCCTCCGCGCCGGTTCCCAGGTGCCGCCGCTGATCCTCGACGACGAGGAGGCACTGGCCGTGGCGGCCGGCCTGCGGGTGGCGGCCCAGAGCGACGCCCTGGGCGGTGACCAGGCCGCGCTCTCCGCTCTGCTGAAGCTGCGTCAGGTGCTGCCCCGGCGGATCGCGGAGCGGCTCGGTGACCTGGACGACGCGTTCGTCAGCCTTCCCACGGCCGACGGACCACGGATCGGAACGGGCCTGTTGCTGGAGTTGGCGGTCGCCTGTCGGCGGGGTGAGCGTGCCCGGCTGTCCTACGTCGACGCGGAGGGGCGGGCGACGTTCCGCGAAGTCGACCCGTACCGTCTCGTGTGCGCCGGACGCCGCTGGTACTTCGTCGCCCGGGACGTGGCGCGCGGCGAGTGGCGGACGTTCCGGGCCGACCGGGTCGGCCGGGTGCAGCCCACCGGCCATCCGGCGGACCTCACCGACCCGCCCGACCCGGCGCGTCTGGTCTCCCGCAACATCGCGAACGGCCCCTACCCGCTCTCGGCGACCATTCGGCTCCCCATCCCGATGGACGCGGCGCTACGGCTCGTCCCGGCGACGATCGGCACCCACCGCCCCGACGGCCCCGACGCGACCCTGGTCGACATAGGCGGCCCCGACGCGGACGGCCTCGCCCGCTACCTCCTCGGCCTCGGCACACCGCTCCGGGTCCTCGCACCGGACGCCGTACGCCAGGCCCTGCTGGAGCGCACCCGCCGACTCCTCGAGGCGCAGGAATGACGCGCCGTCGCTGTTGCCGGGCGAAGGCGGCGGCGGGGCCTGACCCCGGTTGATGCCCGCAGGGCCTCAGACGTCGACGCGCGGTTGAGCGTGGCTGAGGTAGTGGACCGCGGTTCGGTCGGCGCGCGGGATGAGGAGGCCCTGCAGTTCGTCGGCCGCGACCTTGACGAGGTGGCCGTAGCGGGTGGCGTGCGGGGTTTCCAGGACGAAGGCGACCCGGGTGGAGTCCTCGTTGACCCGGGTCCGGTGGGCGTCGCGGTGGTTCCCGTGGCGGGTCAGGACGCCGGTGGCGTCGGCGTAGATGATCTCGCCGGGCTTGGGATTCTCGATGGTGCCCGGTTCGCCGAGGGGGGTGAACTCCTCGCCGTCGTCCGCGTGACGGATGTCGACCTCGCCGGTGACGTGGTCGAGGTCGAAGGCGCCGACGGGCAGGCCGTGGCGTAGGGAGACGGCGTTGTAGGAGTCGACGGCCGGGTTGATACGCGGCAGGCTGCCCTTCTTGGCGAGCCGGCGGCCGAGGGCGTCGACGCTGGGGCGGATGCGGCGGGGGTTGGTGCCGAAGAGCGGTAGGCGGTGTGCCATGCGTCGATGCGGGGGTCCTGCTCGTCGGCGGGCTGCCAGGTGCCGTCGGCGAGTTGCCGCTCCAGGGCCTCCAGGGCCTCCAGGGCGGCGGCGGTGTCGGGCCGATGAGCCGGCCGCGGTGGATGCGCTCCGCGAGCACGCCACGGGCGAGCAGGACCGTGCCGGCCGGATACAGCGCGGTCGTCACGGCGACGACGGTGAGGTCTCCGCTGCGGACGGCGAGCAGGAAGAGCGGGTTCGCCGGCGAGTCCAGCACACCGACGGCCGCTGACATCGCGTACGCGGGCCTCTCCGCACCGAGTCCGCGGCGCAGCACCCCGGCTTCCGCCCGGCCCCGGCTCCCCGGCCTGGCCCGTGCCGCCGCGCGGCCCGGGCCGCGCGGTCACCGGGTACCGGCGTTGGAGCCACCGCTGGTGGTGCGCAGTCCCGAGAGACTGCCGTGCCAGTCCAGCACCAGGGTGGTGGCATCGTCCGCCAGCGTCCCCCCGCACGCGTCGATGACCGCTGTGGTCAGCGCCCGGACCACCTCGCGGGGGTGTTCGTCGCCGGTGTCCCTGATGAGGGCGGGCAGGTCGATCGCGGCGGCTTCGCGTTCCTGCATGCCGTCGGTGATCAGCACCAGGCGATCACCCGGCTCGAGACGGAACCGCTGCACCTCGTAGGCGACCGGAGCGGGCACCCCGAACGGCAGGTTGACCTTGAGGCGCAATTCCTCGACCTGGCCACCGCGCAGCCGCAGCGGCCAGGGGTGGCCGGCGTTCACCAGCTCACAGGCACCCGATTCCAGCTCGACACGCAGCAACTGGCCGGTGGTCATGCCGCGGGTATTGGCGGTGATCGCATGGTGCGCGGCATACGCCTGGTCGAGGAGGGCGAGGCCGGCGCGGCGAGCCCCGCGCAGGGCGTTGACGGTCAGCGTGGCCAGCAGCGCAGAGGCCGTGTCGTGGCCCATCGCGTCCGTGATCGACACATGGAGAACGTCCTGGTCCAGGGCGAAATCGTAGGTGTCGCCACCGATGTCGTCGGCCGGTGCCAGACCGCCCGCCAGGGTGAATTGCGCCGCCTCGCAGCAGGGCGCCGACGGCAGCAGCTGGTGCTGGATCTCCGCCGCCAGACTCATGGCGGTGGTGCGCTGCCCTGATTGGTAGAGGTCGGTGAAACGCCGGTCGGTGACCACGATGTACGCGAGCGCGTGCGCCGCCCGCGTCACCGCGTCGCGGACCGTGTCGTCCGCGTGCGGCACCACCATCTCCAGCACGCCGATGCAGTCGCCGCGGTTCGTCACCGGCGCCACCAACCGGCAGCCGGCCCCGCTGTCGACCTCCTGGTGCAGGCGCTGGGAGCGCAGCACCCGTTCGTAGACGCTGCCCGCCAGCTCGATTCGCTCCGCCGCGTCGCGCGCCTGCCCCGCCGTACCGGCTCTGGGCAGCCGGACGGCTTCCCGACCGAGCGTGTCGACAAGCAGGAACGACACCTGCGCCGCCGAGAACCGCTTCTCCAGGTTCCGGGCCACGACGTCCACCGACTCCACCGGGGCGGCGTCCTCCGCCGCTCTCAACACCTCGTCCAGGCCCAAACCGTCATCGCCCACCACACGTACCTCCCCGTTCTCTCACTTCGGGTGCCCCGCGACCCGGCCTGGGATGCCTGGCCCCGGGGCACGCCGACCTGCGTCCCCGGCACCCGGGCCGGCCGGTGTCACGATCGCTGGTCCGGCAGTGCGGAAAGCGCGGCGGCGAGCCGCTCGGACACCTCCGGCGGGGTGGAGGCGTGCGGGGAGAGCCGGAGCGAGTCCTCGCGCACGGTCAGCGCCATGCCCTCGGCGTGCAGCGCCTTCGCGACGTGCGACGGATCGTGGCCCGGCATGGTGAAGGAGAGGATGCCCGCGCGCCTGGCGGGGTCGGTGGGGGACAGCACCCGGCCGCGGTGCCGGTGGATCACCTCGGTGAGTTCGGCGATCCGCGCGGTGACGGCCGCCTCGATGGCCGTCACGGTGTGCCGCTCGACGAGGTCCAGTGCGGCGGCGAACGCGGCGGCCGTCACGGGACTGAGGTTCGTGATGGACCACCGCTGCGCGCTGGGGGAGGGCGGGTGCTCCGCGCCGTCGAACACGCCTGCGTCCCGCACGCCCGTCCAGCCGGTCAGGACCGGCTCCAGCATGTGCAGGGCCCGGTCGGACAGGGTCGCGAAGCCCGTGGCCCAGCCGGCGCGCAGCCACTTCTGGCCGCCCGCGACCACCACGTCGGCCGCCTCCCAGGCCATCTCGGTGACGCCGAAAGCCTGGATCGCGTCCACGATGAGCAGCCGGCCGGGCCCGATCGCCTCGCGCAGCGACGCCAGATCGGTGCGGAAACCGGTGCGGAAGTCGACGGCGCTGACGGACACCGCGACCACGTCGTCGGTGAGGGCGGCGCGGACCAGGTCGGCGGTGACCCCTTCGCCGGGCCCCGGATCCAGCCAGCGAGCCGTGGCCCGGCCCAGCTCGGCGGTGCGCCGCCACGGATAGTGGTTCGCCGGGAAGTCGGTGCGCGGCACGAGGACCACGCCCTCCCGGACGCCGAGAGCGGCGTGGAACAGACCGGTGGACGCGTTGGGCAGCAGCACGGTGTGCTCGGCGTCGCTCCCCGCCAGACGGGCGGCGGCCGCGCGTGCCGTCTCCTCCGCGCGCATCAGATCGTCCACCGTGGTGTGGCCCGCGTGCGCGGCCTCGTGCATGGCGCGCGCGGTGGCGGCCACGGCATCGCGCGAGGGCGGGCCGAACCGTGCGAAGTCGAGGTACCCGGCAGGGGTGTCGAAGTGGGCGGCGTAGGAGGTGAGCACGAGATCCTTTCACGGCGGGGCCGGTGGGAACGGCGTGGCGGGCGACGGGTGCCCAGGGCGGGACGGTGTCACGAACCTGCTGGTGACGTGGCGTCCTTCCAACGCCCGCGTGCCCGTCCCCGCCCGCTCGCACGGTACGCGTCGGGTGCCGCGCCGACGGTCCCGGGGTGCAGCTCCGCGGTGGCGCCGCACGGGTCGCGCCACCCCCGTCTACGGGTTGTTCGCACGGGGGACCGGCGGTGTGCGCAGAGCGAGGAGGGCGACGTCGTCGAGGCCCGGTGGGCGCACGCGCTGCAGGAGCTGATCGGTGAAGGAGGTCAGCGGCCGGTGGGCCAGGGCCGCGGCGTGCTGGCGCAGCTCGTTCAGGCCCTCGTCAAGGGTGCGGCCGGGCGCTTCGATGAGGCCGTCGGTGTAGAGCAGCAGGGTGCTGTCCGGCGGCAGCGTGATCGTGGCGTCGGGCCGCCGGTTGGCGCCGGTTCCGGTGCCGAGCAGAATGCCGTGCCCGTCGGTGAGGTACTGGGTGAGGCCGTCGTGGGTGATGAGCAGGGGCGGGGGATGACCGGCGTTCGTCCAGGACAGCTCCCAGTGGCCGTCGCCGGTACGGGTCAGCCGGGCGAAGATGAGGGTGGCCATCGCGACGTCGGTGATGGGCATGATGGCTTCGTCGAGCCGGTCGACGATCCTGCTGGGCGGCTTCTGCTGGGACCAGGCGTAGGCGCGGAGCATGTTGCGCAGCTGGGCCATGCCGGCGGCGGCCTCCAGGTCGTGGCCCACGACGTCGCCGATGGCCAGTGCGGTGGCGCCGTCGGAGAGGGCGAACGCGTCGTACCAGTCGCCGCCGACCTGCGAGGCGTCGGGGGCGGGCAGGTAGCGCACCGTCATCTGCAGGCCGGGCACGCGCGGCATCTGGGGCAGCAGATGGTTCTGCATGGTTTCGGCGACCGCGCGCTGCCGCTGGTAGAGGCGCGCGTTGTCCAGGGCCAGACCGGCACGGCGGGCGATGTCCTCCAGCAGGGTGAGGTCGGCGACGGTGAAGTCGTCCGGCTGCCCGGCGCGGCCCAGTGTCAGTGCGCCCAGCACGTCCCGGGTACTGCGGATCGGTGCGATGGCGGCGGAGCGGATGCCGGTGGCGTCGAACAGACGGCGCTGCTCGACCGCGATGCCGGAATCCGGGTCGCCGCGGTAGGTCTCCGGGCCGGCGAGCGTGGAGGCGACCCCCCGCAGGGCCCGGGACAGGGGCATGGGGGACGTCTCCGGTACCGGCGGCATCGGTCCTTGGAGGTCCACGTGGTCGACCAGGGTGCCGCCGTCGGCCTGGACCACGGCGGTGCGCCACACCTCGTCGCGCTCGGTTATCAGGTCGATGACGGCCCAGTCCGCCAGCCGGGGCAGGACCAGGTCCACCAGCCGGCGCAGCGCCTCGTCGACGTCGAGGGTCGAGGTCAGCCGGGTGGTGGTCTCGGCGAGCAGAGCCAGTCGCTCCAGGTCGGTGAGTGTTTCGGCTGCCTCTTCGGGGCGCGCGCCGGTCCGCTGCGGTTGCTCGAGGGGATGGAAGACCACGAGCGTGCCGCGCGCGTCGGCTCCGATGTCGTAGGGGGTGATCATCCAGGAGATGGGCAGCACGGAGCCGTCGGCGTGCGCGAAGTAGTCGACGAGGCCGTGTGCCGGGTGTCCGGAGTGGAACGCCTGCCGCATGCTGCACTGCGCGGCGGGCAGCCGCTGTCCCTGGGACCCGCGGTGCAGCAGGTCATGGGCGTCCTGACCGATCAGCTCCCGGGTACTGCGGCCCAGCAGGCGCCCGCCGCGGGCGTTGACGGCGACGATACGGCCCTGCTCGTCGACGGCGTACGCGCCGGCACCGATGGCCTCCAGCGCGCGGGTCAGCCGGGAGGACGACGCCGTCCGGAACCGCTCATGGCGGGTTTCCGTGCTCTCCGGCTGCCCCATGTCCTCGCCTCCTGCTTGTCGGGTTGTGAACCTGCGTGCCGCTGGACGCGCCGTGCGAGGCCCTTGCATGTCTCTTGTACCCCGTGTGCCCCGCTGATGATGAGCAACCAGCCGTGTATCGCGGTCCCTGCCCCGAGCGCTCGGTAGCCGCGCGCGGCGGACCACGACACAGAGTGGTTCGGACCGGGCCGGTCAGGGGCGTTCGCAGAGCTGGAGGAAGCCGGCGACGGAGAAGCACAGGGCACCGGTGAGCGTGCCCCAGTTGGCGATGTCCGCGTTGACCAGGCTGCCGGTGGCGGGGCGGGTGAAGGCGGCGAGGGCGGAGACCATGAACAGGACCGAGCCGAGCTGGTTCACGGCGACGATCCACCAGCCGAGACTGCGTGGATGGGCGCAGGGGCGGCCGCGGTGGCAGATCTCGGTGAAGCCCAGGTGCCCGGAGACCAGGAAGAACACGCAGCCGATCACGTCGGGCACCCAGATCAACCGGTTGGTCTGCTGAACGCTCAGCCCCCGCAGGAAGGAGTTGAGCAGGTTGACCGCGAACACGAGCGTGCCGGCGAAGAGGACGAACGCGCTCAGCCAGTCCACCCGCATCGGCTCATAGCTCCACCACCGCCAGCGGCGCGTGATCAGCCGGCCCTCGGCGTGGAGCGGAGCGTTGATCACCTGGAGCAGCGACACGTAGCCGCCGGTGTTGAAGAACAGACCACCGGCGAAGTAGATCGAGGCGCACTCGACGGCGTCACCGGAGCCGAACTGGGCGACGCCCGCGCCCACCGAGAAGAGGGCTCCGCCGATGATGAAGGCGGTCGCCGCGATGGCGTTGAGTCTGCGCAGCCGGCCGACGGACACGGCGTCCGCGGGGGCTCGACGGCTCCGCTCGGCACCGGGTGGCCGGACGACGACGGTTCCGCGCCGCCGTGCGGTCCGCGACTCCCACACCACGATCTCGCCGCCGGGACGGTGCCACGTCTGCCTGGTGACGAACGGTCCCGCGCCCTCGGCATGCTGCTCCGGCTGCCCCACGCGCCGAGGTTAGACGGCAGGCGGCCCTGGCCGGAGTGCGAAACGCCGTCCCGCCGAGCCGGCGGGTGCGAGAGTCCGTAAGGCGATGGGCCATCAGGTCGAGGGGCGGCCCCAAGCAGCTTCACATCCCTGCCGTGCGCCCGCCCGACACCGCTTCGACGCTCAGCGGACTGGGTGCCCATCGGCTGCGACAAGGTGGCCAGGGCGACCTCGTCGTGTCCGTGGTCCGCGCGGAGGCCGGCTGGGCCTCACAGAACCCCGGCGAGGTCGTTGTCGGGGCTGAAGGCGCGACGGTAGGCGGCGGGGGAGACCCCGAACGTGGTGCGCATGTGCGCGCGCAGGGAGTTCGCGGAGCCGAAGCCGGCCCGGTGCGCGACCAGGTCGATGGAGATGTCGGTGGTCTCCAGCAACTGCTTGGCCAGTTCCAGACGTTGTGCGGTGAGCCATTGCACCGGGGTCATGCCGACCTCGTCGCGGAACCGCCGCGTGAAGGTGCGCAGGCTCATCCGGGCGTGTCCGGCGAGTTGGAGGAGGGACAGCGGCTCGCCGAGGTGCTCCAACGCCCAGGCGCGGGTGGCGGTGGTGCTGGCGACGGTGGGTTCGGGGACCGGACGGTCGATGTACTGGGCCTGTCCGCCGTCCCGCCAGGGCGGCACGACGCACATGCGGGCGGCCCGGTTGGCCGAGGCCGCGCCGTGATCGCGGCGGATCATGTGCAGGCACAGGTCGACACCGGCGGCCACGCCCGCCGAGGTCAGCACGTCGCCGTCGTCGACGAACAGCACACCCTCGTCCACCTTGACCTTCGGGTAGGCGCGGCGGAACTCCGGCGCCAGGTTCCAGTGGGTGGTGGCCGGCCGCCCGTCGAGCAGCCCGGCCGCGGCCAGCACGTAGGAGCCGGTGCAGATCGACACCAGGCGGGTGCCGGGCCGGATGCCGGCGATGGCCGCCATCACTTCGGGGGGCAGCGGGCCGCCGCGGCCCAGCTCGGGCATGGCGTGCGTGGGCGGGACGATCACGGTGTCCGCGGCGGCCAGGGCCTCGGGCCCGGCCGCGGGCTGCACGGTGAAGCCGGCGTCGCTGAGCACCGGCGCACCGTCGGCGGTGCAGACGGTGACGTCGTAGAGCGGGCGGCCCTCGGAGTCCGCCACGCTGCCGAACACACGGGAGGGGATGCCCAGTTCGAAGGGCGGGACGCCCGGCAGGGCGAGCACGGCGATCCGGTGCCGGCGGGGCGGCGCGTCCACCACCCGGTCCGGTGTGCCCGTCGTCCCCGATGCTCGCATTTCACCCATGGCCAGATCCTGTCACATAGTGGCCGGACGGCCAACACTGTGGCGGGCCCACCTCCCGGATCGTGGACCGCGTCGAGCCGGGGAGGTCCCGGTGACGTGCGGATCCGAGACGGAAGACGAGGCAGACAGCATGCGTGCGGTGGTCGTGGAGCAGTGGGGTGGGCCCGAGAACCTGGTCCAGCGTGAGGTCGAGCGCCCCGAGCCGGGACTGAACGAGGTCCTGGTGCGGGTGCACGCGGCCGGAGTGAACCCGGTGGACTGGAAGACCCGCTCCGGCGGAGCCCTCATCGACTGGGGCACCGTTCCCGCCGTCGGCTGGGACGTGTCCGGCACCGTCGAGGCCGTCGGACCGGGTGTGGGGATGTGGCGCCCCGGGGACGAGGTCTTCGGAATGCCGCTGTTCCCGCGCCAGGCGGGGGCTTATGCCGATTACGTGGTGGCACCGGCCCGGCACTTCGCCCCCAAGCCGGCGAACCTCACGCACGTGGAGGCGGCCGCCCTGCCGCTGGCCGCGCTGACCGCCTGGCAGGCCCTGGTGGACACGGCGAACGTGCGCCCGGGCGAGCGGGTACTGGTGCACGCGGCGGGCGGTGGCGTCGGCCACTTCGCGGTGCAGATCGCCAAGGCCCGCGGTGCGTACGTCATCGGCACCGCCGGCGCCGGCAAGCACGACCTGGTCCGGGCGCTGGGCGCGGACGAGGTGATCGACTACCGCACGGTGCGGTTCGAGGACGTCGTGAGCGACGTCGACGTAGTGCTCGACGGACTGGGCGGGGAGAGCGCCGAGCGCTCGGTGAAGGTGCTCCGGCCCGGCGGCCGGCTGATCACCCTGCCCGGCCCCGACGACGTACCCGCGACCCCGGACGAGGTCCGGGCGGTGTGGATGCTGGTGGAGCCCGACCATCTGGGCCTGCGTGAGATCGCCGCCCTGGTGGAGCGGGGCGTGCTGAGGCCTGTGGTGGAGACGGTCCTGCCGCTGACGGATGCCGCGAAGGCGCACGAGATCGGCGAGCGCGGCCGGACCACGGGCAAGATCGTCCTGACGGTCGTCCGACCCCCGGCCACCCCCCTTACCGGGTCGGCCGGGGTGGTGTCCCCTGTGGCGGAGAGGGCAGGATTCGAACCTGCGTGGACCCCCGCGGGGGCCCGACCATGAGCATGCTCGCTGGTCCCCGATCAACCACTCCGGGCACCTCTCCTCGTTCCCGGCCCGGTGTTCTCCCGGCCCGTTCACGTGAACAAGACTGGCAGGGCCCCCTGACGGGCCGCTGATCCGCCCCTGACGCGGACGTGGCCCGTCGGCCCGCCTCACCCGACCGTGTCCCGATGTCACCCCGGCCCCAGCCCGCACCATTCCCGACGTGAGGTTTGGCCCGGCGAGTCCCTGTGAAGAGTCTCGACCGGCCGGGCTCACCGCCAAGGGAGGGATCACATGAGGATCGTCGTCACGGGCGCGTTCGGTTTCCTGGGACGTCGGCTCGCCGGCACGCTGCTTCGGACCCGGACGTTCGGGGGCGCCCCGATCACACGGCTGGTCCTCGCCGACCGCATCGTGCCGCCGCCCGACTCCGCCATGGCGGCCGACCCGCTCGTGGACGTCGTGCACGGCGAAGTGTTCGACCGGCTCGGTGAGGTGTTCGCCGAGCCGGTCGACGTGCTGTTCCACCTCGCCGCCGCGGTGTCGGCCGAGTGCGAGGCCGACGTCGATCTCGGCATGCGCGCCAACGTGGACACCACCCGCGCCCTGCTCGATGCCGCCCGGGCCCAGTCGGCCGGCGGTGGACCGAGCGTGCGCCTGGTGTTCGCCAGCAGTCTCGCCGTCTACGGCTCCCACCCGGCGATGCCCCTGCCCGCGGTGGTCAGCGAGTCGACCCTGCCCACGCCGCAGTCGAGTTACGGGACGCAGAAACTCGTGTGCGAGCACCTGATCGCGGACTGCACCCGCCACGGCTTCCTCGACGGCCGCGTCGCCCGTCTGATGACCGTCGCGGTCAGGCCGGGCAAGCCCAACGCGGCCGCTTCCGGATTCCTGTCCGGCATCATCCGTGAGCCCCTCGCCGGACGCCCGACGACCTGCCCGGTGAGCCCCGAACTGCGGGCGGCCCTGTCCTCACCACGCCGCGCCGTCGCGGGGCTCCTCCGCGTCGCCCAGGCCGAACGCGGTGCCGGGCCCGGTCGGCTCGACGGCCCGCTGCCGGTCAACCTCCCCGCGCTCACGGTGTCGGTGGCCCAGATGCTCGCCACACTCCGGCAGTTGGCCGGTGACGCTGTCGCCGACCTGGTGACGATCGAGCCCGATCCGGTGGTCGAAGCCATCGTGGGCTCCTGGCCCGCCGTGTTCGACAACCGGCGCGCGGCGGCACTGGGTCTCGAACCCGACCCCGACTTCGCCTCCATCGTGCGGGACCACCTCACCGATCACACCGGCACCTCCTGACCGGCACACCCGTATGCGGCAGCGACTGCCCTCGGCGCGAATCCGAAACTCAATGGCGGACACGGGCCGTCGGTCATCACCATGCAACGCATGAGCGATCAACCCGCGCGATGGACCCAGGCAACCGTCTACCCCGACATGTGGGCCGACCCGAACGACGACCCCCGCGACAACGGGAACAGCCCGGACGGCGAACTCGCGACACTGCAGGACTTCTTGACCAACTACCGCATGACCCTGCGGATGAAGTGCGAGGGCCTGAACGCGGAACAACTGGCCCGCAGGTCGGTCCCGCCGTCGACGATGTCGCTGCTCGGCCTGCTCCGCCACCTCGCCGAGGTGGAAAGGGACTGGCGCAACTGGCTCGGCGACGACGAACCGCTGCCGAAGCTGTACGGCTCGAGGGACGCGGACTTCCTCGGAGCCGTCGCCGAGCAGGCCGTGGTCGACGCGGCCCATGCCGATCTGGAGCGCGAGCAGAACGCGACCGACGCCGCGCTGGCCGAGCACGCGGACCTGGGCGAGCGCGTCGGAAAGGACGGGATCGCCATCCGGGAACTGATGGTGCACAGGATCGACGAGTACGCCCGCCACTGCGGACACGCCGACCTGCTGCGCGAGTGCGTCGACGGACGAGTCGGCCAGTGAGCCGGTGACGACGAACAGTGCGTTGTCAGAGCCCCGGGATACGCTCCGCCGCTGACGGCCCGCGCACGCAGGGCCGCACGGAGGAGGGGGTGCTGTGAGCTTCCACATGCATCTGCGCGCCGTCCCGGACTCGGAGGTCCGGCTCGAGTACGCCTGGCTGCACGCGTTCATGGGCGCCGCCTGGGACTGGGACGTCCATCAGGCCGAGTACGAGGCCGGAGTCGCGGAGTCCATCGAGAAGGACTTCAGTGCGGTGAACGACCTCTGCGAGGCCGGCAGCAAGCTGAGCGAGGGGCGGGGCGGGGTATGGGAGCTGCCCGTCTTCGGCGGTGACCTCATCTGCCATTCCGCCGACGAGCAACCGCCCTTCCTCCACCTGCCCCCGGACGCGGTGCGGCAGGCGGCAGCCTTCCTCCGGGACGTCTCGTTCGACGTCCTCTGGGGAACGGCGGGCCCCAAGCTGCACGCCTCGTTCGGTCCCGGCTGGGCCGAAGCGGACGTCAGGGAGATCCACGCTCGGCACCACGCGGACCTGAGCGCCTTCTACCAGCGCGCCGCGACAGCCGGCGAGGCAGTGGTCAAGGCGTTCTGGTACTGAGCCTCCCCCCTGTCGGACCCACGACCTCCTCCGACGCGAGGGCGGCCTCGGCGCGGGCCCTCACAGGGCCGGGTATTAAGCGCCGATCTGCACGAAAAGGGGTGATGCGGCCCATAGGAGCCATGTCACGTCCTACGCGGCATCGTAGAAGTGGTCGGCGGCGAACGGGGGCTTTGAGCGGCGGGAAGTCCGATATAGGACATCTCTACGCTCTTGGGTAGTAGGTCACACTCTTGCATGGTTTCGGCGGGCCGCTAAACATGTTGGTCGTTGCCCCGCAACCGGCGGGGCCGACCGGGCGATCATCACCGGGCATGCCCGCTGCTTCGTGCAGTACGGCCCTGGTTCCGAAGCCCCGCACCGTGACCGGCACCCGGCCGGCGCCTCGTAGACGTCCCCCAGGAGTTCCTTTCACATGACCGCGATCACCGCCAACCGCCGCCTTGCCCGCCTGCGCACTCTCGCTCTGACCGGCATCGCCACGACCGGCGCCGCGACCGTGGCCCTCACGCTGATGCCCGCTTCCGCGCAGGCCGCCGAGGCACCGCAGACCGCCCACAGCGCCTCGGCTCCCTCGCGCGACAGCCACACCGACTCCAAGGGCTCCACCGGCAGCGCCGGGAACCTCGACGGCTGGATCAAGCAGTCGCTGTCCATCATGAAGGAGAAGGGCATCCCGGGCAGCTACGAGGGCCTGCACCGCAACATCATGCGGGAGTCCAGCGGCAACCCCAACGCCCAGAACAACTGGGACGTCAACGCGCAGAACGGCATCCCGTCCAAGGGCCTGCTCCAGGTGATCGAGCCCACCTTCAAGGCCTACCACGTCGACGGCACCGCCAACAGCGTCACCGACCCGGTCGCGAACATCACCGCGGCCGCCAACTACGCCGCGGACCGCTACGGTTCCATCGACAACGTCGACTCCGCGTACTGAGCATCGCCGATGGACGCAGCCGTCCAGTAACCGGTGTGAAGACGTTGATCGCCCGGCGGTGCCGCCGAGTCCCCCGACCGGGCGCGACCCCGGCCGGACGCCGGGCTGAATACCGGCGCCGCAGCCAGGTGGTCCACCTACACTGACGGGCATGGCATGCCGCATCAGTGAACTGGTCCTCGACGCCGCGGATCCCGAGCGGCTCGCCGCGTTCTGGAGCGAGGTCCTCGGCTACGTCGAACTCGGCCGGGAGGACGACGGAAGCATCGCGATCGGGCCGCCCGACGCCGGTCTCGGTGGCCCGCAGCCCATCCTCGTCCTCAGCCCCAGCAGCGACCCGCGGACCGGGAAGCTGCCACTGCACATCGACGTCAACGCCACCGACCGTGACCAGGACGCCGAGCTGGAGCGGTTGCTCGCTCTCGGCGCCAAGCCCGCCGACGTCGGTCAGACCGGCACCGAGAGCTGGCACGTCCTGGCCGACCCGGAGGGCAACGAATTCTGCCTTCTGCGCACCCGGATCCAGCCCCTCTGACTCCGTGAGTCCCGACGCCGCGTCGCGTGCCCGCGCCGCCGTCCGAGGTCCAGGTCATGGCTCCGGCAACGTCCGGCATTGGCCTGAACTCGATGCTGGATGTCGAGGTGGGATCTGGAGCAGAACCCCCGACGTCACCGCGCTCCGGCAGGTGGCGACCCGTCTGTGCCTCACACTGCGCAACAAGCAGGTGACCATGAAGCCCTGCGCGGCCGCCGACAAGGCGGCACTGTGGTCCGCGATCGAGACACCGAACGGCACCCAGCTCGTGAACAGCGTGAGTGGCACGTGCCTCGCACGGCTGGCGAACGACAACGCCTACGTCACCAGGTGCACCTTCGGCGACGCCCAGCGCTGGCTGGTACTGCCCTGGATCGTCGGGGGAGGGGGGCGGTTCAGGGTGCGGTGAACAACGTGGGGAAGCGGGGGGCGAGCCAGGGCCGGCGGCCCCAGGCGAGGACCTGTCCCCGGGCGATGGCGCGCCACGGATTGAGCCGGCCGAGTGCGATGAGCAGGAAGGCGACGGGGTCGAGCAGAATGGTGCAATCCACGTCCTGCGGCGCTGACCCGGGCGTCACCCGCACGGCACCATCGGCCAGCGACACGCCGAACGTCTCACCCCCACGCAACTTGATCCGGTAACGGGCCTCGAGCCCGGCCGTGGCTTCGGGGTCAGCGACACGCGGCATGACCGAGAGCATGAACGGCATGCACAGGCTCACCCGTGCCGGGTCGACCATGTGCGGGCTCTTCAGGGCGCGAGCCAGGTCGTACCCATGGCCGAGCATGTGCGTGAGCAGGTACGACGCGAGAACGGACCGGCTCATCACGCCCAAGGGCGTGGTCGGTGCCTGGCCATCGGCCGCAGAGCGTGACAGAGCGTCCAGGAACGCCTCGACCTGCTCCGTGATCATCGTCGCGAGCGGCTCCGCCCGGCGCTCCGCGAAGACGGCGAGGGACTCCGCGTTGGCGTCGGCGAGGCTCTGCGGGGTTCCGTCACCGTAGGAGCGCTCCCGCCCGGCTGCCAGGTCGGCCATCAGCTCGTTCGCCATGGCCAGGTGCGCGGCGACCTCACCGACGGTCCACTCCGACCCCGGCACGGCAAGCGCCGTATCGCCCGCCCTCCGCACCAGCGCGGCTATCTCCTCGGCAGTGCCCCGGATCGCCTGCCCCAGCCCCTCGGGCAAGGTCCACGATCCGTCCTGCCGTTCCGTCCTGTGCACGTAGCTCGCTCCACTCCACATCCGCCGCGCCCGCCCAACATGCCGACGGAGCTGGTACCCAACCAGACCCGACGACGCGCGACAAGTCCCCGCACGCCCCCGCCTCGGTCCTGCTGCTCGACGGCCCGGCCGCCAACTGACAAGATCGCTTATCGGGTTGCCGCAGACCAGCCCGGGCGGATAAGAAGCCTGCATGCTCAGGGGTAACAAGGTCGGGCTCAGGGCCCGGCACGAGGACGACATCCCGGTCCTGCGGGCCGAGCTCTACGACGACGTGGTGAACGCCTCGCGGGCCGAAGGCGGGCCGTGGCGGCCGATCACGCCCGGTTCGAATGACCCGCGGCTCGTGGTGGACGACACCCAACAGGCGAGCGTGCAGTTCTCCGTGGTGGAGCTGGAGGGCGGCACGCTGGTCGGCACCGCGACGCTGTGGGGCATCGACAACCACAACCGGTCCGCGCACATCGGGCTGGGGCTGCTGCCGTCCTGCCGCGGCAAGGGCTACGGCACCGACGTGGTCGCGGTGCTGTCCCACTACGGCATCATCGTGCGCGGCCTGCAGCGGCTGCAGATCGAGACGCTGTCGGACAACACCGCGATGCTGCGCTCCGCCGAGCGCAACGGCTTCGTCCGCGAGGGCGTGCTGCGCTCCTCGGCCTGGGTGATGGGCGAGTTCCTGGACCAGGTGCTGCTCGGACTCCTCGCCCAGGACTGGAAGCCGGACGCCAAGGACCGGGCCACGGTCTGACGATCAAGGGTGCGGGACCGGCCTCTGCGGACCGACCTGCACCGTGCAGGTGACCCGGACTGGTCGCGGGCGGTGATCGAGGCTCGCACCGCCAGGCTCGTAGGGGTGCCCCAGAACGGGACCGAGCCGGGTCGACCGCGCGCCCGACCCTGCTCCGAACACCGCGTGATCACCGAAGGCCACGAACCTCCGCCGGCCATGGCGTCAACCCCTGGATCCGCGGCTTCAGCCGGCTGCGGATCCAGGGGACGCGTGAGGCGGACACCCGCAGCCGAGAGCGAGGCGAACACCGCGTAGGCCCTGTGCTGGGACCGGTCAGCTGTCATCCCGAAGGAGCGCGTACATGAACATGTCTCGGCGTTCGCTCCCCACCAGCTGCCAACTCCTCAGAAGCCCCTCCCGCTTGAACCCGGCCCGCTCAGCCGTCTTCAAGGACGCCACGTTCCAGGGCTCGACGTAGAGTTCAAGACGTGGGATCTCCAGATCCGTGATGGCCCATCGGACGACTGCGGACAGCCCAGCCTCGGCAGCCCCGCTCCCGCGGGCCGACTTGACCACCCAGTAGCCCAGTGACGCCCGCCCCTCGCCGATGTTCCTCAGCCACAGACCGACAGTGCCGACCGGTATGCCGTCTTCGGTCGCGATCACGAACGGATAGCCGGCTCCCGCGGCAGCGCGTCCCCATTGACGCTCGACGAAGGCCACCCCCTCCGCTTCGGAGTACTGCGTCGGCACCGTCGTGATCAATGGGATGTAGCCGTCCTGGGACGCTTCGCGAACGAGGTCCAGATCGGCGAGACACCATGGCCTGAGGGTGAGACCTTCATCCGTGGCAAGCTCGGGCACGTCCAGCGATTCCATGACCGTATCCTGCCGATCCTCCTGGTCGGGCGCACACGGGTATCCGACCACCCCTGGGGCTGCCGTCACCGCTGACCCGGTAGGTGTCAGAGCATCAGCAGAAGCCGTGTGTTCGGTACGAGCTTGCGGTTCACGCTGGTGCTCTGCACGAAGATCGTGTAGTCGTCGTTGTGGTCCGGCTTGACGCGGATCTCCACGTCCGGCAGGCCGAGCAGGGCTCGGGCCTCGGGCCCGGTGTACACCCGGTCCGTCTTCTTCTCCAGCACCGCGATCTGCTTCTGCGCCTGGATCTTCTCCGACTTGCTCAGCTGGTAGAACGCGCCACCGGTGCGGTAGTTGTGCCCGCACTCGATGACCCATTCCCGGATCCCCGCGTGGCGAGCCACCGGGATCAGCTGGTACTCCGACGGCTTCGCCGGGGTCAGGCCGGCCGCCTTGATCGTCTTCTTGTTGACCGTCTGGGCGCCCGTTGAGAACACCGCCCGCGAGCCTCTGATGCCCTGGGAGCGGCCCACCATGAAGTTCTCGGTGGCCTGCCTGATGACCTGCCCGGCCTCCTCAAGGCCCTGTGTGCTCGTGGCGTCCCAGATGGCTATGTTGTCCTTCGGGAAACCGCACTGCATGGCCTCACGCTTGCCCATCTGGTCCGGCACGAGGACGGCCAGGGTCCAGTTGTCCTGCTGTGTCCGCATCATCTCGGCCACGGCTTGCACCAGTTCACGCGGATCCCTGGAAGAGGCATCCGGGCAGCGATGACTTGCGTTCTCCTGTCCGTCGGTGAGAACGAAGGTCAGGAAGCTGTGGTCGCCGTACAGTTGCGCGGTCTGCGCCAGCTCCCGCTGCGACTTCAGTGCGGCCGCCAGCAGAGCCGTCATCCCACCGACGCGGTAGAGCTGCTTGAGTGACGGCATCCGCAGCACGTCCTTGTCGTAGATGACGCACTCCACCTTGTCCGCGAAGACGTACACCGTGACGCGCGTTTCCTGGTCCAGCTCCCTCGACCGGCGGGCGAGGTACGCGATCTGCTGGTCGGCGACTTCGACGACCTTGCGGCTCAGGTGCGACATGGACGAACTGGCATCCAGCACAAGGGCAACGTGGTTGATGTAGTTCTGGTTTCCGGACATGACAGCTCCCCCTCGTTCCGACTCGATGCTCCTACCGTCTCACCCGCCACTGACAATCGGACTTGGCTCCCAGACCGGACGAATCCACCCACCCGACCAGGCGGAGCGGGCAGCACGAACACGGGCCGGTCGGCAGGGGCGGGACGGCGGGTGCCGCAGTCGTCGAAGCCGGCCTCGACGAAGGTGACGCCGTCAGGGCTGGGCGGGTGCGCGACCAGGCGCCGTCGGCACCGACCACCACTCATGGTTCTCAGGGCGGACCAGGGCGCGGAACCGGTCGAGACTCCGCCGCGCGCAGCGCCACTTGCCCGGTACTGGCATGTACGTCGAGGCTGCCGCCCTGGGGGCGGGCATCGGTGGAAGCCTCAGCCTCGAAGACAACGACGGGCCGTCACCGGGGCCCGCGCTGCCGATTCGTTCCCTCTCAGCTCTTCCCTGGCCTTCGGTCGGTGGGGGAGGAGCAGGCCGATGTGCTGCCGGGCAGCCGGTGACGGTTGTGGGCGATGGCGCGGTAGATGCCGTGGGCGAGCCAGCGTGCCGGCGCCAGCTGCAGTACCGCCCCCGCGACGGCCCAGCCGCCGCGTGCGCTCGACAGCAATTTGGCGACCGCTTGTGCGCCGCCGTACACCGTTCCGTCAGCGGTGACCGGAGTTCTTGAGCGCAGGCCCCTGTCTTCAGGGAGGGGTTGGCTCGTCCTCGGCGCGAGCCGCGCAGCGGTGGAGTTCGCTGCGTTGTCAGTGGCCGCCGGTACAGTGATCACATCAACTGGAGGGGGTGTATTCATGCTGTCGGGCCGCAGATACCGGCTTGATTTGACGGCCGAACAGGCGCAGATGTGTGAGGAGTTCGGAAGCGTCTGCCGGGCGGTGTGGAACATTGGCCTTCACCAGCGCCGCGAGTACCGGCGGCGCGGTGCGTGGATGAACTACGCGCCGCAGTGCGCCGAGCTGGCCGCCGCCAAACCCGATCATCCGTGGTTGAAGGCCGCCCCGTCGCACGCGCTTCAGCAGACCCTGAAGGATCTGGACCGGGCGTGCCGGGAGCATGGAACGTTCAGGGTGCG